>JAZNEW010000019.1:0-42372 GCA_045588775.1 Candidatus Egerieisoma sp. | reverse complement strand
ACCCATTGGGCGGAAAGGTGAGATGGGTGAGTGGCTGAAACCACCAGTTTGCTAAACTGACGTACGGGTAACCGTACCGGGGGTTCGAATCCCCCTCTCACCGCAGAAAGGAAGTCGTAAGGCTTCCTTTTTTTGTTTATGGGGATGAGCTCCACCTCTGTATGATTTATATTTCCCAAAGATTCACCCATTTTCCGTAGATGGGGAGCTTTGGGTTTTTGGCGTAGGATTACAAATATTTCAAAATTAGTTTTGCTGCTTCGGGTGAGATAACCTGTTTGCCGGCGTATTTGCCGCCGTTATTGAGGGTAAAGAGATATTTGTTATAGTCGTACCCTGTTGTGGTAACACTATCTCCGCAGATGTGTGTAAACCTCATGCCAATAGATTCAAACATCTTGGTGGCGGTGTCTGTAATGGAGAAGCAGCTTCTGTATCTGTTGAGAAGCTCTTTGAGATAAGCTCTGCTTTCTGCTGATTTATAATCCGACAAGGCAGCTGCCAAAGAGTCTGTCAATCTTATTTTGCCACTTGCCATTATCTCTGCAACCTGAGGCAGGAGGGTAAGTGCGGCACTCTTCTCCTTCATATCATAAACAACCTGACACAATGAGTCCTCTTCTGAACCGAGAGGATGGATATACTCCTCGCGATATCTATCTGGAATTATCACCGATTCCCCCAAATTGAAAGATGCTGAGGTTACAGGAAGGACTCCTTTGGCAGGGATGCCTCCAAATACAAGCTGGGCAGCAGCAAAATTGTTAGGTTTGATAGGTGTGTAGCCAACAATATAGGCGGTAAAATTCATATGTCCCGGGATACGGGTGAGCGCATAAGGCGAACCCAAATAGACTGCAATCATAGGTTGGCTGGCAGCCCATTCTGTTATGAATTCAACCTCCTGATCAACTAATCCAAAGTTCCTGAATGCTGTAGGGATTGTCTTGTTGAATCCCATAATTATAAGGTCGTGATTCTTGAGCCTCTCCCTTGCCTGTTCCAGCTCCTTCAATGTGGCATTATCTCCAAGTAGGATAGTATCTACCTGACCATATCTGTTGGCAATAACGCCGAATTCATGACCCAGTTGCGGATTTTTATAACCGACATAAGCTACTCTCTTGCCTTCAAATGAAACAGGGAGCCCGTATCCTGTTGAGTTGTCGTTAAAAACCACAGTCATTGTCTCTTTCGAAACTTTGTCAATCAGACTGAGTTTGGCATCAAGGTACTTGTTTAGGGAATCTGCATTGGCAATTGGATTGTAACCCTTGTCAAAGACTCCCAGACGGGCTTTGAGAGAGAGCATTTTCTTTACACGCATATCCAGACTCTCCATTGTGATCTCTCCTTTTTCGAGTGCATTCTGGATAACTGTAATCGACTGCTCCACATCTTCGGGCATAAGAAGCACATCAACACCGGCTTTGTAAGCTGCCAAAGGAATATCCTTTTTCTCCAGACCGCTGTCTCTTGAGACTCCGTACATATTGAGGGCATCTGTAATAATAATCCCTTTGTAACCCAGTTTCTCCTTCAGCAGGCCGGTTACGATGGGTTTTGAAATCGACGATGGCGCTCCTGTCGGATCCAGAGCGGGAACATTCAAATGTCCCACCATTACCATATCCACACCCTCGGCAATGAGGTGTTTGAAAGGATAGAGTTCCAATGTGTCGAGCCTGTTGGCCTCAAATGGAAGCAATGGCAGGGCAAGATGACTGTCTACATCTGTCTCTCCATGTCCGGGGAAGTGTTTTGCAGAGCCGGCAACTCCACCATCCCTCAATCCTTGCAGCATTGCAATACAAAACTGTGCAACCTTCTCCTTATCCTCTCCAAATGTCCTTTGGTTTACTATAAATTTTTTTGGGTTATTGTTTATATCGGCAACAGGAGAGTAATTGACCTGTATTTTCAAGGCTCTGCACTCATCCGCAATCGCCTTGCCAATCTCATATACCAATGAATCCGACTGTAAAGCTCCTATCTGCATGAAGTTCTGGAACTCCGGCACTCCGCTCCATCTCATACTTACACCCCATTCAGCATCAAGAGTTATCAGCATGGGTATTTTTGCCAGTCTGTTCAACTGATTCAGTCTGTTGATTGCTCCCTCGAATGAGGCCTCTCCAAGTGGAATTACGCCGCCGATCTTCTCCTTTTTAACAAGCCTGTTCTGGATTCTCTTCATGCTGTCCTTATCTGCCGAGGTGAAATCTATAATCATGATCTGGGCAATCTTCTCCCTTGTGGAGAGTTTGCGGAAAACAGAATCAACCATGCGGTCGATTTTCTCCCGGGAAGGATATTTGTATTTTCCGGTATTTTGGGAATTTAATGCTGCATTCAACGATGCAGGAATTAATATCAATAATAGAATTGCAACGATAATTCTATTGGTATAGCATTTTAGAGAGGTCATATTATATTGGATTTTATTATGTCTGGCTTTGGACTCTTAAAAATTCCTGAAATACCCTATAACTTTTTCGGCAGTTGCATCTTTTAGAATCACACTCTTCTCTTTGTCGAGCAGGTACATGCTTGGAATGGCCCTTATGCCATAGAGCTCGTTGTTGCGCAGTACAAGATGCGGATCTCGTGCGTAAATCCAGTTCGGCGATTGGGGAGCCTCGTGGCGGTGCTTTTCCCAAAGGGATGTCTGCTCGTCGATATACATTGAGAGCACTTTTATTTTACCCTCTTCAAAGAGTTTTACAAAGGCAGGGTCTGAAAGAAGAATACCTTGTTGGCCCCGACAGGCGTTACAATCGGGATTATTGAAATATAAAAGAAGGTAATCAGCCTTGATATTGTACAGTTTGCCCTTTTTAAGGGAGTTATCCTTGTGGCAGATATATTCGAAGTCGGCCGCTTTTGTGCCAATACGGTTCATGCTTGCCAGAGCCAATTGCCATTTGTACGACATCTTTGATGTGGAATCAAAAGAGTTCAAATTGAGAATTGCCTCCAATGCAGGAATGTAGAGCTCTTCGTTAAGGCATGGAGAGTTGGGGTCGTAGAGATACTTTTCGCTGAGCATTACAAGTCTGCTCAGAGGAGCCTTGTGATTGGCCAGATACAGGGAGTCTGCAATGGCAAAAAGCTGCTTCTGGGAGTTGGAAATGGTGTTGTAGAACTTTTCTGCAGTTTTTTTGTCTCGGTTGTGCAGACTTGTCTCCACAATGTAGAGTATCTGGGCATATCTGCCGTATGCCTCTTCAAATTTAATGCTGTCGAGATTATATAATGAATTATCCTTTTCTGCCGCTTTAAAGTATGGTTTCCAGAAATTTCTTACAAGAAAACGGAGTGCTTCATCTTTATCCTGTATGTAGGCAGGCACCTCTGCATGGGGAAAGTCCTGAACTTTATTGTAAGTCTTCTTGTCTGATTTGTTACTGTTGTTGCCACATGACATAAAGGCAACGCACACTATAAGCCAAAAAAATTTCAACATTTTCTGCAAAATTATATCTCCCATAAAACCGATACAGTTACAAAGATAGCATTAAATATTGGACAAGGCCCTTAAACCTTAAAAAAAGAGAAGTGTTTATGTTTAGAAATTAAGATAATTAGTGAGCTAAAAATATACAGGAGGAGGATATGAAACACTTGAATCAATTGACCCGACAGCAGTTCTTGAATGAAATATATAATTTTGAGGAGCATCCCGACGAGTTTGTGTATATAGGTACAGCACCGAGCATGATTGTGATAACATCATCGGCAAACCGTTTTTGTACGGAACTTGAACCTGCCTTTGAGATAATGGCAAAGCGGCACAAGACTCATTATTCCATTTTTTATGTGGATGTTTTTAATGAACCTCAGATGATGCCGGCACTTAAAGCCGACAAATTGCCCGTTGTCTATCTGTGTCCTGTTAAAAGTTCTCCAACAGTAATTTGCGGAACAATAAACATGAGAGAAATCTCCAGAATGGCAGGAAAAGTGCTTGCTGCAGTTGGCAAAAAAGGGTGAGATTTACGAAAATTGAGATATTTGGGCGAAATATTGCATATTTTTTTTTTGCAAAATAAAAAAAAACACATACCTTTGCATCCGCTTTATGACAAAATAAAGCAAGTTCTTAAAGGTATTCGGGGTGTGGCGCAGTTGGTTAGCGCATCTGCTTTGGGAGCAGAGGGTCCTCCGTTCGAGTCGGAGTACCCCGACAAAAAGAAGCTGTACAATAGTATGGCTTCTTTTTTTGTACGCCCAGCATGGGCCGTTCTAACCAGGGTAATGTGGACAAAAAGGTGATAGTATATTGCAGGAAGAAACTATGGAGCGACCATAAATCAGCAAGAATCTGCGGGGTGCTACAAGGTCTGCAAAGCTATGCAAAGAAGCAAGCAGTCTTGTTACTAAGTATCTAACATTCTCCATCTATTTTTCCAATTGCTCCGAAAGAGGTGATGCGGGTAAAAATCAAAAAAGGCAGCCTTGTGGCCGCCCTTTTGGAGTATGCTTTTGCAGCAGTTACTGCGTAAAGCTATTTGATTTCGATAATTGCCTCCGATATGTTTATGAGGAAGTCTCCCACATGCTCATATTCAGAAATCAAGTCCATGTAGTACACACCTGTGAGATATGAATAGACATTGTTCTCAAGATTCAGCAAGTGCTCTTCTCTCAAATTGTTTCTGTATTCGTTGATATCCTGTTCCACATTCTGGGCATTGGAGATATCTGAAATCTTGTCGTAGCCCAAAGTGAGGTTGGTAATCATTGCGTCAAAGCCTGTTTCAAGCAAATCGGTCATATAATTGAGCTTTTTGACCATAGCCTCATCGAATGTCTTGTTGTGGATGTTACGGCGTTGCAAGATACGTGCAATGTTGAAACCTGAGTCTCCAACGCTCTCCAGTTCGCTGATGATTTTGTACATTGCCTGAAGTCTGCGTCCGGATTCCTCGCTCAGCTGGCCATCTGCAATATCATTAAGGTATTTTGCTATCTCAAATTCTATTCTGTCTGTAACTTGCTCGTAATGTTCAAGTTTTTTGTAAAGCTCATCGAATTTGGCAGGATCTGTAGTGTTGAGGGCCTCTTTTGCATATACATATTGTCTTTTGCAAAGTTGTGCATAGTGGACAATCTCAGCTTTTGCCTGGCCGAGTGAAAGCTCCGAAGTATTCAGCAGACCGCCTGAAATATGTTTGAGACGGAATACCTCCTCCTCTTTTTTGTTTTTGATGATTTTTGTAACAAGTTGTGCTATCTGGTTGGTGAACCATACAAGAATCAATGTATTGCATATATTGAAGAGGGAGTGCACCATTGATATTGCGTACAGGATGGAATTGGATGACGCACCGCCAACAAGCGGGTTGTCCAATCCGAGAGCCATAATAATTTTTGATACAATGAGCAGGAACGGATGGAACAGAACCAGTACCCATACTACACCAAAGACATTGAATACCGAGTGGGCCATAGCTGCGCGCCTTGCCGAAACATTGGCAACGGATGCTGCTATATTTGCTGTGATTGTTGTACCGATATTCTCTCCAAGAACCATGGCGGCACCCATTTCAAAAGGAATCCAGCCGTTGCTGCACATGACAAGTGTAAGGGCCATTGTTGCACTTGAAGACTGGAGTACTATTGTAAGGATGGTTCCTATGCCCACGAAAATTAATGTGGAGAGGAATCCCATATCTGTCCAGTTCTGTATAAATGCAAGAACTTCCGGTGAGTTCTGCAGATCTGGAACAGATGCTTTAAGGGAGCTGAGTCCCAAGAACAGCAATGAGAAACCTATAATGAGTTCACCAATTGATTTTTTCTTTTTTGCTTTGCACATCATGAATGCAAATCCAAAAGCGATCAGCGGAATGGCAAGGGCCGAAATGTCGGCTTTAAAACCAAGCAAAGAGATGAGCCATGCAGTGAATGTGGTACCTATGTTGGCACCCATAATTACACCAATCGATTGAACCAAAGAGAGCAGACCTGCGTTTACAAAACTGACAACCATAACTGTGGTTGCACTTGATGATTGTATGACTGCTGTAATGAAAAGGCCTGTGAGGACTCGCGAGACTGAGTTTGATGTCATCGCAGCCAAGATATTTCTCAATTTGTCTCCGGCTACTTTCTGGAGAGCTTCGCTCATTAATGTCATTCCATAAAGAAACAGACCGAGTGAACCGAGGAGCGTTAAAATTTGAAATATAGTATCCATTATTTGAAGATAATTTTGGCAAATATAATTCATTACTTGGAGTTTGTAAAAAACAATTCGTATTTTTGTAACGATCGGGCGATTATTTAACAATTATTTAATATTTTCTTCGGCACAGAGTAGAGGCTGTAAATGGATCCTGTGAAAAAAATATATATCGGCACATTGGCTGCAATAATAATTATATTGCTGACAGCCAATATAGTAGAGGCTCAATTCTACCTTACGGGCGAAGACCCTGCCCGGGCAAAGTGGAATCAGATAGCAACTCCAAATTATAAAGTCATTTATCCTCAGGGGACAGACTCCCTGGCACACAGATATGCACGGTTGCTTGAAGGTGAACGCGCAGGAGTTATGGCCGGAGTCATGGCAAATCCAAAACCGATACCGGTAGTGCTGCATCCATTTACAACTGTGAGTAACGGAATGGTTGTGTGGGCTCCAAAAAGGGCTGAATTTTACACTATACCACCGGCTAAGGGAGATTACTATCAGAATTGGGAGAGGCAGCTTGTGGTGCATGAAAGCAGGCATGTGGGGCAGATGAGCCATTTTACAAAGGGGCTGTTCAAACCGCTCGGATGGATATTCGGCGAACAGATTACAGGTTTGGGAGTTGGTGTGTATGCTTCAAAGTGGCTGCTGGAGGGTGATGCTGTCATTGCCGAAACGGAGCTCTCTGATGCCGGCAGGGGCAGAAGTGCATCATTTACGGAGTATTACAGGGCCTCTTTTCTGTCGGGTGAATATAGAAATTGGAAAAAATGGAGATTTGGCGGATATAAGCAGTATACTCCCAATGTCTATGCGTTAGGATATGTTCTCAATTCAGAGGCAAGGCTGAAATCAGGAAACTATCTCTATAGCGGAGAGATTCTCGACGGATATGTGAAGAACTGGTATAATCCGAATGTGATCAATGCGGTTTCTGAAAGAGTTGCCGGCAAGGAGCCTAAGGGGCTGTTTGCAGAGGGGGTGGCACTGCATGCCGCCATGTGGCAAAGTGATTTTGAGAATAGAGGGCCTCATACAGATTTTTATGGGCTGGAGAGCAGAGAGGGCGGATATTATGTTGAGTACAAATCGCCGGTAGAGGTTGGAAAAGATAGTGTTGTATGTATAAAATATAGTTACAACAATCCTACAGCACTTGTAATGGTAGAGTTTGGAGGGTCTGTAGAGGAAGAAGTAAAAAAAGAAGAAAAAGGAGAAGTAAAGGAGAAAATTTTAAGGAGTTTTACCACTTCTACAAGCAATCTGGAGAGAATTGGCCGGAAACTCTTCTGGACAGAGAATATTGCCGATGTGCGTTGGGGAAAAGAGAGTTTCAATGATCTGTATTGTTACGACCTCGATACCCGAAAAACAATACGCCTTTCACACGAGTGTTCATACAATAATCCAAAAGCAAGCGCTTGCGGCAGCTATTTGAGTGTGGTGGAATATCCTTTGCAAGGCGGCTCCAATCTGGTTATACTCAATGCTGCAACAGCAGAGAAAACAGCCTGTTACAAAGCTCCATACAATGGTCAGCTTACAGAGAGTGTATGGCTTGGTGACACTATTTATTCATTGGCGGTTACAGAGCGCGGTCTGGGCTTGTTCTCAATGGATGCTGCAAATCCGGGAGAGTGGCAGTATGTAATTGAAGAGCAGCCAAAAGCAATAAGGTCGCTCAGCGCCGCAAATGGCAAATTGTATTTTGAGTCGGATATAGACGGTGTAAACAATATATATGAATTTGATCCGCATACGGAGACTTTGACAAGAGTTGTAAATTCAAAGTTCGGTGCGCATGACCCCCACATATCAGGCAATAGGGTCTATTACTCAAATTTGCATACAGAGGGTATTCTGCCGGGCTACTCCATAATGGACGGAGCTGCCGGAAACAGGGAGACTGCTCCGTATGTCAAGGGTGGAAAAGTCTGCAATACTTATAATTTTATGGTTGCCGACACTCTTTCGGCCCAGGCAGACCGCTATTTTGCAGAGCAAAAAGAGGTAGCGGATGCTCCAAAGGTGGAGTCTGATGCAGCGCAGAGTGAGTTTGAGGTAAAAAGATACCGTAAGGGAACACATCTTTTCAGGTTTCACTCATGGGCTCCGGTCTATTATAATGTAGACAAGATAATGAGCATGAGTTTTGACCATTTTTATGATATGATGGCATTGGGCGCAACTGCCTATTCACAGAATACACTCGGTACAGCGGTAACAATGTTGGGCTATTCGTATCACAAAGGATTTCACGCCGCCCATGCCTCGTTTGAATATTCCGGTCTGCTGCCTGTGTTTAAAGTAATGGCCGATTACAATATGGACAAGCGTCATAAATATTCTGTGGAGTATTCCGACAGCAGTGTAAACTTTATAGACAGCTGCGATGGAAAACCGTTGCTGGATCTTACTCTTCAGGCTTATATCCCTCTGAATTTCAGCTCTCATGGATGGCAACGCGGCCTGATTCCGCAAGTTGTGTGGAAATATACCAACAATGCCTACTACAGCAATAAAACCAGGAGTTATGCAAACAAACAGCAAGTGGCATATGCCGTAAGGTATTACCAGATGCGTCCGGTTGCCAATGCCGCAATATTCCCAAAATGGGGATTCAGTGCAACATTTTCAGGAGAATTTGTGCCAAAAGGAAGAGAGTATTTCGGTTCGGCAATCTCGTTGTACTCCTATTTCTATTTTCCGGGAATTATGAAAAGGCAAGGACTGCGGCTGTCGGTATCATATCAGAAGCAGTTTGTTGATGATAAAATGATTTATCTCGACAATTTGGTGTCGATGCCACGTGGCCATGAGGATTATTATGGCACAGATTTTTACAAATTCACTGCAGATTATGCCATTCCGGTGAATCTCAACGGACTCAGCCTTGGGTTTGTTGCATACCTCAAAAGAATGCAGATAATACCGTTTGCAGATATTGCAGGGGTGAAGAGGCCGGCCGTCAGTTACAGCAGATTATACTCTTATGGCACAGATATTCTGTTTGATGCAATTGTATTCAATATAGGAGTGCCTGTAACTCTCGGAATGAGGTATGCACGCACAAATAATGCAAAACAGAGAAACCATTTTGGATTTTTGGCAAATATTTCGCTTCCGTAGCAGTGTCAGTCTGAGATTTTGATATCGAATCTTTTGTAGAGGGCAGCTTTATCCGGGAACTCTTTTGAGAGTGCGTCTACCTCGCTGCTCGGCACCTCGCTGAGCGACAGCATTATCAGACCATCTACGCAGTAGTTGAAATCGGGATCCACATTATATCCTATAATCTTTGCATTCAGTTTCAGGTACTTTTTCAGCAGTGTAGGTATGCGGTATGTGCTGTTGCTGATGCGGTACATGAATCTGTCGAATTTTTCCAATGATGACATTTTGCTCGACAGAAGCTCTTCCGGCTCCACTTTATGGTAATTTGCAACAAATGGATTTTTGGGGTTAATCATATCTGCAAACTGAGGCATTGAGTGGCGCTGCTGCAAATAGTATATCATTATGCTCCTGTAGAATGGCGGATACCACGAACTTATGCTCACAGGGCCTATCAGGTACCTGATCTCCTTGTACTTTATAACAGTATAGAGCAGGCCCTTTATCAGAAGCATAAGGGCGAGGGGATCTTTCTGGTATTCGACAGCCACAAATGATCTTCCCAATTCAATCGAGCGTTTGAGCTGATGTCTGAACTGGCGCTTGTAGCGGAACAGGGTATTGCTGTAAAAGCCCTTGCGGCCATATTTGCTGAGAATTTCATCTCCAAAACCGAGCCTGTATGAGCCTACAACTGCATTGTTCTGCTCGTCCCAAAGAATAAGATGCTTGTAATAGGTATCATATTTGTCGGTATCAGAGGCATTGTTTGTGCCTTCGCCAACAGCTCTGAATGCAATTTCGCGGCGCACACCCATCTCGTGCATCAGATTTGGAATTCTCTCATATTCGGCGAGATAGCAGGCGTATGAGCCAACTTTAAAGAGAAAACACTCTGAGATGGAGTCTATCTCTTTGGCGAGAATCTCTTTCTCAACAGGCTGATCAACCGGAACAGTGCAGATGTTGCCTGAAACAGTACTCTCCTGCTCATCAGGCAAGATGTTGGCCTCCAATGCGTATGTTCTGTTCTGGAGATATTTGCCGAGCTTGTCGGTGGAGCTGTACTCCTCTATTTCGGAAACAGGGATGGGTATACCTATTCTTAAAGAGAGGCTTTTATTCTTTTTGTTTGACAATTCATGTGGCAGGCGCACAGTTCTCAGCAGCGGATGTATTTTGCCCAAAAAATGGAACATTGCCGAGTTTTGTCCGCTGAAAAAGAGTGGGACAACGGTTGCTCCTGAGCTTTGAATAAGTTTTATGATAGAATTTTGCCAGCAGATATCCTTTACTATTTTTTGTTTGTTATTGTTTGAAGAGACCTCGCCTGCAGGGAAAAGCCCCAGAACACCGCCATTATTCAGGTGCTCTTTGGCCATTTTCAGGCCGGCAATGCTGCTTTTCAGGCCGGGACGGTCTGTAAAAGGGTTTACAGGGAAAAAGGAGTCTTCGAGATTTGGTATATATGAAAGGAGAAAATTGGTGAGAATTTTAATGTCGGGCCTTATTTCTCCAATAGTTTTGAGCATTATCAATCCGTCTATGGCTCCGTATGGATGGTTTGAGACAATGATAAGCGGGCCTGTTTTTGGAATGTATTCAAGTTCTTTAGGATTTATATCACATTTGATATTCAGATACTCAATGAGTTTTTGTGCAAATTCAATTCCTTGATAATCTGATATATGTGAATAGATTCTGTTGATTCGGTTGAAGCCCGAGACAGACATGGCCACCGACGCGATTGCCGAACCTAAAAAACCTTTTACTCTAAGGGCGTTCTTAACTTGGGAATTATTGACTAATTTTGTCTTCATAGATGCCTTACTTATACCAAAGTTATGCAAAGATATAATAAATTATGGATCTTAAAGAGAAAATAAGAACACTCTCCAATGACCCGGGAGTTTATCGGTTTCTTGATGAGACCGGTACCATAATCTATATTGGCAAGGCAAAAAATCTGAAGAAGAGAGTCTCCCAATACTTTGTGGATCCCGAAAGGCTTACCAGAAAAACAAGAGTTCTGGTGTCGAAAATAAGAGATTTGGAACATACTGTGGTAGAGAGTGAGGAGGATGCCCTGCTGCTTGAGAATAATCTGATCAAGCAGTACCAGCCCCGTTATAATATTCTTTTGAAAGATGGCAAGACATATCCATGGATCTGTATAAAGAATGAGCCCTTTCCGCGTATCTTCCTTACACGCCGTTTTGTAAAGGACGGTTCGCTTTATTTTGGCCCGTACAGTTCTGTGCAACATGCCCGCAGTCTGCTGGATCTGATAAATTCTCTGTATAAAATAAGGACATGTACGCTGAATTTGTCGGATAGCTCCATAAGGTCGGGAAAATATAAAGAGTGTCTGGATTTTCATATAAAAAAGTGTGGTGCGCCATGTGTGGGCAGGGTGGATAAAAAGGAGTACGATGCTCAAATAGAGAGTATTGCAAGATTGCTCAAAGGCGATACAGGGGCATTGGTGAGGGAGTTCAAGGCAAAGATGCAGAGTGCTGCGGCCAATCTGGAATTTGAGGCTGCACATCAGTATAAAAGTAACCTTGAGATGCTTCAGCAGCACTACAGCAAATCACTTATAGTGCATCCGAGCATTAGCGATGTTGATGTGTTTTCGCTGGTCTTTGAGGGATACAAAGTGTATGGCAACTTCTTGAAACTTAATAACGGTTGTATTGTAAAGGCTCTCAATCTGGAGTTCAGGATGAATATCGAGGAGGCCAAAGAGGAGATGTTGAGCCGCTTTATGGCAGAGATCTACAATATCACAGATGAGAGGGCAGCTGAAGTTCTGGTTCCATTTATGCCGGACCAGAATTTTGAGGGCAAGAATGTGCATATACCATTGAGGGGCGACAAATTGAACCTTCTTGAACTGAGTATAAAGAATGCCAATGCCTTTAAGTTTCAGAGACTCAAACAGGATGCGATCAAGTATGAGGAGCAGGAGAATTCCGGAGAGCAGGAGGGCCTTCAGGGGCAGGAGAGCCTGAGCGGATATGGCGGAAAGATAAGCAAGGCTGTGCTGATGCTTAAAAACGATCTGCATATGGATGTTTTGCCGATGCACATAGAGTGTTTCGACAACTCAAACACTCAGGGAACAGATCCTGTGGCGGCTTGCGTGGTCTTTAAAAATGGCCGTCCGAGCAAACGCGACTACAGGCATTTCAATATAAAGACGGTTGTTGGCGCAAATGATTTTGCCTCCATGCAGGAGATTGTTTACAGAAGATATTCGCGACTTCTCGAAGAGGGCAGGGAGTTGCCTCAGCTCATTTTGATTGATGGCGGAAAGGGACAGCTGCATTTTGCCCATAATGCTCTCATGGAGCTTGGCCTGCACGACAAGATAAAGCTGATAAGCATTGCCGAGAGAATGGAAGAACTCTATGTTCCAGGCGATTCCACTCCACTGTTTTTAGACAAAAGTTCACTCTCTTTAAAACTGCTTATGCACCTTAGAGATGAGGCGCACCGTTTTGGAATCACGCATCATAGGGAGAAGAGACTCAAACGGCAGACAGAATCGGTGCTTACGGAGATCAAAGGTATTGGAGAGGTTACACAGCAAAAATTAATCCGCCATTACAAGAGTGTAAAGCGGATTAAAGAGAGCTCTTTTGAGGAACTTGTATCGGTTGTAGGAAAAAAGAGTGCAACAGCAATATTCAATTATTTTGGCATAGCTGTGGAGTAGTCGATCTCCAGAGCTCTCTGCAGTTGCAAATCATTCCTTATTATTGACTCCACACGTCCGGGAGTGAAGTGGAATTTGCTTACAATCTCCTCTTCTACAATTGGTTTTATCTCATCTTTTTTAATTTTCAGCATCTGCTCTTTTGAAACCGACAGCTTCTTTTCCAGTGCATCGAACTCCTCTTTGTTGATCTGATACAGACCTTCGCTTTTTGCAGATTTTATAATTTGCTCAAGTTGTGCCTGGGCTGCGCTACGGCTGTCGAATTTGCGTGATGATGCATATTCAACAAACTCATTGTACTCCTCATCGGTCATGGAAAACTCACCTGCAGGGGCAATTGTGTTGTGTGTGGCATAGTAGAGCAGGGCATAATCACTTATGATGTCATTCATTACCAATGAGAGTGCCAGACGGCTGTATGGTTCCACCTTAATGGTTGAGTCGGGGGTTATGCCTCCTCCATCATATACTGTGCGGCCATTTTTTGTTTTGAATGCCTTTTTGAGGGAGTCGGGAATTGCGCCCACGCTTCCGTCTGAATTTCTATTTGAGTAATCGATGGCCTGTACGCATCTTCCGCTTGGAGTGTAATATTTGGCAATGGTCATTTTTAGTGTTCCATTGTATCCTACGGGGCGCATTGCCTGGACAAGGCCTTTGCCAAATGTGCGTGTGCCTGCGATGAAGGCTCTGTCGAGATCCTGAAGGGCACCTGCTACAATTTCCGAAGATGAGGCGCTTGATGAGTTTACAAGCACCATTACAGGAATTGTTGTATCAACCGGCTCTGAGGTTGTGCGGTATATGGTATTCTCGTTGTCGATTCTGCTCTTTTGCGAAACGGCAACAGTTCCTTTAGGCACAAACAGTGATATGATTTCTATTGCCTGATCCATAAGTCCGCCGCCATTGCCCCTCAGGTCGAGGATGATGCGCTCGGCTCCGCGCTCCTTTAATGATACAAGGGCCTCTTTTACATCTTTGGCACCATTTGATGTGAAGGCGTCGAGTTTTATATAGCCTGTTCTGTATTGGCTTTTATCATATTTTTTATCGATAATGCCGCTGTATGAAACATCCGGAATGTGAATTCTCTCTCTTGTAATGCGATACTCTTTTACTGCTCCGCCTCTTGCTTTTTTTACAAGAAAAACAACCTCTGTGCCCGGCTGTCCCTTCATTTTGGAGCTGCATTGGTCTGCGGTAAGCGGTTTGACATCCTCGCCATCTATCTTGATGATGACATCTCCGGGTTCAAGTCCATATTTTACAGCAGGAGAATTTTTATATGGTTGTGTTATGACAACTCCAATGGAATCAACCTTTTTTATAACGGAGCCTATTCCGCCATAGGTAGCAGTGGTCATAAGTTCAATTGCTTCGTCATCCTCTTCAGGAATATATTCTGTATAGGGATCCAGCGATTCAAGCATGGCATTGATACCGGTAATAATGAGTTTTTCGGTATCTGTGGAGTCTACAAAGCGGGATGACAGCTCGCTAAGTATATTGTATTGTATTTCAAGGTTTCGCGCAATCTTGAAATCTTTTGATTGTGCATATAGCCCCACAGAAAAGATCATTGCCGCTGAGATGGTTGCGGCCTTAACCAACAATGTTTTTAAATTTTTCATATACCAATAGTCTCTATTTCCAATCTATTATTTATACAAAAGTAAACTTTTAGTAACTTTGGTGCAAAGATTAATATGTTTTATGGAGATAATTTTTGCAACGGGCAATGCCCATAAGGTTACTGAGGCACAAAAGGCCCTCGGAGAGACAATAACACTTATTATGCCAAAAGAGTTGGGAATTGGTGAGGATATTCCCGAAACAGGTGATACTCTGCAGCAAAATGCAATACAAAAGTGTATGTATCTGTGGGAGAAGCTAAACAAACCCTGTTTTGCTGATGATACAGGACTTGAAGTTGAGGCATTGGGCGGTGCTCCCGGAGTATATACTGCCAGATATGCAGGAGAGAGCAAAGATCCGTCGGCAAATATGGACAAATTGTTGGCAGTATTGGCAGATATGGAGCAGAAGGGTGAGCCTGTTTATGAAAGGCGTGCCAGATTCAGAACAGTTGTTGCATATATAGACCCGACAGGTTTGCTGCATACTGTTGAGGGTGTGCTGGAAGGGAAAATCGCAAGGGAAAAGAGCGGCTCGGAGGGGTTCGGATATGATCCCGTATTTGTTCCTGAGGGTTTCGGCGGGAAAACCTTGGCGGATATCTCTTTGGCAGAAAAGAATGCCATTTCTCACAGAGGGAAGGCCATGAGGGCGTTGAAAAGAGTTTTGACAGATGCTGAGTAAGAGCCAGGTTATAGTATTGCATACCATCAAACATGGTGATAATGGAATAGTGCTGCAGTGCTACTCTAGCGGAGGCGGCAGAGAGGCTCTATATATGAGAGTTTCATCAAAGAATAAGATAATTCTATCTAATTTATATAGATTAAGTATTTTGGATGTTGTTATTTATAGTAATGGTTCGTCGATGCCTACAGTAAAGGAGATAGAGCCTGTGGTGAGACTCGATTCTATAAGGACCAATATTTATAAAAATACCATTGCAATATTTATAAGCGAACTGCTTATAAAGTGTGTAAAGGAGAGTGAAGCCAATTTGCCGTTATACCAGTTTCTGGTTTCATCAATTAATATATTGGAGCATCTGCAGGAGGGTTTTGCCAATTTTCATATACATTTTTTAGTGCATTTGAGTAAAATGCTGGGATTTTTGCCTGTAGACAATTATTCGCAAAGTACCCCTTTGTTCAATATTCCTATGGCAAAGTTTTGTGCAGGGGAGAGATGTTTTTCGGCAGCGGAGTCGGAGTTGCTGCACAAGATCCTGAATACACTGGCGATTGACAGTGCCCTGATAGGATGTAACGGTCAGTTGAGATATTCATTTTCCAAGCAGATGATAAGTTATCTTTCGCACCATTTGGGCATGAATTTGGAAGTCAAGTCGCTGGATGTTCTTCATGAAGTGTTCAACGGATAGCAATTATTTAGTATGTCTTTGATAAACAATATGTATCTAAAGGTCTCAAGAGACCTTTTAAAGGAGATAGAGTCTACGATTCTGTCGCCTGTTGCATATCAGCAAAAGTGGTTCATGCGTCTTTTGGAGGCAGGAAACAATACTTTTTTTGGCAGGGAACACTGCTTTAACCAGTTCAATTTTAACAATAAGTCAGATTTCTATAGGAAACTGGAATATTTTCAACAGAATATTCCGATTAGAGACTACGATGCCTTTGTACCATATATAAACCGGTTGCGCAGTGGCGAGGATTATGTGTTGTGGAATCAGAAAGTACGCTGGTTTGCAAAGTCAAGCGGCACAAGTTCCGACAGGAGCAAATTTATTCCAATAACTCCTGATTCTTTGAAAATCAACCATTACGGGGGCTTTCAGAGAATGCTCTCATGGTATGTGGCCAACCATCCGCAAAGCAGAATATTTAAAGGGAAGGCCCTTACTTTAGGAGGCAGTGCCCAATTGGATGAGATGGGCGGAGGTAAAAGCATATATGGGGATTTGTCGGCAATACTTTTAAAGAATTCTCCGGCGATTGTTGAGATGGTGCGAACCCCATCGAGAGCAAGTGCTCTGATTTCTGATTTCAATAAAAAGATTGAGGCAATATGCAAAGAGAGCAGCAGACAGAATGTTACAAACTTCAGTGGAGTGCCGAGCTGGAATCTGATATTGCTGAACAGGATATTGGAGTATACCGGAAAGAGGAATATTCTTGAGGTATGGCCGCAAATGGAGCTTTTTATGCATGGCGGAATAGGATTTGCACCATACAGGGATATTTACAAATCAATCATTCCTTCGCAGCAGATGAGATATCTGGAGAATTATAACGCCTCTGAGGGTTATTTTGCTTTTCAGGATGATTTGTCGGTTGATTCTATGTTGCTCACCGTGAATAATGGAATTTTCTACGAGTTTATACCTATGGACATCTTTGATGATGTTATTTCAGGCAAGCAGAAGAGGATTCCGACATTGGAGGATGTGGTTACCGGTGTTGATTATGCAATTGTGATAACTACTTGTGGTGGTTTGTGGCGTTATCTCATTGGAGATTGTGTGAGATTCACATCGCTGGCTCCTCACAGGATACAGATAACAGGCCGTACCCAGTTGTATATTAATGCTTTTGGCGAGGAACTTATGATTTCAAATGCAGAAACTGCATTGGTAAAGGCTTGCCGCGAGTGCAATTGCAGAGTGTCGGAATTTACTGTAGCTCCGGTTTTTATGGATTCTGCCAATTCCAAAGGGTATCACAAATGGGCAATTGAATTTTCGGAATTGCCTGCAAATCTGGAGAAATTTGCCGATATTCTCGACAAGTCTCTGGGTGAGTGCAACTCGGATTATGCGGCAAAAAGGGAGGGAGGTGCCACAATGGAGAGATTGCAGATAATATCGCTTGCTCCCGGCACATTCCTGAAGTGGATGGAAAAGCGCAACAAACTTGGAGGACAAAATAAGGTGCCGCGCCTTTATGGCGATATGCGTTTTATAAACGGACTGACAGAGATGATATAATTCCATATGCACAAAAGACAGCGCTTATTTGCAGTTATGATTCTGACAAATAAGCGCTGTCTGTCTATTCGGATATACAGGTTATTTCCCCTGTAGAGGCTTGAGATAATAGTTTATGAGTTTTCCTATCTCTTCTGCCTTTTCTGTATCGTTATTGTTGCTGAGCACATCCTGAAGAACCAGCAGATAGGTAAAGGCCTGATTCAAATACTCGTAGGAGATCAATGACCCCTGGAATGGTTTTGAATACAATTTTATGGCTTGCACAGTCTCTTCTGCAAAGGCATCAGCAAGTTTATGGGCCTTCTCCTTCTCTCCAACTGCAGAGTAGAGGCTTATTGCATCCAAAACAGCCCTGTCGTTAAGGCCCGATATGATGGCAGTGTTTAACGGCAGTGTGGCAGCCGGAATAAGCTCCTGCATTCTGTCGAGAACCTCAACTGCTTTGTCTGTTTTGCCCTCATTCTGGAGAATCTTGGCTGTCTGTACCATAATATCACGTGGCGATATCAGGCAATTGAATGTCATAATATGCTGATAATCCATATTGAGAGTGGTGTCCCTGAAGTTGTCCCACTTGTAGACATTCATCACTCTGTTGTACATTTCATCGCCTCCGGCATTCTGCTCAATGTCGCCATTGTCGGTGCCTGTTGCGCTCTTTATCGGAACGAACTTGTAGCCAAAGCCTTCGTATTGCAACCAATCTTTGATACCTATGTTGAGGTCTCCGCCCTTCTGAAGGAAGTAGATAGGCCTGTCCCATTTGTAATTTGAAAGCATATCGAGCATTGTGAGTTCAACTTTGTCGAGCGAGCCTTTTCCCTCAGGAATCACAAGTTCAACGGTATCAACAATTTTGTCGAAATCCTTTTCTGGAACAAGATGATACTTCTTCACATTCTCTTTGTCTACCGGAATGAGAAGCCTTCTTGCAGAGATGTAGTTGTGCTTTTTGCCGTCGGACAATTGTATTGTGATTGCAGGGTTTTTGAAAATATCCATCATCTCTTTCAGCAAAATAGGTCTGTTGAACCTTTCATATATCTGCACAAAATCGTTTGTGCCATAGAAATATTGTTTTTTATCCAAAGTGAAAGGGACAGGTTCTGAATCATACATCTTGCACTTCATCTGGTCGATATACCAGTCCATGCCAAGCAGTGAAGTATTCATTATGCGGACATCGTTGCGCACTCCCTCAACCTCCTGGCTGTACCATAGCGGGAATGTGTCATTATCGCCATGCGTAACGATAAGGGCATTTTCTCCAAGCGGCTGGAGGTAATTATATGCCATATCCCTTACAAAATATCTTCCGCTTCTGTCGTGGTCATCCCAAGTTTGCGAAACCATCTGCAGCGGAACCAGAACACCGATTACAGAGGCAACTGTTGAGGCGGCTACAGGTGATTTGACCACCTTTCTGAGCAGCTCTTCAAACCACATTACAGCCAGTCCGATCCAGATGGCAAAGGTGTAGAACGAGCCGGCATAGGCATAGTCGCGCTCTCTTGGCTGCATTGGAGGCTGGTTCAGGTATACCACAATTGCAATGCCGGTGAGGACAAAGAGCAGCATAGTTACAACCCAGTTGCGTTTGTCGCGCTGGAGCTGGTAGAACAATCCGATCAGACCGAGTATAAGAGGTAGGAAATAGAAGTGGTTTTTTGCCTTGCTGTCTACAATATATGCAGGGCCTTCGCTCTGGTCTCCCAACCTCATTTCATCAAGGAATTTTATACCGCTCTCCCAGTTTCCTTTTAGAATATCACCTGGAATTGTTGCATGCAAATCGTTCTGACGGCCCACAAAGTTCCACATGAAATATCTGAGGTACATAAAGTCTACCTGATAGTCTAAGAAGTATGCAAGATTAGCTCCAAATGTAGGTTTTTTATATTGGGCACCCGGTATGGTACGTCCCTTGCCCTTGGTATACATTTCGTAGAAAGGTACATACTGGTCGCCTCCGCCTGCACTCCACATTCTCGGGAAGAGCATTTTTGAGTCTGATGTGTAGACCGGTTGTGCCGGTGCATCCACTTTTACATATTTGCCGTTGTATACATTATAATATTGGGGAACTTTTATATCGTCGAGCACACTTGCAAATGTCTCTCCATAAATAAGAGGATTGCTGCCATACTGTTCGCGTCCGATATACCTTACCAGTGTAAACGGATTGTCGGGCTGGTACTCGTTTGTAGGAGTATTTGCCGACGAGCGTATAACCACAACTGCAAATGAGGTGTAGCCTATGATGATTACAGTTACGCAGAGCAATATTGTATTCAGAAGCACCCTGTTTTTGCGGTATGTATAGTAGATTCCCCAGAAACATGCGGCAAGGAGAGCCAGAATGAATATTGAAGCACCTACATTAAAGTGCATGCCGAGTACATTCACAAAGAAGAGGTCTACATATGCGGCCATTTTTGGAAGATAAGGGATAATGCCGTAGAGTATTGCGGCCAGTATCACTCCCGAGATAGCCAGAACCCAGAAAGTCCTTTTGGTTGTAACTTCGTATTTCTTGTAGTAGTAGATGAATACAAGAGCCGGAATTGTAAGCAGATTGAGCAGATGCACACCAATTGATATTCCCATAAGGAAGGCTATGAGTATTATCCAGCGGTTGGCAAATGGTTTGTCGGCCTGCTCTTCCCATTTGAGCATTGCCCAGAATACAACTGCCGTAAAGAGGGAGGACATTGCATAAACTTCACCCTCAACAGCCGAAAACCAGAATGTGTCAGACCAGCAATATGCAAGGGCACCAACTATACCTGCACCATAGACAGCTATGCTGTTGCCTGTATTCAGACTTCTTGATGATTTCTCTATAATCCTTCTGCCCAGATGGACAATTGTAAGGTAGAGGAAGAAGATGGTGAATGCAGAGCACAATGCACTCATGGCATTAACCAGCAGGGCAGCTTTCTCATTGTCTCCAAAAAGTGTAAAGAAGCGGGCAATAAGTTGGAATACCGGGTTTCCCGGAGGGTGTCCCACCTCCAATTTGTATGATGATGCAATAAATTCACCGCAGTCCCAAAAGCTCGCAGTAGGCTCAATGGTTGAAAGATAGGTGAACGAGGCAATAAACAATACAACAACAGCTATTATATTGTTTATTCTGTTGAACTGTTTTAACTCCATATAATGTATGTATATGCTTTACTTGTAATTAAACGACAAATATAACATTTTAGTTTTTTATAACTACCTTTGTTGCAAAATTCATGCTGATAATATGAAAGAGAACGATTGGAAAAGCAGATTGGGAGTGGTTTACTCCACTAATCCCGATTTCAACTATAATATGGAGGATGAAGAGCCGCAGATGGAGCTTCTTCCTGCAGACAAGCAGAAATTGGTTGTAAAGATAGACAGAAGAAACAGGGGCGGAAAGCAGGTTACTGTAGTTGAGGGATTTGTTGGCCCTTCTGATGATCTTGAAGATTTGGGCAAGAAGCTCAAAACCAAATGTGGAACAGGCGGTTCTGCCAAAGATGGTGTCATTATAATTCAGGGAGATATGAGGGATAAGGTTGTCTCTATCCTCACTGCTATGGGTTATAAAGCAAAACGGGGTAATTAGGATGTTGTACGGATGTGAGGATGGTGTAGGCAAATTGTGGCCGGAGAGCTTTGTGGTTTTGAACGAGAGCATTTCCGGTGCAGATGAGCTTATGCTCTCATTTTCTGATACACTTATAAATTTGGGACTGGTTATAACAATCATTGCCTTTTTTCTGCTCTCTTTTGCCCGTATTGCAGAGGGGGTTGCAACAGTGGCAGTATCGGTTTTCAGTTACAAAAATCTCATAAAGATAGAGGAGCAGGCAAATCTTTACATCAGCAGGAATGTTTTGCTGATCTTCTCTTCCCTCGTGTTTGCCTTTATGTTTTCCAATTCAGACATTGCATTTGATTATGTGGGAGAGGAGAAATTTTCTGTAGGGATTACATTTGTTGCTACGCTATTGCTCATTCTTCTCTATTTCCTCTTCAGGAACCTGTCGTTTTTTATGTTGAACTGGGTAAACAGATGCAAGGCTTTCAAATATCTTTCGCGGATATATTATACCCATGTTGCATTGGGAATGGTGTTTTCTATACTGGGTTTGCTGATATATATGCTGTTCCCGGGAGTAGGCAGTTCATTTTTGAAAATCTACCTCTTTGTATCGTTGTCGGCACTCTCTGTAATGTATTTTGTAAGAGGCAATCAGATAATAATTTCAAATGGATTTTCACATTTTTTTTGGATTTTATATCTTTGCACCCTTGAAATTTTGCCCTTGGTTGTTATAGGGCACGTAATGTTCTCATAGAATGAAAGTTAAGAATATTTTAATATCCCAGCCTGCACCACAGAATTCATCTCCGTATGCAGATATAATCTCAAAGCATGGAGTAAATATCGATTTCCAACCTTTTTTTAAAGTAGAGCCTTTGTCGGCAAAAGAGTTCAGACTTCAGAAAATTAATATTCTGGATTTTACGGCAATTGTATTTACTGCAAGAACTACTATCGATGCATTTTTCAAATTGTGTGAGGATTTGAGGATAACAGTTCCGGAAACAATGAAATACTTCTGTGTGTCGGAGGCTATTGCATTGTATCTTCAAAAACATATAGTTTATCGTAAGAGAAAAATATTTTTTGGAAACGGAACAGCTGCTTCAATTATCGACAGCATTGGCCAGAAGCACAAAGAGGAGAATTTTCTTTTGGCTACTGCCGATACAAATAAGGCAGACCTGCACAAACTGTTTGTAAAGGCAAAACTGAAACATGATTCTGCAGTCTTCATCAAGACTATAAATAGTGATTTGTCGCAGCTGAACCTTACAAAATATCAGATTGTGGTATTCTACAGCCCTTCGGATATTGTCTCATTGCAGGAGAATTTCCCAGGTTTCGAGCAAAAGGAGCTGATGTTTGCGACCTTTGGCCCTGCAACAGCCAAAGCAGTAAAAGAGGCTGGTTTTGAGGCTAATATAATGGCTCCAACACCTGAGGCTCCATCTATAGCCAAGGCTCTCTCCCTCCATTTGGAGAAGAAATAGATGCTTAACAGATATAAAAACCGATAACAATGGCCCAAACTTTTACAAAGAATGAAAGATTGTGCTCTTTTACAGAGATAAATTCACTTGTAAAGGATGGGTCTGTGTTGTTTTCCTACCCTTTCAGAACTGTATATCAGCAGAGAGAGGGCAGCGGCACCAAAATACTCATCTCTGTTCCAAAGAAAAATTTCAAAAGAGCCGTACATCGGAACTTGTTGAAGCGCAGAATCAGGGAGAGTTACAGAAAAAACAGAGAAGTGTTGGGTCTGGCGGCGGATGCCGGACTCAATATAATGTTCGTTTATGTGGGTAAAGATATTTTAGAGTACAATTACATTGAGTCAAAACTTAAAGACATATTGGGGAAAATTACTAAAGCTCTTGCGTAAAATCGCCAATTTCCCTTTAATCCTGCTTGTAAGATTCTATCAGATCTGCATATCACCCCTAAAGCCGCCGACATGCAGATTTACCCCCACATGTTCACATTATGCCATAGAGGCTCTTAAAAAGTATGGCCCGATAAAGGGAGGATACCTTACTTTAAGACGCCTGCTCAGATGTCATCCTTGGGGTGGAAGCGGGTATGACCCTGTCCCTTAGAGGCTTCTATTTATTCAAACAGATACACTTTGTCTGAGCGTCTGAGCTTTTCTCCAACAGGAATTGAGCAATAAACCCCTTTTGAGGCAGATTCTGCAGGGTTCAGTTCAACCCTTATTTCGGGAATTTTCATCTCTATCACGCCTGTAGATGGGCCTATGATGAGGATATTGTTGCCAACTCTCAACTCTCCGGTCTCTACAAGCACCTCTGCCACTCCTATGTTTGAAAAATAGTTGGTAACCTTACCTATATATGTTTTCTTGCGGGTAGCCTTATTGCCATATACACTGCTCCACTCTCCAAGTCGTGCTCCCTGATAATATCCGTCCCAGAAGCCGCGGTTGAAGACTTCGCTGAGCTCCTCTTTCAGTGATGCCGCAAGCTCAGGGGTGAATTTTCCCTCCATTACTGCATCGGCAGCTCTTCTGTAGGCAGATGTTACCTTCCTTACATACTCGGCACTGCGGGCACGTCCTTCAATTTTGAATACAGAGACTCCTGCTTCAATCATTTTGTCCATGAACTCGATGGTGCAAAGATCTTTGGGAGACATTATATATTTGTTGTCGATATGGAGTGATTCGCCGGTTTCCAGATCTGTAACCTCGTATCCGCGCCTGCAGAGCTGATAGCATGAACCTCTGTTTGCAGAGGCATTGTATTCATGCAGACTCAAATAGCATTTGCCCGACACTGCCATACATAGCGCACCATGGCAGAACATCTCTATCTGCACAGCCTTTCCGCCGGGGCCTTTGATCTGTTCTGTTGCAATTTTTTCGCTGATGGCCTTTACCTGGGGCATTGAAAGCTCTCTTGCCAGAACAACAACATCTGCAAATTGCGAATAGAATTTGAGTGCCTCGTAGTTTGAAACATTCAGTTGGGTGGAGATATGAACTTCGAGACCAATGGAGCGGGCGTATGAAATTGCAGCCATATCCGAAGCGATAACGGCAGTAATGCCTGCCCTCTTTGCAGCCTCCAATGCAACTTTCATAGGTTCAATATCGTCGTTGTACAAAACGATATTGAGGGTAAGGTATGAGCGTACACCATGTTCATTACACAATGTTACTATCTTCTCAATATCCTCGGGATTGAAATTATTGGCAGAGTGCGAGCGCATATTCAAATTGCCTACTCCAAAATAAATTGAATCTGCTCCACCCTGGATAGCTGCCATCAGACACTCAAAGTTGCCGGCAGGAGCCATTATTTCTATCTTTTTGTCAAGTTGCATTTTTATAGTTTCTTAGTTTATCTCTAAAATTTTATCGACAACCATTTGTGGTTTTATATTGTGCAGGCAGGCATAATCGCCCCTTTTGCAAGGTTTGTTGCCATAAATGGAGCACGGCCTGCAAGGCATATCGCTCTGCAGTGCGTTGTCGGGATCTTGTCCCCATCCATAAAATCCTGCATAAGGGTGTGTGGCGCCCCAAATTGAAATTACAGGAGTTCCTACAATGGAGGCAAGGTGCATATTTGCAGAGTCCATGCTCACCATAACATCCAGGCTTGCCATCAGTTGCTGTTCTTCTTTCATCTTGAACTTTCCTGCAACGGATTCTGTATTGGAGTATTTGTAGGCAAGACCGTTTAAGATTTCAACCTCTCTCTTGCCGCCTCCAAAAAGGAATATCCTGTTTTTTGGATCTTCACTCAATATTCTGATGCACTCTTCGATATATTCGAGAGGCCAGCATTTGCCTTTATGTTGTGCAAACGGGGCAATGCCTATGCGCCTTTCGGAACCGTTATCCTGTTTCTCTTTTAGTGCAGCCGCTGTTTTTGTGCCGGAGAAATTGAGATCTTCCAAACCCGACGCAACCAGCACATCTTCGTAGCGCCTGATGCTCTGTTTGAGAGGTACTGCCACTTTGTTCTTCTCCCTCACCAATGCTCTCTTCTCTTTGCGCCCCTTGTCTATTACCTTGCAAGGAATGCGGTGCAACCACATATATCCGCGAATGATTTTTGTGCGGATGACATTGTGAATATCGGCAATATCTGTAATGTTGTGGTTAAGCAGCTCTTTGCGTACAAAACGGATAACATCAATAATTCCCCTCTTCTCTTTGGGCAGATTGAAAGGGATAAAATGCAAATTATCAACCCCTTCAAATAGAGAAGAGGTTGAGGGTTGCGACAACACAGAAAATTTGATCTGCGGATTTTTGCGGGCATACTCTTTCAGTAGCGGAACCGAGATGGCAATATCGCCAAGGGCCGATAGTCTGATTACGAGTATATGCCTCTGTTTATTGTTGTTTGGCATAAAGTACAGGATTCAAGGCAGGATCGTTATACATTTTCATCTGTTTGTATACCTTCATGTATTTGTTTCCGGCCTCAATGTCTGCAAGCAACTGGTCGATTGCAGATGAAAGGTCTTTTCTCTGCTCCAGTAGTACATCAAGCTTTTTCTGGCACTCCGCTTTGTGTTTTTCGTCAGCTCCTTCGCGTGTTGCCTCAATTCTCATGTGGTAGATTTTAAGAGCAAGGATTGAAAGACGGTCGATTGCCCAAGCAGGACTCTCTGTATTTATTGTTGCGCTCTCTTTAACCTCAACATTTTTGTATTTGTCGAGCATGTAGCTGTCGATAAGCTCCACAAGGTCTGTTCTGTCTTGATTTGATTTGTCGATTCTTCTCTTTATTTTCAATGCCTCAACCGGTTCAATTTCCGGGTTGCGGATGATATCTTCAAGGTGCCATTGCACTGTGTCGATCCAATTTTTCAAATAGAGGTAGAACTCAATGCTTTTCAGTTCATAAGGGTTCTGTATTGGGGCATCCACATTGTCTGTAATGTGGTAATTGTCGATACATTTATCAAAAATCTGATTACTTAGTTCGCTGAAATTCATAATTATATAGCTTTGTTTTAGAGTTATTTACTTCTTTTTATCAACATTTGGGCATACTCTGCAAGCAATTCCTTCTGCGCAGGGGCCAGTGCCAGATTGTCAATAATGGCAAGGGCCTGGTTGTGGTAGCCTGCAATGGCCTCTTCGGCCGCCTCCTTTACACCGGAGCTGATATAGAGCTGCTGCATGCCCTCTATCTTCTCTTTGGCATTATCGCTTCCCAAAGATAACAAATAATTCAGACGCTCCCTATCGTTTGGCGCAATACGCCTGAAAGTTTCAACAAGGAGCCATGTCTTTTTATTGTTAAGAATATCTCCACCGATGTTTTTGCCAAAAATGCTGCTCTGTCCGAAAGTGTCGAAATAATCATCCTGAATCTGGAATGCTATGCCCAATGTGTAGACAAAATCGTAGATGGCATTGCTTATCTTGGGATCTGCTCCGGCAATGATTGCTCCTATTTTGGCCGAGCAGGCGAGGAGTACTGCCGTTTTGAGTCCGATCATTGAGATATATTCATCCATGGTAATGCGTGGGATATTCTCAAAGTTCATGTCAAATTGCTGACCTTCACATACTTGTGCGGCGGTTTTTGAAAACAGTGCGAGAACTTCTGGAAGTTTGTCTGCAGGGCAGGCTGCTATAAGTTCATACGCTTTGATAGACATCACATCTCCGGAGAGGATAGCAATGTTGCTGTTCCATTTTTTGTGAACAGTAGGCTGGCCTCTGCGGATATCTGCCTTATCCATAATATCATCGTGGATGAGTGTGAAACCATGGAAAATCTCCATGGCAAGGGCCGGATTGAGAATAGGTTTCTCTATTTTGTCGGAAAACAGATTATAGGCCATGAGGCAGGTTATGGGTCTGAGTCTCTTTCCTCCGATGGCAATCATATATTCCAACGGCTTGTACAATTCTGTCGGCTCTATATTGAAATTGAGGGCAGATAGCCCTTTATTTACAAAATTATGGAGTTCGTTAAGGGTATACATCAAAATTAATTGCTAATATTTACCCTACAAAGGTAATGGTTTTTATACAAATTCGTATATTCGCGCTCATGGAAAAATGTAAATCTGATACAGCTACAGTAGTAAAGCATACGGGCAGCCATTATATGCTCTCAAAATTGCCGGAATGGGAGCTTTTTCCGGCGGTGATAAAGGGAAAATTGAGATTGAAGGGTTCCGGTTCAACCAACCCTATAGCAGTTGGTGATGTTGTTGAATACAACAGGGATGGCGATGATGCTCTGGCTACGATCAGTTCAATTCTGGAGCGCAAAAACTGCATTATAAGGAAATCTGCCAACCTGAGCCGTCAGTCACATGTTATTGCAGCAAATGTGGATATGGCATTTCTTGTGGTTACAGTAAATTTCCCTGAGGTCAAACTGCAGTTTGTAGACCGCTTTCTGGTAACATGTGAGGCCTATAATGTTCCGGTTACAATCTTGCTGAACAAAATTGATCTGTATGATGAGGCTGATATGGAGCGTGTGGAGGCATTTGAGCATATATACAAGGGTGTAGGCTATAATGTTGTGAGAACCTCTGCAACTACGGGTGAGAATATGGATGTGCTCAGGAATTTGTGTAAAGATAGAGTTGTACTCTTTTCGGGACAATCCGGCGTTGGAAAATCTTCTGTGATTTCGGCACTTGATCCTGAGCTGAAACTGCGCATAGGTGAAATATCCGCATATCATCTTCAGGGCAAGCATACCACAACTTTTTATGAGATGCACCCTATTGCTTCGGGCGGTTTTGTGATAGATACACCGGGTATCAGAGGTTTTGGCCTTGTGGATGTTTCTCAAGAGGAGCTGAGCGGTTATTTCCCTGAGATGCTGAAGATTGAGGATAATTGCAGATTTGCTCCATGTACCCATACCCATGAGCCGGGTTGTGCGGTAAAAGAGGCTGTGGAGAGTGGCCTGATAGCATACGAGAGATATGAATCCTATTTAGGAATGCTCGAAGAGGAGGGCAAATACAGGTAGCCGATGAACAGGCAGATTCTCAAGTTGGCAATCCCGAGCATATTTGCAAATATTACCGTTCCTTTGGTGGGCATGGTGGATGTGGCTATTGCCGGCAGGTTGGGAGAGGCGGCTTTGATTGGAGGAATCGCTGTGGCAACCATGCTTTTTGACCTGCTTTATTGGAATATGGGCTTTCTGAGGGTGGGGACAAGCGGAATGGTGGCCCAGGCCTATGGCAGGAGTGATTTTTCTGAGGCTATGAGAGTGTTTGTTCAGGGGATGTTTACCTCTGTTGCAATTGCTCTTCTGATATGGGCGGTGCAGTTCCTCTATGTAGATCTGGCCTTCAGATTCATAAAATGTTCTCCCGAAGTTGAGGCTCTGGCGAGGGAATACTATTTTATAAGGATCTGGGCTGCTCCTGCAACATTGTCGCTATATGTGTTCAAGGGATTTTTTATAGGTATGCAAGATACTGTAAGTCCTATGGTTGTGGATGTTACGGTTAATATAATGAATCTTGCGGCAAGTGTGGCATTTGCGCTCTTTATGGGGTTGGGATTTTCGGGAATAGCGCTGGGAACAGTTGTTGCCCAATATACAGGTCTGGTGTTGTCGGTGTATTTCATGTTGCGTAAATATGGTAAACTGTTCCACTATATCAATCTCCAAAAATGTAAGGAATTGGGCAGTATCAAGAGGTTTTTTGTGTTGAATGCCAATCTCTTTGTGAGGTCAGTAGGCCTGCTGCTCATTTATACGGGATTTACATCGTTGTCGGCCCAATATGGAGATGTGCTTCTGGCTGTCTCTACAATTCTGATGAAACTGATGATGCTGTTCTCCTATTTTGTAGATGGATTCGCTTATGCCGGAGAGGCAATTACAGGTAAATATATTGGCCTTGCAGATAAGCAGGCGCTGAAAAAGGCAGTAAAAGTGATATTCGGATGGAGCATTGCTATTGGAGTTGTCTCAACACTTGCATATCTCTTTGGCGGAGAGTCTATGATAAGGCTGCTTACAGATAATGAGGATGTTATAAACAGTTCAAAGGAGTTTCTGTTCTGGCTACTGATAATGCCGGTGGTGAGCTGTGCCGCTTTTGCCTGGGACGGCATTTTTATAGGGGCAACCGCTTCAAAGGCCATACGCAACTCCATGATCTGTGCGGTAGCAGCATTTTATATATGTTATTATGCCCTCAATGCCGATATCGGCATGCAGGCGCTCTGGGTTGCCTATATGGCCCACCTGGTGGCGCGCACGGTTTATCTTACAATAACGGCAAAAAAAGAGGTTTTTGGGTCTTGATTGTAATTTTATTTGCAGTTGTAGCTTAAAAGGTAAAATTTTTTGTACCTTTAACAATTGTAATAAGAAATTCTCATAGATCATGAAAAAAATCATAATGGCATTATTGCTGTTTATTCCTCTTTATGTTTCTGCTGAAGCATTGCACTTCCCATATAATCCTGTATTGTCTCCGGATGGAAAGACAATATATTTTTCATACGACGGTGATATCTTTAAAGTGCCGGCAGATGGCGGCCTTGCCATGAGGTTTGTCTCCATTGGAGGCGTTGAGGATAATCCGCAAGTTTCGCCCGACGGAAGATATCTGGCTTTTTCTTCGAATTTGCATGGAAACAGTGATGTATATATTGTTCCTGTTGGAGGTGGTGATGTAAAACGTATAACATGGCATGAGGCAAAAGATGTTCCATCCGGCTGGAGCAAGGATTCGAGACATATCTATTTTGAAACCGACAGAGTGAATGTAAAGACAACCTACAAGGTAAATATCAGCGAAGGTACTCCTGTGCGGTTGTTCGACCATTACTTCAATACAATTGTAAATGTGGCGGAGAATCCGGTAACCGGAGAACTCTATTTCAATGAATCTGGCGAGAGTATCAGTTTCCCAACCCGCAAAAGATATGTAGGAGAGCATAATCCCGATATAAAATCATGGAATCCGTCGAAAAAATCATATAAACAACTCACTGATTATGAGGGTAAAGATACTTGGCCAATGGTTGATAAGGCAGGTAATCTCTATTATGTGACCGACAGGTTCAACAAGGAATCCAATATTGCAAAGTATAGCAAAAAGGGTGATGACAAGCAGATTACATCATTCTCCCAATCGCTGCAATATCCTTCGCTGAGTTATGATGGAAATAAAATGGTTTTCTTGCTTGAGTATCAGATACATTGTCTTGATTTGGCTACAGGGGAGGTTAGCAAGCCGCAAATTACAATAGCAGATAACAATCTCGACATAGAGCGCAGCTTTGCAAACCAGCAGGTTTCGGCAGTGGCAGTCTCTCCCGACGGAAAGAAGTTTGCTCTGGCAATACGCGGATTGCTCTTTGTAAGCGATGTCAAGGGGAATTATCTTCATCAGTTGCAGACGCCTGCCAATGAGCGTATTGATGAGATGGTTTGGGCAAAAGACAACAAAACTCTCTACTATACCCGCACAAACAGGGGCTTTACAACACTCTTTAAAATTAAAGCCGACGGTTCTGAGGGTGAAAGATTCGTTTACGGGGCAGCATGCAATATCAAGAATCTGAAATTGTCGTATAAAAAAGACAAAATGGTTTTCATTTGCGGGAACAATGCTGTAATGTGCATGAATATGGCCGATGATTTTGTGGAAAAGCTTGCGGATGCCCAGTTCTGGTCGTACGACAATTATGTACTCAACTTCTCTTTCGACGACAGCTGGCTGGCTTTTGAGGCAATGAATCTTTTTGAAAGAGAGATCTATCTCTATTCATTCAAAGAGAAAAAACTGCATAACCTTACAAACTCGGCATGCAGCGAGAGGTATCCATGTTTCTCTCCCGACGGAAAATATATGTTCATGTCGGCAAATTTGATAGGAACTATGTTCCCAAGCGGAAGGGGTACCTTTAGTGTATATAAATTGCCGTTGCTGAATTATGATACAAAAATCTTCAAATCAGATGCGTATGACGAACTTTTCAAAGAGAAGGAGAGTGTGGAACCTGTGGGCAAGCCTGATGCGAAGAGCGATAAGAAGGCAGATAAAAAGGATGATAAAAAGGCAGAAAAGGATAAAAAAGATGAAAAGAGCGAGGGTGTAAGCATTGATTTTGACAATGTCCATAAGAGGCTGATATCTCTCTGTTATGACGGACAGGCCCCTTATGTCTTCAAGAAAAAAGATAAGGGATGGCTCTACTACCGTTCAAAGAGCAGCATATATGCCCTCGAAATAACAGATCCAAAGGCTGAGGCAAAGATTGTCAAGGGTTTTGGAGGAGGAAAATTTATTCACTCAGACAACGACCTTTATGCTGTAAGCAATGGTACAATTTATAAAATCGACGGAGCTTCCGCCACCAAGATTACAATAAAAAACAGTGTTGTAAAGAATCTGAAGGATGAATTTGAGCAGATGTTCCACGAAGCGTGGGCCTATCTGGACCAGAATTTCTATGATGTTGATTTTCATGGAATCGACTGGAAGGCAAAGCGCGATTATTATGCACGATTTCTGCCGTATGTGAGATGTCGTGAGAATCTGGTAACTCTTGTGAATGATATGCTTGGGGAGCTGAACTCGTCCCATTTGGGATTCAGGTCAAATGGCGGAGAGCAGATATCGCCCGAAACCAGAACTTTCTCCAAAGAGACCGGTATTATATGGAACAGTGCCGATCCGTATATGGTTGAGAGAGTTGTGGAGGGTTCTCCTGCAGGTTATGTTGATGTGGATATTAAAAAGGGTGATGTGTTGGTTGCAGTGAATGGTGTGAGAGTCAGTCAGAAAGAGAATAGAGAGAAATATCTGTCGGGCCCTGTAAAGGAGAGTGAGGCAAAATTCACATTCAGCCGTAATGGAAAGGATCGCGATATAAAGTTGCATCTGGTCGGTTATTCGGCCCTGAAGAACCTTTTGTATGAAGAGTGGGAGACGAGAAACAGAAAAGAGGTGTATAAACTTGGTAAAGAGCGTATTGCCTATATTCACATGCGTGATATGGGAGTTAGTGAGTTGAGCAATTTCTATATGGATATGCACACTCAAATGGTTGGAAAAGAGGCGTTGATACTCGATTTGAGGTTCAATAACGGAGGCAATGTGCATAAGGAGGTGATTGATATGCTTGCGCAAAAGGCCCATTTCAATTGGAGATACAGGGATTTTGCTGCAAATCCGCATCCTAATATAACAGCAGGAAATATGCCGATTGTTGTACTTGTGAATGAGAGGAGTTTGAGTGATGCCGAGGTAACATCGAACGGTATAAAGGAGCTGGGCCTTGCAACAATTGTGGGAACAGAGACATACCGCTGGATAATCTTTACAACAAGCGGAAAGATGCTCGACGGCTCAACAGTGCGTTTGCCGGCATGGGGATGTTATTCGCTTGATGGCAAGGATCTGGAAAATACAGGTGTAAAACCTGACATTTATGTGAAGAATACATTTGAAGACAGGTTGAAAGACAAGGATCCTCAACTCGAAAGTGCTGTAAAAGAAGCGCTCCGTCAATTGGACAATTTAAAATAGATTGAATAGAACTAAACTGCATAACTATGAAACGGGATTTGAAGTATTTACAATTGTTGGCAAAAAGCTTTCCAACAATACAGGCCGCGAGTACCGAGATTATAAACTTGGAGGCAATACTCAATTTGCCTAAGGGAACAGAGCATTTTGTTACAGATCTTCATGGAGAACATGAGGCGTTCGATCATGTTTTGAGGAATGCTTCCGGTACTGTGAAGAGGAAAGTTGAGGAGATTTTCGGACACACCTTGAGAGACTCGGAAAAGAGGGATTTGTGTACTCTCATCTACTATCCCGAAGGAAAACTTAAAATAGTGAAGCAGCAGGAGGAGTATATAGAGGAGTGGTATAAGATTGTTTTGATGAGACTTGTGAAAGTGTGTTCAAATGTCTCAACCAAATATACCCGTTCAAAGGTGAGGAAGGCTCTTCCAAAGGAGTATGCCTATATAATTGAGGAGCTTCTGCATGAGTCAAAAGGGGAGGAGGCCAACAAACACAATTATATAATGGCCATTGTGGAGACAATTGTTTCCACAGGCAGGGCAGACCACTTTATAATAGCAATATGCAACCTTATCAAGCGCCTGACAATAGACTCCCTTCATATTATAGGAGATATTTTCGACAGGGGACCCGGTGCCCATATCATCATGGACAGATTGTGTGAATACCACAATTTTGATATACAGTGGGGAAATCACGATCTTGTATGGATGGGAGCTGCTGCCGGCAGTCCGGCTTGTGTGGCCAATGTGTTGAGGATGTGTTTCAGATATGCAAATCTTGTTACACTTGAAGAGGGTTATGGAATTAATCTTATCCCACTTGCAACATTTGTAATGGATGTTTACGGTGATGACCCTTGTACTATCTTCAGACCTAAAAATTCAGATGAGGGCCTTGTAGATCCAAAACAGCTCAATTTGTGTGCAAAGATGCACAAGGCAATAACAGTAATGCAGTTCAAGCTGGAGCATCAGATTATAAGCAGAAGGAAAGAGTTTGGAATGGAGGAGAGGGATCTGTTGCACAAGATCGATTTTGAAAAGGGAACAGTGCGCATAGGTGACAAGGATTATGAATTGCGCGACAAACTCTACCCTACAATCGATCCTGCCGACCCATACAAATTGACAAAGGAGGAGGCCGAAATAATAGAGCAGCTCACAAAGAGCTTCACATCGAGCGCAAGATTGGCCCGACATATGGATTGTATATACACTCATGGTGCGCTGTACCTTGTCAGAAACAATAATTTGCTTTATCATGGTTCTGTGCCTTTGAATGAAGACGGTTCGTTCAAGCCACTTATCATAAACGGCAAGTCGTATGCAGGCAAAGAGCTGTTCGACAGGGTAGACCAGCTTGTGCGCAATGCCTACTACAATGAGCAGAATTCGGCAAGCAAACTCTATGGTCAGGACTTTATCTGGTATTTGTGGTGCGGCCCTGTATCACCTCCTTTCGACAAGAACAGAATGGCCACTTTTGAGCGTTATTTATTGACCGACAAAGAGGTGCAGAGGGAGGAAAAGGGTAGTTACTATATCCTGAAAAACAGAAAGGATATATGTGAGATGATATTGAGGGAGTTTGGAATTGAGGATACTGAGCATGCCCATATCATCAATGGACATATCCCTGTAAAGACAATTAAGGGCGAAAATCCTATAAAGGCAGAGGGCAAGCTGCTTGTAATTGATGGAGGATATTCAAAAGCCTACCAGAAAGAGACCGGAATAGGAGGCTATACTTTGGTTTACAACTCGTATGGACTGAAACTGGTTCAGCATGAGCCGTTTGAATCGAAACAAAAAGCCATTGAGCAGGGAATAGACATTATCTCCGAGACCAAGGTGGTGGAGCATCTCGACAAGCGTATTCTTGTGCGTGATACAGATAATGGAAAGAAATTGCAGGAGCAGATTGAGGATTTGAAAGAGCTGCTTGTGGCTTACCGCAAAGGTGTAATCAGATAAGGGATATTTGGAATTGTATAAAATCTCGCACAATGCCGGTGAAATATAGGTATCATACTGTTTTATCGTTGCTGTTTCTGGTTACTTCATTTGTTCCGCTGTTGTTCTGGGGCAGGCTGGAGAGTGTTGAGGTGCCGTTGCATTTCAATTATGCAGGTGTGCCCGACAGCTGGGGGAGTTGCGGCAATTTGCTTGTACTTCCGCTTGTGGCTTGTGTTGTCTGTTTTCTGGCTCTGTATTGTATCCGCAAGCCGCAACTGATAAATTATCCGGTAAAGATAAGTAAAGAGAATCGTCAACGGCTTTTCCCTTTGGGAATTAAATTTGTGCAGTACATCAATATTGGTGTAATGTTGTTGCTTTCTTATATATCAAACTCCTCATTGATGATTGCATTGGGCCATTGGACAAAGATGCCGGTGGGGCCGTTATATTTTCTGCTGGGGTTGATCATATTATTGACAGGCATATTCTGGTGGAATATCAGGCGCGTTGGGAAGAGGTTGGAAAATGACAATATCAAATAATTTGGTTACTTTTGCAGCCGCTTAAAAAATAATAGTATTATGAGTTGGTTAGAGAGTCTGTTTTTTGGCAATACAATTGCCCATGCCGTATTGATCTTGTCTTTGGTGGTAACTATCGGTGTCTTGTTGGGAAGGATAAAAATAGGTGGTGTCTCTCTCGGTGTTACCTGGGTGCTTTTTGTGGGAATTGTATTTGGACACTATAAAATGGGTGTAGATGATACGATAATCCAGTTTATCAAGGAGTTCGGTCTTATCCTTTTTGTATTTTCTGTGGGATTGCAGGTAGGCCCCGGATTTTTCTCTTCGTTTAAAAAGGGTGGAGTTTCGTTGAATGTTCTGGCAACCATTATTGTTTTTCTCAGCTGTGCATTGGCATATATAATTCATCTGTTGAGTGGAACAAGTATGGTAACGATGGTGGGTGTGCTCTTTGGAGCAGTAACGAATACACCCGGACTCGGTGCTGCGCAACAGACTTATGTAGATACAGTTGGAGGAGCGGCAGACCCTTCTATTGCAATGGGTTATGCTGTGGCATATCCGTTGGGAGTTGTGGGAATAACTCTCTCCATTGTCTTTATCAAATTCCTTTTTGGAATGAAGATAGAGAGGGAGAATGAGCATGCAAGGGCAGAGGAGGCCGACAATACAAAATCTGCAGTGAAGATATCGGTAGAGGTAAGGAATGAGGCTCTCGCAGGAAAAACAATAGAGGCTACGCATGACCTTCTTGATAAGGATTATGTTGTAAGCCGTTTGTGCAGGGCCGACGGAAAAATAGAGATACCTACAGGCGAGACCAGAATCAAGGTTGGCGACAAATTGCTGATTATTACGGATGAACAGAACAGGGAGTCGGTAACGGCATTTATGGGAGAGGCACTGGATATGGATTCTCAAACTTGGAAAGAGCTTGATACCCAGCTTGTCAGCAGGAAAATAATTATAACAAAAGAGCATGTGAGCGGTAAAACTCTGGAACAGCTGAAAGTGAGGTCTGTGTTTGGTGTCAATGTAACCAGAGTAACCAGAGCCGGTGTTGATCTGGTAGCTGCAGGAGATCTTGCCCTCCAGTTTGGCGACAGGGTTGTGGTTGTAGGCTCGGAGGAGAATATAGAGAGCCTTGCAAGGATGCTTGGAAACTCTGCCAAAGATTTGAGACACCCTAACCTTATGGGTATTTTCCTGGGTATAGCAGTTGGTGTGATATTCGGCTCGATTCCGTTTACCATTCCGGGTATGCCGCAGGCCATAAAGATGGGTCTTGCCGGCGGGCCGCTGATTATTGCAATTCTGATAAGCAGCTTCGGATACAAGTTCAAAGTGGTAACATACACCACACAGAGTGCAAATATGATGTTGAGGGAGATAGGCATTTCTCTCTTCCTTGCAGCGGTTGGTTTGAGTGCCGGTGAAGGATTTATAGATACAATAGTGAATGGCGGCGGATACCTGTGGGTAATATATGGTGTCGTGATTACCGTTGCTCCGTTGCTGATCGGTGCTGCAATAGGCCGTTTCGGCTATAAGCTCAATTATTACACATTGATGGGAGTTATGGCAGGCAGCTGCACAAACCCGTCGGCACTGGCATATTCAAATTCTGTATCGCCAAATAACCGACAGGCTATATCGTATGCAACTGTTTATCCTTTGTCGATGTTTCTGAGAGTGCTTACTGCCCAGATAATGATGCTGATTGCCTTGTAGTTATCTGTGCCCTGTTGTTTCAGATCTAAAAAATCTCAGCAATCATGCAGCGGGCTGAGCCTCCTCCGTTTTTCTCAATATATTCGAGATCCGGAGCAACAATGGTTGCGTAATTCTGCAATGTGTGGAGCTGCCCGTTGTCGAGACTTTCAAATGCAGTTCTGCTCATTACAATAACAGGGCAAGGTTTGCCTGCTTCATTTTTGCCCTCTAACTCAAGCATATTGCCTGCAAAGCACTCCATCTGCTCCAAAGAGATTTCGATAATCTCCTTGTCGTACTCCTCAAGGGTTTCGATAAGATTCATCCTCTGGTCGATATCCTCTATTGCATCGAGGCATACAATGGCAAACTCCTTGCCTATGCACATCATTACATTTGTGTGATATATAGGTGTGCCATCACCGTCTGAAGCCTCAAAAAGACAATAATCATAATTGAGCATATCTGCCCATTTTTCAACTACATCTTCATTTGTGCGGGGAGAGATACATCCGTAGGCAACTCTGTTCTCCCTATCCAAAATTAGACTTCCTGTGCCCTCCAGAAACATCTCTTCTTTTTCATATCCGCTCAGATCCAGTATCTTGTAATTGCCATTATAATGTTCCGACACTTTTTCAAGCACATTTTTGCCCCTCTCTTCTCTTCTGTTTGGAGCATACATCGGATAGAGGACAACGGCGGCAGTGCCATCTGCTGCCTCTTGTGGAGAGAGGAAACCCTCCGCCTCCGCCGATGCGTGGGTGGAGAACCAGTTGTTTGGGAAAATGGAATCGGGTGTATGTGGCTGTGGAGTATCTTCCACAACAATTACATCAACGCCGGCCTCTTTGAGAAGCTCCACATAATTGTCGAACTCCTTCAGTGCCCTTTCTTGTGCCTGATCTGCATATCCTTCCTGCTGGAATGCATTGTTTGTGGCAGTCTGTGAATTGAATGAAAAGTTCACAGGCCTTACCATAAGTACTCTATTTGTAGTTTGCATTTTGTCGGGTTATATATATAATAAATATGGTGGTAGATAATATTATTCAAGTGATGAAATTGATTCTTTAATAATTCCGATAGCCTCCCTCAACTGCTCCTCTGTAATTACAAGAGGTGGTGCAAAACGGATTATATGTTTGTGGGTAGGTTTTGCAAGCAGACCATTTTCGGCCATTTTCAGACAGACATCCCAAGCCTCCTTACCGTTATGGGGCTTTATGACAATTGCATTAAGCAAACCCTTGCCCCTTATCACCTCTATAAATGGTGAATTTAACTTGGCCATCTCTTCTCTGAAAATTTTGCCGAGATATTCGGCCTTCTCAACTAGATTTTCCTCTTTTACAACGGTAAGTGCAGCCACTGCAACCTTTGCTGCCAATGGAAAACCTCCAAAAGTGGAACCATGCTCTCCCGGTTTTATTGTGAGCATTATCTCATCATCTGCCAGACATGCAGATACAGGCAATACACCTCCTGAAATGGCTTTACCCAGAATTACAATATCGGGTCTGATATCTTCGTGCTGGCAGCACAGCATCTTTCCTGTGCGGGCAATACCTGTCTGAACCTCGTCGGCCACAAAGAGTACATTATGAGCCTTGCATATATCGTAGCATTTTTTGAGATACCCCTGATCCGGAACAAAAACACCTGCTTCGCCCTGAATAGGCTCTACAATAAATGCAGCAGTCTGTTTTCCGCACTCAGCCAGAACAGCTTCGAGTGTTTTGGCATCGTTGTAAGGAATTTTTACAAATCCCGGGGTGAACGGGCCATATTGCGAATATGAATCAGGATCGCAACTCATCGAAACAATTGATATTGTACGTCCATGGAAATTGCCTTCGCAGCAGATGATTATGGCCTGATCTTCGGGAATGCCTTTTTTGACATAACCCCACCGGCGTGCAAGTTTGAGTGCAGTTTCAACGGCTTCGGCACCCGAGTTCATAGGAAGCATCTTGTCGTAGCCAAAGAAATTGGAAACGAACTCCTCATACGGGCCGAGACAATCGTTGTAGAAAGCACGTGATGTGAGGCAGAGATTGTTTGCCTGGTCGCAAAGTGCCTTTACAATTTTAGGGTGGCAGTGTCCCTGATTTACCGCAGAGTATGCAGAAAGGAAATCAAAATAACGCTTGCCATCCACATCCCAGACAAAAGCCCCTTCTCCTTTTGAAAGCACAACAGGCAGTGGGTGATAGTTGTGTGCACCGTATTTATCTTCAAGATTTATATATCTCTGCGCATTTGTGCTGATGTTGAAATTATCCGCTCCCATAGAGAAATTTTTTAAGGTGTTTTATAAAAAAGCTGTCTCTTCAAAGATACGAAAAATATTCTGTAGAATCAAAATGAGGGCAACCCAAAAATAAGATGGGTGCCCTCTTAAAGTGTTTCAGCGGTTGTTGCTGCCGGCGGTTTAGTATACCTCTACTTTGGCGGCTGCAGCTTTACATTTGTCTCTCAGTGCGTTGATGTCGCTGCCATTTGGTGCGTATGATACAACAACTCCCATTCTGCGGTTTACTTTGGTGAATGGTTTGCCGAATATTCTCAGGTAGGTATTGGTAAATTTGCATACTTCCTCCAGGCCTTTGTAGCGGGGAGCCTCTTTACTTGCAATAGGCGACAGGATTACTGCACTTGCCCCATAACGCTCTTGTGTGATTTCGGGGATCGGAAGACCGAGGACGGCGCGGCAGTGGAGCTCAAATTCAGATAGGTTCTGTGTGCCGGCAAGAGTAACCATTCCGGTATCGTGCGGACGTGGCGACAGTTCTGAAAAATATACTCCGTTTTCATTGCTCAAGAAGAACTCCACACCCCAGATTCCTGCGCCTGAAAGTGCCTCTGTAACTTTGGCAGCCATCTTTTGGGCCTCTTCGAGATGATCTGCTCTGATAGGGGCAGGCTGGAAACTCTCTCTGTAGTCGCCACTGACCTGGACATGGCCGATAGGCGGACAGAAGAGTGTAGGGCCATTCTGTTGGGTAACGGTAAGCAGGGTAATCTCGCTGTCGAATTTTATAAATTCTTCAATAATTAGCTCTTTTATATCGCCGCGGCTGCCTTCGCATCCATAAATCCAGGCCTTTTCAAGCTCTTCTGCACTTTTAACAACAGATTGTCCTTTGCCCGAAGATGACATGAGAGGTTTGACAACGCAAGGGAAGCCTACTTTTCCGGCAGCCTCTTTAAGCTCCTCCAATGATTTTGCATAAAAATATTTGGCAGTCTTCAATCCCAATTCTATTGCTGCAAGATCGCGGATGGCTTTGCGGTTCATGGTGTAGTTTACGGCTTTTGCGCTTGGAACTACCTGGATTCCGCGCTTTTCAAAGTCGTAGAGCCTCTCTGTTCGGATAGCCTCGATTTCCGGCACAATAATGTCTGGGTTATGTTTTGCCACAACAGCATCCAGGGCATCGCCATCAAGCATGCTGAATACTTCAAACTCATCAGCCACTTGCATAGCGGGAGCGCCTGCATAAGAGTCGCAAGCGATAACATATTGACCTTTGCGTTTGGCTGCAATAACAAACTCCTTTCCTAATTCTCCGGAGCCCAACAATAGAATTTTCTTGACCATAATATTTCTTGTGTTTTGATTTTTGTCTCAAAGATAGTCGTAAAATACTATTTTCTTAACTTTGTAGCCCTAAAAACCTGTAATAATATGGAAAAAAAGAAGAAGAGGGAGTTTCCCAATACCTATGTTATCATTTTTTGCATAATTCTGGTGTGTGCTCTGGCTACATGGTTTGTGCCGGGTGGCGAGTATGTGGGGGCCGAATTTAAGGATGTGCAGGCCCAAGGCCAGTGGTGGCAGGTCTTTTCTACATTTTACAACGGATTTGTAAAGCAGGCCGGAATCATTGTCTTTATTCTTGTGATTGGGGCCTCATTTTGGGTGGTGAACAAGAGCCGGGCTATTGATGCAGGCATTTTTTCATTTTTGAGGATTGTTACAAAACTGGAAAGCAACAGGGCACTCTCTGTTGTCGGGGTAAATAATATTGTACTTGTTCTGATAATTCTCATGTTCAGCCTTTTTGGTGCAGTCTTTGGCATGAGTGAGGAGACCATTGCTTTTGTGATAATAATGATACCCCTTGCCATCTCTATGGGTTACGACTCGATAGTTGGAGTCTGCATGGTTTATGTGGCTGCCCATGTGGGTTTTGCAGGAGCAATATTGAATCCGTTTACAATAGGTATTGCCCAGGATCTGGCAGGTCTGCCCCTCTTTTCGGGAATTGAGTACCGCCTTGTATGCTGGCTTGTGTTGAATATTATAATGATAACTTTTGTGCTGTGGTATGCCCGCAGAATAAAGAGGGATCCCAGAAAGTCTCCGATGTATGAGCTGGATGCCTATTGGCGGGAGCATATATCGCAGCAGGGTGATGGTGTTGAGTATTATAAAAACACTTCGTCATGGGTGTCGTTTGCAATAGTTGCCCTTGCGGTGCTGGTGTTTACAATAGAGTACAGTTCCGGTACAATGTTGTCTGTTGGGGCCGACAAATATCATACTCCATGGCTGTTGCCTGTTGTGGGGGTATTGTTTGTGATAATTTCAGTTCTGTCGCTGAGAAAATCGGTACACTTTTATATATTGTCTCTTCTCGGCTTTACAATTGTCTACCTCATAATAGGTGTATTGGGTTATCAATGGTATATTGGTGAAATATCCGCCCTGTTTCTGGCTTTGGGTGTTTTCAGCGGAATAGCAATGGGTTTGAGTGCCAATAAAATTGTGAATGAACTGATGTCGGGTGCAAAAGATATTCTGAGTGCGGCCCTGATAGTTGGTCTGGCTGCTGGTATTGTTTATATATTGGAAGAAGGACATATAATTGACACAATATTGCACTCTATGGCCGGTGGTTTGGGAGAAGCTGGAGATGTGGGCTCTTTGGGGCTGATGTATGTGATACAGACTTTGATTAATGTGGTTATCCCTTCGGCAAGTGCAAAGGCAGCCATAACCATACCCATAATGGCTCCGTTTGCAGACATAATAGGTGTGAGCAGGCAAGCAACAGTGCTTGCATTCCAGTTTGGCGACGGATTTACAAATATGATTACACCAACATCTGGAGTTCTCATTGCAGTTCTGGGTATAGCGCGCATACCGTATGGAAAGTGGGTAAAATGGGTGCTTCCGTTTATATTGCTGCTCATAGTTACCGGATTTTTATTGCTTTTGCCAACTCTATTCTTGTCTCTCCCCGGCTTTTAATTATGGTCTGTGGATAAAATTGTTGATAAATCTTTGTACTTTAAGAAATTAATTCTATCTTTGCAACCCGTTTTATACTCGGGTTTTAGTATAAAGTAAAGATTAACAATTAATTATGCCAACAATTCAACAGTTAGTTCGCAACGGTCGCGAGGTTATTGTAGAGAAATCAAAATCTCG
>JAZNEW010000018.1:0-43621 GCA_045588775.1 Candidatus Egerieisoma sp. | reverse complement strand
CACAGAACATATTTAGAAGATATTACTAGCAAAAAAAAGTCAATGATTGAATCGCATATAGGAGAAGGAATAATACCTTCGCAAGCAAATATTCCGTTTTCTGTTAATTCCATCATCAAATACATCAACGCAACAGGCTTGCTCTATTCACCTTCTTTGATTAAGAGGTTTGCTTTTTCGTTGATGGCAAAGCGTTTCCTTATTCTCAGCGGATTAGCCGGATCCGGCAAAACACAGCTTGCACTGGCTTTTGCCAAGGCATTAGTTGAAGACATGGAGAAACAGATGTGCGTTGTCAGTGTTGGGGCAGACTGGACAAACCGCGAACCGCTACTTGGATATCCCAACGCTTTAAAATCTGGCGAATACGTAAAGCCCGAAAACGGTGTATTGGATTTGCTGATAGAATCAAACAAACCAGAAAATGCGAATAAGCCATTCTTCCTTATACTTGATGAAATGAATATGAGTTATGTTGAGCGATACTTTGCAGATTTTCTTTCAGCAATGGAGAGCCACGAACCAATTGCTTTGTGGAAAAAATGCAACAATGAAAATGACTGTTGCAAAAACTATGTTCCTGAAAGGATTGGCTTGCCCAATAATCTCTTTATTATTGGAACCATTAACGTTGATGAAACAACATATATGTTCTCCCCAAAGGTGCTTGACCGTGCCAATGTAATTGAGTTCAAGATTTCAATAGATGAAATGGCAGAATTCCTTGATGGTGTCAAACAAGTAGATTGTTCATCCATTTGTGGTAATGCTGCTGGCATGGGAGCCGATTTCGTAAGATTGACAAATTGTAAGGAGTTTGAAAACGGGAAGGCAACGGCAGAGATATTAAAGGCCTTCTTTACCGAGCTAAAAAGTGTAAATGCAGAATTCGGTTATCGTTCGGCAACTGAGATATTCCGTTTCATTAGCCTGGCTCACAAAAATGATGACACAGCAGAGAAAATGAGCAAAGAGGAAGTGCTTGATGTTGCCATTCTGCAGAAATTATTACCAAAGCTACACGGCTCGCGCAAGAAACTGGAACCAGCATTGAAGGGATTATGGAAACTTTGCTTTGAAGCAAGCATAAAGGATACGATGCAGATATCACGCGAAAACATAGAGAAGGCAATCTATAAAGAGAGTGCCGACAAGATATTAAGGATGTATGAATCGGCTTATGCCAACGGTTTCACAAGTTTTGCCGAAGCATAATAAGCGATGTTGCAAGAGAAAAAACATCTTGAAATACCAATAAAGGGCAAATGTAGTGAAATTAAATTCTACATTTACCCAGAATCTTCAAAGGCAAAGCTGTATGAGGAGGATTTGTCGTGTACAAATGCGTCCAGATACCATTTGGTTGAAGGTTGTTCTTACACATATGAGTGTACAAGCGATGACGGCAACATTTATCAGCTTGAAGCCATTGAGGAAATAATCACACATCATAGGTCGGAGAGACACAAGAACGAGGGAAGAATAACAACTGGTATATATGTAGGCACACTGCCAATTAGCGTATTCAACGTTGCAACAAAAGAGATTTTCGGAAATATCAATATTGAAATAAGAAGCACGAAATCGGAGTATGAGACAGATTATAGGCAAATGCTTGGGGATATTGCTGAGTACTATACAGATCTTGTGCTTCAACAGGGTGCGCCAGTAACTCAAAGACTTGAGATTGATGTACAGAGTTCTGCCGAGACACTATACCAGCGCTTTGCATTTGTAAAATCATTGATTGACAGCGATGCTTTCTCCGAAGCTATCCATAAGATAATTTCCAATCCAATAAGGAAATGGACTGATTCAAACATTCAGCGTAAGATTGATGGTGTCAAGAGATATACGCGAAAAAACATAAGAGAAATTGCTTCGAGCAATGACAGGACAAATCTACCCGAGAGTTATAGAAGAGGTATGCCTTCATGCTTGACAAGCATACCACGAACAATTGAAGTAGAATACAAGAAAGACACTATCAACAACCAAGAGAATCAGTTTATAAAATTTGTTCTCCGCTCCTTGTCCACGTTCTGTTGGGATCTTAAAGAGATGAAGAATGCTTCAAGCCGTTTGAAAGCAGAAGCAGAAAGCACAATAGAGCAGTTAAATATGCACTTGGAGAACCAATTCTTCAGACAAGTTTCAATGCCTATGCACCTAAACATGAATAGTCCTGTACTTCAAAGGAAAGAGGGTTACAGGGAGATTCTGCAATCGTGGTTGCTATTTGACCTTGCAGCAAAGCTCAACTGGGATGGCGGCGATGATGTATACAGTGCCGGCAAAAAGAATGTAGCAATACTTTATGAATATTGGTTATTCTTCAAGCTACTGGAATTGATAAGCCAATTCTTTGACATACAGGCAAAAGATAAACAACAACTTGTAAATTTTGATTCGGACAGAATAAATCTGAATCTCATACAAGGTAAGACCCGTATGGTTTATGGTCAACAGGAAACTTTATCAAGAAAGATTAATGTTGCTTTCTACTACAACCGCACTTTTAGCAAGGTGGCCGATGACAATGACCCGATACACAAAGCGGGAAGTTGGACTATGGCAATGAGACCAGATTATACGCTATCGCTATGGCCAGGAGAAATAAGCGAAGCCGAAGCAGAGAAGCAAGACCTTATCACGCACATCCATTTCGATGCCAAATATAGACTGAACAAGATAACTCTTGAAGATACAAACAATGAAGAGGAAGATTTGTTGGCAGAAAAGGAAGAACAGGAGTGTGGCATATACAAGAGAGCAGATTTGTTGAAAATGCATGCCTACAAAGATGCAATCCGCAGAACAAGCGGAGCATACATTCTTTATCCAGGCACTATGAACAAATCAATCAAAGGTTTTCATGAGGTTGTTCCTGGGCTTGGAGCTTTCAGCATAAGACCAGGCCATTGGGAAGAGGATAGCATTTCTCTGAAGCAGTTTATTGCAGAAGTAAAAGCACATATGCTTGACAGAACATCGCAAAGAGAAAAGAACTCATATTACCAACATTACCTTTACAAGGAAGAGAACTCGACAATGGTAATGGAAAGCCTGCCTGAGCCAGTACATGAAAACCGCGACTTCTTGCCCGACGAGACATCGGTTATTGTTGCGTACTACAAAGGACAGGAGCATCTTGACTGGATTTTAAATAACCATTTGTATAATGTCCGGGCTGGAGAAAGCAAAGGTTCAATAGTCCTTAACAACGAGTTGATAAACGCACGTTATCTTCTGTTGCACAATGGCAAAGAATCACACCACCTTATAAGGATAAACAAGGAAGGTCCCAAAATCTATACAAGAGCAGAATTAATTAAAATGGGCTATCCGCAATACAGAATAAGCGGAACAGATGAAATTGACACTGAAAGAGAAAAAAGGGAAGCAAACAAGATCTACTTGGTTTTCAAGTTATTCAAGAACAATAGTGCTGAAAAGGAGTTGCTTGTATATAAATGGGACAAATTAGGAGACACAAGACCGCATACTGAGAACCTTGTCAAACTAATTTCTAGAGCCAAGAAAATTCATTGACAGCAATAATAGCCATTTGTCCGACGGTTACAAAATTTATTTGTAAGCCTCGGAAAAATGCTCAGAATAGATTGGTGTTTCAGAATAGAGAGCATTTGTCCGATACTATCCGAAAAATTTGGATACCTTCGGACAAATGGGACTCTCACATTCTAAGGTTGCTTCAACCGTTAAACATCAACATCCTTCAGCGGCGCTCCATAGTTGCAATGGCGTCCCATAAAGCCGCGTTTGATGCAGGGAAGGTTGAGCGTTTGGTAATACTTGTAGTCGTCATCCTCGGTGCAGAGGTGTTTATACCCGTAGCGGGGCATATACTCCTTGAAGAATCGTACAAGGTCTTTGAGGAGTTTGAAGCGGTGCTCTCGCAGTTCATCGCGGAACTCGCAACGGGCGATGATGATGCTCCAGTCGGGGTAGTTGCCCACGCCCTTGCTATACTCCCAGAAGCGGATATAAATATCCAAACTTCCCTTGTGAATACTGATGCAGATGCCATTCTCGTTCCACATAACACTGCACGCATTTCTGTAACCATATCTCTCGCATAGGTAGAGATTGAAGTCACTAATCAAGTCATTGTAATTAGCTACTTTCTTCGCTTGGCTCTTGACGAACAACCTCTTGGCGAGTCTTCACGTTGCTGGATAGGAGTGCTGTTGAGTACAAAAACAGGGTAAAAAGGCTTAGCAACGATTAACAACGATGCTTGCACAAACAAATATAGCACCCGTAAAGAGTGCTATATTAATAATTTATGATTGATTTAACTATTAAATAATCAACTACTTACTTTCCGATGCAAAACCTTCCGAATATGTTTCCCAATATCTCTTCGGTATTAATTTCTCCAACAATGGATCCCAAATGGTAGAGGGCTTCGCGGATGTCCTGGGCAACGAGGTCGGTTGGGGTGCCGGCGGTAAGGCCGTCTTCTACGCGATAGAGGGCAATCTGGGCATCCATAAGGGCCTGATAGTGGCGTACATTTGTTACGAGTGTGGCGTTTGTATTGATTGCTTGATTTTGCTGTTGTGAGCTTATTAACAGCTCTTTAAGTTCTGTTATTCCAAGTTTTCGTTTAGCTGATATTGGAAGAATTGAGATAGGGGAGAGCATGGCTCCATCTGCACCATCGGCCGCATTTGCCGCATTTGCCGCATCTGCCGCATCTGCCTCATCTGCTACAGTGGCACAAATTCTCTTTATCTGCTCAAGCTGCTCTTTTACTGCAGGGCTGCCAAATATTATTTCCGGAGCCGTAGCTGCAGCCCCATCTGTGGTATCCGCAGCCCCATCTGTGGTATCCGTAGCAGTGGTAGCTGCAGCTCCATCAGTGGTATCCGCAGCCGTAATTGCATCAGTTTTGCCAGTAACATTATTCATGTTAGCAGCATCAGCTGCAGTAGCCTCACCAGTTACATCAGCAGTACCAGCAGCATTATCCATATCTGTTACATTAGCAGCAGAGTCATTCAAGCCGCCTGCAGATTTTTCAGCATCCGAAGCGTCCAGGGCATCTGCCTGCTCATAAATTTTATCAGCTTTATTTAGCAGTATTACAAGCTTTTGCTTATCTTTATTTAAACGTGTGCTCAAATTAATCAGACTGCTTTCAAAATATTCCGGACGGGTGGCGTCGAGCACCATTATTACAATTGAGGCCTGTTTGAGTTTCATATATGTGCGCTCAATTCCTATTATTTCAATGGTCTCCTGGGTCTCGCGGATACCGGCTGTATCTATGAAACGGAAGGTTATTCCGCCAAGGTTTATAGTATCTTCTATTACATCCCTGGTTGTGCCGTGAATATTTGAAACTATGGCCTTCTCTTCGCCCAAAAGGGTGTTGAGTAGTGTACTTTTTCCAGTATTTGTCGCTCCAACAATTGCCACAGGCACACCATTTTTAATCACATTACCTAAAGTAAAAGATTCAATCAGCGAAGCGACCTTTTCTGTAACCTCTGCCAGCAACAATTTCAACTGTGTACGATCTGCAAACTCAACATCCTCCTCACTGAAATCGAGTTCGAGCTCCATCATCGAAACTAGATTGAGCAGATCTGAGCGCATCTGCTGCAATTCATTTGAGAATCCTCCCTTCATCTGCTGTAGAGCCACTCGGTGAGCAGCTGAAGTTTCAGATGAAATAAGATCTGCAACAGCCTCTGCCTGAGCTAAATCCAATTTACCATTAAGAAATGCTCTTTTTGAAAATTCTCCCGGCTCCGCAAGTTTTACACCATGAGAAAGAAGCAGTTTTAGTATCTCCTGAATTATATACGATGAACCATGGCAATATATCTCTGCACTGTTTTCTCCTGTGTATGAGTGGGGCGCATTAAATGTTGCAACCATGCACTCATCTATAAGCCTGTCGCCATCCTTTATTGATCCGTAACGCATCAGATACGGCTTGGCCTCTTTTCCGCCTGCCGGAGTAAATATTTTGCCAATTACATCAATTGTATCCTCACCACTCAATCTTATTATGGCAATGGCTCCGGAGCCTTGTGGGGTTGATAATGCACAGATATTTGTATTTATGTAGTTCATAGTAAAATGAATTTGTCGGATTAAAATGTAAAATTACTAAATATTTATATAATTTTGCGACATGCGTTCCACTAAATCAGAAAAAGAGAAAGAAGAGATTTTTCGAGAATATTTTTCCATATACTATGATAAAGGCTTTGAAATATATGGGGTAAGTCTCGACAGCAAAAAGGAGAATTGGGTAAAGGCAATCGAAGATAAAAAGATGAAATGGCCCAATGTAAGCGATCTCAAACAATGGAATTGTGGACCAGCCCAAGATTATGGAGTAAAAGGAATTCCTGCAAACTTTTTGATAGACAGCAATGGTCTTATTGTATCAAAGGATCTGCATGGCGATCAGCTGGTAATGAAATTATCCGAACTCTTCAAATAATGGACAATATAAAACCGCTCTACAAATTACTGCAGAGCGGTTTTTATCAATAATCTCAGACAGAAGCCTGCCTGCTGCTTAAACAATCATCACTTCAACTCAAGCGCCACTACATTCTCAACATGGTGGGTATGCGGGAACATGTCTACAGGGCGTACAGCTGTAATTTTGTATTTTTCACAGAGGATAGCCAGATCGCGGGCCTGTGATGCAGGGTTGCAGCTTACATATACCATTCTCTTTGGAGCCGCCTCCAGCAATACTGCCGCAACATCAGGGTGGATTCCGGCACGAGGAGGATCGAGAACTACAAGATCAGGGTGGCCGTTCTCCTCAATAAACTGGCCGGTGAGCATATCTTTCATATCACCTGCATAGAAATGGCTGTTGGTGATATTATTGTTTTCAGCATTGATCTTTGCATCATCTATTGCCTCTTTAACATACTCTATACCAACTACTTTCTTCGCCTTAGGACTCAAGAAGAGACCAATTGTACCGGTTCCTGTATAGAGGTCATAAACCACCTCATCACCCTTGAGATCTGCAAACTCCCTCACAACCGAATAGAGGCGGTATGCCTGCTCCGAATTGGTCTGGTAGAACGATTTTGGACTGATTCTGAACTTGATTCCCTCCATCTGCTCATAAACACAATCGGCTCCGCTATAATGGATTGCATCAAGATCTGAGATTGAATCATTCCTCTTGCCGTTAATAATGTAGTGCAACGATGTTATCTCTGCAAACTGCTCTTTTACAGCATCAAGAAGCACTTTTCTCGCCTCAACATCTTCATGTGCAAAAACAACAATCAGCATCACTTCGCCGGTAGAGGTTGTACGCACAATCATATTACGCAAAAATCCGGTCTGCTCGCGCAAATCAAAAAACGCAAGATTGTTCTTTATTGCATACTCCTTAATGAATAACCTAATTGCATTTGCAGGCTCCCTTTGCAGATGGCACTGCTTGATATCCAACACTTTATCAAAAAATCCGCTCACATGGAAACCGAGACCCAATTTTTCAACAGGGGAGAGGCTCTCCGCATCTTCGCCCGACAGAATCCATCTTCTGTTCGAAAAGGTGAACTCCAGCTTGTTACGGTAATACCTTGTCTTCTCAGAACCCAGAATAGGCATGATTTCCGGCAACTCAAGATGCCCGATGCGTGTAAGCTGGTCTATTACCTGCTGCTGCTTGAACTCCAGCTGTTTCTCATAGGGTAGGGGCTGCCACTTGCATCCTCCGCACACACCATAATGCTCACAAAACGGCTCAAGCCTGATAGGAGAGGGCTGCACCAATTTCACAACTATACCCTCCATATAACCCTTCCTTTTGCGGTTAACCTGCACATCCACAATATCACCCGGCACACACTGCGGAACAAAAAGAACCTTTCCATCAACTCTCGCAATTGCATTTCCCTCTGCTGCAACTGTCTCAATTTCAATATTATTAAGAATTATTCTCTCTTTTTTATTTCTTGCCATATCTAACTTCGTTTTATCTCTACAAAATGGTCTGATTAAAGCCCGACAAATGTACAAAAATTATACTCTTGTAGAAAAAATAGTGGTATCTTCGCACAGTTGTTTATCGGTTTATAACAATAAGGAGATTATTATGAAGAGAATATTGTTTACTGCAATGTTTTTGATAGCTGCAGTCTGCGCCATATATCCACAAGAAAAACAGATAGTTATAATGACCGCCAACGATTATGGCGCCCAGCGCTGGTTCTACAGCGGCTCGGGCAATAAATTGCAGACAGACAAAATCAAAGAGCTGTATAACCAGGATTATTACATCACATCTGTTGCATACACTGCCAACGGATGGTTTGTATGCATGTCCAAAAATGCAGGACTTACAGGCCAATCGTACTATTATACCGATGACTGGCCTACAGAGTGGCTTTCAGAAAAGGAGAGTGCGGGCTATTACATCACATCAATATCTCACGGCAACGGCAAATGGATGTTTGTGGTATCCAAGGGGACAGGGTATACCGACCAGACTTGGAAATGGGACACCTGGGAGAATGTAGCGACATTCATAAAAAATTATTGGGACAAAGATTACGACATCACCCAGGCTGAATATATGAACAACAAGTGGCTGGTGGTAATGAGCAAGAATACTCCATATACTTCCCAAAGCTATGCAACACGCTCTACATACGAAGATGCAAAAGAGAAAATATCACAATTCTGGAATGATGGCAAAAGGTTGCAGTTCATAGAGTATGGCGGAGGCAAATATTTTATTGTCGCGTCAAAATTGAAAAGTGGGAAAGTGCCTGCCCAATCATATTCTACAAGAACCAGTGGAACAAAAGAGTTCATTTCTGAAGGATGGGATGAGGGCAAATCTTTGGCATATATAGGAGGAGGCTACAGTGAGCAGCCAAAGCCAATACAGTCACAAACAACCACTTATGCACATAATCATAATCATGCACACAACAACAATGGCGGAAAGAGAGTTGTTACAGATGCCACTGTGCCATATATGAACGGCTACACAAGAAATGTAGTCTACTCCGATGGCTCTGGATATACCGAAACTAATATTCCATGTACCAGTCTGCACTGTTCCAATGGCTTATGCACAATGTGCCGTGGTACAGGAATCTTTGTACATCCCATTGTGAATACATCGATGCCTTGCTCTATGTGTAATTTTGGAAAATGCAAATACTGCAATGGACAAGGCCGTATAATAACAAAAAAATATTGGGCTCCGGGTGAGGCAAGTGCATACCTGCAGGCTCAGCAACAGGTAAACAACAGCAACTCGAATTCAAATTCAAACCACAACTCATCAAACCACAGTTCAGGTGTATGTCCAGATTGTGGAGGAAAAGGCTACAGACCTCAAGCATACACTTACGCATCTGTAACCGCGTAACAGACCATTACCATTACAGATGCACAACCTGTAAAAGACGGTAAGTGAACAGTTAAAGAAAATTTAACCGCGATTACTATTGCTGCGTCTATGCGGCAGCGTCTGTTGTTGCCTGCAGAAATTTTGCAAACACAATTTTGCTTTTCTTTCATTTTAATCAATATTTAATGTTTACATTTGTGTAGAATAAATTCACTTGAGAAAGAAATTTTTATAAATTTTTACACAATTTATATTATGTTAAATAGCATTATGGACGAGACCCAAAGAGCCCAATTGTCGCCGCTTCCGGAGAGAATGCGCCCTACCTCACTTGATTCCTATGTAGGTCAAGAGCATCTGGTTGGACCCAATGGCGTATTAAGAAAAATGGTTCAGACAAACCAGATTTCATCCTTTATACTTTGGGGGCCTCCGGGTGTAGGAAAAACTACCCTTGCCAGAATTGTGGCAAAGATGCTGGATCGTCCATTCTACACACTGTCGGCAATCAGCTCAGGTGTTAAAGATGTGCGTGAGGTAATAGAAAAGTGTAAAAACAACAACCTGTTTGCCACCAAACGGCCGATTCTCTTCATTGATGAGATCCACCGTTTCAGTAAATCTCAACAGGATGCCCTGCTTGGTGCTGTAGAAAACGGCACATTCACACTGATTGGCGCAACAACAGAAAATCCTTCATTTGAAGTGATCAGCCCTCTCCTTTCGAGATGTCAGGTGTATGTGCTTAAAGAATTGGAAATCCATCATTTAGATATACTTATAAATAATGCCCTGACAAATGATGTATATCTTAAAACACTTGATATTGAGATTGTTGAAAAAGAACTTCTCTACAGATTTTCTGGTGGGGATGCCCGCAAACTGTTGAATATTCTTGAAATTATAATATCCAGCTTCCCTCCCAATACCCCTATTAAAATTACCAATGAATTGGTTACCAATGTTTTGCAGGAAAATATCGCCCTTTACGACAAAAATGGGGAGCAGCATTATGATATTGTTTCGGCATTTATTAAAAGCATCCGAGGCTCAGATCCGAACGGTGCAATTTATTGGTTGGCAAGGATGATTGCCGGAGGTGAAGATCCTATGTTCATTGCCCGACGCATGGTGATTTCTGCATCGGAAGATATTGGTCTGGCCAATCCCAATGCAATGCTTCTGGCTCAGGCCTGTATGCAGAGTGTGCATCAGATTGGAATGCCTGAGGGTCGTATTCCGCTTGCAGAATGTGCGGTATATCTGGCAACATCACCTAAAAGCAATTCTGCATATATGGCAATAAATGAGGCACTTGCCCTTGTGAGCAATGAGGGCCCCCTACCCGTTCCACTGCATCTTCGCAATGCCCCTACCAAACTTATGGCAGATCTTGGCTACGCCAAAGACTACAAATATGCTCACTCCTACTCAGGCAATTTTGTGGATCAGGAATTTTTGCCCGACAAACTGTCGGGAACAAAATTTTATGAACCCGGCGAGAATGCCAAAGAGGCGGAAATCAGAAAGAGACTTAATATTCTCTGGAAGAAGTATGGTTATTAGAATGGATATTATCCCATCTTGCCCGTGAGGTAGGCTTTTGTGCGTTCATCTGTGGGATTGGAGAACATGGTGGCAGTATCTCCATATTCGACTAACTCACCAAGGTACATAAACATTGACTTCGAAGAGATACGCATTGCCTGTCCCATATTGTGGGTAACGATAAGGATGGTTACCTCCTTTTGAAGTTCCTGCATCAGCTCCTCAATATGGGTGGTTGCAATCGGGTCAAGTGCCGAGGTCGGCTCGTCCATAAGAAGCACATCGGGTTTCATGGCCAATGCACGGGCAATACACAATCGCTGTTGTTGACCGCCTGATAGGAATGTACCCTTTTTGTTCAGCACATCCTTTACTTCATCCCAAAGAGCAACACTCTTCAAACAGCGTTCTACAGTCTCATCTTTTTCTGTTTTTGATAGTTTAATTCCATTGAGCGCATAGCCAGAGAGTACATTATCGTAGATGCTCATCGTGGGGAATGGCGCAGGACGCTGAAAGACCATACCAACTCGGCGACGCACATCGATAGGCTCCATAGATAGGATATTCTCTCCATTGAGCAAGATTTCGCCATCCACTCGGATATTAGGATAGAGGTTGTGCATAAGGTTTACGGCACGCAAGAGTGTCGATTTACCACAACCCGAAGGTCCCATAATGGCGGTAATAGTATTACGCTCGATGGCTGCCGATACATATTTTACTGCCATCGTCTGCTTGGTATATGATACGCAAGTCTTATTAAATTCAAGTATAGGTGTTACTGATTCCATTTCTTTGCAAGATATTTAGCTGTAAGATTCAATGTAAGAACAAATAATAACAAAAAGAGCGACGCACCCCAAATCAGTTCTTGCAGATTGGGGTCATTAAAGAACTCCCATATAAGCAGAGGCACTGCCGAAATAGGTTTGTCAATCGCAAAACGGATGAACGAACAGCCAAGTGCTGTAAACATAAGCGGAGCTGTTTCACCAATCACACGCGATATAGCGAGCAACACACCCGTAAAGATACCGCCAAAAGCAGCTGGAAGTTGAACTTTCAGCATCACGCGCGCACGGTTGCCTCCAAGAGCCAGACCTGCCTCTTTGAGTGATTGAGGCAATATTTTCAAGGTCTCTTCTGTTGAGCGAATAATCAAAGGAAGCATCATAATAAATAGTGCAACACTACCAGCAATAGCCGAATAGCCCTTCATTGGAACAACAACCCAAATATAGGTTACAATACCGATAATCACCGAGGGTGTACCTTGCAGAAGGTCGGTAAGATAACTTACAATCTGAGCAAATTTGTTTTTAGTATTTTCTGCTAAAAATGCACCGCACAAGATACCTGTAGGGACAGCAAAAACAGCAGCCATACCGAGCATTATCATCGTCCCGATAATACCGTTTGCAATACCACCAGGTATAGGCTCACCTGCCTCTATTGCTTTCATTGCCTTATATGCGGTAGGTGTCTGCTCGGTAAAGAAAGACCACGATAGTTGGTCGTAGCCACGAAACAACACCTCGCCCAAAATGGCAAACAGTGGCACTGCAGTAAGTGCTGCAAACAGGCAGACCGCCCAGAGCATTGTCTTGTCCTTTGCCAAACGATTCTTTATTTTCGAAGTAGTCATAGTTTAAGATATTCTTGCGCGTTTAATCACCATTTTACCTATCATATTTATCACAGCCGTAATCAGGAACAACACAAGACCGATGGCAATCAGCGATGAGAAGCGCAGGTCAGAGGCTTCGCCAAATTGGTTTGCAATAATGGATGCCATTGAATTACCTGTCGAGGTGATTGAATTGGGAATATTGTTGGTGTTACCGATAAGCATCGTTACAGTCATCGTCTCGCCCAACGCGCGACCAATAGCCAATATATAAGAGGAGAATATACCCGAACCCGCAACGGGGAATACAATCTTGCGAATAACCTCGGCACGAGTTGCTCCAAGACTATATGCACCCTCCTTCAAATCATTAGGCACCATCTTGATGAACTCTGCACTGAGCGAGGCTGCATAAGGTACAATCATAATCGCCAATACCAACGATGCAGTCAATACTCCAGAACCTTGCGGTGAGATATTTAGAGCCATAATCAATGGGCGCAGCGTATAGAATCCCCACAAGCCATAGATAATGGATGGAATACCAGCCAGCAAATCCGTTACGGTGCTTAACACCGATGCAACCTTTGTTCCTTTGAAGTATTCGCCTACAAACAATGCCACAGGCAGCGAGAATGGTATGCAAAAAATAAGAGCCAACAGGGTTGTCATCAGTGTGCCCGTAATGAATGGCAACGCTCCATACTGCTCTGCTCCCTCGGTGTAACTCCACTCTTTGGATGTGAGGAACTTGAAGAATCCGAAATGTTCAAAAGCATCGTATGCGTCAGTAACGAGGGCGTACACTACACCCCCGCACACTAACGGCATTACTAATGCTGCCACGAACAACAGGACTTTGTATAGTTTATCGTTCATAGTGTTATGTTATTATTGCAATATTGCCACACCGTCATAAGTAACGGTCTTCAAGTTTGTCATACTCAACTCCTTCGCTTTTGCAGGCAGTGGTGCATAGTGTACCTCCGATGTGATATGCTGTGCCTCGTCAGAAAGGATATACTTCATTAAATCGAGTGTCGCTACAGCCTGCTCCATCGAACGATCAGAGTAGTTCTGCTCCTTGTAGATAATCATCCAAGTAAAGGTTGAGATTGGATAAGCTTCTGCAGCGTCCGCATTTGTAATCGAACAACGAGTATCTGAAGGAATCACACCCGACGCTGCTGCCGAAATTGTAGCAGATGAGGGTAACACAAACTCACCTCGCTGATTCTGTACTCGTGCATAAGGAATCTTTTGAGCAAAAGCATACTCCGAGCCTACATAACCAATAGTATTTTGGGTTTGCTTGATGACACCTGCAACACCCGGATTACCTTTTGCTGCCTGTCCCGAAGGGAAATTTACCGATTTGCCTGTACCAAACTTCTCTTTCCACATAGGGCTGACCTTTGTCAAATAGTCGGTGAATACGAAAGTTGTACCTGAACCATCCGAACGATAAACGGGAATTATCGGCTCATTTGGAAGTTTTGCATCTGGGTTCAACTCTGCCAAACGGCTATCGTTCCACATCTTCACCTCGCCTGCAAAAATATCAGCAACGAGTTCGCCTGTGAGCTTCAACTCATTGACACCATCAAGGTTGTAGGCAACAACCACAGCACCCATACAAGTCGGAATATGTATTACGGGAGCCATCTCAGCCATCTCCTTATCGGTAAGGAAAGCGTCGCTACCTGAAAAATCTACAATCTTATCACGCAAGTTACGCACTCCGCCGCCTGAGCCGATACCACCATAGGCTACTTGGTCGCCTTTTAGCTGACCAAACTGCTCGAAGACTACATTGTAGAATGGAAGTGGAAATGTCGCGCCTGCACCTGAAAGTTCCTGTGCCTTACGACCACCATTGTTTGAGTTACCGCCACAAGCTGTAAAAACAAGGGCAACTGCCAATGTCATAATTGATGACAAAATCTTTCTCATAATACTCTTTTGTTAAATGTTTATCCTATTATAATCCGAAATAGCAATTGATATATGCCGAGTAGCTATTCTTAGCACCATCAGCTTTTGGCATACTCATCCTGAAATTAGGTGCAATCTTTACATACTTGCCGAGTCTGAATTGTGCTCCAAAAATTGCCGCAGCCTCATCTTTTGCTATGTTCCAATCATCGTTTGAGTAGAGGTCATCGTAACGGGCATAGAGGTCTGCCACCTTGGATAACTTGACTGAAGTAAAGATTGAATAACCATTTTGGTCGGCACCCTCCTTATACGAAGCTTTCCATATTTGGTTGTATTCAGCACCGATAAAGAACTTTTCGTGCTTGTATCCCATAAATGCTGCAAGATTGGCAATATCCTTTTTGCCCTCTTCACCGCTCTCGTTTAGTCCTCCATAGAGGCGAATTTGGAAACCTTTAACAGGGGTAAGAGTTACGCCCAAACCATAATTCAGTCCATCGTTTACCTGAATCTTCTTATATCCCTCGCCATTAACGATAATCGCATCTGCCGATATCCAATCGGCGAACTTATAAGCTACAGATATACCCAAATCGGCACTGCTACCGAATTTATATTCATCCTGAAATGACTTCATAATATAACGATAACCCCAGAACTTTTCTTGGAAATTGAATTGTGTGGTTGAGATAAGACCTCCATTCAATGTGAAACCACCTCTCTTCCAACTAACCATCGCGTTTTTGATATAGGCGATACGCTGATAGTCGGAAACATCACTCGACTTGCCAATATCCATCACTGTCTTGGCTGAAAGACCGTTGCCGAAATTGTATTCGTAGCCGAAATAACTACGATCCAACTCGAAACCCCGGTCATCATTCTCTGCTCCAAAACCGGTGAGGAAATTTCCGAACACCTGAACAATCGCTTTGCCTTTCGGCTCCTCCATTTTGGTATCCTGCGCCTGTGCAGCGATACCGATGCAGGCTAAAAGACCTGCCAAGATTACTTTTGTTTTCATTTTCTTTTGTCTTATAAAATTTGACAACGCAAAAGTATCGGGAATACATTTCATAAATGTTTCAAAAAAATTAGGCTTTCGTGAAATGCTGGCAATGAGTAAAATATTACATTTTTATTAAATCTCTTTTCGGGTGTTTTTACTTCGACAAATCTCCGTAATTTCGCACTCAAATGATTTAATAAGGTATATGGCAACAAATCGTATATTGATAGTGGATGATGAAGAGACCTTGTGCGAGGTGCTGAAACTGAATCTCGAAAACGAAGGGTATGATGTAGATACGGCTTTCAGTGCCGAGCAGGCCTTGGGATATAATCTGAAAGAGTATTCGTTAATTCTTCTTGATATTATGATGGGAGAGATTAGCGGTATAAAGATGGCTAAGATGCTGAAAGCAGATGTCGAAACAGCCGATATTCCCATCATATTCTGTACTGCCCGCGATACGGAGGATGATATGATTATGGGGCTTAACCTTGGTGCTGATGACTATATTATGAAACCTTACACTGTTCGCAATGTTATTGCCCGCGTAAAGAGTGTTTTGCGGCGTACATTGACTCATAAGGCGGCAACCCCTCATACAGAGAAACCTAATGTTTTGCAGATTGATGGTTTGAAACTCGACCTTGAGTTTAAGCGTTGCACTGTGGATGGTGAGGAGGTAAAGCTTGTTCGCAAGGAGTTTGAACTGTTGGTATATTTAGTATCGCATCGTGGAAAAATCTGCTCGCGCGAACAGATACTAAGCCGCGTATGGAGCGACGAGGTGGTTGTATTAGACCGCACGATTGATGTCAATATCACCCGTCTACGCTCGAAGATTGGAGCCTACGGCTCATACATTGTAACCCGTTCAGGTTTTGGCTATGGCTTCCGCGACTAAACTATCGTTCCACAAACGTCTCTTTTTGCAACTCATTGCCTTTTCGTGGGCGATAGTGTTATGCTTTGTCGGATTTCAATATCTACGAGAGAAAGAGTATAAATCGGAGTTCCTTAGTGCGCAACTGCAACAATACAATCGTCACCTGCTAACAATAGTTGAAGAGGGCGAATCATACGAAGAGTATATCGCAACGCAAGAGAAGCCTTTCGATGATTTGCGCATCTCAATCATAACACTTTCGGGTGCAGTGGTTTACGACAACACTATCTCACTCGATTCTCTCGATAATCACCGCAACCGCCCCGAAGTGGCAGGCGCATTGAAAAGTGGCAAGGGTTATCACATCGGCCGACAATCGGCAAGTGACGGACGAGAGTATTTCTACTCTGCCACACGAGGCGAAAGGGTCGTTGTCCGCACAGCCATCCCGTACTCCAATACGCTGCACGATCTGCTCGAAGCCGATTGGTCGTTTCTTGTTGTGATAATCTCTATCAGCCTTGTAATGAGTATTGTTGCATACTTTTCCACCCGCCGACTCGGCAAGGATATAGAGCGTGTAAATCGTTACGAAGCAGAGCAGGAACAAAACCGTCTGAAACGCCAACTCACAAACAACATCAACCACGAGTTGAAAACTCCCGTAGCCTTGATTCAGGTATGCCTCGAAACACTGCTATCGGGGATTGAGTTGAGCGAGGAGAAAAGCCAAGAGTTGATTGAGCGTTGCTATACGCACAATGAGCGTCTGCGACGACTGCTTAGCGATGTGTCGCTCATCACACGAATGGAGGATGGTGGCAGCTTAATCAGCAGAGAGCGAGTCGTTGTGAACCATATAATTGATGATATAGCCAAGGAGTTGGAGGTAATGCCCGAAGAGGAGCGTTTGACACTGCACACCTCTTTTGACGAGCAAGTTGTGATTGATGGAAACATAGCTTTGATAGGTTCGATTTTTAGCAACCTCACAGAGAATGCCATAGCCTATTCCGAGGGAAAGAATATCTATATCACACAGCTCGACAATTCCAAGGAGCAGGTTCGCATACGCTTTGAGGATGACGGCAAGGGAGTCAGCGAAGAGCAACTACCGCATCTTTTCGAGCGATTCTATCGCGTGGATAAAGGTCGCTCACGCCAAAAAGGCGGCACAGGACTTGGACTTGCCATTGTGAAACACTCTGTTCAATTCCACGGCGGCACAATCAGTGTTACAAACCGACCAAGTGGCGGTCTGCGATTTGACTTCACCCTACGAAAATAGCATTAACAACAATGGCGACCACTTGATTATGCGGTCGCCATTGCTGTTTTTACATCTTCATCCTTCTGCTTTTCTTTTGTTGCACAGGCTGCCTGATTGATTATCGGAGTTTGTCGTATTGTTCGCTGAACCACTATCAATCATTCTCAACCAGCAACATATATTTTGATGCGATATTCCACTGTGAGTGTTTCTTCGTTTTGCGAAATTTGTATAACTTTGTAGTCGCTTAGGGTTTTTATGCCCAAAGCAGACATAATTGTGAAAGTGTTTTCGCGCTGTCCTTAAGTGAAAATGTGGAAGTTTTCAAATGTAAGAGGACGACGAATAGCACTCACTTCTTGCATAGATATGTGAATGGCGCATTGGCGCGTATCCCATACTATTCAAGTGTGGGGTATCGCGTCGTTTATTCTTACATAGGTCTTTCCACAACCTTCACTTAGATAAACGAAAGTCAACTCCACACTTTCTTTTTAGACAAACCCGCCATATAGGAGTTGGATGGTAATTGATTTGAAACATTTGTCAAATGCGTATTACTGTGAAACAGCTATTTAGATTTTGGATTGTTGCTGCATTACTATTTATGGTAGGTTGTAGCAAGGAGTATGACGACTCGGCATTGGTGGGTCGCGTAGATGATTTGGAGAGTCGAGTGCAAAAGCTTGAACAACTATGTCAGCAGATGAATACCAATATTTCATCGTTGCAGACGATTGTGACCGCTTTGCAGAACAATGACTATGTTACAGGCGTTACGCCTATTACCGAAAATGGCAACACAATCGGCTATACGATTACTTTTGCCAAAGCACAATCTATTACAATCTATCACGGTAAAGACGGTCAGAACGGAGCCGATGGTAAAGATGGTCAGGATGGTACAGACGGTAAGGATAGCGATTATGTGCCTACTATCGGTGTAAAGCAAGATACTGACGGCATCTATTATTGGACTCTTGATGGTGAATGGCTACTTGATGATGCCGGTAATAAAATCAAAGCTCAAGGTGCTGACGGTAAAGATGGTCAAGATGGCAAGGATGGTCAAAACGGTACCGATGGCAAAGATGGAGCTGACGGTGAAAATGGCAAAGACGGCGAGGACGGAAAAGACGGTACAGATGGCACAAATGGTGCAGACGGCAAGGATGGTATCACCCCGCAACTTAAAATCGAAGACGACTATTGGTATGTTTCATACGATAACGGCACATCGTGGACTCAACTCGGCAAGGCTACGGGAGAAGATGGCAAGGATGGCATAAATGGAGCAGACGGCACTAATGGAGTTGATGGTGAGGATGGCAAAGATGGCGATTCATTCTTTAAGAGCGTAACCCAAGACGAGAGTAATGTATATTTCACTCTTGCAGATGGTACGGTAATCACTGTTCCAAAAGGTTTGGCTTTAAGCATTGAGTTTGCCGAGAGTGATTTGGTAGTTATGTCACCTAATTCTACTCGCGAAATTGGCTATACCATTACAAGTGCAACCGAGAGCGTAAAGGTGGAGGTTACATCTTCTGCCGACATCAAGGCAAAGGTTGTGGCTGACAATGAGAATGGCTTGACTGGTAAAATCGAGATTAAGACAAGTGAGACAATTGATGAGTATAGCAAAGTAATCGTATTTGTATCTAATGGCGATAAGGTTATTATGCGTAGCATCACATTCGAGGAGGCTGGCTTGGTTGTAGAGGAGAACGCCACAAAGCAAGCTGCAGCCGAGGGTGGTGAGATGACGCTCGAGTTTTTATCGAATGTCGAGTGCAAGGCGGTTATCCCCGAAGATGCACAGAGTTGGATTTCTGTTGTACCCACCACTCGCGCAATGGAGAAGCAGACTATTACATTGAAACTTGAACCCAATGAGGGTTATTACCGTAGCGCAACCGTAACAGTACAATCTCCCGATGGCACTCTTAAATTGGAGTATCAAGTGGAACAAGATGGTGAGTTGGGTGTAGAGATTGACCCAACGCAAATTCCTGATAATGAGATTTGGTATAGGACAAACGATGGTTGTCTTATAGATATCGGCCATTATACTCAATTAGGATATAATAGCAGTCCTTTCAATGTACCTGTTATTTCACATACCTATTCAAAAGGTCTTGGAGTTATCAAATGTAATGGAATAATTACTACGGTTAATCGGTTCGCTTTATCGTATCCAAGTATCACAGAAATATATTTACCAAATTCCATAAAAAGATTAGAGGAAGGAGCAATATCTAACACTTCTATACAAAGTATTAGAATCCCTGATAACTTTCAATTTGGAGGAGAGCGTTGCTTTGGAGGCAATCCCAAATTAAAAGAGTTTACGGGGAATCACACATCAGATGATAAACGTTGTGTTATTATTGGTGGTGTCATGTATGGTTTTGCTCCAAATGGGCTAACTTCTTATGAATTGCCAAACGGGATTACATCTATTTATAACTCTGTATTTTCTCACAATAGCAGTATTACATCTATTATATTGCCTGATGGGCTAAAAGAGATTCTCAATGACAATTTTCACGAATACACAGCACTCGAAACTCTCACAATCCCAGAAAGCGTTGAAAATATTGAAGATATTTTAAGACGCTGTAATAATATAAAAGCATTTTATGGTAATCCGCGATTTGTCTCAGAAGATAATGCTTTCCTGTATAAAGATAATTTCAACGGTTATGGTAAATGGATGATTCACTTTGCGAGCAAGGCTGGTTATACAGAATATACAATTCCTGAAGGAATAGAGGGTATTAATATAGATTGCTTCTGCTATGTTGAGACCCTCAAAGAACTGACATTCCCAAGCTCAATTAAATATGTATATAGTGCAGATGCTTTTGTGGGAACATATAATATTGAAAAAATATATGGACCAAATGTGGCAGATGATAATAGAAGTTTAATAATAAATGGTTCATTGTTATATGTAGCTCCCAAAGGTTTGACTACTTATGTAACGCCTAATGGTGTTACAAATTTATCGTATGAAGTTCTTTCTCGGAAACCTGAATTGGAAATCGTGGTTATATCTGATGATGTCGTTGCGGTTGGTGATGCATTAAGTTGCCGACCATATGAAGTTCCATTAGGATATATTTTATGGAACAATCCTAATCTGAAAACCGTGACAATTTCAGCCAATATTAGGATTCTTGGAATGGATCCATTTGGATTTGAATATAGGGATAACTTGGAAACCGTATATTTGCGAGCTCCTATTCCACCTGTAATTGGTCATAATCAACCCGAAATTATTCCTTCATTATTTCCCAACTTAACAATTTATGTTCCTGAAGAATCTTTGGAAGCATATAAAGGTTCTCCCGATTGGGCTCCATATAAAGGATATATAAAGGGATATAAATACACAGATTTACCAGAAAATGACACCTATATTTCATCAGACTATTCTAAAGATGGTGATATAACTACCTTGCAAACCGCCACTAAGGGCAAAGGTATTGATATCGTCTTGATGGGTGATGCTTATAGTGACCGTCAGATTGCCGATGGTACATACAAGACTGATATGGAAAATCTTTACAACAATCTCTTTACAGAAGAACCTTACAGGTCATTTAAAGACCACTTTAATGTTTATTATGTAAATGTGGTATCTGCAACTGAGGGTTATGATTATGGAAATACGGCTCTTGATGGTTACTTTGGCGATGGCACATTGGTCGGAGGAAACGACAACGCTGTCTTTGATTATGCTCTCAACGCAATTTCTGAGGAGGAAATGGATGAAGCATTGTTAATCGTTGCAATGAACTCCGATAACTATGCTGGTACTTGCTATATGTACTATCCCGACAATAGCGCAGGGTATGGAAATGGCGTATCGGTGTCATACTTCCCTAAGGGCGGCGATGCAACAACATTTGCTCAGTTGCTACACCACGAGGCGTGCGGTCACGGTTTTGCAAAACTTGCCGATGAGTATGCCTACGAGGATATGGGAGCCGCACCGAGCGAGTATGTCTCGCAGGTTAAGACCCAGCAGAACAATTGGGGCTGGTGGAAGAATGTAGATTTCACAAGCGACCCAACTGCAACACGTTGGAGCCACTTTATCAACGACACTCGCTATGCCAACGAGGGTTTGGGCACTTATGAGGGTGGTTTGACCTATTGGAGTGGCGTATGGCGACCAACAGAGAATTCGATTATGCGTTACAATACGGGAGGTTTCAACGCTCCATCGCGTGAGGCGATTTATTACCGCATCCACAAATTGGCATATGGCGATAGTTGGGAGTATAATTACGAAGATTTCGTAGAGTGGGATGCTCGCAATAGAGCCACAGCCGCAACGCGAGCGATGGTTTACAAGCCAGCGAACTACAAGCCTACGCATCCGCCTGTAATCGTAAACAAATCGTGGAAAGATGCGAAATAAACGACAAATAGCATGCAATATGTTGGCGGTAGCAGCTATACTGCTATCGCTGGCATATTTCTGTTCGTGTGCAACAAGCAGAAAGATGAAACAGGAGCGTGATAAACAGCCACAAGCAGATAGTGTGGATGTTTTTGTGCCTACGCATCCGCCCGTAGTTGTTCCGCATTCGTGGCGTGAGAGCGGAAAGAAGTAATCTGTTTTCCGGAATGTCAGTGTTTATTCCATTTGATAATCAGGCAGATATTTAAGACTAACATATCCGCAATCTATTTACCCAAAGATAACTTTGCTTTTGCATCGCGGTTGCCACGGTCGGCAGCCTGCCGGTACCATTTTTGAGCCTCTTCGCTGTCTTGCTCAACTCCAATTCCAAGCTCATAACATCTTCCAGGATTGTATTGGGCCTGTGCAGAGCTTTGGTTTGCCGATTTGCGGAACCATCTGGCAGCCTCCTCAGGACTTTTTGCTATGCCTGTACCATTCAGATAACACTCCCCGAGGGCATTCTGGGCTCTCGGCTCATTCTGTTCTGCAGCCCTGTGATACCACTTTACTGCCTCAAACAGGTCTTTATTCAGGCCGTAACCATTTTCGTAAAATACACCTATATTATATTCGGCCCTTGCAATCCCCCTTTCTGCCGCTTTCAGATACCACAAAGCGGCCTCTTGATAATTTTTGGAAACACCGGTACCTGTTTTATAGAATGATGCAATGATATCGGGATAACCTTTTCTCTGTCGGCCCTCTTGTAACTTATGAAAATCCTGTTTCTCTCTATAATTCAGAAATATCTGTAAAGCTGCACCTTAACCCAGCCGCTTCAGCTCTTCTTTTGATTTCTCATATCCCAAAGCGGCAGCCTTTTTATAGTATTCCTTTGCTTTGTTGATATCTTTGTCTGTACCCCTGCCATATTCATAGCAATATCCCACATAATGAATGGCATATTTATACCCCTGATCTGCAGATAATTTCCACCAGTTGAATGCCTCTTCATAGTCTGTTGTGCACCCTTTTCCATTATGGTACATGACACCTACAAGATATTCTGCCCTTGGGGAGCTTGTATGTACCACTTTCATATAGATTTCCATTGCCTCCTTAATAACTTTTGTTACACATAATTTTGCAGGACCGGCCGATTTGAGCACAATTTCAAACCTGCCTTCAGAGGCGGCACCGACAGTTGCATTAACCGTTGTCTGTGCAGCAGTCTTTGCTGCCGCAACAGGTTTCCCGCTCCACGAAGAGAGGTTGTTTATAAGTTTTTCAACTTGACGCTCAGCGGTAATATCTATATAATCTATGCGTCCGAAGCGGAACAGGAACCAGCCTTTGAGTTCTGCGCCTTTGAGCAGCAGCGGAATGACCTTCTTGCCTGTATTCTTTGCATACATCACCTCATCTTTAGTCCACTCAGATGCAAGAGAATTGTCCGACAGCGCAAAAATCACATATTCGGAATTGTCTATAGCAGAGATGATCTTATCTTCAAACTCATCTCCTGATTCAATTCCGGTAACATCAAACCAGCAGTTCAGATCGGGTATTCTGGTTTTAAGCATATTTACGAAACTATTCACCTCTTCAAAATCTCGACGTGAATAGCTTATGAACAGATCGTATTTCATTTGCGGTAAAATCAACTTTAAGCCCTCAATATTGTTGATAATGGAGGTAAATTATTGTTCCAATATTAACAAAATGAAAGTATATGAAAAAGTTGGTGAATAAAGTGGCTCTGATTACAGGAGCTTCGAGCGGAATTGGCAAGGCTACAGCCGAAAGATTTGTTAAAGAGGGTGCCAAAGTTGTCATTGCAGACCATAATCTCGAAAGAGCTGAAAAATTTGCAAGTTCCCTGCGTGATAACCAGTATCATGCACAGGCCATAATGTTTGAGGCCTCTGAGGTTAAAAGTGCTGTAAAGGCTGTAGATAAGACCATTGAGCTCTTTGGCAGCATAGATTGTATTGTAAATAATGTGGGTGGCAGCAACCTTTCCAAAGATCGTGATGTGGAGCGGCTCGATATCAAATATTTCGATGAAGTGATGCATACCAATCTGCGGAGCATGATTGCAACAGCCCAGGCCGCGCTTCCATATATGAAGAGCAGCCGTCAGGGTACAATTATCAATGTAGCCTCAATCGGTGGCCTTATGGGGGATTTAAGAGGCACATTGTATGGCATTAGCAAAGCAGGTGTCATAAACCTCACCAGATATATGGCAACACAATATGGCCAATATGGCATCAGATGCAACGGTGTTGCTCCGGGACTTGTCCTCACTCCTGCAGCAATTGGGAACCTTTCACAGGAAGATAGGGATATATTCCTCAAATACAACTCATTGCCATACGCCGGAAGGCCAGAAGACATTGCCGGTGTCATAACATTCCTTGCTTCTGAAGATGCGAGATATCTGTCGGGACAAACAATTATAGCAGATGGTGGAATGAGTTGTCATAATCCTACAGTAAAGGAGATATCAGAATAATGGGTATATTTTACAGCAAAAGGTATTTTTTGTGTTGAAAAAATTGTAATTTTACAGAGTAAAGCATAATTATTACAACACACTTAAATACATCAACGATATGAAGAGTTTGGAATTGCCCTATATAAATGAGTATAATAACGACATGTTTTTCCTTCTGGCAGGCCCATGTGTGGTGGAGGGGCGTGAAATTACCTTTCAGATAGCAGAAAAATTGAAAGAAATTACAGACAAATATAAAATTCCTTTTGTCTTTAAAGCATCATACAGAAAGGCCAACAGATCAAAGGCATCGTCGTTTACAGGAATTGGTGACCATGAGGCTCTCTCTATTCTGCAGCAGATAAGGGAGACATTGAAAGTGCCTGTTGTTACTGATATACATAGTGCTCCAGAAGCTGCAATGGCTGCCTCATACAACATTGATATTCTGCAGATTCCTGCATTCCTTTGCCGTCAGACCGATCTTCTGGAGGCAGCGGCACAGACCGGAAAATATGTAAATATCAAAAAGGGACAATTTCTTGCACCTGCCTCAATGGGCTTTGCTGCAGAGAAGGTTTCCAACATGGGCAACAACAAAATCATACTTACAGACCGTGGTACACAATTCGGATATTCAGACCTTATAATCGACTACAGGGGCATACCGCAGATGCAGCAATTCGGATATCCTGTTGTGCTTGATATAACACATAGTCTCCAGCAGCCGAACCAGAGCAATGGCGTAACGGGAGGCCTGCCGCAACTCATTGAAACCGTGGCCAAAGCTGGAATTGCTGTAGGTGCGGATGGTATCTTTATGGAGACTCATCCTGATCCTTCACAAGCCAAATCCGATGGTGCCAATATGCTCAAACTGGATAAGGTTGAAGGACTTCTTCAGAAACTGATTTCTGTAAGAAGGGCCGTTTTGTAAAATCTCAGATGAGAAATGTTTGGATGCGAACTGTTTAAGTGTTAATTATTTAAACCCAATCTTTTGATTATGAACTACTCAGCAGAATTTTCAAAAAGATATGAGAAAGTTCCTATAACAATTTATAAGGAACAGTATGAGGCAACAGCCCCTATAATCGAGGCTATTGTCAGCAAAACAGCAGAAAAGAGTGCAAACGGAGAAAAATGCGTTCTTGCACTGGCTGCCTCATCTGCCTGCATTCATGTATATGAGGAGATGGTTAGAGCCTATAAGGATAAAAAACTGGATTTCAAAGATATACTCATATTTTCAATCGACGAGTATTATCCTCTCGACCGTAACGAACTGCAGAGCCATTACAGGTTCTTTAAAGAGTATATTTTTGATTATGTGAATATCCCTCAGGAGAATATCCGTTGCCTGCAGAGCAACAAAATGGATAATGTGATGGAGTATTGTGCAGGTTTTGAAAAGGAGATTGAGGCTGCTGGCGGAATTGACATTCTCATAACCGGCAGTATGGGTATGAATGAACCCGGTTCTCCTTATAATTCAAGAACCCGACAGATTACTCTCAACTATACATCGAGAGTCTCTGCCGCAAGCGACTTCTTTGGAGTGGAATATGTGCCCTGCCACGCCATTACAATGGGTATCGAAACCATAATGAGCGCCCGCGAGATATTCTACCTTGCATGGGGCGAAGGAAAAGCTCCTGCAATCAAAAAACTTGTTGAGGGCAACATAACCGATCAGGTTCCATACTCATATCTGCAGAACCATGATAACCTTCATGTATTTGTTGATGAGGCTGCTTCGGTGAATCTTACCAGAGTAGCAACTCCATGGCTGACAGGCAAATGTGAGTGGACCGACTACATGATACGCAAATCTGTCTTCTGGCTTTGCCGCAAATTGGACAAGCCAATCCTCAAACTCACAGACCGGGATTACAACGACAACGGAATGAGTGACCTCATTACAGAGCATGGTCCGGCCAGCCAGATAAACATTAAAGTATTCAACGACCTGCAGCATACCATAACAGGATGGCCTGGCGGCAAACCGAATGCCGACGACTCAACAAGACCGGAAAGGGCTCTGCCATTCCCAAAAAGGGTTATAGTCTTCTCCCCTCACCCTGATGATGATGTGATATCCATGGGCGGAACGGTTGCAAGATTGTCGCAACATGGACATGAACTGCACATTGCATATCAGGTTTCCGGCAATATTGCAGTATTTGACCACGATGTTGTAAGATTTCTCGATTTCATAAGGGAGATAAGTCCTGTATACGGCTTGGATTCAACCAAAGCAGATACCGCTTACCGCAGAGTTGTAGAGGAGCTGAAACAGAAGCATCCGGGCGAGGCCGATCCTATGGATGTGCGTGAGGTTAAAGCAGTTATCCGACGAGGAGAAGCGCGAGCAGCCTGCCGTTATCTGAAAATCCCTGAAGAGAGAGTCCATTTTCTCGATATGCCTTTCTACGAAACAGGCGGAGTTAAAAAGAAACCGCTTGGCAGAGATGATATAGAGATTACCAAAGAGCTGCTGAGAAAGGTTAAACCTCATCAGATTTTTGCAGCCGGAGACCTTTCAGACCCACATGGAACGCACAGGGTATGTTTTCAGGCAATTATACAGGCTTGTAAAGAACTCGAACACGAAGAGTGGTTCAAGGATTGCCGTCTGTGGATGTATCGCGGCGCTTGGCAAGAGTGGGATGTGGCCGATGCGGAGATGGCGGTACCGCTGAGTCCTGAAGAGGTTGAAATAAAACGTGAGGCAATTTTCAGGCATCAGTCTCAAAAAGACCGTCCGCTGTTTCCTGGATCTGACAAACGGGAGTTCTGGCAAAGGGCCGAAGAGCGCAACCACAATACGGCCGTGCTATACGATAAATTGGGAATGGCTGAATATCAGGCTATCGAACTGTTTGTAAGATATAAATTTGATTGATGAACACACTAACTATAAAAACTATAACAATAATTCTCCTATGCCATTTTCTCTTTTTATCAGCAAAAGCACAGGAGAATTGTTGTTGCAAACAACTTACTCAAATGGAAAATACTAAAACCCTTAATGTAAAAGAGGTGGTTTTTGACTCAGACAAACCCTCAATCAAAGAGATCGACTCGATGTTTGACAATAACAATATTGCTTTTCATCCGATTGATACAGAGAGTTGGGAGGGATATGATTACCATCCGCAGGTAGAATTCAGAATTGCATACTCAACCACTGAGATATATTTGCAATATCATGTGAAAGAGAGCTGCGTAAAGGCTGTTTATGGTGAGGATGAAGGTTCTTCTCCATATAAGGATTCATGCCTTGAGTTTTTCTGCATACCGGATGAGACAAATCAGATTTATTACAATCTTGAACTCAACTGTATTGCCAAAGGAACATTTGCCGGAGGTGAAAAACGTACCGAAAGAAATAAATTTGGTGATGATGTCCTTTCACAGATAAGGCGTCATTCTACATTGGGAGATACTGCGTTTGGTACAAAAGTATCTGAAAAAGAGCCATTTGAATATACCATTACAGTGGCATTGCCAATCAGATTGTTCTCATTGTCGGATGTAAAGCCTCTGAAGGGACGCACCATTAAGGGTAACTTCTACAAATGTGGCGATGATATGCCGCAACCGCACTACTTGAGCTGGAACAGAATCGGTACAGAAAAGCCGAACTTCCATGTTCCTGCCTATTTTGGCAATATTCACTTTGAATAAACAGCTCTTTAGAAGGGATATCCCACTCCAAACTGGAGTCCGTAATTTCCCTTTTTGAACCACTGCTCAAGGCCCATCCACTGATTTGTGGGTGGGTCATATATTTTTACACCCCAATCGAGACGCAAAAGTGCAAATCCCAGATTCAGGCGCAGGCCCAATCCCCAGTCGGCGGCTATATGTTTGTAGAAGGTGTCAAATTTGAAGATACCGGCGTCGTCCTCTTTTCCATAGCTGCGGTTCATATTCCAGACATTTCCTGCATCAACAAATACAGCTCCGTCGAACGACCAGAAGAGAGGAAACCTGTACTCGAGATTTGCCTCCAATCTGATATCGCCTGTCTGATTGGGAATCGAGAATGTTGTATCCTGCGGAGCATATCCGGGGCCGACAGTCCTGGCCTGCCATGCACGCAGACTATATGCACCGCCTGCCCAGAAGAGCTTTTCAAACGGCAACTGTCTGGAGTTTCCGTAACCTGTACCCACGCCTGCCAGAACACGTGCTGCTACCGCCTGATTATTGTTTTTTCCAAATTTCCAGGTATATACAGCAGATACCTCCGTTCTGTAATATTGTGAATATGGAGAACCCCAGATTGTCCTTTCACCCGATTCATTTTTAGAAAGGGCACTGTTGAAAATGCTCAATAAATTTCCTGCCACATCATTTTGCCATCTGAAATAGAAGTAGCTGTTCTTTGGATTTGCAGAGGCGTCTGTGGTGTAATAAAAATTGGCTCCAAGTCCCAGGTCAAAGTGGTTCTGATATGAGTTTTTCAAGAAAGGATCTTTGAGTGATTCATAAAAAGATTCACTCAAATTGGTCAATTTTACAATATTCAGCTGAATAGGATTTATCTTTAAAAAGAGCCTGTTGTTCTTTGTGTTCCACGAATAGCTGTATGAAGCTGAGATTATGTTGCGTATATACTCCGGTCTCTGCTGGTAATTGTATGAAAGAGCCACTTCTGTTTTGGGCATAAGCGCTGCATGAAACCAGTTGTCGGGCAAAAGAAGAAAATTTGGAATTCCTAAAGATGATGAAACTCCAAACTCGGTAGAGCGTATATCATCATTGAATTTGAACTGGAAATCGCCCATAAAACTCAAAGTGAAGAGCTCTCCGCCTCTGAATATATTTTTGTGGTAATATGAGAATGTTGGAGATATACCAAACAATCCGCTCGAATTTGTAGAGGCCTCCAGATTTATTTTATACCCCTGAAGCGCTGAGGCTGTAAGCTGTATATTTGTCTTTACCTTTGATGAATCTGTCTCCTCCAGCTGCATATTCACACTGCTGAATACACCCAGATTTGAAAAACGGCGGTATGTATTTGCAACACTCTGCTGGCTGTACAATTCACCCGGCTTGATTTTATTTACCCTCACAAGCACGCTTCGCCTCAAAAGGGGGCGTTTATAGTAATATATGTATATGCCCCGATAGATACATGTGTCGAGTTTGAACCCGATACCGGCTCTTGATGATAAAAAGCGGTTGGCAGATGTATCTTCAAGCTGTATTGTCCGCTGCTGAAGCTGGCTGCGCTTTGGATTTATATAAACATCCCCAAAATAGAACCTGCGGTGCGGCTTTGCATCCTTTTTCAGCTCATTTCTGGTATAGTCGGCAATTGTAACCTTTAATGATGCAGTGTTATTCTTCTGTAATGTGTCGGCCTCAAAGAAAAAGTAATTCTTTGAAAATCCGTAGTATCCGTTATTCCTCAAATCTGTTTCAACCCTTTGCGACTCCTGTTCAAGCCTGTTTTCCGACAATATGTCGCCCTTATGCAAAAGTGAAGAGGCAGTATCTTTAAAGAATATCCCTGCCAGAGTTGTGTCGGTTATTGAATAAGAGATGGAATCAATAGTATACTGCTTGCCAAGCCTTACTTTGTAGTATACAGTTGATTTTTTGCGCTCTGTAACAATGCTGTCCCTTATCTGTGAATTATAGTATCCATCATAAACAAGGTGGTTGTACATATTGGTTTTGCTGCTTTCAACTAATGTTGAATCAAAAATTACAGGTTCCTGACCCAATTTTTTTACAAATCTGTTCCACCCGTTATCCTTTCCATTGCTCCAATTGTATATGTTCAGAAACGGATTCCAGCCGAATATGAAACTGGTATTCGGCTTCTGCTTCAGATATGGCTGCAGTTCCGATGGAAGATACTCCCTTGAATTTTCGATTATGATTTTATTGGCTTTAAGTCTGCTCTCTCCTTGTGGAATCACCTTTGTGGTACTGCACGATGCCGCAAATATCAAGCACCATACATATAAAATTATTCTGCACCACTTTAATAGATTCATAAGGCCCGGTTGTTTAATACAAAAATAGATATTTTTTAACACATAAGAGAAGATTATGTTGAATTTTAAGAGAGAGTTTAAATCTATTTGCTAAATTTGGAACTCTTTTAAATAGTGTATGGCAGGATTATCATCAAATCAAATCAAATTCATCCGTTCATTGTCGCAAAAGAAATTCAGGCAACAGAGCGGTTTGTTTATTGCAGAGGGAGAAAAGATTGTAAATGAGGCCCTCTCCTCCCCTTTTGAAGTTGAGGCCGTTTACAGGAGCAGCGAAATTGGAGAAGAGTGCATGAAACGCATAACAAATCTTGCCACTCCATCGCCGGTGCTTGCAGTTATCAGACAACGGAAAGAGCAGATGCAGTTCAACAGGAACAAAATGGTTGAGACTCTAAAAAACAGCCGCCATGATTCTCTCTATCTTGCTCTCGATGGAGTTAAAGATCCGGGCAATATGGGAACAATCATCCGCCTTGCAGACTGGTTTGGTATAGATGCCATATTTGCCTCGCATGAGAGTGTGGAGATATACAATCCAAAAGTTGTTCAGGCAACAATGGGAGCCATTTTCCGCAAACCTGTGATATATGCAGACCTCGAAGAGGTTGTTGATACTTTCCACCAGGCCGGTATGCCGGTATACGGAACATTCCTCGATGGTGCAGACATCTATGAAACAGCCGGAAGTGTAGAGAAAAAAGGTCTGATTGTAATGGGCAGCGAGTCGTTTGGAATTTCGGAAAAATTGGAGCGGAAGATCACTTCCAAGCTGCTTATTCCGCCCTATCCGGCCAATTCAACAACAAGCGAATCCCTCAATGTGGCAATTGCAACAGCTATTATATGTGCCGAATTCCGTCGGCCATAAATAAATTGCAACCAAACGATTTTTACTTTTTACCATGAAGCTGTTTTTTGCACTGCCCCTGTTATATCTGGCAGCCAACATATACCTGTTTGTCCATCTGTGCAAAGAGTTTGCAAACAGCTCTTTGCCGGTTAAGATTCTCCTGTTTGGACTATTTTGGACTGCCGCATTTTCTCTGTTTGTATCTTTGTTTTTAAGAGATGCCAATCTTCCTGTATGGCTCTCCAAAAGCCTCTACATGGTTGGTTCCATTTGGATGGTGTTTACCCTCTATATGGTTATGGCACTGTTTGTCGGGGATATCATAAGGCTTTGTATTCCTATAGTGCGTCCTCTCCTTAACAGTTATAGCTTTCTCATTGCTTTTTGCTTTACTGCCTCCCTCCTGCTTTATGGATATTATAACTATCGGAACCCAAAAATTAACACAATTACAATTAATACAACCAATATTCCCAATAATAACCCAGACACTACAACGCATAATCCCCTATTCACTGACCATGGCGTGAAAATAGTTGCAATAACAGATGTGCATTTGGGAAATGGAACAGGCAAGAGACTGCTGGGCAAATATGTGGAGATGATCAATGCGCAATCTCCAGATATGATACTTATTGGTGGGGATTTGATAGATAACTCTGTAGAGCCACTTTACAGAGAAAATATGGCCCGGGAGTTATGCAGCTTGAAAGCTCCGATGGGAATTTATATGGTGCCCGGAAATCATGAGTATATAAGCGGCATTGATAAAGTGGAGGAGTTTTTGAAGCAGACCCCTATCCGGTTGCTTAAAGATTCGGTTATACATCTACCTTGCGGAATCTGTTTGATTGGCAGAGACGACCATTCAAACAAAAACAGAAAATCTTTGGAAGAGTTATTGGCCATATCCTCAGCAACGCAGGATACATGCAGCAATTCGGGCCATGCAACTCCTGCAATCCTGCTCGACCATCAGCCATATAAACTTGCACAAGCCGACAAATCTGGAATATTGCTCCAAATCTACGGCCACACCCACCGAGGTCAAGTATGGCCTCTGAACTTGCTGGTAGATAAATTATACGAACAAAGCCACGGATACCGCAAATGGGAAAACTCCCATATCTACGTTTCCAGTGGCCTTTCACTCTGGGGCCCACCACTCAGAATCGGAACGGAGAGTGAGATGGTGGTGGTGAATATCACAGCAATGCAGCAATGAAGCGGAAAATATGTTAGATAATAAACTTACCGTAGTTTACTTTGCCGTAAAAATATAAGTAATCGTTCCTGATTGCTTAGTTTGCTATCCGCAACAAAACATAAAATCAGTTTTGCTTCCCTACTCTCTGCCTTACAGCCTCATAGAGGACAACCGATGCGGCTACCGATACATTGAGCGAGCCGATATTGCCTGCCATAGGGATTTTTGCCTCGGCATTGGCAAGTTTGCGGATGCCATCTGAGATACCTTTATCTTCGGCGCCCATTACAATTGCGGTTGGCCCTGTGAGATTCACATCATACAGATAACCCTCTGCCTTTTCTGTTGCTGTTACGAGCTGCACATCACTCTGGAGCAGATAGTAAGCCGCTGTCTTGAGGTTTGGAACTTTACATACATTAATTCTCAAAAGAGCGCCGGCAGATGTTTTTATTGCATCGGGAGTAATGGAAGCTCCGCCTTTTGCCGGAAGAATTATGCAATCAACTCCGGCACACTCTGCAGTACGGGCAATCGCTCCAAAATTACGAACATCACTCACTCCGTCGAGCATAAGGAAAAGAGGATTTTTTCTCTTTGCAAAAGCCTGTTCAACAGCATCTTCAAGCGAAATATAATCTACAGAAGGAATAATGGCAATTACACCCTGATGGCGCGATCTGGTTATTTTGTCGAGCCTTTCTACCGGTACAAACTGAAATGCAATCTGTTTCTGCTGCAATAATGAAAACAGCTGCTGGAACTGCTCTCCGCCGAGTCCCTTTTTTAACAAGACTTTTTCAATATTCTTTCCTGCCGAAATCGCTTCAAACACAGGATGCATTCCAAACAAATAATTGATTCTCTCCTCCATAGTATATTATATTTCAATATTAAAATCAGTTTTCCAAAAGTTTTGCGGTAACCAGAATCAGCAGGTAAGCTCCAGCCATTCATCCATTTTAAGGTCGAGATTCTCCTTCATCTCCTTATATTGTACCGACAATTTTTCTATTTCTCCCCCATCAGAAGTTGCTCCCAATCTCTCTTCCAGCTCCTTCAACGCGCTTTCGAGTTCGGCAATCTCCTTTTCACATTTGTCTATACGGTTCTGTTGCTTGCGCCTTTCACGCTCCCTCTCCTTCTGCTCCTGAAACGACAACTGAGCCGGTTTCACACTCTCTGCAGTTGCATTCTTCTCTGTTTTGCCATCAGTTGCAACAACAGATTTGCGCTCCAGCTCATTAAGATTTTCGAGACTCTTCCTATGAAGAAAATCCCCTACTCCTCCAAGATGCTCCTTTACCTTGCCATCTTTGAACTCATATATTTTATCAACAAGTCCATCCAGAAAATCACGGTCGTGCGAAACTATTACCAGTGTTCCGTCGTAGGCCTGAAGTGCCTGCTTGAGGATATCCTTTGAAATGAGATCCATATGGTTTGTAGGCTCATCAAGAGCCAAAAGATTATGGGGTTTGAGCATCAGTTTTGCCATGGCAAGTCTGGCGCGCTCACCACCGCTCAGAACAGCCACTTTCTTATCGATATCCTCACCTCTGAAGAGGAATGCAGCCAGAATATCCCTCAGTTTTGTGCGTATATCGCCAACTGCTATTCTGTCTAAAGTATCAAACACTGTAATATTCTTGTCGAGAACATCCTCTTGATTCTGAGCATAATAACCCATATCAACATTATATCCCAGTCCAGCCTCTCCATCAATAGGAAAGAGCTCTTTGGTTATAATCTTCATGAGGGTTGTCTTGCCCTCGCCATTACGCCCAACAAAGGCAATTTTTTCGCCTCTTTCTATTGTGATATTCACATTGTCTATAACCACTTTACTTCCGTAGCCAATTGTTGCATCTGTGGTTTTGAATACAATCTGTCCGGAGCGGGGAGCAGGCGGAAATTTTACAGAGAGGGCGCTTTTGTCCTCCTGGTCAATCTCAATACGCTCCAATTTGTCGAGTTGCTTTATGCGGCTCTGCACCTGATTGCTCTTTGTTGCCTTGTATCTGAAGCGTTCAATGAACTCCTCAGTCTTTTCAATCATCTTCTGCTGGTTCTCGTATGCAGCCTTCTGCTGCTCCATCCTCTCCTTGCGCAACACCTTGTATTGGGAGTACGGTACTTTGTAATCATATATTTTGCCCAACATTATCTCTACGGTGCGGGTTGTGATATTGTCGAGGAATTTACGGTCGTGCGAAATGAGGACTATTGAGCCCGGAAACGATTTGAGATAATTTTCAAACCACTCAATTGATTCAATATCAAGGTGGTTGGTAGGCTCATCAAGCAATAGTACATCGGGTTTGCGCAACAATACCTTGGCAAGTTCTATACGCATATTCCAGCCTTGGCTGAAGGTGGCTGTGGATCTCGAAAGCTCTTCTCTCTTGAAGCCCAAACCAATCAGCACTCTCTCTGTCTGGGATTGGATAGGCTCTGATTCCATTATTGCAACCCTGTCGGAATACTCATTTAATTTTACAATAAGATTATGATACTCTTTGCTTTCATAATCGGTTCTATTGCCAAGATCTGCTGTGATTTTATCGATTTTATCATGCAGTTCAAACAGTTCAGAAAAGGCAGTAAGTGCCTCATCCATTACCGTTTTGTCTTTTGCATGCTCCATTTGCTGAGGCAGATAACCAATAGTAAGGCCCGACGGAACCATCACTTTTCCCTCAGTTGGCTGGCTAATGCCCAAAATAATCTTGAGCAGAGTTGATTTTCCCGCTCCATTCTTGCCGACAAGACCAATCCTGTCGTTATCACTTATATGAAAATTTATATCGCTGAAAAGGTTATACCCTCCAAACGAAACAGTGAGGTTATTTATTGATATCACGACAAACCAATATGCTTAATTCATATAATCCATAAAGAGGAAGCCCTACTGCCATCAAGGTAAAAGGATCTCCGCTCGGGGTAATAAGTGCTGCCAGCATCAGCAGAAGAACAAACGCATGACGGCGGTATTTTTTCAGGAAATTGCGTGTAAGTATTCCCAATCTCGAAAGTATTGCTGCAAGCGACGGCATTTCAAAAACCACTCCCATAATCAGTATGAGCCAGGTAAACATTGAAATGTATGATTGCAGCGATATCTGGTTGGCAACATCGCTGCTCACCTGATATGTACCCAAAAACCTCAATGTGAGCGGAAATATCAGATAATATCCCACAAGCACGCCCAAAAAGAAGAGTATTGCCGCAAATGAAAAGGCCCCTTTGGCAGCCCTCTCTTCATTTTCATAAAGGGCAGGTTTTACAAAAAGCCATAACTGGTAGAGTATGAATGGAGTTGAGAGTACCAGCGCAAAATAGAATGTTGTACTTATGTGAATAAAGAATTGTGCCGACAAGTCTATATTTATAAGTTCGAGTCTGAAGGGTGCCAGCGGCTCACCTCCCATAAAGAGAAGAACCTTGTCTATGAACCTGTATAACACAAAATCAGAACTTATTGGCCCGAATACTATACCGTTAAAGACAAAATCTTTGGCGGCAAAGATTCCCACCATAAGCACAACAATGAGAATTGCACTTCTGAAGAGCACCTTGCGCAATTCATCAAGGTGCTCCCAAAAGGTCATCTCGTCTGTATTACTCACCTTTTTTTGGCTCATCTTTGTTGATATCCTCCTCTATCCCTTTCACGCCATCTTTAAAGCTCTTTACACCTTTTCCTATACCTTTCATAAGTTCGGGAATCTTTTTACCGCCAAACAACAACAGCACGATAAGGGCAATGATAACTATCTCACCGGCGCCAAAATTTCCCAAAAACAATAAATTTTTCATGATATACTATTATTAATTATTAAAATACGGAGTAATTTTATCGATAAGGCTCTTGGGAGCTCTTGTAGGTCTGCGGCTCTCGGAATGGATGAAACCAAGCACAACCTGTCCGAAACATACAAGTTCATTGTTCTGGTTGTATATTTCGTTACGGATCTCCATTTTTGCCATAGGTATCTTTTCTATTTTGGATACGATTCTCAACCTGTCTCCCATTTTTGTAGGGAGCTTGTAATTGCACTCCACCGAAACAACCGGCAACATAATTCCGGCCCTTTCGATTTCATGAATGGGCAGCCCCATATCTGCAAGCATCTGTACCCTTCCACACTCAAAATATCTCACATAATTTGAGTGGTGTACTATGCCCATAAGGTCTGTCTCATAGTATCTTACATCTAAAAAAGTCTCGTGTGCAACCATACCGGCAACAATTTACTCCAATTATTTGCCCAACAACGAGGCAATTCTGTTATTGAGATTTTCGAGTTTTGTAGTGGCATCCGATTGTTTCTTTCTCTCAAGGGCAACCACATTTTCAGGGGCATTATTTACAAATTTCTCATTCGACAGTTTTGCATTTACCTGTTTGAGGAATTTTTCATAATACTCAATTTCTGTCTTCATCTTGGCAACCTCTTCCTCCACATTTATATGCTCATTGAGCGGAACAAAGAACTCGCTTGTCTTTATCATAAAGTTCACACCCTGTGCCTGTGTATCAAATGCGGGAACAACGTTAATTGCCGAAACATTTGCAAGTTTCTTTATAACAGAATCCATCGACGGATTGTAAGGCTCTTTTGCAAAGAGTTCGAGTGCCTCTTTTGGAGAAATTCCCTTGCTCTGTCTGATATTTCTCACATTCATCACTATCTGCGAAGCATCTTCGAACTGCTGCAACAACTCTGCCTGATACTCGGCAGGCAACAGCAGATTCTGCAACATGATTGTCTCTCCCGGTTTTCTCTCTTCGAGGTTCTGCCACAACTCCTCTGTAATGAACGGCATAAACGGATGGAGCAATTTGAGCAATGAATCAAAGAAATCCAATGTTGCTTTATAGGTAACAGAATCGATACCGGCACCGTATGCAGGTTTTACCATTTCGAGATACCATGCACAGAAATCATCCCAGAAGAGCTTGTATACAGCCATCAATGCCTCAGACAATCTGTATTTCGACATAAGATCCTTGATCTCCGCTCCTGTTTTGCTGAGCATTGCACCAAACCATTTTACAGCAACCTCTGCGCTTTCTGGCTGTTTTGCCTGATTATCCACACTCCATCCTTTAACCAGACGGAAGGCATTCCAAATCTTGTTGTTGAAGTTTCTGCCTTGCTCGCACAAAGCCTCATCAAACAATATATCATTGCCGGCAGGTGCCGACAGCATCATTCCCATACGCACAGCATCCGCTCCATATTTTGCAATCAGCTCCAGAGGATCCGGCGAATTACCCAATGATTTCGACATTTTGCGGCCAAGTTTGTCGCGCACAATACCTGTAAAATAGACATTCTTGAACGGCATTTCGCCTCTGTATTCATAACCGGCCATAATCATTCTCGCCACCCAGAAGAAGATGATATCCGGACCTGTTACAAGATCGCATGTAGGGTAATAGTAGTTTATCTCTTTATTGTCGGCATCACTGAAATGGTTGAACAGCGACAAAGGCCACAACCATGATGAGAACCATGTATCGAGCGCATCATCATCCTGACGCAACTCCTCAAGTGTTATATTTTCATAACCCGGTATTGCCTTTGCCAGCTCCAATGCCCTCTCCGCACACTCTGCAACAACGAATTTCTCCTCAGAACCCTCAGCAGCAGGCAAGAAATAGGCAGGTATACGGTGTCCCCACCACAATTGGCGGCTTATACACCAGTCCTGGATATTGTCAAGCCAGTTATGATATGTTGTTTTATATTTTGGAGGATAGAATTTCAACTCATCATTCATTACAGGAGGCAATGCAATATCTGCAAAATGCTGCATCTTCAGGAACCATTGCATACACAGGCGCGGCTCAACAGCTGTATCTGCGTTTCTCTCGGAATAACCCACCTTGTTCTGGTAATTCTCAACCTTCTCCATCAGGCCGGCATTCTCCAGATCAATGACAATCTGCTTGCGGACATCCATACGGTCTATACCCACATAAAGGCCTGCAGCCTCACTCAGAGTTGCATCTGCATTGAATATGTCAATTGTTTCGAGATTATGGGTCTTGCCCAACATGTAGTCGTTTGTATCGTGGGCAGGAGTTACCTTCAGACATCCTGTACCAAACTCTATCTCAACATAACGGTCTTCAATTACAGGGATTGAACGGCCCACAAGCGGAACTATGACACGTTTGCCCTTCAGCCATGTGTTTTTTGGATCTTTAGGGTTTATACACATTGCGGTATCACCCATAATGGTCTCCGGACGTGTTGTGGCAACAACTGCATAGCGTCTGCCGCTTGCATCCCTGTGAAGTATCTGATGTTTTACTGCAGGGTCAAAAGCATCCTCAGGTTTGAGGGTTACAGCATCCTCCTGCTCTCCGTCGGTAGAACCGGCAGGCTCATCCACATAATATTTAAGATAGTAGAGCTTGCTCTGCTCATCTCTGTAAATAACCTCCTCGTTGCTCAAGGCAGTCTGGGCTTTAGGATCCCAGTTCACCATTCTCAATCCGCGATAAATGAGACCTTTGTTATAGAGATCGACAAATACTTTTATAACGCTGTCGCTTCTCTCCTTGTCCATTGTAAATGCAGTTCTGTCCCAATCACAGCTTGCACCAAGTTTGCGGAGCTGTTTCAATATTATGCCACCATGCTCCTCTGTCCACTCCCAGGCGTGTTTGAGAAACTCCTCACGGGTAAGATCACTCTTTTTTATACCCTTTTCCGACAGCTTCTTTACAACTTTTGCCTCTGTTGCAATTGAAGCATGATCTGTACCTGGCACCCAGCAGGCATTTTTACCCTCCATTCTCGCTCTACGTACAAGAATATCTTGAATTGTATTATTGAGCATATGCCCCATGTGCAGTACGCCTGTAACATTTGGTGGCGGAATAACAATTGTATATGCCTCTCTCTCATCTGGTTCTGAGTGGAAAAATTTATTTTCCAACCAATACGAATACCATTTATCCTCTACCGAAGCGGGATTGTATTTTGCAGGAATCTCCATAAAATAATTACACTTTTAATAAGGTACATAATTTTTGAACATACAAAGTTAATTAATTTAATTCCGCTACAAAATTCTATTTTAATTAAAATATATCTTATATTTGCAACTTGATATAATTTTTAATGTATGGAAAGCGATAATAAGCTTAATATTGAGTTGAGTAACGAAGTTGCGCAAGGCTCCTATTCAAACCTTGCAATAGTTACACATTCTCCCAGTGAATTTGTCATAGATTTTATACGGATGCTTCCAGGCTTGCCTAAAGCACAGGTGGGAAGCCGTATCATCATGACTCCGGGTAACATGAAACGCCTTGCCCAGGCTATAAACGACAACATTCGCAAGTATGAGAATGAATTTGGTGAAATAGAACTAAATGAACCTATAAATAATATTCCAATTGGTTTTGGTCCTGCTAAGGCCAAAGCGTAGAAAGATGAATTTTATTATGAACAAAAAATTGAAAATAGTTGTATTGGCAAAACAGGTGCCTGATACAAGACACGTAGGCAAAGATGCCATGACTCCGGAAGGAACTGTAAACAGAGCCGCGCTACCGGCAATTTTCAATCCGGAAGACATGAATGCCCTGGAACAGGCTCTACGTATTAAAGACCAGACAGGTGCTGAGGTCATTCTTCTGACCATGGGCCCCGGCAGGGCTGCTGACATTATCCGCGAAGGCCTCTTCAGAGGTGCCGACGGAGGTATACTGCTTACAGACCGTAAATTTGCGGGCGCAGACACTTTGGCAACCTCTTATGCGCTTTCACAAGCTGTAAAGAGAATCAACCCTGATATCATCCTTGCAGGCCGTCAGGCAATCGACGGAGATACCGCCCAGGTAGGCCCTCAGGTCGCAGAAAAGCTGAATATACCACAAGTAACATACGCCGAAGAGATTACAAATATCGAAGAGGGCAAACTCACTATCAAGAGAAGATTGGAAAGAGGTGTCGAGATTGTTTCGGCAACCATGCCGCTTCTCATTACAGTGCATGCTACAGCAGCGCCTTGCCGTCCTCGTAATGCAAAACAGGTGATGAAATACAAATCTGCAAGAACCGCTTCAGAAGATGCCATGCCTGAGACATCATACTTCCTTCCATTGGAGGGCAATGATATGCTCAAAATTGCCGAGTGGGGCGTGCAGGATATCGGAGGAGATGAAAATGGATTCGGTATGGCCGGCTCGCCTACAAAAGTGAAGAGAGTTGAAAATATCGTGTTCCAGGCAAAGGAGGCAAAAAAACTTACAGCATCTGATGCCGATATCGATTCATTGATAGTAGAGCTTCTTAGCAATCACACAATCGGTTAATTGTCCAATCACCAGTTAAAAAAGAGAATAAATATGAATAATATTATAGTATTTTGCGAAACCGATAACGGCAAATTGTGTGATGTGAGCCTTGAGCTTCTCACTAAAGGAAGAGCCCTTGCAGATACGCTTAAATGCGATCTTGAGGCATTGCTTATCGGTCATAATGTTGAGAATCTTGCAAATGAACTCTATTTGTATGGAGCAAAATGTGTTCACCTTGCAGATGATCCCACACTTGAATTCTTCAGAACACTGCCATACGCAGCAATAACTATCTCACTCTTCAAGGAGGAAAAACCACAGATTGCTCTCTTTGGCGCAACCTCTGTAGGACGTGATCTTGCACCACGCGTGTCAAGCGCGCTGCACAGCGGTCTTACTGCAGACTGTACATCATTGGAGATCGGCGACCATCAGGACAACAAAGGCAACAAATGGGAAAATCTCCTTTACCAGATACGTCCTGCCTTTGGCGGTAACATCATCGCAACTATTGTGAACCCTGAGCACAGACCTCAAATGGCTACTGTTCGCGAAGGCGTTATGAAAAAAGAGGCTCTTGCCGCTCCAGTTGCAGGTTCTGTAAAAAAAATAGATGTTTCTAAAATTCTTGTTGATACAGATTTTGCCGTATCAATTATCGAGAGACATATTGAGGAGAAGAAAATTGATATCAAAGGTGCCCAGATTGTTGTTGCAGGCGGTTATGGCGTAGGTTCAAAGGAGAACTTCAAACTTGTTTTTGATTTGGCAAAAGTTCTTGGTGCAGAGGTTGGTGCTTCACGTGCAGCTGTTGATGCCGGCTTTACCGACCATGAGCGACAGATTGGCCAGACCGGTGTTACAGTAAGGCCTAAACTCTTTATATCAGTTGGCATTTCGGGCCAGATTCAGCATACTGCAGGTATGGATCAGTCGGCCATGATCATTTCTATAAACAATGATCCTAATGCCCCTATTCACCAGATTGCAGATTACTCGATCATTGGTGACCTAAACGAAGTTTTACCTAAGATGATAGCATCTTATAAAAAACACAGCAAATAATTATGGCAAATTTTTATAAAGATAATAATGAGTTGAAATTTCAGTTCTCTCACCCGCTTATGGGAAAGATTGTTGAACTGAAAGAGCAGAATTTCAAAGATTTCGGCAAATTCGACTATGCTCCGCAAAATGTAGAGGATGCTATCGATTCTTACGATAAGGTAATGGAGATTATAGGCGATATTTGCGGCAATGTAATTGCTCCCAATGCTGAGCAGGTAGACCACGACGGCCCTGTTTGCAAAGATGGCAGAATTACATACGCAGCAGGAACACAGCAGAATCACGATGTGCTTACACAGGCAGGGGTTTACGGTCTTGCTCTTCCACGCGAGTATGGCGGATTGAACTTCAGTATGGTTCCATATGTTATGGCGGCCGAGCTTGTTTCACGTGCTGATGCAGGTTTTGCAAATATCTGGGGTCTTCAGGATTGCGCAGAAACCATTTATGAGTTTGCCTCTAAAGAGATTAAGGAGGAGTTCCTTCCAAGAATCAACAAAGGAGATACTTGTTCAATGGATCTTACAGAGCCTGATGCCGGTTCAGACCTTCAGTCTGTAATGCTTAAAGCTACTTGGAATGAGGAGAAACAGATGTGGTTCCTTAACGGTGTAAAACGTTTCATTACCAATGGTGACGCGCAGATAAAACTTGTTCTTGCCCGTTCTGAGGAGGGTACAACCGACGGTCGCGGCCTTTCTTACTTTGTTTACGACAAAGCTTGGGGCGGTGTTACAGTAAGACGTATTGAGAACAAATTGGGTATCAAAGGCTCCCCTACTGCTGAGCTTGTATTCAAGAATGCTCCTGCAAAATTGGTTGGAGACCGCAAATTGGGTCTTATCAAATATGTGATGTCGCTGATGAACGGTGCGCGTCTTGGTGTTGGTGCCCAATCTGTAGGACTTTCAGAAGCTGCTTATCGTGAGGCTCTTAAATACGCAAACGAGCGTGTGCAGTATAAAAAGGCCATTATCAACTTCCCTGCAGTTGTTGAGTTGTTGGCAGTGATGAAGGCAAAACTTCAGGCTTCACGTGCCATTCTTTATGAAACAACAAGATTTGTGGACATTTACAAAGCATACAACGCAATTGCTGAGGAGAGAAAACTCACTGCAGAGGAGCGTCAGGAGTTCAAGAAATATAGCAAATATGCCGATATGTTCACTCCGGTTCTCAAGATGATGTCGTCTGAGTATGCAAACCAGAATGCCTACGATGCAATTCAGGTACATGGCGGTTCTGGTTTCATGAAAGAGTATCCTGTTGAGAGACTCTACAGAGATGCAAGAATCCTTACCATTTATGAGGGAACTTCTCAATTGCAGACAGTTGCAGCTATCCGCTATGTAACAAACGGTTCATACTTGGCAAAGATAAGGGAGTATGAGCAGATGGAATTCAAACCTGAGTATGCCGCCCTTAAAGCAAAACTTGTTGCAATGACCAACCAGTTTGAGCAGGCTTGTGAACTTGTACAAGGCAAAGGCGAAGAGTATATCGATTTCCACGCAAGAAGACTTGTTGAGATGGCTGCCCATATCATCATGTCATACCT
>JAZNEW010000017.1:0-16609 GCA_045588775.1 Candidatus Egerieisoma sp. | reverse complement strand
ATTACATATACCGGAAACTCGACTGGTGGCTGATAGTTACCTATCTGCTGCTCGTTCTGATTGGCTGGCTCAATATCTATGCGGCCGTATACTCAGAAGAGCATAGCTCCATCTTTGATTTTTCGCAACGCTACGGCATGCAGTTCGTATGGATTGTTACCTCCATGATAATTGCAGCGGCTATACTGTTTCTCCTCAATCCAAAGATCTACAGTGTTCTGTCGCCACCCATATATATATTTGTATTGTTGCTGCTGTTTGCGGTAATTTTTGTGGGAAAAGAGGTAAACGGTTCCAAATCATGGTTTGTAATAGGCCCTGTAGGCTTCCAGCCGGCAGAAATATCAAAGATAAGCACCTCGCTCTTCCTCTCCTACATAATGAGCCAATATGGTTTCAGGCTCTCAAAACTGCGCGATGCCGTTACCGTTGCCCTGATTCTTCTTGTGCCTATGCTCCTGATTGTTCTGGAAAAGGAGACCGGCTCGGCATTAGTATATACAGGCTTTATATTTATGCTGTACCGCGAGGGATTGAACGGCTGGATACTGGCCTTTGGATTTTTGTCTATTTTCCTCTTTATAATAGCCCTTGCAATAACGCCGTTAGTTGCAATTATCTGCCTGATGGTAATATTGACCCTGCTTAATGGACTGGTAAGCCGAGAGTTTCTCAAACATCTGGCTGTAGTGATTCCTCTAACAATACTCCTCGCCCATCTGCCCATAATTTTCGAAACAGAATTTATGAGCTTTATGCCCCAGATAAAAATGGAGTATTGGGCCCTGGCCATTATTGTACCATTTATGATTTTTGCAGTTGTCAGAGCTTCAAAAAAGAGAATGGCCCATACCAAATATATCGCAGCGTGTTTCTGCTTTTCTGTGCTCTTCATTTTTTCGGTAAACTTCATCTTCAATAATATTCTGCAAACACACCAGAGGGCCAGGATAGAGAATCTGCTGGGAATTACAGAGGATCTGAAGGGCATAGGATATAATGTTCACCAGTCAAAAATAGCAATAGGCTCAGGAGGTTTCTGGGGAAAAGGATTTTTGGAGGGGACTCAAACCAAATTTGATTTTGTTCCCGAACAGAGTACCGATTTTATATTTTGCACTATTGGCGAAGAGCATGGTTTTGTTGGCTCCGTTGCTGTTGTAGCGCTCTATATGCTGCTTATCATCCGTCTGATTATATTGTCTGAACGGCAAAAAGACAAATTCGTAAAGCTCTACGGATATTGTGTGGCCTGCTGCTTCTTTATGCATGTATTCATAAATATAGGCATGACAATGGGTCTGGTGCCTGTAATAGGAATACCGCTTCCATTTTTAAGTTATGGAGGCTCTTCATTATGGAGTTTTACAATACTCCTCTTTATATTTATCCGACTGGATTTGGAAAGGTGGAACTGACAATAGGACTATTTCACCTTTTTGAAGATAAGGCAAGAGTTGTGTCCGCCAAAACCGAATGTATTGTTAAGCGTTACATCCACTCTTCTCTTCTGCGCCTTGTTCAGGGTGAGATTCATATTATAGTCAATCTCTGGATCCGGAGTCTCAAAATTGATTGTTGGAGGAACTGTACCGCTCATCATTGCACCAATACATGCTATTGACTCGATAGCTCCTGCCGCACCCAAAAGATGACCTGTCATCGATTTTGTAGAACTGATGTTCACCTTATAGGCATGCTCTCCAAATACCTCTTTGATAGCCTTCAGCTCAGCAATATCACCACGTGGAGTTGATGTTCCGTGAACATTGATATAATCTACATCTTCCGGTTTAAGCCCTGCCTCTTCCAATGCAAGTTTCATAGCTTGAATTGCGCCATGACCCTCCGGATGAGGAGCTGTTATATGGTAAGCATCGGCTGTCATACCGGAACCTGCAACCTCTGCATAGATTTTTGCACCACGTGCAACGGCATGCTCATACTCCTCAAAAATAAGGATTCCCGCACCCTCTCCCATAACAAAACCGTCGCGATCCTTATCAAAAGGACGGCTTGCCTTTTTGTAATTGTCGTTATTTGTGGAGAGTGCCTGAGCCGAGTTGAATCCGCCCACACTTGATACAGTAATACCGGCCTCCGCGCCACCTGTAACTATTACATCAGCCTTGCCCAATCTTATGAGATCGAACGCGTTGCACATTGAGTGTGATGAAGATGCGCATGCTGATACTGTTGCATAGTTTGGACCCATAAAACCATATTTGATGGATACGAATCCGGCAGCCATATCCGGTATCATTTTAGGAATAAAGAAAGGGTTGAAGCGAGGTACTTTATTGCCCTCGCTAAAACCCATAATCTCTTGAGTCAATGTCTCTATGCCTCCTATACCGGAGCCTATGATAACACCTACTCTGTCTTTATTTGTCTTTTCAAGATCCAATCCCGAATCTGCAATTGCCTGATCGGCTGCTACAATGGCATAATGGCAATATCTGTCCATTTTGCGGGCCTCCTTGCGGTCCATGCCATAATTTGCGGGATCGAAATCCTTTATCTCACAAGCAAATCTGGTTTTAAAGAGAGAAGCATCAAATTTTGTAATAAGACAAGCTCCGCTTACACCGTCATTAAGATTTGAAAAATACTCTTCAACATTATTCCCCAACGGGTTAATGGTGCCCAATCCTGTAATTACAACTCTCTTCAATTCCATATTATATACTTATAGACAAATTATTTAAGGTTAGCCTCAATAAAAGAAATAGCATCGCCTACTGTTGAAATCTTCTCAGCAGCCTCATCTGGAATAGTGATTTCGAAAGCTTTCTCAAACTCCATGATAAGCTCTACTGTGTCAAGAGAATCTGCTCCCAAATCTTTTGTGAAGCTTGCCTCTGGAGTAACCTCTGCTGCATCAACGCCAAGTTTGTCAACGATGATCTCTTTTACTTTTGAAGTAATATCTGCCATGATTGTAAAAATTTAATTAATAAATAAGTTTATATTTTAGTAATTTTTTCAAACCCTTACAGCTGGCAAAGATAATAATATTTTTTAAAATAAAAAATCATATCTTTGTACCCTCATTATTAACAACATAGGCACATCTACAAATGAAAAATATAGCAATTTTCGCTTCCGGCAGCGGAACCAACGCACAAAATATTATAGAATATTTCAACTACACAAAAGATAGTAGCCTGAGCAACAAACCATTAGAGAAGAAAGCCAAAGTTGTGGCAGTAATCTGCAACAGGCCTGATGCCTATGTGCTTACCCGTGCAGAAAAGTTGAATATTCCGTCGGTTGTAATGCAGAAGGAGGAGCTGACTGCCAGTCCTGAAAATTTGCTTGCCCTGCTCAGGCAACTCAACGTGGACTACATTATTCTTGCGGGGTATCTTCTCAAAATACCGGCAGAGCTTATACATGAGTACCCAAACAGAATTATAAACATTCACCCGGCCCTTCTCCCTGCATACGGCGGAAAAGGAATGTACGGACGCCATGTCCATGAGGCTGTGGTAGCTGCCGGCGAAAAAGAATCGGGAATCACAATTCACCTTGTAGATGAGAAGTATGACAATGGCAATATCCTCTTTCAGGCCAGATGCGGAATTGCGCCAACCGACACTCCCGATGATGTTGCCGCAAAAATTCACGAACTGGAACAGGCACACTTCCCCCAAATAGTGGAGCAATACATATCAGAAGACAGTGTGAGACAATAAGTGGAGAATAAAAGACTGTCGGGTCTTAATTATGGCCCGACAGTCTTTTTTTTATGCAATATGCCCTCTATTTCTTGTAATTTTTGACGCCCTCCTCCAGGAACGCTACAAAGGCATCCGGATTCAGATCATATCCGCGAGGCTCCATCAACTGATTTTCAGAACCGTCGAGCAGAATATAATATGGCTGGGCATTTGCACCGAACTTGTTCATCACAAAGTTTGAATTGATTTTACCCAACTCCTTGAGCACTTTGCCATTATCGAGTGTTACCCACTCGCTCTTGTCGAGTGTCTTCTTGTCATCTGCATAAAGTGCTACAACCACATACTCTTCGCGCAATATTTTGAGCACGCGAGGATCGCTCCATACTCTTGCCTCCATTTCGCGGCAGTTTACACAACCATGACCTGTAAAGTCTACAAATAGGGGTTTGCCCACTTTACGGGCATGTGCCAAAGCCTCGTTATACTCAAAGAAGCCCTCAAGACCATGAGGCAAATGGAGGAAGTCTGAATATTTTGCCTTTGTAACCTCACTCTGTGAAGCAGCACTATTTACAGTACCGCCACTACCCAATACAAAATCCTGAGTTGCAATTGGAGGCATATAACCGCTCAATGCTTTTAGAGGCGCACCCCACATACCAGGGATCATGTAGACAACAAATGCAAATACTATAATTGAAAGAATAAGTCTCTTTACCGACAGATGCTCTTGCGGAGTATCGTGTGCAAAACGGATTTTGCCCAAAAGATACAATCCCAACAATGAGAAGATTACAATCCATAGAGCAAGGTATACTTCTCTGTCGAGAATACCCCAGTGGTAAGTCTGGTCTGCAACGCTCAAGAATTTAAGGCCCAATGCCAACTCAAGGAAACCAAGAACAACTTTAACAGAATTGAGCCATCCGCCAGATTTTGGAAGATCTTTCAAAAGGCTTGGAGCAAATGCAAACACTGTAAATGGCAATGCAAATGCAATTGAGAATGCCAACATGGTGATGATAGGCTCCCATATCTCACCCTGTGTACTCTTGATAAGGATTGAACCCACAATCGGACCTGTACATGAGAATGAGACCAAAACCAATGTCAAAGCCATAAAGAATACACCGATAATACCGCCCTTATCTGATTTTGCATCGGCTTTGTTTACCATCCAGCTCGGCATTGTAATTTCAAATGCTCCAAAGAATGATGCTGCAAATACCATGAATATTGCAAAGAAGATGAGATTTGGAATCCAGTGGGTAGCCAACCAGTTGAAGATATCGGCAGTTACCGCATCACCTCCTACAAAATAGGTAATCAGAATAATTATAGCAATAGGAAGAGTGTATAGAGCCACTATCGAAATACCATACAAACTTGCCATAAAGCGGCCTCTTGCCTTTCCACCCGAATTTTTAAGGAAGAACGACACTGTCATCGGAACCATAGGGAATACACAAGGAGTAAGCAGTGCAACAAATCCCCACGCGATGGCCTCAAGTATTACAGCCCACAATGATTTGCCCTCTTCCTCTACCGGAGCCGCTACAGTCTCCTCAGCTACAGCCTTCTCTACAACGGTCTCTGCATTTTCCGCCTCTGGTTGTTTCACCTCCTCTGCAGGCTGTGCAACTTCAGTTTTTGCAGGCTCCTCAACTGCCTCAGGAGCCTTTGCGCCAACAGCTGCAGGCAATTTTACCTGAACATCCTCATCTGCAGGAGGAAGACAGTTTGTATCATCACAAGCCTGCCACTCTATATTTGCAGTCAGAACAACATCTGAAGAGCCTGTTACCTCCACCTTCTGGGCCAGTATCACACCATCTTCACATGTACCGATCTCCATTTTGAACATATCGTCGAATGCCTTATGGACATCACTTTTAATATAAGGTGTGCCAACAAGTTTCACACCCTCTACCTGCTCTATTTTAAGCACTGTGGGGTTCGGACCTCCATTATATGGCCCAAGATCATAGATATGCCATTTCCCCTCTATCGCACCATGGAACTGTATCTCATAAATATTATCTCCTACTTTTTCTACAGTTGAACTCCATGATACAGGCTGATCATAACTCTGCGCATGCACAGCAGTTGCACATGCGAAAAAAATCATGGCAAAGAACAATGTTGCCAGTTTTTTCAAGAAAGATTTCTGTTGCATTATTTTTTAAGTTTGTTAGTTACTTGTTTTATATTGCGCCATTTGCGATTTATCATACAAATAACAATCTCGCCGACTTTTTCCCTAACACTTTTTAAGAAAAACTTCCGCTCCAAATGTGCGTAATAATTTCAAACAAAAATATAATTATTTTTTAAAATATCAAATCTGTTTTACTATAATTAATTATAAATAGTAACAATCCAGCCTCTACCATTTATCGTAGTGTACTTTTGACGGATCCCATTTGTCTTTAGGCAATGTCTCTCCTGCAGGATATCCTACCGGAACAAGTGCCAAAGGAAGCCACGGAGATGGTATTTGCAATACTGAATTGATTGCAGACATTCTCTCTTCATAAGGGTATCCCGCTGTCCATACAGCACCCAACCCCAATGATTCGGCCGCCAGAAGAAGATTTTGGGTTGCCGCTGCACAATCTATATGCCATGAACCCGAAATTTTGGGATTGCCGAGTATCACTATAGCAGCTGCAGCTTTTTTGAGCATCTTTGCATAGGGCAATTTTTGGGCAAGAGTATCCATCTGCTCTCTTGCAGAAAAGACCAAAAATTGCCAGGGTTGTCTGTTCATTGCACTTGGAGCCGCCATTGCCGCCTTTACCAAAAGTTCAAGTGTATCGGCAGATATTCTCTTTGAAGTATCATAATTTCTTACACTTTTACGCGCAAAAATATTCTCGATTGCAGGATTATACCTGCTGTCTGAACTCTCTTTTGCACAATTGCATGAAGACAAAATCAGCTGCGCAAACAGGCCTGCAGCAATCAATGGTAACAGATAATGTTTCATCTGGGCAAATTTTTAATAATAACTTCCAATATTTATTTGGGCCAAAGATAATAAAATTATAAATTTGCTAAAGAATCTTACTGCAGGGATTTTTCAAATGAGCTACTACAACCAATTTGCACTTGCCATTAAAAATGGCGATGAAAAGACATTTGAACTGTTTTTTAAAATGGAGTTCGACAATATTGTCCACTTCATCAATGCCTATTTGAACAACCTGCAGACATCCAAAGACATTGCGCAAGAGTCTTTTATATCATTCTGGAACAAAAGGGCCTACATAAATGAGCAATTGAACATAAGGTCATACATATATAAAATAGCGAGAAACAAGACTCTCAATTTTATAAGAGACAATCATATTTCCAGCACTATACCTACAAAAGAGCTGCTAATGGATTTTTATGCTCTGTCTGATGAAATAATTACACAAAAGATAGATGCTCTCCAACTGGAAGACCTTATCAACAAGACATACAGCTCGCTTCCTCCGGAAATAAAAGATATTTTCTATCTCAACAGGGTCCATGGATTTACCTATGCGCAGATTGCACAGCAAAAACAGGTACCTGTAAAAGCCATCGAATACCAGATAAAAAAGGCTTTGCAAATTTTCAGAAAAAAACTGAAGGGCCACATGGCAACATTTTTTTAGGTAATAGCTTTTTTACTGTGTAAATATTTATATAGGACAATCAAACAGTGATGGATGATTTTAAAAAATATAGCTCAGAAAAAGCAGATGATGTGTTCAATACTCTGCCTTATACCATAGCAACAGAGCAGGAGTACAACAGGTTTCTTGTAAAAAGGGACAGAGTACGCAGAAGGCTTGTTGTTGGCAGAGTTGTTTCTGTTTTCACCAGAGTGGCTGCCATATTGTTCATTCCCCTTCTTTTGTATACATTGTATTGCCACAGATTCGGCATTCCACAATTTTCTGAAATGAGCGGAAAAACAGCAATTGCAGAGGCTATACACCCACAGCAGCAGGCTCTTATAGAGTACACAACATATTCGGGCATGCGCGGCAAAGTCATTTTGCCCGACAGCACCGAGGTTTGGCTCAACAGCTGCAGCGCACTGAAAGCCCCTGCCAGATTCGACTCCACAGGACGCCATGTCGAACTCAGCGGAGAGGCCTACTTCAAGGTAAAATCCAACAAGAACTGGCCTATGTTCATAAAGACAAATGATATTGTTACAAAGGTGATCGGAACAGAGTTCAATCTGTCGGCATACAGCAACGACCCTGCAGTAACTCTCACACTTGTGGATGGAAAAGTTGAACTCATAAAGAAAGACGAGTCGAAAATCACCATGAAGCCCAACGAGCAGGCTGTGCTTTTCAATAATCCGTCGAAAAAGGATATAATAAGAAAAGATGTCCAGAATTTTGAAAATGCACTGATCTGGAAAGAGGGCTATCTGGTCTTCAACAACACTCCTATGGAAGATGTCATACAGAAATTGGAAAGGTGGTATGGTGTAAAATTCGGGCCGATAAACAGCCGGATTCTGAAATATAACTTTACCGGCAGATTCAAGGAGGAGTCTGTAACCCGTGTGCTCGATCTGTTGAGCATCTCCTCAAACATAAGGTACAAAATCAACAACAGTACCGTAACCCTTTATCAGAACTGACAGACAATTGGTGGCTATCAATACACCTTGGGCAAATAAATTAGGGTAATCGTTGATTACTGGTGTATTAGTTTTTAGATATAAAGTATTAACTAAACAGCAGTAACTATGAAAAGAGCCAATGCCATTCCTAAAATCAGGCTTCTACTTCTAAGTCTGGTTTCTATTTTCTGTTTTTCTTATCAAGTATATGCCCAACAAAGGGTTACGCTCAATTTCTCATCAGAAAAATTGACCAAGGTACTTAATGATATCCAAAAACAGACATCTTACAGTTTTGTATACAACAACTCCCTCATCAACGGGAACAATGTTGTATCTGTCAATGTTCAGGATGCAAATATTGAGTCTGCTCTTGACAAGATTTTCGCAAACACTCCTATAACCTACAAAATCAGCGGAAATCAGATAGTTTTGTACCCTAAAGAGTTCGACAGCAAAGGCAGTCAGACCCTTTCAGGAACAGTTAAAGACAATAACGGCGAGCCGTTGATTGGAGTTACCGTTCACAACATTACCCAAAACCTTATAGAAACTACCGATATAGATGGAAAATATTCGGTAAAATTCGCTCCTGGAGATGATATCCAGTTCTCGTATGTGGGCATGGTATCACAAAATGTAAAGGCTATTCCGGGTATGGCTTCAAATATCGTCATGAAGAATGATGCTACCCTTTTGGAGGATGCCGTTGTCATTGGTTATGGTACTGCCAAGAAGATCAGCTCTATTGTAGGTGCTGCTACCACCGTTAAGAGCGAAGTGTTCAACAAAGTTCCTGCAGCCAGTTCAGGTGATGCGCTGCAAGGTCAGGTTGCAGGTCTGCAAGTTTACAGTAGTACCGGTGAGCCGGGCAGTGATGTAACAATGCGTTTGAGAGGTGTAAACTCAATCAATGCTTCAAACACTCCCCTGTTCATTCTCGACGGTTCTCCTGTAGATGTTGCAATCTTTACCTCAATGAACCCTAATGATATCGAGACAATGACCGTTTTGAAAGATGCCTCTTCTGCAGCTATCTACGGTTCGAGAGCAGCAAACGGCGTTGTTTACATTACAACCAAAAAAGGTAAAGAGGAATCTCCTGTTGTTCAATTGAGCGCATCATACGGTGTATCAAATGTGGCAAGCTACAATCTTGATCTGATGAATGCCGAAGAGTGGTTCAGATATAGGGAAATGACCGAGCCTGCACTTTTGGAAAATGCAGAGTTCCAAGATCTTAAAAATTTCCGTCTGGGCAATAATATCAACTTCAACTGGAAAGATTGGATTCTAAGAAAAAATGCCCCTACCTGGAAAGCCGATTTGAGCATCTCAGGAAGAACAAACAAGATGGACTACTACATTTCATTGGGAGCATTCGACCAACAGGGTGTTGAGCACTTCTCATATCTGCAGAGATACAATTTAAGAACAAATGTAAATGTAAAAGTTACAGATTGGTTGAAGATTGGAACAAACACCACACTATCATACCAGCACCAGGCTTCTGCCGGTTATGCAACACTGGGTACCAACTCAAGAAACCCTATGAACATTGCTTCATGGCTCTTCCCTTGGTCTACTCCATATGAAATTCTTACAGATGCAGCCGGCAACTTCACAGGCTATGGTGAGGAGTTGGATTATATGTCTGAGGTATCTCTCTGGAACTACTTCAACCTGATGGAGGTACAACCTAACGGCAGCAATACTGCAAGAGTGAATTCAAATCTCTACCAGGAGATTACCCCTGTGAAAGGTCTTACAATCAGAACAGCTCAGGCTATCGATGCAAAAGACTACAGATATACAGGTAAAGTTCTTCCTAACGATATGGGTCTTGCAACTGTAACTGAGGAGACATTCAGCAGATTCTACCGTCTTACCTCAACAAATACCATTGAGTACAAATTCAATATTGCAGAAAATAACCACTTCACACTATTGGGAGGTCATGAGTCAATCGTTTCCAAATCTGAAGGCTTCGGTGCATCATCTACAGGCCAATCAGACGACAGAATGACAAATGTGAACCAGGGTATCAAATTCGACAAACCTACTTACAGTTTCTCTGAAACAGCACAGAACTCATTCTTCGTACGTTTGTCATACGATTATAAAGACAAATACTATCTCGACGCTACATTCCGTACAGACGGTTCTTCGTTGTTCGGCGACAACAACAAGTATGCAAACTTCTGGTCTGTTGGTGCTATGTGGAATATCAAGGCAGAGAATTTTATGAAAGATGTTGATTGGGTTAACAACCTCCAATTCAAGGCATCTTATGGTACTATGGGTAACTCGGGTATCGACAACTACCTCTCATACGGTCTTACAGACTCTGGCAGACAATATGCAGGCCAGGCAGGCTGGTATCTGAGCTCTTTGGGCAACCCTAACCTTACTTGGGAGACCCTTGAGAACTTGAATATCGGTATCAATGCTACATTGTTCAACAAACTTACATTGAATGTCGAGTTCTACAACAAGATGACCAAAAACATGCTCATGTATATCCCTTACTCATTCCAGACCGGTTTCTCAGGCGGTTGGGGCAATGTTGGAAACATGCGTAACAGAGGTGTTGATTTTGAAGTGAAATATGACTTCCTGAACAACAAAGACTGGTATGTAAGTGCTTCATTCAACATGAACTACAACAAGAATGAAATTACCGAGCTCTTTGGTGGCAGAGATGAGTTTGTTGATGGCAGAAGCGGTATCAAATACAAAGTTGGAAGACCTTATGGCGAGTTCTTCTATCCAAAATTCGCCGGTGTTGACCCTGCAAACGGTAAATCATTATGGTATGATACCGAGGGCAATATTGTAACTACCCAATCTGAGAGCAACGCTGTATTCTTGGGCAAAAACAGATTCGCACCTTGGTCTGGTGGTTTGAACATTACTGCATCTTGGAGAGGATTGTCACTTAGCGCTGCATTCTCAGGCGTATTTGGCAAATACATAGAGAACTACGGAAGATACTTCATTGAGAGTTCTAAATGGGCTTCAGAGAGTAACCTCTCAAGAAAGATGCTCAATGTATGGACAACTCCAGGACAGATTACAGATGTTCCTCGCGCGGATGATCCTATGAACCACTCAAACAGCTATTGGGTTGAAAATGCTTCATTTGTACGTTTGAAAAACTTGCAGATTGCATACCAGTTCCCTCAACAGCTTATCCAGAAATCACATGTATTCAAAGGTTTGAAGTTCTATATTTCCGGCCGTAACCTGCTTACATTCACAAAATATACCGGTATTGATCCTGAGGTTGATGGTGCAATGGCAAATGCCAACTACCCTAACTCAAAACAGTATATTGCAGGTGTAGAGTTTACATTTTAATTAACCGTTAATTGACAGATATTATGAAGAGAATATTATCATTATTACTAATAGTTTTGATCGCTGCATCTTGTGAGCTCACAAAGATGCCTCAAGGCTCTATCAGCAGCGAAGGCGCATTGACATCTGTTGATGATGCGTTAAAGTTCAGAACAGATATGTATCTGGATATCCGTGATTACCTAAGCTCCGGCTATCCTATCTACCTTATGGAGTTGATGAGCGATTCATTCCACGCTTCGAGCATGTTCGGAAACAGAGACGGTGAGTACCACACTTTGGATCTGATTGCAACACAGGGCTCAGTTGAGAGTATCTGGTCCAACTCTTACTACAATGTAACACTTGCCAACTATCTTGAGGCAGGTATTGCAAAACTGATGGAGACAAACCTTTCGACAGATGAAAAAGCCAAATTGGAGATTATCCTTGGTGAGGCTGCATTCCTTAAAGCATTCTCAATGTTCACATGCGCACAATTGTATTGCAAAACATACAATGCATCTTCTGCAGCTACAGACTTGGGTCTTATGCTGATCAATGAGCCTATGTCTGATCCTGGCAATATTACAACTTATGTAGGCCGTTCTTCATTGGCAGACACCTATTCTTATATTGAGACCCAATTGGGAATAGCTGCTTCAAAACTTGCATCAGTTGCAGGTACAGAGGGCTCTATCTACATTACAAAAGATGCTGTTACTGCTTTGGAGGCAAGAGTTGCATTGGCTAAAGGAGATTTCTCTACAGCCATTACTAAAGCCGAGTCATTGATCAACGGCAGCAAATATCCTCTTTTGGATAATATCGACGACCTCGAAGGTCTTTGGTTTGAGGACAGCGGCAAAGAGTGTATCGTACAATACTGGGCAGGATATACAGAAGGCTCACTCCCTAACTCCAACTCAAGAGGTTATATAGGATATAACACTTCTGGAATATTTGCTCCTGACTATATCCCTGAGAAATGGGTTATTGATACCTACAGCGAATATCCTGAAGATATCCGTTTCCAATCATGGTTCAAAGAGACATCAGTTACTTACGGTGCAGTTACCGGCAATGTGTATGTATGTTTCAAATTTAAAGGAAATGCTGAGTTTGACAAAGCAGGTACAGGTTATCCTGAGATCAGCAGAGTTAAAGCATTCCGTATTGCAGAGCAATATCTGATTGCAGCAGAGGCTTATGCACGCAGAGCACAAGCAGGTGATGACGCTAAAGCATGCGGACACCTTAATACTTTGAGAAGCAAGAGAATTGCCGGATATGCAGATGCAACATATACCGGAGAGACCCTACTTGAGGAGGTTAAGAAGGAGAGAGTAAGAGAGTTGTTCGGTGAGGGCTTCCGTTATACCGACCTTAAGAGATGGGGCAAAGGATTCACCCGTTCAGAGGCTCAGGATAAGAATATAATCACTCAAGCAGGTAGTTCAAACTACGAGTTGCTGAGCTTGCCTTCTACAGACTACCGCTGGTTGTGGCCTATCCCTCAATCTGAGATTGATGCCAATCCTCAGATTAAGGACCAACAAAACCCTCAATACTAATAGGCATTGTTGTATTAAAAGATTAAAGAACTTAAATTCTTAAGACATGAAAAAAGGTTTATTACATAAAATATGTACACTCACAGTAGTCGTTGCAACAATGCTAATGAGCTACTCATGCCAACAGGAGGATTTTATATATACTCCTGAAGGTGCTTGTGTAACTTTCCAGAATGCTCCTGCCACAAACTTTGAGCTGGATGGCAATGCTCTTACAGTACAGCTTATGAGAGGTGTTGGAGATAAAGAAGAGACTGTTGATATAACTTTGGCAAGCGGCAGCATCTATACACTTGAAAACAGTTCTGTAACTTTTGCTAAGGATGAATTTGTAAAGGAGATTGCTCTTACTTACGATAGCGAGAACCTCGAAGCATTTGTTGAGTACCCGTTTGAGTTGAGTTTCAACAATGATCTTGTATCTCCTTCGGGAAAAAGTGTGTTCAAAGCTGTTGGTATGGTTCCATTCTCACTCGACGAGCTTGAGTATGAAGATTATGGTATTGTAAATGTTGAGTGTGGAATGTTCGGCTCAGGTTATATTTTTGAGCAGAAATCAACACTGCAGGTTGCAAAATATACCAAGATCTATTACAGAATCAAGAATCTGCTCGGTTCGGGTAAAGACCTTGATATGACAGTTACTCCTGATGGCTCTATTGAGTTCACCAATGTTGAGTTGTCAGATCCAGGTGCACTGAACAAATACGGTTATGAGATGTACCGTTTTGACACAAATGTAAAACTGTTCCCTCATGCCACAGACGCTGTTGAGATTCCTGCAGAGTGGCTAACCGACTGTTTGACATTATGGTTTGATTCTGACGATTCAAGTTGGGGCGTAAAATCATATTCTGAAGAGGGTTACCCTCTATGTCAGGATGCATACATCCAAAACTATGCAATCTGGTCTACTCCTCAAGCAGGTCTTGTTACATCAGATTATTATAGGCCAGACTATGGCACTGGTGATGACGGCTGGTGGAGAATATACTTCAACGTAGAATCTGTATTTTAACAGACTATAAACTATGGCAATGGGTTTTAACAAAACCATAAACGTTATACTTGCCATCTGCATAGCATTTGCATCTGTAACTGCAACATCGTGTTGCAACAATACAGAAAGTGCATTGAAGTGCAATTACAAAGTGGCGGATATAACACCAAAAGACAGCGTAATCCTTGCGGGCTTTGCAGCTCGCAAGGGTTTGTCTAATGGTATACACAAGCCATTGGAGAGCCGCTGTTTAGTGATTCAGAAAGGTGGTGAGAAGATTTGTATCGTTTCAAACGACCTTATGGAATCGGGAACTTCTACCGTTGACAAGTGGCGTGCAGAGATCTCTGAAAAGAGCGGATTGCCAACAGACAACATCTTTATCCATAACATCCACACACACTCGGCTCCAAGAACCGGCGGATGGTGTGCAAAAGAGGGACAGCCCAATTACAATTATGCCCGCGAAGTTCGTGAATCGATTGTAAATAATGCCGTACAGACTATTCTGGACTCAACTGCATTCGTTCCATTCTCAATGGAGATTGGCAAAGGCACAAGTGATATAAACAGCAACAGACGCGACAGTGAGGGATACTGCAGCCGCGACTGTTATGTTGTAAGACTTGTAGATAAAAAGGGAAAACCAATGGTCTCTATGGTAAACTACGCCTGCCACCCTGTAAGCCTTAACCATGCAAGCAATGTTGTTTCACCAGATTTCCCCGGTTTTGCTGCGGAAGTTCTGAAAGAGGCATGGGGCGGTGAAATCATGTATTTCTCAGGCGCCAGCGGCAACTCCGATCCTTGCGACAGTTTGAGCCGTTTGTCTACCTATGCAGAGCAGAAAGGCTATAAACTGGCAAATGATATCAAAGATATTGAATTTACCCCTGTAAAGGATAACGGTGCATTCAAACTTGTAAATAAAGAGATACGCCTGCCTTTTGCGGCAGATACAATCACCGTTGAACTTATTGAGAAACATGTGGCAGAGATTATCCAATGGACAAGTGTATCAAGCACCTGGCCCAAAGATGTGAAATATTGGGCAGGATACACTATCGAAGATATCAAAGCCGGATTGGTAAAGAACTACCTTCCATTCAATATCCATGCTTTGAACCTCGGCGGTGTTGTCCTCTTCTTTACACAAGGTGAACCATTTATGGAGTATCAGACTGTACTGAGAGAGGCATTCCCTGACAACCACATAATGTTCATTGCCTATACCAACGGCCAGAACTCCTATCTTCCGAGCAAAGAGGCTTACCTGACCGACAAATACTCTTACGAAACACGTGAGATGCACATTTATATAGGTGCGCCATATCCGCTCTCAGACAAAATGCCTGACAAATATATTGAGAGCATCTGTGCTGTAACAGAAGAGGCATTGAACTGACAGCTGTTACAAAACAAAACGGAATGATTCTGGGCCAAAACTGTTAGAGCAAACAACAAATTAAAATCTGACATTTATATGAAATACACCAACTTAAAAAACATAGCGCTGGCACTATTGGTTATTCTATTTTCAGGTGTAACAGTTGTGCATGCCCAGAATATTATACCTAAACCTAAAAAGGCACAAATGGAAGAGGGTGCCTTTGTACTTAACTCCAAAACAAGGGTTGTTGTTGCAGACAGCAACCCCTTGTTTATGGAAATAGCCCAGGATTTTGCACAAACAATTAATACCTCCACAGGATACAATGTGCAAGTTGGGAACGCATCCCAGGAGTGCTATAGTGCCGGATGCACTGCAGACCATTTTGGTGCCAACACAATAATTCTGCAAAAAAGCGAAGGTCTTGCAAAAGAGGCCTACAAGCTGATGGTAACTCCACAAAACATTACAATCTCTGCAACAGAGCCAAACGGTCTCTTCTACGGAACACAAACAGTTCTGCAGCTGTTGCCGTCGGAAATATATTCTAAAGTAAAGACAAGGGCAAAATGGAGTGTACCATGCTGCACAATTGAGGATGAGCCATATATGGAGTATAGGGGTCTGATGATTGACTGCGGCCGCTACTTTATGCCCAAAGAGCATCTGCTGAAAGTTATTGATGTAATGGGAATGCACAAACAGAACATTTTCCATTGGCATCTTACCGACGATCAGGGATGGAGGGTGGAAATCAAGAAATATCCAAGACTCACGGAAGTCGGTTCGATCAGAAAGGAGACCCTCATAGGTCACATCAACTGGAGCCGCACCTTCGACGGAAAGCCGTACGGAGAAGGCAAGTGGTACACCCAGGACCAGATCAGGGAAGTGATTGACTATGCTGCAAGAAAAGGCATCACTGTCATCCCGGAAGTCGATCTGCCGGGCCATATGCTCGCCGCACTGACTGCATATCCGGAGCTCGGATGTACCGGCGGACCA
>JAZNEW010000016.1:0-27124 GCA_045588775.1 Candidatus Egerieisoma sp. | reverse complement strand
TCCTATCAGTAGCTCTACCTCATGCAAGCTATATCGAGGCTGTCCCTAAAGACATTTCGGGGAGTACGAGCTATCTCCCAGTTTGATTAGCCTTTCACCCCTACCCTCAACTCATCCAAATCCTTTTCAACGGAAACTGGTTCGGTCCTCCATTACCTGTTACGGTAACTTCAACCTGGTCAAGGGTAGATCACAAGGTTTCGCGTCTGCTCCCACTAACTTAACGCCCTCATCAGACTCGCTTTCGCTTCGGCTCCGTCCCTGAAGAACTTAGCCTCGCTAGTGAAACGCAACTCGTAGGCTCATTATCCAAAAGGCACGCCGTCATTCCCAATGGGAACTCCGACCGCTTGTAAGCGAATGGTTTCAGGTTCTATTGCACTCCGTTATTCACGGTTCTTTTCACCTTTCCTTCACAGTACTGGTTCACTATCGGTCTTCTATTCGTATTTAGCCTTACGGGATGGTCCCCGTTAATTCAGACAGGATTCCTCGTGTCCCGCCCTACTCAGGAGTCCGATAACTTCCACAAAACTTGCCTGTACGGGATTATCACCCTCTATGATATAACTTTCCAGTTATTTCCAGTTCGTTTTACAGTCGTATGTCTCGGTCCTATAACCCCGCAAATGCCGCAACATTTACGGTTTGGGCTATTTCCTTTTCGCTCGCCACTACTCGGGAAATCGATTTTTCTTTCTTTTCCTGCAGATACTTAGATGTTTCAGTTCTCTGCGTTGGCCCTCATCTCTGAGTGTCATGCCTTCAACATGACGGGTTGCCCCATTCGGATATCTCCGGATCTAATCCTGTTTGCAGATCCCCGGAGCTTTTCGCAGCTGTCCGCGTCCTTCTTCGCCGATAGAAGCCTAGGCATCCTCCATTCGCCCTTTGTAACTTAATCGCTTGAATCTTTCTCTTTTGAAATTGTAGTCCCTAATATTCTTTTTTTACTTTCCTATTACAGACTATCTTTTTTTTCTTTTTTACCTCTATGTTTCTTCTCTCAATAATGTCAATGAACTTCGTCCGTTTCTCAAACGGGTTGCAAAGGTAAGCACTTTTTTTTTATTTGCAAATTATTTTGAAAAAAATATTCATTTTTATTTAAAAAATTTTTGGAATACTATCGGGGTAAACAATATAACAATCTACATATCAGAGCATTATTATATTTAAGAATATTTTTTATTTTTATACACATTTTTATCATTAAATTTGTGTTTTAACTAACTTGTAAAAATTATGGAAGATTTGAAGACATCAGGCTTGCCAGAAAATGCGGCAAGAGAACTGAAACCCGGAGAGAAATATGAACCGATACTATCTCCAAATAAGGTATATCCCGAAGTCAATGCATGGAGCGTTTCACTCGGATTGGTAATGACTATTATTTTTTCTGCTGCTGCAGCATATCTTGGCCTAAAGGTGGGACAGGTATTTGAAGCGGCCATTCCTATTGCAATTATTGCCGTTGGCCTGTCGGGTGCATTAAAAAGAAAAAATTCTCTTGGAGAAAATGTAATCATACAATCAATAGGTGCATGCTCTGGAGCCATTGTTGCAGGCGCCATCTTCACCCTGCCTGCACTATATATATTACAGGCAAAATATCCGGAACTTACTGTAGACTTCTTTAAAGTATTCATGAGTTCACTGCTTGGCGGTGTGCTTGGCATACTATTCCTGATTCCTTTCAGAAAATATTTTGTGAGCGACATGCACGGAAAATATCCTTTCCCAGAAGCTACAGCAACCACACAGGTACTCGTCAGCGGCGAGACCGGCGGCAACGGGGCAAAACTTCTTCTTGTGAGCGGACTTATCGGAGGTATATATGATTTTATAGTATCTACATTCGGCTGGTGGGCCGAGACATTTACAAGCAGGGTGCTGCCATTTGGAGAGGCCATTGCCGAAAAGGCAAAAGTTGTACTCAAATTGAATGTGGGCGCAGCTGTGTTGGGTCTCGGATATATTATAGGTCTCAAATATGCATTCATCATCTGCTGCGGATCGTTCCTTGTATGGTTTCTCATTGTTCCACTTCTCAATTTATGTTTTGGTGCCGACGGAGTAACTATAATGGGTACCGAATTTGCAAACATGGCCTCAATGAGTGCCGAAACAATATTCTCCAACTATGCGCGCCATATTGGTATAGGTGGCATTGCAGCAGCCGGTGTAATTGGCATTATCAAATCATCGGGCATCATCAAATCGGCCTTCGGACTTGCAGTGCAGGAGTTTGGCAGCAAAAAGGGCAATGATGTGAAAGTTGCCAGAACGCAGAGAGATATCTCCATGAAGATTATAGTGTTCGGTATTCTCCTTACACTTATAATAACATTCCTCTTCTTCCAGTTTGGTGTTGTAAATAATCTAAAACATGCCATAATCGCTCTCATCACAGTTGGCGTTATTGCATTCCTGTTTACCACTGTCGCCGCAAATGCAATTGCAATTGTAGGAACCAACCCTGTAAGCGGAATGACCCTGATGACCCTTATTCTCGGCTCTGTAATTCTTGTGGCAAGCGGCCTTACAGGCACTGCCGGCATGACTGCAGCATTGGTTATCGGAGGTGTTGTATGTACTGCACTGTCGGTATCGGGAGCATTCATCACAGACTTGAAGATCGGATATTGGATTGGTACAACTCCTGCAAAACAGGAGAGCTGGAAATTCCTGGGCACATTGGTAGCTGCTGCAACTGTAGGCGGTGTTATGATGGTACTCAACGATACTTACGGTTTCACCGGCCCTGATGCTCTTGTAGCACCTCAGGCAAATGCAATGGCTGCCGTTATCGAGCCATTGATGAGCGGTGGAAATGCCCCTTGGTTCCTGTATGGAGTAGGTGCTGTTCTGGCAATAATCCTCACTATATTCAAAGTCCCTGCACTTGCGTTTGCACTGGGAATGTTCATTCCGCTTGAACTTAACCTGCCTTTGCTTGTTGGTGGCGGTATAGCATGGTATGTTGGCAGCAGAAGCAAAGATGAGAGTGTAAACAAAGCCCGTACCGAAAAGGGAACTCTTCTTGCCAGCGGATTCATTGCAGGTGGAGCCCTTATGGGTGTTGTTAGTGCAATTATGAGATTCTGTGGCGTAAACTTGCTTGCCAGCGAGTGGCAAGGCTCTGCAGCTGCACAATATGTGGCAATATTGGCCTATATCCTTATAATCGGATACCTGGTTTACGCATGTATGAAAGAGGAGAAACAATCAAAATAAGATGGAAGGCAATTTCTTGAATGCAATATTACTTACCCTCTGTGCCGGTCTTGCTACCGGCATAGGCGGTATTGTAATTATGTTTGTAAAGAAGTTCAGTCCAAAATTTCTCTCTGCATCATTGGGCTTTTCGGCAGGTGTGATGATTCTGATATCATTGGTGGAGCTCTTTCCAGAAGCACAATACTCGTTGTCGGTGATATATGGCGAAAAATTGGGCCTTTTCTATACTCTTCTTGCCTTTTTTGCAGGAATGGGCTTCATTGCACTTATAGATAATCTTGTGCCGTCGTACGAAAATCCGCATGAGGTTAATGAACTCACACTTGAAGTTCATAATTCGGCGGTGGGAAATGGCGTGGAGCCTGGGACTACAGCCAAAATTTCTGAATCGGAGGCAGGATCTCCCAATGCAAAAAAACTATTACGGCTGGGGGTTCTCTCTTCGATTGTTATAGCTGTGCATAATTTTCCGGAGGGTCTTGCCACTTTTGTAACGGCCATGGACGACCCCAATTTGGGTATAAGCATAGCATTTGCCATTGCACTGCACAATATTCCGGAAGGAATTGCTGTTGCCATTCCTATATATTATGCTACAAAAAAACGTTTTAAAGCGGTTTTAAACGCTTCGCTATCGGGTTTGGCAGAACCGCTTGGGGGAGTTCTGGGTTATCTTCTGCTGAGCAGCTTGCTGTCGGACTCCTTTATGGGAATAATTCTGGCGGCGGTAGCAGGAATTATGGTATATATCTCGCTTGATGAGCTGTTGCCTACAGCAGAGAGTTATGGAGCGCATCATGTTGCAATTATAGGAGTCATTACAGGAATGGCCTTTATGGGATTCAGCATGCTGCTTTTTTAATATTTTAACCCGACAAATTGATTTTTACAAATACAAATAAGAATAAAAATGGAAAAAGTTATAGATAAATTTTTGAGATATGTGGCTGTTGAAACCACATCAGATCCGGAAAGCGAATCATTTCCGAGTGCAAATTGTGAGTTTGACTTGCTTAAATTATTGGTTAAAGAGCTTGAAGAGCTTGGCATTGAGGCCACTATGGATCAATATGGCTATGTAATGGCTACAATTCCGTCGAACATTGATGATGATTCTGTGCCTGCTGTTGGATTTATTGCCCATGTTGATACTGCTCCCGATGCAAGCGGAAAAGATATCAAACCACAAATTATTGAGAATTACAATGGCGATGACATCCTCCTGAACAAAGAGAAGAATATCTCACTGAAAGTTTCTGATTTCCCTGAACTTGCAGAATACAAAGGCCAGACTATCATTACAACCGACGGAACTACCCTTCTGGGAGCAGACGACAAGGCCGGTATTGCAGAAATCATGTGCATGGCTGAGTATATTGTAAACCATCCCGAATTCAAACATGGCGAAATTAAGATAGGTTTCACTCCGGATGAGGAGATTGGAAGAGGTGTGGATTTCTTTGATGTGGAGAAATTTGGAGCAAAATATGCCTATACACTCGATGGCGGCCAAATTGGAGAGCTCGAATATGAAAACTTCAATGCAGCAGGGGCCAAAGTACATATTCAGGGTTGCAACATACATCCGGGTTATGCCAAAGGCAAAATGCGCAATGCAATCCTCATAGGTATGGAGTTCCATTCATTGCTTCCTGTAAATGAAAGGCCCGAATACACTCAGGATTATGAGGGATTCTACCTTATGACCCAATTCAAAGGTGCTGTTGAAGAGGCAGATTTCCAATACATAATAAGAGATCACGACTTCCAGAAATTTGAAGCGAAGAAGGCGTTTATGCAGAATTGCGCAGATTTCATCAACAAAAAGTATGGCGAAGGCACTGTTACACTGGAGATCAAAGACCAGTACTACAACATGAGAAAAGAGGTTGAGCCACACTATTTCATTGTTGAGAAGGCCATCAAAGCTATGGAAATGGCAGGCATCAAACCAAAAGTACAGCCAATCAGAGGCGGCACAGATGGTGCCAGATTGTCGTTTATGGGATTGCCTTGTCCAAACATATTTGCCGGCGGCCACAACTTCCATGGAAAATTGGAGTATGTACCTGTAGAGAGCATGGAAAAAGCTGTAGAAACCGCCTTGAATATTGTAAAATTATATACAGAGGTATAATGAATATTGTAAAACCAGAAATAAAAGAGTTAATCAGCGCAGTAAAGGCCAAATATGGAAAATCATTGGCCACATCCACCGATTTTGGAGAATTTTCTCTGCATTTGGAAAAAGAATCAGGAGAAGTCATTTCGGTTTCAACATTAAAGAGATTATGGGGATATGTGAAAGATGCACATGAACCGCGTGGCCACACCTTAGATATACTGTCGAGATATATAGGATATAAAAATTTTAATGATTATTGTGCATGGTTAAAAACAAGTCCGGTATATAATTCATCATTCTTCAGCACAAAACAGATAACCAGTGCTGAGCTCAGGGTTGGACAACATGTAGCTATAGGATGGTCTCCAAACCGCTATCTGCTGTTGCGTTACGAGGGCAACTCCATGTATCACATAGAGGAATCAAAAGCCTCAAAACTCAAAGCAGGAGACTCTTTTAAAGCAGAATGCTTTTACATGGGATATCCTCTCTATCTTCCGTATGTAATTCACGAGAACCAGCGCACAAGGCCCTTTATAGCCGGAAGAAATGGTGGTCTCACAATTTGTGATATTGTAGCAAATGGATAATATTGATACTTCGAGCAGCGATTTTATATCGAGCTTTATTAATGATATTTCAGAAAATCTGAATATCAACAATAATTCGATAAGTGATTTTAAACTCATTTACAAATCCAATTCGGGGTGGAACCAGTTATACAAGTGTTCCATCCATGGCAAATTGCACGTTGTAAAATCGCTGCAGAAGCAATATCATGGAACAGACATTTATGAAGCAGCCCTCAACAAAGAGTTCAATATAGGCTTCCATCTGGAACACCCTAATATCTGCCGCACCATCAACTGGCTTCCGCTTCAAAGATTTGGCAATGCCATTCTGATGGAATATATCGATGGCATTACATTGGAAGAGTTTATAAACCAAAAACGCCTTACCTCCGATTTTGCGTATAAATTCATCTCCGAAATATGCGACGCTCTGCAATATCTGCACAGCAAACAGATTGTGCACAGAGATATAAAGCCAAGCAATATTCTTATTACCCATAACGGGCACAATGTAAAACTTATAGACTTCTCACTTTCAGACTGCGACAGCTACAACATTCTTAAAAGTCCGGCCGGTACCAAGCACTACATAGCTCCCGAAGCCATGCAGCCCAATACTCCCCTTGATGTAAGAACCGACATATACTCATTTGGAATTGTGATGCAGGAAATGGCAGCAGCCATAGAGAACAAACAGGCTGCAAAACATATATTGTCTATTGCCGGATTATCCACTGCCCAGGATATTAATAAAAGAATCTGCTCTGTCTCTCAAATAAAAACACTGCTGCACAGCAACACAGTCCGTATAAAAGGCAAGAGAAATGGAAGAGCCGCAAACACATGGCAAATTGCCATTACCACTATAGCCGCCGTTGCTGCCGGCTTTATACTCTACCACTCATTAGACAGAGGTGCGCCGCATGTAAAGCATACATTAAACGACACCACGCTTATCAACAGCATATCATTTGGTAACTATTCCTATAACAAGGAGTGCCGGGAGCTGCTGCAAACCATCAATCATAAAACCGACACTGTTCAAATATTTTCAAAACTGAAATATGCTTTGGACAAAGATTTTCCTCTAACAATACAACAGCAGAGCAAACATTATCAAAGATTATTTGAAAATCTGAAACAACAGGCCAGAACCATTCACTCCACCTCAGCTATCACACCAAACTGAGACCAGAAAGAGCTGCTTTTATAAAGCTTCCTGCACCCTTTTGGCACATATAGTGTGCACCCCGACAAATCAATACTTCCAAAAGCCTTTGAAGAGACATAAGGCAAAAAGGCATCGGCACCAACGGTAATTCTCTGCAAATTACATCCGCTGAAACAGTAATCAGAAAAATAACCCATCTGCACCCCAACCGTAACAGACTCGAGATCTGCAGAGTTCTGGAACAATCCCTTTGGCAAAGTTGTAACGCCATCCGGTATAGCAACAGATTTTAAAGCGCTGTAACTGAATGAATACGCACCAAGCTCCTTCAACGTTTCTGGCAGAGTTACAGATGTACCGCCATACTCCTTAAAAGCATAATCACCAATCTTTACAAGCCCCTGCGGCCACTCAAAAGCATCAGAATACTCCTTTGCAACCGGCCACCACACCAATTCAGACATATCTTTACTCAGCAACACACCATCTTTGCTGCAATACACAGCATTAGACTTCACAACATTTACAGCCCTCAAAGCAGCACATCCGAAAGAGTGTGAAATTTCAGATACATTTTCGGGAATTGTAAGAACCTCCAGACCACTGCACCCCTCAAAAGCATCAGACTCCACTGCAACAGCGCTCTTGGGCAATGAAATCTCCTTGAGATTAACGCACCCCTCAAACAGCCCTGTTGAAACAGCATCCTTTACAGTATAGCGGTAGCCATCATAAGGAGTTCCCCCTTCCACTATATTTGTTTCCGACAAATCTATAGTATTGAGCACCCCCTTCAAGTGGGAGCTGCTGCCCAAATTATGATTGGGATTTCCCCCAAGAATACCCCTCAAAAATGCAAAATCAGAACCATTCATATCACCCTTTATACTGAGTCGCTTCAAATTAACCGCCTCACTCGCTCCAATAACCTCAGCCAGAGTTCCGGCCCGGTCGAGTACCACTATCGGCTCTCCAGTCTTGAATCTGATAACATTGCTGCGCCCCTCACCGGCAGCAGAGAGGGCAAACGCCTGAACACAATAGATGACATTTGCCTCCAGTCCGTCTATTTTTGTATGAAACGACACCGAATCCGAACTGTATGCAAGCACCTTCACACCATCTTCAGAGCCTTGCAAAGGATTATCCTCCGATTTTTGAACCCAGAACCATACTCCTTTTTCAATTATATCCTCACCCCCATCATCTGCAACCGACGATAAAAATGTGCCACTGAGCAAGCCACTGTATATTTGGGCTATATCGGCAAGTACCGGAGGAGAATTTTGCACTGTTTCAAAAGACTTCACCTGAGAAGCTGCCAGATACGACCCGTTTCCGGCCTCCAGAAAATAGTGGTACAATGTTCCGGGTGAGAGATTTTCCAGTTTTATAACAGGATTGGTATCGTGCGGATTACATATAACACAGCTATCTTCACTGCCCGAAACAGTGCCATATTTCAATTGCAGCACAGAGACTTCTCCTTTACCGTTAAGGGTTATCTCACCATCAATTATTGCTGCAGTGCGGGTAATTCCGTAAGCCTCTCCCACTTTAACAGAGGGCGGCAGATTCTGCGGAATCTCTTCACTGCACGATACAACAGCCAATAGCAGCACAAAAATCTGCACTGCCCGTATACGCCAAAATATTTCTTCCAATCGCGCCCTCATATTACCAAATGTAAAACAGACCAACCGCAGGCTCCCAGTATCTGCCGCATATAGTAGTAACCCCAACAGAAATGGAGAATTGCTTTATCTGATAAGCAACCCCTGCCTCCGCTGCAAATCCGGAGCAGGAATCATCTGTATTGAGCCACCATTCATCTGTAACTTTTTTGTATGCCACACTCCGCTCTCCATAACCCACACCCTCATAAAAGGAGATATTTTTACCCAGCATGTGAACGCCACCCAAAATTAAAGCATATCGGGAATCCCCAACATCTCCCGTATCATAAGGTATCTCTGCGCCATCTGCTGCCAGGCCGTCGCCATTGCACTCTCCAACAGTTTTAACAGAGTTGAAATTGCACAACCCGCCAAGATATAACCCGTGCTTTCTCCTTGCCATTACCTTAAAACCATAAGCCAATGAACCCTTCCCAAAATGGGCAGATACACCCAAACCCCACTTTAAAGGAGTCCTCTCCTTTTTAACCTCTCTTTTGTCTACCTCAACTATTCTCTGGATTACCACAGTATCCCTCTCAAGCACAACATCCTTCACAAGCACAGTATCTTTCTGAACAACCACCACAGAATCTTTAGGAATCTGCAACGCCGGAGTATTCAGTTTCAGTTCATAAGTAACCCTCGACTCCAATGCCTTTGAAAATTTATAATCCCTCACAACGCCCCATTGCGGATGCTTGAGTGTGAGCAATATACTGCCCTTTGGAAGATAGAGCCAAACCTCTCCCACCTCATTTATCCTCTTTACTATACCCAAAGGAGATGAAAAGGCAAAATCAGAACTGCACTCAACCTTAACAAGGGCACAAGCCTCACCATTAAGATCGGTCACAGGGTTTATATAGGCGGTTATATCATTGGCGAGTTCTCTGAATGAATTCACGCCAAACTGCTGCGCAACAACGCCGTTGGCATAGATAAATGCCATTGCAAAAAACACGAACCATATATGGAGTTTTACCCTCATCCTATTGCAAATTAAAATGTCTTATTCCATAAAGGGAGTCCTGCGGCAAGCCCTGCGGCCCTATACTCTCCTGCCAGGTGCGCACATGTATCTGCGGCATAGCCTCATCCCTGAAATCCCAAAGGAGGAAAAGATAGCCATCGTCGCTATATAGAGTAGAAGTATAGGCCTGACGCAACCTCACTCCATAAATGCCCTGCCGGGTAGGGTGGCGCATAATTTTAAAATCGCTGAATTTTACATCTATCTCTTTATTGGATTTGAAAACCTGCCTTAGATTGGAAATATACCTCTTCTTGCTCAGCAGATTGTACTGCACCTTAGCCTTATCAGCCATGCCAAGCTCCTGCCTGCCTGAGGATTTTACCACTTTACCCACAATTATAAGGGCATTGTTACTGAACAGCTGCTCTATAAAATCTATATCCTTGGTTATATACGACACTCTCAAATGCTCCATATAATTGAGAATCAGCCTTCTGCTTTTTACATCCTCAACCGCAAGGTCTCCCTGCAATATCTTTCCGGCCTCAATATAGAGAGGATGATTCTTATCCAACACCGCAAGATCCTTATCCTCCAACAGTGTGGATTTTAAAACATACTCCTTCTGAGCAGGCTTTGCAGCCTCTTTAACCATCCCGTTTGCAGTGCCCACAATATTACCCCGAATATCTATATAACCCTCGCCCTGCAAAGTCGCAAAACGGGCCTTTCCATTACTGAAACTCTCGGCATAAACAACATCTTTGGGCAGATATATCTTTGTTGAACCCGAAAGATCCATATATCCGAAACGCCCCGTAGCAACCTCCTTATAGAGAAGCAGTCCGTTGGAATATCCGGTATCCAGAATACACTCCTTCAGTGCAATTGCATGCATAATGGTTCCATCGGCGGCAATTGCCATATAACCCGGCTCACCTTTGGAATCTGCAACGGCAACAATGGCTACCCCCTCATTAAAATCGTATGCAATATCATAAATGGCATCAATAACCATCTCTCCATTTGCATCTGCATATCCGAATTTTCCCTCCTTGGTTACAACCCTCTGCAGATTTCCACTTGGAGGATATTTATACACAATCTCCTGCCTTGAGGTACAAGAGAGGGCAATCCAAAGGCAAAATATTATGTATATTAATCTTTTCCAACTCATTACGGCAAAAATAATGCTTATTTTCCAAAAAAGTATATCCAACTACAAATAAGCTGGCCCAAATTCTCTTTGAGCCAGCCTATTCTTTAAATCACAAACCAAATATATGGATGCTACTCGGTCCAACCCTCAATCTCTCCGCCAATTTCAATCTTGATCTGACTTGGATTTTTGGATATTACAAGTGTTACATTATGCTGTATACCCGGCTTGAAATTGAATTTGGCCTCATAAAGGTATGATACACCCTTCATTATCACCTCAACAAGGGGCTGACGTGTATCGAGTCTCTGAGGAATTACTATTGCCGCATACAGATTGTTGCCCAGATTCTTTGCCTCTATTATCTTGGCAGAGGCCCTCTGCAATGGGGTTGCAAAGCCATACGCCAAATCAACAGTTGCATCTGCAACAGTATTATGAACAAACACTTGCGCATCCTCAGGCAAATCGCCATCATAATCATCACTCTTCACAAGTTTTACCATCATACGGCTCAATCTGTGGGCAAACTGCACAGACACCTCACCATTTGATGCTGTTACCCCCTCTTTTGATGCCCAGAGAAAATCACTCTTCATATAATTCTCTGCAATGCTCTGGTTAGTGGAGACACTGAATGGAGCATCGGTAACACTTGGCACACCCTTCATATAAGGGTAATAGGCATAAATATTATAAGTGCCGTTGTTCCAGTATATTGCAGGCGACACACTCCACTCCGCACCATCATACACCAATGGGGCATTGGTTACATAGTTTCCGGCCGCATCCAATATTGCATTTGAATTTGTAATATAGAGTCCCACAGTATCATTCATCTCAAAAGAGTCTGAAGTTACTTTTGTTCCGGAGGGATGCACAAAACTGAATTTCATCGCATCTTCTTCTCCGCCTTTGGCAGCCGGCTCCTCTTTGCTGCAAGAGGTCATCAGCAGCACACCTGCCGCAATAAATGCCATTATATATTTAATTGAACACATATAGTCTTAAATATTTAGATATATTAAACATTGTTGTAGGCCTCTATTTTTTCTTTAGCGGACTGCCCTCATATATTACAGGAGGATTTTGTGATGTAGCACGCAGAGGCACCTGGTTGTATTGCTCCTGCTGCGATTTTACAGTGGCACTTACTGTTGTTGTACCCACCTCGCGGCTATCGTTGGCAACAAAATCTTCAAACGAATACTCCTCTCCTGCATATCTCTTTATCCTCTTTACAATACTCTCGCGGCTTATTGTGCTGAAGTATGGCACATTATTGTTCATACAGCTGTTGTATTCACTGCGGAACACACCCCTTGTATGGAAGAAACCGCCTTCGTAAATATCCACAAGGTCTGAATACCTCTCATCAAAGATAAGATGGCTCCATGGCACCTCGTGTATCTTGCCGGTTAAAGAGAGGTTATCGTACCAGCCAATTGCCTTTGCATTATCAAGCGCATCAGCATGAGCACAACAGGGACAAAGGCAATCACTTACAAATGCATTATGGTAAATGTACTCATCACCCAGTTTACCAAAGCCATGGCCACCGGCCTCGTGCTGCAAAATTCCGCGGGTATCCAGAGGATATGCCATATCGCTCTTTGGAGCTATGGCTATAGCAGAGCCGTCTCTCCACATATAGGTAGTACCGCCATATAGAGAGGAGTTTGGAACCAATATCACCAATGCCCGGTTCAAGTTATCCTCTGTAACGGTTGTATTCATATCCAATACATAGCTGAATACAGCATCATCATTACATTCCAACCTCGAACCTCTTGTATAGGTGGTCTCAAATTTACTATATTTTATGGTATTTAAAGTACCTATACCACTCTCTGGAGATAGGGCAATTGCAGTGTAGACATTAAAATACTCCCTATACTGCTTGTATGGGTGCACAGCAAAGAAGTTCTCCACCTGCATCTGCATATCCTGCATATACAAGCCGCTGCTTATATCCTGAGCATCGTAGCCATCGCCCAAAAAGACAAGATCTATTCCTCCGGTATTTCCCTTTGTGGCACTCTGCAGTGTTATCACCTCATTCTCCATATATTGGTAATCATACTGGCTTACTGCACATTTGTGGGTATACTCCTCATCTTTTAGTTTGAACACTATCTCTCCTGTGCGTGCGGCAGAGCCTGCTGCCAATTCGTTTATTGTTAGGGTAAGTTCTGTTTTCTTGCTTCCTGAGGTTTGCGACAGGCTGCACCAATCCGGCATGCTCTCAACCTCCCAATCGCCCTCAGCATCAAGTACCAATGTACGGGTTGTTACATTATTCAGAGCCATTGCAAATGCCGGGCGGCATACCAGTTCGTGATGTGCTGCAATACGTTTGAAATCACTCCAGCCCGAGGCCATTGCATACTGGGCAACTGAGCCCTCCGGCACCTCAAGGGTAAAATTATCCTTTGCCACGCCATTAAAAACACCGCTTCCCAATCTTGGCGGAATTTCTGATTTGGAAACAATTGAATTGAGCATAAAACAATCTCTAAATGCATAATCTCCAATAGATTCCACTTCTGAATGCAATACAACACCCTCCAAATTACCACAACCGCTAAAAATTTGTTTCCCAATAGTTACAACATTTTTGGGAATCTCAACAACTCCTGAGAATTCGTTACCACTAAAAACTCCTTCACCAATTGATTCCAGGCTCTCCGGCAATATCAAATCCCCTACAAAGCTATTGGCGCTAAAAGCACTTTCTCCTATTGATTTTAGTTTTGACGGCAGCTGTAGAGGTCCTTTAAAGCCACAGTTATAGAAAGCACTTTTTTGGATTGTTGTGATATTATCGGACAAAACCAATATTCCGCCGAAGGTAGTTAGGTAGAAAGCCTGAGTTTCTATTACTTCAACATTATCAGGAATTATCAAATCGCCTTCCAGTCCATTACACTGTTGAAAAGACCATCCTTTTATCACTTTTAATTTATGAGGCAATCTCAAACTGCCATATAAATGTTTGCAGCCATAAAATGCACTCTTTCCAATATATTCCAGATTTTGAGGCAGAACTAATTCGCTATTCATAGGACCGTTATAAAAAGCCGAGCGACCAATAGCAATCAGTGATGAAGGAAGCGAAAGAGCTCCATCTAAATTTTGACAGGTATTAAAAGCATGCCCATCCACAATTTTCACCCCTTCAGGAATAGACAATGAACCCGTTAATCCGCTTTGAGAAAATGCAGAACCTTCTATAACATCCAAACAATCCGGAAAGACTACTCTTGACAATTTTATTTTTTCTTCAAATGCGGAAGCGGGAATACACCTTACATCTTCAAATTTATACTTCACATCTTCATCAGTAAATGTATAATCTGTTTTCTCAATCAGCACCTCTTTCATGTTGAGATTCTCCAACTGGCTCATCTCACTATTCATAAAAGTGAAGTCAGATTCATTGATTTCTCCGGTAATTTTGAGATTCTGCAATTTTGTATAATCCTTGCCAGCCGCAATTATGGCCTCTTTAAGACCTCCTGCTGTGGAGTTTACAATTATATATTCGCGCATTGTGGCATCGTGGCTCACATTGTCGTTTTCCCAAGCTGTTATTGCCTCGCTCACAAGGGTAAATGTATACTCTCCAGTTAGAGTTTTTTTATCTACCTTAATTGTGAATTTGTGCAATTTGCCCGATACATATTCAAAACTCTCCTCTTTGGTGAATGTATATGGTACCATTCCCACAGTTATGGCAAAGAGTTCCGTATTGGCTGCCACGCTCTGGGGCACAACAATGGCCCTGAAGGTATTCTCCTGCCTGTAAGGAACAGTTCCTGCAGCTTCTATTGCTCCGGTTGCTGTTACTGTTCCGGTTGAGAGATCTATGTATGATTCCCGCTTTACATTCTTTACAACCACACTCTTTTGGAGAGTGCTCCACTCGCCCTCGCCAAAGCCTTCGCCCTCAACCAGCTCCACTTTGGCACTACTCATTCTGTGGTAGAACGGCAACATTATCCTGCTCTCGGTTGGAGCCACTTTTACAACTTTGCCCCACAAGAAGTCGCTCGCCTCATAGCCTCCCATTGTACCGTTCATTCCCTCTGTACTCTGATTGGCCTGCACTGTAAATGAGTATTTGTTTACATCTTCCGGAGAGCTTACCGGATAGTATCCATAAATGTCTACCGGTGTGTTTTCGTCTCTGAAATATACATCGCGCTCCGAACTCCACTGATACGCCGCTTCATCAAAGGTGTGGCGCAGATTATCTGCCCTGTTTCCATCTGATTTAAGCACGCCCGGAGTATCGCCCTCGTAATCAACTATGTAAACGGCCATTACATCGCCATCACAAAAACCGTTGTCGTTTACTCTGGTTACAGGCACCTGATTTATCTCGGCATTGAGAGAGATCAGTGTCTTATTTTTTATTTGCTCTGCAGTAAATTGCTCATCTGTGGCGCACGAGAAGAGAAGAGCACTTGCCGCAACAAGCAAAAGGGAGTTTTTCAAAAGAAAACCCCTTATAGCATTGCGAGATTTCATACTATAATAATATTATATGATATTGATTATTGTGCAGTACCGCCGTTATCCTCTGTATCCTCTTCCCAGCCTGTAATTCCTACATTTATACCATTGCTGAGTTTCTCCACAGTTACTGTGAATTTGTGGCGCACGCCTGTTTTGAAGGTGAAAGTCTTGTTGAGGTTATAATCAACGCCATCAACTGTTACTGTTATAAAGTTCTCAGCCGAGATGGTCTGAGGCACTATCATAGCCTGATATTTTCCATCTTTATAAAGCGGTGTTATACTTTGTGCAGTACCTGTTGCAGAGATTGCACCTGTTGAGAGATTGATTTTGGCATCAACAAGAGCCTGGTTGATTTTTACACTTATAGTGCTTGCATTGAGGCTCTCCTGTGTGAAACCGTTGCCGGGAGCTATAACCACAACTGCAGAACTCATAATATGTTTGGTCTGGATATCCACTGCATTGGCGGTTGGTGCTACATCAGCTGTTTTGCCCCATAGGAAATCGCCGCTTTTATAGTTTGCCTCCGAACTCTGGTCGGCCTTTAATGAGAAGGCATGCTCATTTACATTGCTAACGGTTGATGAGTATGGATGATATGCGTAGAAATCGGCATGTGTAGATTCATCTTTCCAGTATAGCTGCGAACTTGCCTGCCATCCGCTGTTATATGTAAACAATGCATTGGAGGCATGGTTGCCCGATGTTTGCAGAGTTCCTGCTGTTGAGCCGCTGTAGTTTACAACATACAGACCCACCTTATCACCGCTATCAAATGAATTCTCTGTTACTTTTGTTATTCCAAGTGAAAGGTTGATAGGAATTTTTGTCTCTACCGGCGGTTGTGGTGGATTTGGATCTAAAGTTTTTTCACCGCTACAAGCTGCAAACATGGCAGCCGCTGCTGCCAAAAAGATAAATGTAAATTTTTTCATGATATTGATAAATTTGGTATTAGTCGTAAAATAGATTAATGGCAACAAATTTCCACAATCACACAAAATTTACCAAATTCATAATGGTTCATTTTACATTTGCCTCAACCTGCTCTATTATCTTCTTTGCAAGTTCCGGTTTGTTTGTGGTGATGTAGTCTACACCAAGCTGGGCAAAGGTCTGGATTTTTGCAGGGTCATCTACAGTCCATACATTTACAACCATTCCAAGGTCATGCGCCTGCTCTATCCATTCAGGATTCAGCAGGAGCAGGGAGTGGTGATAATCGAGTCCCATTATGCCGGCACTTTTGAGTTCGTATGGAGATTTATCGCCTGTAAGGTATTGCACTGTTACTTCTGGAAGCTGTTTTGCCGCTTCAAGACATACATCATAACTGAATGAGATAATATCTGTTTGGGCTGTGAGTTTGAGTTTTTTAAGCAGATAGGCAACTTTTGTTACAATCTCCTTGCCCTGCTCAACGGTTGCAGGAGCTTTAATTTCGAGCACCAACGGCAATTTTATCAATTTTGCGGAGCCATCGGGCTGTTTTACTTTGTAACCCTTTTTGCCTGCTTTGAGGAACTGCTCCAAAGTTGGCACTTTCTCTCCATTTTCCAATGTTACCCCCATAACCTGTGCAAAAGTGGCCTCACTCACATTCTGTATATTGCCAATTGAAGGGCCGTGACACACAACCAGCACGCCGTCTGAGGTCATATTTACATCAAATTCGCAGGCATCGGCACCAACCTCATGAGCCTTCTGCAACGATGCAATGGAGTTTTGGGCAGCCCCCTCAACATCCCAATGACCGCGATGCGCCACAACTTTTGTTTTAGTTTGTCCGTTCACATTAAATGCAAATAGTAGAGAAATTATAAACAATTTACAAAAAGTAAATGTTCTACCCGATTTATTTGTTTTAAACGCCATAATTCTTTTGATTAATTCATTATTTTTGTTACTGGTATTCATCCTCCAAAGGTAGTTTATTTTTTAATATTATGGAACAAGAAATACAACTCAACTCACATAACAAAGCAGAATATAGGCCAATGCATAATGCGGATTCTGGAACATCCTCTATTATGATATATGTAACAGAGGATAATCAGGTTTCACTTGATGTAAAGCTGGAGAATGATACAGTGTGGCTTTCACAAAGCCAGATGGCATTGCTTTTTGGTAGAGACAGAACTGTTATTACCCGCCACATAAATAATATATTTAAAGAGGGTGAACTGGAAAAATCCTTGGTATGTGCAAAATTTGCACATGCCGAGAAATATGGACGAAGAGAGGGTTCTGTACAAATGGTTTCAACCGAGTATTACAACTTGGATGTAATTATTTCAGTCGGATATAGAGTGAAATCTGTAAATGGCACTCGCTTCAGACAATGGGCCAACCAGGTACTCAAAGAGTATCTTATTAAAGGTTATGCCATTAATGACAAAATAAAGTTGGAACACTACAACGAGCTCAAGGAGGTTGTCCGTCTGCTTGCACATACGGCACATTCACAAGAGCAACTGAGCGGAGAGCAATCAAAAGAACTCTTTTCTGTAATAAACGATTATGTATATGCGCTTGATACTCTCGACAGTTATGACTATCAACAGATTGAAATAAAAAATACCACAAAGGAGGAGCGTTTTAGGGCAACCTACGAAAATGCGATGGAGGCAATAAACCGCCTTAAACCTAAATTTGGCGGCAGTGCATTGTTTGCCAACGAGAAAGATGGCTCGTTCAAAAGTTCAATTGGTCAGATATATCAGACTTGGGATGGTGAGGATTTGTACCCGAGCGTAGAGGAAAAAGCAGCAATGTTATTATATCTGGTTGTGAAAAACCACTCTTTCAGTGATGGGAACAAACGTATTGCCGCAATGCTGTTCCTTTGGTTTATGGAGAAAAACGGTATTCTCTATAACAAAGATGGCAAAAAGCGGATTGCAGACAACACTTTAGTGGCATTGACATTAATGATTGCTGAAAGCCGTACCGAAGAAAAAGATATAATGGTAAAAGTTGTTGTAAATTTGATAAATCAAAGGAATCAATAAATTATGGAACAAGAAATACAACTCAACTCACACAACAAGGCAGAATATCCGCCTATGCACACTGCGGAACATATTCTCAATGGCACAATGGTAAAGATGTTCGGATGTCCGCGCTCCCGCAATGCCCATATCGAGCGCAAAAAGAGCAAGTGCGATTATATTCTCCGGCAGGAGCCTACTCCGGAACAGATTCAGGAGATTGAAAAAAGGGTAAATGATGTTATCAACTCCCATCTTCCTGTTTCCATTGAGTTTATGCCGCGACATGAGGCTGCGGCTATTGTTGATTTGAGCAAATTGCCTGAGGATGCTTCAGAGACTCTGCGCATAGTACGCATTGGCGATTACGATGCCTGCGCATGTATCGGCACCCATGTTTCAAATACAAGCGAGATTGCTCCATTCAAAATAATAAGTGCCGATTTTACTGCGCCGCAGGATGGTGAAACTGCCGGACGTTGGAGATTGAGGTTCAAACTTCTCGAAAAATAGTCATATAAATATATGTTATCTTCCTAAAGTACCCACTACTCTAAAGTAATAGTCCTGCGGACCATTGTATACCAGCTCGTAGAAATTGTCATCTACTTTGTAATATTTTGCACCATTTATTGTAACCTCTTCAAATCCGTATGGCAGTTCATATACTATTGCCCCTACAGGAGGATCTACAACTATATAATTGCTGCCGGATTTTACATAATATACACCATCATCATCGGTGTAGTAGCGTTGTGTCCTGCCGTATGCGTCTCTGATTACATAATCTGTAAGTCTTAACAGGCCATTGAGAATACTCTTTGCTATCACTGCCCCCACAGGAGGTCTGCTTATCACATATACATTATTAATATATCTGTAATATCTGCCCGACACATAATAGTAATCATAAGCGCCTCTATGTATAATCTTTGCCCCTACAGGCAACAAATTGGTATAATATCCATAAAAATGCACACTTGGCCGTGGTCTGAGATACTCTGCCACACCTCTGTGATTGTATTTTGGTCTGAAATGCCCTGCAGGAGGTGCTACATTGCCAGGTCTGTTGTTTGCTGCAGGCCTGTTCACATTTGAAGGTTTCTGATTTTGTGCAGGTCTTGCACTCTGGCTTGGCCTTGCGTTCTGCGCAGGTTTTGTATTCTGTGCAGGTCTTGTGCTCTGGCTTGGCCTTGCGCTCTGCGCAGGTCTTGTACTTTGAGCTGGTCTTGTACTTTGAGCTGGTCTTGCAGACTGGCTTGGTTTCTGGTTATTTGCCGGACGTGCTGTCTGTTGTGCCGGTTTGTTCTGGGCAGGACGATACTCCGAATTGCTTTTGCGCTCGCTATTGCTCTGCCTCCTGTATTGAGATTGAGCATAGCTGTTTTCCATTCCTGCAAATATCAGTATCATTACCGATAATAATGCTGCAAATAAAGTTCTAATCTGTCTCATAATCTCACTTTTTAAATTAATACTTGCTTTAAATCATCTCAACAATCGGGCCACTCTGTTTTTTAATAAAAAAATGCTATTTTTGTATACATACTTTTCACTATCAATAATACTGTCCAATTATGGTTACCTCAAAAAAAGTTCTGAAATGGATTGGAGTATCCGTTTCGATAGCAGCTGCCGTAATACTTGTTGCAGCTATCGCCATAAAATTGATTCTCACTCCGGACAATCTCAACAAGATGGTAAGCAGATTCAGTAATGAATTGCTGAATGCCCAAGTTAAAACAGATACCATCGAGCTCCATATATTCCAACATTTTCCACGCATAACCCTCTCTATAAAAAATGGAGAGATTGTTTCTAATGCTCTGGATTCCATAAGAAGGGACACAACTGCAAATATACCGTCTCAAGCCGATACACTGCTGAGATTCAAGTCTTTTGACATTTCGCTCTCGCTATTGAAACTTTTGAGGTCTGAGGTTAATATAAAAAGAGCCAGCATAACATCGCCTCAAGTATATGCCTACATTGCGCCCGACAGCACCGCCAACTACAATATTCTCAAAAGCGGCACATCCGACAATTCTCCGCAAGATACAACAGAGAGCTCTCCAATAAAGTTGAGCATGAATAATTTGAGCATCCGCAATGGGGCACACATTGTTTATAACAGTGCGGCAGATTCACTGCTTGCCTCAATAAATCTCAACAGACTTGCTCTGAGAGGCAATCTCTCTACAGATCTCAATGAACTGATCTTCAACAGAGCCAGAATTTCGGATTTTTCAATTACCTTAGACAAGAGCAGTACCACCGGAGATACTTTACACAGCGCTTCAGGCAAGTTCTCTATAGACTCGCTTGATATTGCAAATAGGAAAAACGGCCATTTTACCATTTCGCTCCTTACCCGCACAGATCTCAAGATGAACCAGGCCACAATAATCAAGGATTTTCCGTTGGAGATAAATGGAGGAATCATATTTGACACTACACAGGCCATGCGTGGCAGACTCAGTGATTTTACGGTTGGAATAGCCAAAGTGCCTGTGGTTTTCAATGGTATTTTTGATATTACACCCGACAGCCTCTATACCGACAATATCTGCGGCCTTATAGAGAATATGAATATAACCCAGGTTATGAAATATCTGCCCGAACCGCTGCAGAAGAGTTTTGAAAATATAAAGACAAATGCAACCGTTTCGCTTGATGTTGATATAAACGGAAGCTACAAATTCAAGACAGGTGAACTGCCTTCGGTTACTGCCAATCTGGATATTCCAAACAGCTACATCGAATTTGAAGGCCGCCAATCACGCATCAACGAGCTGGAGACTCATATAAAGGCATATTATTCTGCCACAAATAAAGATTCATCTGCTGTAGAAATAAATAAACTGGTGGTCAATGGCAGAGGTATAGGAATTGCTGCGGAGGGTAAAGTCTCTGATATTGCCTCGTCTGACCCATATATAAACCTGCAATTTAACAGCAATGTGGATCTCGACACTTTGAGCACTCTCTTCCCGTCGAAGGAGGGGGCAACTTTCAATGGAGCTGCAAAAGCAGATCTGTCGGTAAAATCGAGGATGTCTGATTTGAATCTGTACCAGATTGGAAATGCCGGCATCAAAGGCAACCTTGTTATGGAGAGAGTGAAAGTTCTCATGCCTGCCCAGGAGCTCTTTGCAATTCTATCCGGTATTGATGTGAAAATTGGCTCAGCTGCAAATACGCGCGACGCTTCAATTAAAAAGGGTATGAAGATGCTTGCCACAAACTCAACTGCAGATTCAATCTATTTCAAGTATAAAGATAAGTATATGGTTGCAGCCACCATGCTCCACCTTGTGGGGTACCATTCGGCAGAGGATCTCGATCAGGACTCTACAAAGAGAAGGGTGCTGCCTGCCAAAGGAACGCTGTCGGCCCAAAATTTATATATGAAAGGTGCCGATTCGGTTGCTGTGAGAATGAGCGATCCTCAAATAAAATTCAGCATACTTCCATACCATAACGATTACAGGATTCCTGTTATGAATGTAAATACCCATATCACACGCCTTATGGCAAGGGATCTTACAAACAGAATTTCGCTGAGCAACGGAGATATTACTTTGGAGGCGGTGCTCAACAACACCGGAAACAGAGAGCGCAGGGCGAGGATGAACAGGATGCTCGACTCTCTTGAAAAGGTATATCCTGCAGTAGAAAGAGATTCGCTTATGTCGCACCACATGAGGGTAAGGATGGCCTCTGCAAAAGACAGAAAAGATGGCAAGAGTGATGATTTCAAAGATGAAGATTTGAACTTTATGGTAGACCGCTCGTTGGGCGCACTTATCAGACAATGGAACATTTCAGGCTCTGTTAGTGCCGACAGAAGCCGTATTACCACCCCGTATCTGCCTCTTCGCACCAGATTCGAAAATATAAATTTCAATTTCACCACCAATGAGATAGGCTTTAAAAATACCCGTATAAATGCCGGACAATCACAATTTGACCTTACCGGAAAGGTGAGCGGATTGCGCAACGCGATGTTGAGGAATGCCCCTGTTGAAATAGAGGGCTATATAAAATCCGATACGCTCAATTTCAATGAACTGCTTACTGCGGTAAATGCAGGTCTTGATTTTATGGATACCGATGCCCGCATCAAAGATTCTCTTGCCAGAATAACCGACGAGGAGCTTCTGCAACAGGCTATTGCAAATGAAGTGGCGGTTGGCGACACATTGTCGAACCCTCTCATTATTGTTCCGGGAAATATTACAGGAAAACTCAATCTTGATGTCAAATACGGCGTATATTCAAAACTTATTCTGCAAAGGGTTAAAGGCGGATTGATCATTAAGGACAGATGCCTGCAAATCAAAGGTTTTGAGGCCCTGACAAGTGCCGGCGACATGAATTTGTCGGCATTTTATGCAACACGAAGCAAAAAAGATCTCTCTACCGGTTTCGACCTTGAACTGAAGGATTTGTCTATCGAAAAACTTATCGGCATAATGCCTGCCGTTGATTCTCTGCTTCCAATGCTCAAATCATTTGAAGGAGTTGTAAATTGCCAGCTTACCGCCACATCAAAAATAGATACTACAATGAACCTGCAGCTCTCCACACTTCGTGGTGTTGCAAGAATTACCGGAGAGAATCTGGTGGTGATGGATGGTGAGACATTTGCCTCTATCTCAAAAAAACTCAAATTCAAGAACAGGGAGAAGAATTATATCGACAAAATATCGGTTGAACTCCTCCTTAATGACAACAAGATAGAGGTCTTCCCATTTATTGCAGAGATGGACAGATACAAATTTGCAATAAGCGGCACACAGAATCTCGATTTGTCTTTCAATTACAATATATCTGTTCTCCAATCGCCTGTGCCGTTCAGGGTTGGTGTGAAGATCTTTGGTAATACCGATGATTTTGATTTCAAGATTGGAAAGGCACAATACAAGAGCGATAAATTACCTGTATTTTCGGCCATTATCGACAGCACCCGAATCAATCTCAGGGAGCAGATTGCAAATATCTACCGCATAGGTATTGATGCCGCCATGAAAAACACAGGCAGTATTGAGAATCTCCAGCGCAGAAAGAGGGAGCATGATGCAACATATCTCCAGCAGCTCGACTCACTCAGCAGTGAAGAGAGAGAGCTGTATGAGGCCGTTGAGCCTGCACCTGAAGAGTCCTCTGAGGAGTCTTCTAAAGAGTCTTCTGAAGAGTAATATAACTGAATAATAATGTAGTATAATATAATAATCTAACCGATTTTAAAATGATCAGATCTTTTCTAAAATTTACAGCAGTTCTTGCAGCGTTGCTTTCATTCGGCAGTGCTCAGGCATCGGATAGTCCACTATGGATGAGATATTCCAAAATATCGCCGGATGGAAAACAGATTGCCTTTGCATATAAAGGTGATATTTACATTGTGCCTGTTTCAGGTGGAGAGGCCACCAGGCTTACCTCTGGTGAATCGTTTGAATCACAACCGATATGGGCTAATGACAACAAGAGTATTGCATTTGTTTCCGACAGATTTGGAGGCCTCGATATCATGACTGTTCCCGTTACAGGAGGCCCTGCCAAAAGAATTACAACACACTCGGCCAATGAAACACCCCTTGCATTTTCGCCCGACAACAAATACATCTACTTTTCGGCATCTTATCAGGATCCGGCAACAAGTGTGTTATGGGCCAACTGGATGCAGGAGCTCTACAAAATAAGCACCAATGGAGGACGCCCTATGCAGATTACTGCAACTCCAATCTGCAGCGTAAGTTTTGACAAGGATGGCAAATCGTTTTTGTATTACGACCGCACCGGAAGCGAGAATATCTGGAGAAAACACCATGTCTCTTCTGTTGCAAGAAATATCTTTTACTACAACAGTGATACCGACACCCATACACAGATTACAACAAATCCGGGAGAAGACCGCGATCCTATTTTCTGTGGCGACGGAAAAATGGTATTCCTGAGCGAGAGAGACGGCGGCAGCTTTAATGTATACGAGGCAGCGGTAAATGATGCGGAGAATGCGAAGGCTCTGACAAGTTTCAAGAAACACCCTGTAAGATTCCTCAGCCGTGCCAACGACGGAACTCTCTGCTTTGGATTTCAAGGCGAGATCTACACAATGGCACAAGGGGGCAAACCTCAGAAAGTAAATATTGCCATTACTTCGGATGCTGTGGAGCTTGTGGAGAGTATCAAATTGAGCAGTGCCAATGATTTCGACATTTCAGAAGATGGAAAAGAGATTGTGATTCTGTCGAGGGGAGAAGTATTTGCAACAACCGACAAATACTCTACCACAAAACAGATTACAAAAACTCCTGAAGCTGAACTTGGCATAACAATCTCACCCGACGGCAAGGCAATAGTCTATTGCAGTGAGAGAACCGGCACATGGAATCTCTACAAAGCAACAAAGGCTAATGAAGATGAACTTCACTTTGCCAATGCCACCATTATAAATGAGGAGCCGCTCTTTAAAGACAATACCATTGAGCGCACTATGCCAAAATTCTCACCCGACGGTAAAGAGATTGCATATATCGAAGAGCGCCAGTTCCTGAAAGTGCTCAACCTCGAGACCAAAAAAGTGAGGACAATTACAGACGGCACACAACACCACGGATATGACGAGACCGGTTTTGAGTTCCAATGGTCGCCGGACTGTAACTGGTTTGCAATCGGTTTTACCACCAACAGACGCCACCCTTATACTGATATAGGTATAGTTTCAGCCAAAACAGGAGGAAAAATCCATAACATTACAAACAGCGGCTATATAGACAAATCTCCAAAATGGGTAATGGACGGCAATGCCCTGCTGTTTGTATCAAACAGACTCGGTATGCGCTCACACGCCTCTTGGGGTAGCCAGAACGATGTTTTCATTGCTTTCCTGAATAAGGAGACAATGGACAAGTTCAATATGGACGAGGAGGATTATGCCCTCTACAAAGAGGCTGAAAAGGCTAAAAAATCAGATGACAAAACAAAAGAGAAATCTGCCGACGCAAAGAAGAAAGAGATAGTAGTTGAGTTCAACGGCCTTGAAGATAGAGTACAGCGACTCACCCCTATGTCTTCAAATATTGCGGATGCCGAGCTTTCACAAGATGGTGAAACTCTCTATTTCTTATGCTCTTTCGAGAAGAGGTTCGATATGTGGGAGTACAATACCCGCAGCGGAGAAATAGTTCTCAAAAAGAAGATGAACACCACTCTTGCCTCTCTGAAATGGGACAAACAATACAAGAATCTCTATATTCTCGGATTGAGACCTGCTGTTTATACCGCAGCCAGCGGACAGTCGAAACCTATCAATTTCAATGCATCGATGGATCTCGACAAAGCTGCCGAAAGGGCCTATATGTTCCACAACGCAGTAAATCAGGAGAGACACAAATTCTACAACAAGAACTATCATGGTGTTGATCTCGACAAACTGGAGAAAGAGTACACCCCTTTCCTCAGCCATATCAACAACAATTACGACTTTGCTGAAATGCTCTCAGAGTTCTTGGGCGAGCTGAATGTTTCACACACCGGTTCATCATATACAGGTATCAAGGTCCAAAAGGCGACTCCGGAACTCGGTCTGCTCTTTGATTTGAAATATAACGGAGACGGTTTGAAGGTTGATGATATTCTCATTAATGGCCCGTTTGGAGCAAGTTCTTCAAAAGTTACAATAGGAACACTTCTCGAAAAGATTGATGGTGTTGAGATTAAAGCCGGCGAAGATTATTATCCGCTTATAAATGGCAAACAGGGTATTGCAATGCAATTCTCTTTCTACAACCCTGCAACCGGCGAAAGATGGAACGAAACTGCCAAACCTATCGCAAGAAGCGCCCAGAACAAGATGATCTACAAGAGATGGATCGACAGCCGTGCTGCCGAGGTTGAGAGATTGTCGGGTGGCCGTTTGGGTTATGTGCATATTGAGTCTATGAACGACAAGAGCTACAGAAGTGTCTACTCGGATATATTGGGCAAATACAATCTCAAAGAGGGTATTGTGATTGATACCAGATATAATGGTGGCGGACGGCTTCATGAAGATATCGAGATCCTTTTCAGCGGCGAGAAGTACCTTGAGCAGGTAATGAGAGACAAGATTTCTTGCGATATGCCGTCGAGAAGATATAATAAGCACTCAATTATGCTTGTTTGTGAGGCCAACTACTCAAATGCACACGGAACTCCTTGGGTATATACACACATGGGAATAGGAAAGACAGTTGGTATGCCGGTTCCGGGAACAATGACCTCTGTAAACTGGGAGTATTGTCAGGATGGTTCTTTATATTATGGTATTCCGGTGGTGGGTTACAGAACCAAAGAGGGTACTTATCTCGAAAACTCACAGCTTGAACCTGATTTCTTGGTAAGGAATAAAGCCCACGAAGCAATCGGAGGCCGCGACGAGCAGCTCGAAGTTGCAGTAAAAGAGCTTCTGAAGCAGATTGATGCCGACAAAAACAAATGGTAGAAACCATCAACTATGGTAAAAACCATTCCCTGAAGTAAAAAAGATGAGGCCGGGTCAAAGCAATTTTGATGTGACCCCCAAAAGTTGGACGGTTTAACATTATCAAGAGGCGCTTTTAGATTGGAATAAAGCTCGGTATTGCACCGGGCTTTTTCCATTTAGCCTCAATTTGATTCTATCATTATTGTAGTAGCATATATACT
>JAZNEW010000015.1:0-58937 GCA_045588775.1 Candidatus Egerieisoma sp. | reverse complement strand
CGTCCATTCTCAATTAGATAAATTGTTGTGAATTGCTTTCAAATTATTGTATCTTTGACATTATTGACAACAGTTATATCAATAGCAAGGTCAGGAACGGTGTTGTGAATTGCTTTCAAATTATTGTATCTTTGACATTATTGACAACCCCAGAAGTCAGTCTGGATTGTAGGCTTGTGTTGTGAATTGCTTTCAAATTATTGTATCTTTGACATTATTGACAACCAAATTTAAAAAGCGATTAAACGCCTATTGTTGTGAATTGCTTTCAAATTATTGTATCTTTGACATTATTGACAACCAGCCAATGGTTGTACTTTCTTATAGTTGAGTTGTGAATTGCTTTCAAATTATTGTATCTTTGACATTATTGACAACCCGCTTGAGCCAATCCTGAATATGTTTCTTGTTGTGAATTGCTTTCAAATTATTGTATCTTTGACATTATTGACAACCGACCATTGTTGTTGTATTTGGCACTTAACGTTGTGAATTGCTTTCAAATTATTGTATCTTTGACATTATTGACAACGAGTTGTCGCAGATGGTTATTGCTTCATCCGTTGTGAATTGCTTTCAAATTATTGTATCTTTGACATTATTGACAACAACTTAGCCAATATGCTAAGTGCTATCCCGTTGTGAATTGCTTTCAAATTATTGTATCTTTGACATTATTGACAACATTCCCTTAACATATCCCCTACGCCAAGAAGTTGTGAATTGCTTTCAAATTATTGTATCTTTGACATTATTGACAACTGAACCCGTGCAATAATGTATTACACAACGAATTACAGCGCTTATTAGAATTTAGAAAGTTGTCACCTGAAAGAGCATATTCCCCAAAGGATATGCTCTTTTTCTTTTAAAATAGTTCCAACTGCAAGCCCTGAGATTCAGGTTTGCTCTCTTTTTTACCGATAAATATTTCCATCTCCCCAAACTGTTTGTCGGTTATACCAATAATGCCTACCTTACCTTTTTCGGGAAGCAATTTTTTTATACGATTAATATGGACCTGCATATTTTCTCTGCTGGCACAATGTCTTATGTAAATAGAAAATTGAAACATAGTAAAACCATCGCGCATCAGATTTTTTCTGAACAGTGCATGCTCCTTTCTCTCCCGCTTAGTCTCTGTAGGCAAATCAAAGAAAACCATTATCCACATAACTCTGTATTCACTAAAGCGTTCCATATTAAAGTTCAGGATAAATTATTTTCCTTATTTCGCCATTGAAACATTTCGCCAGACTCGCAGTAGTTACCGATGCAGCTATCATCAAAGGCCGTTTTTCACCATTAATAACCACATCCAGTACAGGTATTGAGAGCAATCTGGATTTTATCTCCACATCCAATTCTGCATAATCTGCTCCGCTCCAAACAATATCCAACACCAATTTGTCTACATACGGGCGGTAAGGCTCCATAATATCATCCGCAAGACAATATGCATTATAGCGGTTATGGTGATGAATTCCCAGTGTTGGAAGCAGACCGCTTGACACCAATGCTCTGGCTATAATTGCTCTCAAAATAGCATACCCATAATTAAGGAGATTATTTGGCGGAACCCCATTCCTTTCTCTTGTAAAACCTTCTATGAATGGAAAGAGATTTTTCCAATAATAAGCAGCGGCTCTCGCTTCGAGATTATCGCTATCTCCACTCTTAACTTTGTCGGCCCAAATCAACATATTATTTGCTACAACATCTTGAGCCGACAGTACTTTGGCCTGATTCCTGATTTTTGTTTGTATTGTCTGCTGCCACAATTGCTTCTTTAATGGAAGTGACGCATCTATCTGGTTTCTGAACCGCTCATTCTGGGTAGTATTGCCACATAACGGCAACATAAGGCCAACTGGTAAGCGGCTGCTGTCACAAGTAATTACAGCGCAATTGTTTTCCAGCAAGGCCTCCATCAAACCTTGCGTAATTGTGATTTGCTTATTATCCAAAACTACAACACCTATATCCTCTACAGGAATGGTTTTAGTTGTTTTGGTTTCAAACAGGTCAGGCAAATCTGCTTTTACAATTTCGGGCATCCTTATTACCATCTGGCAATCTTTTAATGATAAATACGCAGGATTCCCGAAATAGAGTGTACGCTTTATCATAACTATAGTGATTATTTCTTTAATCTCTTCTGTTCCCGTTCAAAATTTTCAATAAAGTGCAGTTCAACAGATGAAAGCTGATTTTTTGTCCTCACTTTAAAGAGGTCATACTCCTCATTGGCTTTCAACTTTGCAACCTCTGCTGAAATTGTTCCGGCATGAGTAAGCAATTCTTTTCCCGACAACTTTAAAAAGTCATCAAGCTTCTTAATCCAATCTTTCATATACATTGGAATATGATTTTTAGCCTGAAGTTCTGCAAATTCCAAATATAAATTTACAATACGGTTCAATGTATCCAGTTCTTCAACATTCAAATAATTCTTTGCATATTCGGCATCTCTTCTTTTTGGCAAGGTGCCTGTCCACGATGTCAATCCCATAAAATCTTTCTGAGCGTCTGCCCTATTATATATGATTTCAGCAGCAGTATGTCCATGGATAGAATAATGCATCTTATTCTGAACAGTAGCAAAAAACTTTTGTGTTGCTTCAGTTCTTGGATCATAATCTATACTTAAAGCATATATCTCCAGTATTTTACGATAGAACACCTTCTCAGAAGAACGGATATCACGAATCCGAGCAAGCAATTCATCAAAATAATTTCCACTCCCTGCATTCTTCAACAATTCATCATTAAGTACAAATCCTTTTATGAGATACTCTTTCAGAATTTGTGTGGCCCATATTCTGAACTGAACACCTCTATAAGAATTTACACGATAACCTACACTTATTATCATGTCCAAATTATAGAAAGTCAGTTCCCTCTTAACTTGTCTTGTCCCCTCATTTTGAACTGTTGCAAAAAATGCAACAGTTCCAATTGCCTGTAACTCTCCACTATCCAATACATTTTTAACATGTCTGGAAATAGTAGATTTATTACGTTGAAACAACTCTGCCATCTGCTCTATAGTCAGCCAAACTGTTTCATTTATTAATGTTACCTCTATTTTACTCTCTCCATCTGGTGTTTGATAGAGAAGAATTTGACCTTTATCTTGCATTTCCATATCAATACCCGACTTTAATAATATTACCCAATCTATCAACTTTTATTGGTATGCACACCTCTTTTTCAATTAAAAACTCCACTTTGTTTAGCTGTGTAAATTCTATTTTATCAACGATTGAATTCGCAACAGAATACGGGATTGCATATAATCTTTTGCCAGTAAAACTTATAATTTTGTATATTCTTGAATAATCTAGTTCATTTCTATCAAGTTCATTATTCATAGGCACATACACCAAATCATTCGGAGACAACACAAATCTTGGTTCATTTCCATTTGCATCTGTAGGTACTGGAGATAAATTCTGTTTTAATCTTTCAATAACAATATTTAAAGGAATCGTTGCGAAGGTTCGCTTCTTTATAAAATCGCCCGACACATTATCAAAAACCTCCGTTTCATAAATAGCAAAGTAGAGATTGGTTCCTTTGTCCGCTTCTACAAATTTAGAAGACTTTTTACCTCTATTTCCTACAGCGAATTTTTCTGCTTTTTCGTACACTCTAACTTTCTGTATCGGCTGATGCTTTTTGCCTCCATTCAATTGGACAATATTTCGGTTCATTTCATCTATACCATCTACAGAAAATGCTATCTCCGGATTATCACCATTTTTCGCCAAATGTGCCAACAATATCTTTTGGATTCCAGTATCTGTTACACTTCCTTCTATTTTCTTCTTATTAAAACTTGTATCCAACGGCTTTCTCGAAGCGAAGAATCTATCTTTCGTTTCTTTCGTAAAATAATAGATATCTATCTTTGACATGTTGACATCTTGCCATACATCTTTATTATCCTCAACATATTTCTTAATTTTCTTAGCATCATATCCTTGCTCTAATAAAAGATTTACCCGTTCCCTAAACTCTTTATTCACAATTCTTGAAGGTATTTTAATTGCTTCGTTCAAAGAGACTTGTCTGATTTTCCGCAAATTCACCTCACCATATATAGTATCCTTATGCAAGGATTTGCGAATAGCCCAATTAATTCCATCTTGCTTAACGAGTTTCTTTTCTCCATCTTCAAAATGGGTATATAAATTAGTTGCTTTATTAATTATCCGCAAGTTTTGCTTAAAACTGACAATCATATTATCCAATGTAGTATAAACATCCTGTGTAAATGTTTCCCAAGGTTTCTTAATTATCCACTTATAATTCCCTTTATCATCGGTTTTTACTTTATTGCACAACAAATGCTGCAAATCATATCGTGAAATTTTAGCCTTTCCACTCGACGATTCATTATTAAGATAGTTTACAATATTACGTCCGGCACAGGCTATGACTATAGCATCCATTGCATGATGCCGGTGATCCAGACGTTTTTTACTAAATCCCTTTTGCAACTCAAATGGGATTGACGGAATTTCATGTCCATTAGTATTCAGCTCCGTAAATTGCGTTGTTTTTGTTAGCTCATTCAAACGAACAAAACGAGGCAGAATTATCTTGTTCCAAACATCGCTAATACCCCAATCTTTTTTCAAACGATCTGTAACCCCACCAGTGCACACTATAACATTTTTAGAAATAGCCTCTTCTTCGTCTTCTTCCCGTACAATATTGGAGAGAAGCCCTTTTACCACTTTGCTGATATACCTGCTATCATTTAACTGTCTTGATATAAAATCCTCTGGGATATCTTCTAACATCAATTTTCGAAGTTTGGAGCGATTCTTCGCATAATGCTCTTTTACAAACTCTTCATACTCTTCCGTTGTGAAGATATCTACTATTTTACCAAGATTCAATTCAATTTTCTCACCGCCATGCTTCTTAATGAATTCATAGCCTAACATATTATTTTTCAACTTATTCACCTCCGATTCACAAATTACCTTATTCGATAATGAATCATCAAAATAACGGGATTGTGGAATAATATGCTCTATCTCGTACGAAGAGGTAAAGAGTTTTCCCAATGGGATAGGCTGTCCTGTATATGGGGATCTGTATTTTTGTTCCAACCACAATTTGTATCTAAGAATTTCACTTCGAGTTGGCCGCTTCTTTATATCCGTTTCTTTAAATTTTTTCAGAATATTTTCTACCTCATCTGGAATATTGTCGGCACTTGCCAATACACCATCCTCATATATCCGCAATATATCCTGCTGTCCAGGTGAATAAGGACGTACATTCTCTATCTCAAATTCAGGATTTACAAACTCCATTAATAATGCCTTAATGCGCATATTGGCATTTTCATTTTCTGAGATTTGCTGAGCCATCTTCTTTCTCTTGTCTGCAGGATTCTTCATTTCCCTACCGAGTTCTATGTGAATCTCATCAATATCTCCATAAGATTTCCAAATATCGCGCACTGTACGTAAGGTTTCTGTTATAACTTGCTCTACAATAGGATTACGCAAAGAATGTTGCTTAAAATCTTTTAAAAAATTTTGTACATCATCTGGAGTTTTCCATTTTGTTACCTTTTCAGACTCAGAATGTCGATCATACACTATATAACATGCCAACCAAAGGGGCAAACCTCTAAATGACGATATTTCTCCCAATCTATAGGATTTTTCCCTTACTCTATCTTTTATTGTATCATCATATTCTCCCGTAATAATCTTGCTTATACGATCCAAAGTATGCCCATCAATAGCATTTTCCGTCCAATATTTTCCCATCCTCATCAATGGTAGAAGTTTTTTAACGGCCTTTGCCGAATATGCACCATACTCTTTCTTGAATGGTGGAAATTTCTTGAAAGTCTCAATAAATGACTCATCCAATTGATATTTTTGAGCAAATTTACGCAAAGCTTTCTCAAGCTCCACCCTATCATCAATTGAATACAAGATATGCCATAAAGTCTCCTCAATGTCGGCAGTCATAAAATCCGGTGAAATCCCAGACCTTTCTATATATAACAATATCTTTGCATGTGTTTCATTACACGGATATTGCTTATCTTCTACATAATTCCAACGATATTGCTCCGCATTTTTCTTTAATCCGAATAGTTGATATTTCAGGAGTGTTTTTTGATCTATTTTCTCCTTCCTGCTCAACCAATCAAACAAAACAACATAATCGTCTTCCGTTTTAAAAAAATCTGATGTTACATCAACATCGTTGGCCGCCTCTTTTTTATAAATTCGTAAATTACTCAAAAATTGCCATAGACGGAATTCTTGATACATCGGATGGGATTTAGCTATACATTTGGTTCCATAGCATATTTCCTCACCACTTTCTTTATTTTTAACAATATGTTTTTCATAGGGGCAATCTGTTATTAATGATTTTTTACTCTTCAATGGGCGTTGATAAAATAAGATATCATCTATAAACAGATATGTAAAATCCCTATTGGCAATATTTTTACGGTATGACTCGTTGCTCCTATATAATTGACTGATACAAGTCTCATACAATGCCGGATTCTGTAATTCTGCATGAAACTCCTTCTGTTTATCCAGAATCAGCTGCAACTCCTTTTTATAGAATCTACGTTCGATTGTACGCACTAATTTACCTTTGATTTTTTGACTTGGATTTTTGAGCAAAGAATCATAAATATATGCACCAACGGTTTTTCCTGACGCCTCTATATCTGATTGGGTTCTCTCTTTTATCAATGTCCTATCATCTTCTTTCGGAGAACGGAAAGAGCGTTTCTCTTTCCCCTCTTTATCAACCTTTGGTGTACCGTCATTATTCAAATCAGTTGTTACTATAAACTCTTTTACTTTTCCAATCCAATCAAGAGGAATACTGCTTGTTCTACGATATATCCAACCATTTTCCAAATGAATGTTATACCAAGTCTCTTTCTCTCTCTTTTCACCAGTATCCTTAACATCTACAACTCTCAATGCGACATATTCCACCTTTTTATTTGAGCTGGCAATATTTTCTTCATCCTGTCCCCTCAACTGATAATACCCCCTTTTCTGGTTGAAATTCAATAATATCCAAGCAAGTTCTTCTTTTTCTATTCTTTGAGTCAGTGCTTTTTTTCTCAAATAATAGATAGTCCAGTCATAAGGAATTTTTTTATCAGCAAGTTCCAAGTGATTCAATTTGAATTCTGCCAGCATCTCATTAAATGAGCATTGAAATAAAAATTCATATTTGCCCTTATCATTTTTAAGCCACGACAATTTGGGTTCATAACTCTCTTTAATTTTACCGTAACGATCTAATGCTTCAGAATAATGTTCCGGTAGAAATCCAAGTATATTAAGCACACGGTGCAACCTTTCGCGACGAAGCAAATTCCTTTCAATCAAACGGCGTACACCCCTTAAGCGTGTTCTTTCTGCAGTCTGTGACTTTGAATTACCCCGATCAAAATCACCCAAAATAGCGGCGTCCATAGGTATTATTCTACTACCTACAGCTTCAATTCCCATTATCTGAGAATTTCCATTTGCATCAATATCAGAAACAACCACAGCCCAGCCAATGCTATTAGTCCCCAAATCCAATCCCAAAATCTTTTTCATATATATTTTTTATAATTTTCCGAACTTGCTATTTGTTGATGTCCCAACTTTTTATACCTTTGTTGTACAATAATTGAAGCAATTCACAATAAGGATTATTCCGTTGTGAAAACATCAGGTTGCCTCGTCCTTCAACGGGGCTTTTTTATTTCTCCAAATTTACACACATTAGCTCAATTTAGCAAGATAAGCGGAGTCGTATTAAACGGAGAAATAGCAATATCCGCAATGAAAATAAAATTTGAACAGTTTCTCAAATAGTTTCTTAAACTGTTCCTGTTTTTTAAGGATATTATTTATATATTTGCGAGCTTTTTGTTTTTTTAGTTAAAAATATTAAGATTAACCTGACTATTGGCAATATTGCTGCAATGAGAAAAACTATATCTTCACCATCATATTCACTCTTTTTTACTCTCTGCTGCCTAATTTTCACCATGGGTTGCGGATTGGTTTTCCAGAACACACTATTTGCACAGGACTTGAACCAGAGCGGTCCTGTAAATCTGCAGGCAGAGGTAAGAATTGATTATCAAGGCGATTATGTAGACGGTAACTATATCAAATCTGATTCGGGCTTTAAAGGCAAGTATGTAAATGTCATCCTGTTTGGAAATATCAGCGACTCCTTTTCATATTCATACAGGCAGAGGCTCAACAAGGCCCACTCAGACCAGAGTTTTTTTGATGCAACAGATTGGGCATACCTCACATATCATGCAAACAGGAACTGGAGTATCTCTGCAGGAAAGCAGGTTGTAGGCATTGGAGGCTATGAATACGACAGAGCCCCTATCGATCTCTATTTCTGTTCGGAGTTCTGGAACAACATCCCTTGCTACCAGCTTGGTGCAAGTGTTTCGTATGCAACAAACAGCGGTAAAGACAAACTTGTATTCCAGGTATGCGAAAGCCCGTTCAATATGCCGGACGAAGTAATGTACGGCTATAATCTGATGTGGTATGGTTCACACGGCTGGTTCAACACCATATATTCTGCAAACATGTTCGAATATATGCCCGACAAGTATATCTGCTACCTTGCTCTCGGAAACGAATTTGCCCTTGCCAAAAACACCAGATTGAGAGTGGATCTTATGAACCGTGCCACAGACAGGCATGCTTTCTTTTTCAAGAACTACTCAATCATGGGTGAGCTGGCATACAATATAAAAGACAAACTGAACATCTTTGGCAAGGCTGTCCACGATGTAAACAAAACAGATGCTCCGGGTGATTACTGCATTCTTCCGGGTACTGAACTTACAAGAGTGGGAGCCGGAGTTGAGTTCTATCCTCTTCCAAAAGGGAACAGGTCTGTACGCCTGCATGCTACATACTGCTACACATTTGGCGACAACGGCAACCCTGCAGGCACCTCCCTTCCTGAGCAGTCCCTCTTTTCTGTCGGGCTCAAATGGAAAATAGATATTGTGTCGATTGCAAAGAGAATTGTAAAGCAACAATAAACAACAAAACAGATAACAAGAAAAAGACTTAAACTTAACCCTAAGCAAACTTATTCAAAATGGCTAAAAGACAACCAAGTATCTGGAGTGGTATAACATGTCTGGCAATATTCATTGCCCTGTTCGGATATATCGGATATGTGATGGGAACTCCCCAAATGTTGAATACCATCATGAAAACCGCACACGATCTTCTGCTGAATACCGTATTCTACCTCATGGGTATATGCGTGGTTACAGGAGCAATCGGAAGAATTTTTGTAGAATTTGGCGTTGTGAGGATGCTTGAAGCACTTTTGAGGCCATTGATGAAACCTCTTTTCAATTTGCCGGGAGTGGCCTCATTGGGAGCTGTAATGACCTTCCTTTCAGACAATCCTGCCATTATCTCCCTTGCGCAGGACAAACGGTTCAGCAGCTATTTCAAAAAATTCCAATATATCTCTCTCACCAACTTTGGAACAGCCTTTGGCATGGGTCTTCTTGTAATTGTATTTATGGTTGGACAAGGTTTTTATGCAGAGCCTTTCATTGGTCTGTTCGGAGCCATGTGCGGATGTATTGTCTCTACCCGTCTGATGCAGCGTTTTATTATAAAATCATATCCGGCATACGCTCATGAGTGTGCCTGCGAAGAGAATCTTGAGGAGGAAAAAGAATCACAAGAGGAGGAGAAATCACTCTTTATCCGTATTATCAATGCTCTTCTCGACGGCGGTAAAACAGGTGTGGATGTCGGACTTGCCATCATTCCGGGAGTGCTGATCATTTCAACCCTTGTAATGATTCTCACATTCGGTCCATCAGCAAGTGGAGAATATACCGGATCTGCTTACGAAGGCGTTGAACTTCTGCCATTCCTTGCCGGAAAAATCAATTTTATATTTGAATGGCTCTTCGGATTCAATGATCCTCATCTGGTAGCATTCCCGATTACTGCACTTGGAGCTGTAGGAGCAGCAATCAGCCTTGTTCCAAGTTTTATAGCAGAGGGTTGGGCCGACGGTAATGCAATAGCAGTATTTACAGCAATAGGAATGTGCTGGAGCGGTTATCTGAGCACTCACACAGCAATGCTTGATTCATTGGGATACCGCGAGCTCACATCAAAAGCAATCCTTGCACATACAATCGGCGGTATTGCAGCAGCATTTGTCGCACACTGGGTATATGTGCTGTATGCTATGATTTAATATGATTGAACAGCAGAACTGGCTACAAACCCAATTTTGCGGCCATCTCTTCGGCCTTCTGCAATGAGTCGAGTTTACCTACATCTAACATATCCAGCTGCGGCTGGATATGTTTTTTTATGTTGTACTGCCCGCATATCTGGAGATAGAAATCTATGATAGAGAACTTCTCGGGCCAGCTTTCCATAAGCTCAAATATCTTTGGCGAGATAACATGAACTCCGTCGAAAGCATATTTTTTAAGATTATACTTATCTAAAAAGAGTTGATAATCAAAATATTCTCCTGTTCCGGCACCTTTGCCTGCCTCAAACACAGCACCCTCTCCGGCGCTCCTTCTCAAGGCTTTATATGGAGAGCGCACCTCTCCTGTCTTGATATTCATCCAGCCTGCCAGATTACCGTCTGAATTGAAAAGCAGATAGCGTTGGGTATTGCGCTCGCTCACCAAAAGAGTTGCCAGAGTCTCCACTCCCGCCCCTTTTTCTGCAACATAGCCATTATGCTTTGCCACAAACTGCTCTATTTCGAGATCCGACAGGATATCAACATTATGCACCACAAACGGCTCACTGCCGTTGAGCAGCGCTGCAGCATGGCGTATTCCCCCTCCGGTCTCCCTCAACAGATCTGTTTCATCAGAAAAGGCGACATTCACCCCAAATGAACCGTTGGCTGCCACATACTCCTTTATCTGCTCTGCAAAATGGTGGACATTAATTACAAAATCGCTGAAACCGGCTCTTTTGAACTTCTCCACAACATGCCACAACAGCGGTTTGCCACAAACCGGAACCAATGCTTTGGGCATACTATCTGTGATTGGTTTAAGACGTGTTCCCAAGCCTGCTGCAAATATCAGAACTTTCATAGCTTTAAATCTCTTAAAACTCCTGCTCAATTCCCTGCTCTCTGTGAACAAGTTTTACGGTTACATTAAATTTCTTTGCGATATGCTCCGCCAGATGCTGTGCGCAATAGACAGAACGGTGCTGTCCGCCTGTGCAACCAAACGAGAACATCAGATTTGTAAACTTGCGCTCGATATAGCGTTTTACATGGGCATCGGCAAGGGCATATACATTGTCGAGGAATTTCAACACACCGCCCTCCTCTTCGAGGAATTGGATAACCTCACTGTCGAGACCCGTAAAATGTTTGTAATGGTCATATTTTCCGGGATTTTCAATTGCGCGGCAATCAAACACATAGCCTCCGCCATTTCCGCTCTCATCCTGAGGAATACCCTTTTTGTATGCAAAACTGAAGATTCTCACAACCAGCTTTTTCTCTTCGCGCAAATCAGAAAACTGACGCATATTTGTAAGTTTCTCCATTATCTCCTGGAGATACGGATACTCCACAAACGGAGCCTCTTTAATAAGTTTGCGCAAATTGTCTATGGCATAAGGGACACTCTGCAAGAAGTGCGGTTTTTTCTCAAAATAGCCTCTGAAACCGTACGCTCCCAACACCTGCATAGTCCTGAACAGAACAAATATACGCAGAGTCTTATCAAACTCATCGGCAGGCACCTCTACATACTTTTTCAAAGCATCACGATAAGTCTCAATCAATATCTCTTTGAGCTCCTGGGAGTAGTTTGCCTTGGCCTGCCATACAAATGATGCCAGGTCGTAATAGAACGGGCCTTTGCGCCCACCCTGAAAATCAATAAAATACGGATTATCATCAACAAGCATTACATTGCGTGCCTGAAAATCGCGGTACAGGAAAGTCTCTCCGCAGGTTGTCTTGAGCAAATCCAAAGAGAGTTTATGAAAATCATCCTGCAATTTTATTTCACTAAACTCCAGCCCTGTTGCCTTGAGAAAACAATATTTGAAATAGTTCAGATCGAAAAATATCATCCTGGCATCAAACTCAGGCTGTGGAAAACAGACAGAGTAGTCAAGTCCTTTTCCACCCTCAAACTGAAGTTTTGGCAAGGATGCGATAGTTTTTTTCAGCAATCCTACCTCATACTCCGAATAGTGGCCCGACTCTCTTCCGGCAGAGACTTGATTAAACAGGGTTATATCACCCAAATCCTCCTGAAGATAACATGTTTTATCCTCACTCATGCACAATACTTTTGGCACCGGCAATCCCTTGAGCATAAAGTGGCGGCCAATCTCCACAAATGCAATATTCTCCTCTACAGAAGTACCTGCAGCCCCTATCAGAGTTATTCCGTCGCCCTTTATCCTAAAGTATCTTCTATTGCTTCCGCTCGACGGAAGTTCATATATTTCAACAGGTTTCTGATGGGTATATTGTTCAAAAAGTTCTGCTATCTGTTTCATTTTATACTATTATCCTACAACAATTTATATTTGACCTACAAATTTAGTCTTTTTTTTGTAAATTTGCAGTTTGATTATGATTCAAATAGAACGATTTTTTAAATATAAATTACTGCAGGCCGTTGTAGCATTTGCCCTGGTTGCAGCTCTATGCTCTGCTGAGACTCCTGCCAGAGGTGCCGGCATTCCAGCTCACAAAGTGCCGGAGCTGTTGCATCTGCATATTGGCAGACCCGATACCACAAAAGCGGCATCGGCAGATTCGCTTGCAGTATCAGGCACTACTGCCATTTCAAACTCCCTCGCGGCAGGTAAAGATTCCCTTGCAACTCCGGATTCACTCGCTATAGGAAAAGACACACTTGCCGCAGTAAAAGACTCACTTGCGCTTGCAGCAGATTCCCTTTCGATGGCCGTTGATACAACAAATGCCTTTCCAAAGGTTATTCTCACCAAGAAGGAAATCAAAAGAAAGATCAAAGACAGCATCTGGGCATACAAAGACAGCGTAATCAGAGCCACTCCCCGTCTTTTGGAGACATACATTTTCAATGATTCCATAAAGAACCAGCGTATGTTTTTATGGAAAACCGACGGCTATTTCAACAAACAGATACAGTTGGGCCCAGACACAACCTACAACGACAACTTCAACGAACTGCCATACAAAAAGAATGATGTGGATGCCATATATCTTGGTGTTTCGGGTTCTGCAATGATGTATACAGATTTCTTCAAGCGTACCAAATCGGAAATCTTTCCATTTTTTGCCCCATATATGCCCTACACATACACAATGGAGACAATGCCTTTCTACAATGTAAAGTCGCCATACACAGAACTTGCCTATTGGGGAACACTCTTTGCCACCAAAAAGAAAGAGGAGACAAACATCAAATTCCTGCATACCCAGAACTTCACACCAAGTTTCAATTTCAGCATACTCTACCGGAGAGATGGAGCGAGCGGTATTTTGGAAAATGAAAAAACCGATAACCGTACTTTTGCAATAACAGGAAACTATATAGGCAAACGATATGTTGCCCAGGGCGGCTATATTTTCAGCAGGGTAAAGAGAAACGAAAATGGTGGTGTCGCCGACTTGAGCATGGTTATGGATACCATTGTAGATGCCAAAACCATTCCTGTAGTATTGGATGATGCCGATACAAAATTGAAGCGCAACACAATTTTCATCACCCACTCCTACGGAATTCCTTTCAATTTCAAAAAACGCGACTCCCTCGCCTACGGAGAGGGTACTATGGCCTATATCGGACACACAGGAGAGTATTCGGTTTACACCAAATCATACAACGACAAGATTGCCCTCACAGATTCAACAGGAAGGGCTCTCTATAACAATGCCTTTTATATAAATCCTACAACATCTGCAGACTCTGCCAGGGCAATGAATTTTGAGAACAGATTCTTTTTGAGGCTGCAACCGTGGGCAAAAGAGGCTATTGTTTCAAAACTGGATGCGGGTATCGGATTCCAGTTGCTGAACTTCTACAATTTCAATCCTGAATACTTTCTGTCCGGCAACAAGAACCACTCTGAACACAACATATATCTCTATTTTGGAGCATCCGGCACTCTTAAAAAGTATTTTGCATGGGAGGGTTTTGGAAGCTACCATCTGTCGGGATATAACCAGAATGATTTCAGAATTGGAGGACAAATGAGATTTTCGGCATATCCTCTGCCAAAAGGTATACATCTTACTGCCAAAATTGATGTATCGCAGGAGCGTCCGGCATATTATTACAACAACTACTACTCCAACCACTATATCTGGAACAATGACTTCAACAAATCAACCGAAACAAAAGTTGAAGGCAAACTCGACATTCCGGACTACAAGATGGAGCTCTTCTTCGGATATGCACTGCTAAAAGACAATATCTACCTCGATTCATTGGGCAATGCGGCCCAGAACAATGAGGCAATGAGTGTTATGACAGCCTATCTCAAGAAGAATTTCCAGTTGTGGAAACTCCATTTCGACCACAAGATACTCTTCCAGCTCTCCTCAAAGAGCGAGATTGTCCCACTCCCTAAACTGGCTCTCAACCTGAGATACTATTTAGAGGCTCCTTTAGTAAAAAATGTCCTTACTGCACAATTGGGAGTTGAAGCTACATTCAATACAAAATACAATGTGCCTGCATACTCTCCGGCATTGGGACTGTTCTATAACCAGCAGAGCGAAACATATGGAGAAAACCCTTATCTGGATGTTTTCGTAAATTTACAATGGAAGAGGGCCAGCATATTTGTCAAGTATGTAAATGCTGCACAAGATTGGCCCGAAAGTGATTACTTCTCTGCCTGCAGATACATTAAACCGCAAAAAGCACTTAAATTCGGCGTACATTGGCCGTTTTATGTGAAATAACAGCATTCAAGTCTATGCGCAAACCCTGGAGAAACAGATATTTCCAGTTCACAATTGCTTTTATGGCCTCTTTTTTCCTGGTTCTTCTGCCAAAATGGGAACGGGAAAAAATAGATACGCCATCTCCCCGTTTTCTGGCAGGAGATACTATTTCCTGCACCATACTGATACATAATTCGATAGCGGCAAAAGGACACTCTTTGGGTTACCTGTATGAGTTGTTTGATCATTTTGATCAGGCTCAGATGTGCAAAACAATAATAACACCTCAAAAAGAGGAATTTACCTGCTGGACAAACCTTGCCTCTGAAAATACGGATATGCTGGTAATCAATGCGGCAAGAGATTCTGTGCCGGAGATATTTCAGGAAAAGGTTGTATCGGGCATTCCGATTACACAATCAGAAGAGGTGTGCGTTGTAAACAAAGAGCAATATATGCTCGTGCAGGTGTTCAACAGCTGGTTTACCTATTTCAAGCATACCGACCAATACAACGACCTTGCATCAAGATATTTCAAAAATTACAGGATCAAGGACAGATCGGGCTCTTTGATAAACCGAAAGAGTCTCTCACCATACGACAATGCCATTAAGGAGAACAGCAAACTTATCGGTTGGGACTGGAGGCTGCTTGCCTCTCTGATATACCAGGAGTCAAAATTCAAAGCCGGAGTAAGCTCCAGCCGCGGCGCTATCGGCCTTATGCAGATAAAAGAGGCTGTAGCAAAGAAATATGGCATTGACGATATCTACAATCCGCAAGAGAATATCAAGGCCGGCACACTGCATCTTAACAGGTTGCAGAAGATGTACAAAAAAATGGGAGCAGATTCCCTCAATGCTCTTATGATTACCATTGCCGCTTACAATTGTGGAGAGGGACGAATGGCAGACTGCATGAATCTGGCCAGACAAGAGGGTAAGGATCACCTTAATTGGGAGGATATAAAACAGACAATCCCGCTCATGCGTGAAGAAAAGTACTACACAAGCGAGGCTGTCAAGTTAGGTTATTTCAAGGGAAAAGAGACTCTGAAATATGTGGAGGCAATTATGGAACGGTTCAACGACTACCAACAAGCAGTTGCCAGATAGTAGCTGTACCAGACTATTTTTTCCTGTTTCTTCTCGACGAACGGATTGAGTTTGCAGCACGCACCATCGCCTCATCCCTTGCAATATAACGCATTGCAATAAATGTAAGAATAGCACAAACTATCGGAAATACTGCCGAAACAGAGAATGCCACACCCGGCTCTCTTGTAAAGAAGGCATAGGCAATCCACGCCTGATATCCCAAAAGTACAAGAATATTGAAAATGCACAATCTGATCTGAAGAATACGGTGCTTGAATATGAATATCGTAAAGAAGCATATTGCCGCAGATATGATTGTAAGGATAAGGAATGGTGTGAATTGGGTATACATTATCGGTTCTGCTTGAGGAGCATAGCAAAGTTTGTTATAAAAAAGCGACACAATCAGGCCGAATGCTATCATCAAAAACAATGTCTGTATTCTCTGAATCATGATTATCTTGTTTTATAGTTATTTGTTATACTTAGTAATTGAGGAGTGCAAAACTACAAAATTAATTTATATCTTTGAAAGAAATATATTACAGCCATGAGCAGAATAGGAGAATCAGAACTTATTATAAACAGCGACGGATCTGTTTTTCATTTGCATATCAGACCGGACGAGATAGCCGACACTGTAATCCTTGTAGGCGATCCGGGCAGAGTTGCAATGGTATCATCCTTTTTCGACACTCAGGAATTCAGCAGGCAATCGCGTGAATTTGTTACCGTTACAGGCAGCTACAAAGGGAAAAGGATGACTGTAATCTCTACAGGCATAGGTACCGATAATATTGATATAGTTGTAAATGAACTTGATGCCCTTGTCAATATAGATTTTGCAACAAGAGAGATAAAACAGAAGAAAAAGAGTTTGAGAATACTCAGAATAGGAACTTCAGGCTCCATCCAACCCGATATACCGGTAGCTTCGTATGTCTTCTCACATATATCTGTGGGATGCGACGGTCTGCTGAACTGGTATGCCAACAGGGAGAATATTACAAATGCAGAGATGGAAGAGGCATTTATGCAGCACACAAACTGGGACAGACATCTTCCGTCGCCATATTTTGTAAAGGCAAGCGATGAACTTATAGAGCTCTTCAGTGATGTTACAGTAAAGGGTGTTACAATATCCGCTTCCGGATTTTATGGGCCGCAGGGAAGAGTTCTGAGACTTCCTCTCGCCATGCCTGATATGCTGGAGAGTTTTGAATCATTCAGATTTGGCGAATACCGCATAACCAATTTCGAAATGGAAGGCTCTGCATTGGCTGGACTTGCAAAACAGTTGGGACACAAAGCAGGCACAGTCTGCTGCATTATTGCAAACCGCTACCACAAAGGTGCAACACCAGACTACAAACCGTATGTTGAGAAACTGGTAAAACTGGCATTGGACAAACTGGCAGAATAAAAAATAGCGACAATCAGTTGCCGCTATTTTTTTGAAGTTAGTTCAGTCTTGGTTAAGAAGCGAGCGGAAAACGAGGTTCGAACTCGCGACCCTCAGCTTGGGAAGCTGATGCTCTACCAACTGAGCTATTTCCGCAAATGCATTACAAATTTAACCATATTTTATTAGCAAACAAGAAAAATATGACATTTTAATGAACTTGAAGCTATTCATTGCAAGCAGAATCGGGAAAAAAAGTGCAGCCAACGGCAAACTCAGCCGGATAAGCAATACCATTGCCACTGTTTCGGTTGGAATAAGTGTTGCTGTGATGCTGCTTGCCATTGCCATTGCCAACGGATTCAGGTGTGAAATAAGGGAAAAGGCCTCCGGATTCAGCGGAGACATAAATCTGTCGGCTCCGGGAATAGATATTACAAACCACCTGTACCCTATCAAGGCCCTCTCTTTTGCAGACAAAATAGACTCGTTGGAGTATGTAAAAAAGATTCAGCCTGTTGCCTATCGGAGCGCTCTGCTAAAGAGTGATTCTCAAATACAGGGAGTTCTCTTTAAGGGTATCGACAGCAGTTACAGCCTCTCTTTCTTTAAAAAACATCTGCAGGAGGGTGATTTGCCCGACTACTCCGTAAAATATGATTCCACAGGCAGAGCCTCCGCCCCATCCAACGATATATTGATATCGCGCAGGCTTGCCGATATGCTCGGATATACCATTGGAGACAAAGTACTTGCATATTTTGTAGATGACAATGTCCAGTTGCGCCGCTTTACCATTAAGGGAATATTCAATGCACAATTGGATGAACTCGACAAATCACTTGTAATTGCAGATATGAGACATATCTCCAGAGTAAACAGATGGGATGATAACCGGATTTCGGGGTATGAAATCATACTTGATGATAAAGGAAGAAAGAATCCTGAAGAATCTGCAGAAGCCATTGAACATATATTGTATTCCAACACATTGGAGAGTGATGATTCCGTTGTAGCCAACACTATGGAAGACAAATTCTATATCCTTTTCGACTGGCTGCACCTGCTTGATGTAAATGTATTTGTAATTCTTGCACTCATGGCGGCCGTTGCCGGATTCAATATGGTATCGGGCCTGCTGATAATAATTTTTGAAAGAATATCCCAGATAGGGCTCCTTAAAGCGCTCGGAATGACCAACAAAGATATTTCAAAGATATTTCTCTACCGCTCATCATTCATCGTTGCAAAGGGAATGGCCATAGGAAATATTGTTGCACTTCTGTTCTGCTGGATAGAATACAAATACCATCTGATTCCCCTGAATCCTGCAAACTATTTTGTTCCTTATGTCCCTATAAGCCTTGCCCCCTCAACAGTTGTCATGATAGATATTGCAGCATTTGCAGCTGTCATGCTCATACTGATGATCCCATGCAACCTTATCAGCAGAATAAGCCCGGCAAGAACTCTTGCTGTCCAGTAGGTCTGTTTTTGGCAACATTCCCCTGTTTTACAGGAATCAGTTCACAAGGTGGTACACCAGGTGAAAAATCAGTTTTATACGGTTTGTAAGCACCGGATAGGAGATTGTATCCTCTGTATCAGTCTCTTTGTAAGTATTATTGGTAATTCCACTTGTAAAAAAGAGGGCAGGAATCCCGCTCTGCACAAAAGGATAGTGGTCAGACAATTTATAGAATATCTCGTAAAACGCCTCACTGTTATAAAAGGTATAATCAATATCAAGATTGATATGGGCCATCCTGTTGCACATATCGATCTGCCTTGCAGCCCACTCTTCTATTGTCTTATGGCCGAGTACCATCACATAATTGGTATCTTTACCGGGAGGTGCCAGAACAGAGCCTATCTGGTCTATATTTATCATGCAGGAGATTTTTTCAGGAGCAATTCTCGACGATTTCAAAAAATTGCGGCTGCCGGCCATGCTGAGCTCCTTGCCGTCGAATGCTATAAAAAGAATATTTTTGGTAAGAGGCTTGCCATCCTTTTTCATCTGTGCGAAAATTCTGCCCAATTCCAGAAGCGCAGCCACACCTGAGGCATTATCATCTGCACCGGGATAACACTTCCCCTTGATTGTTCCCAAATGGTCATAATGGGCCCCTATTATAACATACTCATTACACTTTTCAGAGGCCTTTACCTCCCCAATTATATTGTAGCCCGTAACCGACTTCTCCTTAAATGTCTGATAATACAATATGCCCCTGCTTGCCAGACCATACTCCTCATACTTCTTCTCAATATACTCCTTTGCCACATAGCCTCCACGTGAGCCTGTTGCCCTTCCGGCACTCTCTCCACCTGTAAGGTTCAATATATGCTCCTTCTGAAGTTTCTGATTCACCAAATGGTCGTATGCGCTCGCATTATGGCTCTGGGAATACCCTATTACACATCCGGACAAAAAGTATATCAACAAAAAGAATCTTGCAAAGTCCATTAGAAAATTAAAGTTTTGTATATTCGCGCAAAAATACTCTATTTTTTCATATAACAGGCCGCAGCAGGATGAAAAAAATATTGAAAACCATATTCGTGAAAATACCATTATATTTTTTTGCAATTACATTTGTATGGGTACTTTTACTTAAATGGATTCCTGTCTACTATACACCCCTTATGCTGATAAGGAGTATTGAATATAGAAACGACAAAACATTCAAGACATACAAAACTTGGAGAAAGTTGTCGGATATATCTCCAAATATGGTCATGGCTGTAATGGCAGGTGAAGACAACCTTTTTACCGAACATCATGGTTTCGACTGGAAAGAGATTAAAAAGGCCATAAAGGAGAAGAAGAGCGGCAAACGGACAAGAGGCGCCAGTACCATCTCCCAGCAAACTGCTAAAAATGTCTTCCTCTACCCCGGCAAATCGTGGTTCAGAAAGGGGTTGGAGGCATATTTTACATGCCTGATAGAACTTGTTTGGGGGAAAAAGCGGATAATGGCAGTATATTTGAATGTTGCCGAAATGGGCAAAGGAATTTATGGTGCAGAAGCGGCTGCAGAGAGGCTGTTTCAGACAAGAGCCTCAAAACTTACAAAAAGGGAGAGTGCCCTCATTGCCGCAACCCTGCCCAATCCAATAAAAAAGAGAGCAGACAAGCCAACTCCCTACATCAGGAAAAGAGCCACTGATATAGAGAGGATTATGAAAAGTTTGCCGCGCCCACAGTGGCTAAACAGATAAATTTGACAATTGTTTTGATATGAATAAGATACAAAAATATATATTGCTCATTGCACTTATGTTCTGTTCGGTAAGTGCCGGTGCCCAATACGATATAGACCAGTTCTTTTTTAGAGGAAGGCAGTTTCTAATCGATGGCAAATATGCCAATGCCATAGATAATTTCAATATTTTAGTACAGCTCGACAGCACCCTTTACGATGCCTACTACTTCAGGGGAATAGCAAAGTATAACCTCGGAGATTTTATCGGGGCAGAAAATGATTTCAACAAATCACTCAAACTGAACCCAATTTACACCCCTGCATACCACTACAGAGCCATAACCTTGAGCCGCACAGGCAAATATGATCTGGCTCTCAAAGATCTTGCGGAGGCTGTAGACCTGCGTCCAAGCTACTCCGGACTCTACTTCAGCCGCGGCGTTACATACTTTCTTTCGCAACAGTTCGAAAAGGCGGTAGCAGACTTCAACAGATTTATAAAAAACGAACCAAAAGTTGCCGATGCCTACCTCAACAGAGGTGCCAGCTACCTCTATCTGAATGATACCACAAAGGCGCTTGCAGATTACAATAAAGCCATAAGACTCAATATGTTTGATCCGGAAGGCTACATCCGCAGATCGAGAATCTACTCTATGCAGGGGAAGAACCAGGAGGCAATGATGGATCTTAACGAAGCTATAAAACTCGACTCCACAAACACATTTGCCTACTTCAACAGAGCCCTGCTCAGATATGATCTCGACAGCATCACCGGAGCGCTCAACGACCTCAACAAAGTGCTGGAACAGGATCCGGGCAATGCCCTGACCCTCTACAACAGAGCCCTGATAAGGGCCCAGATAGGCGATTACAACAATGCCATTGATGATTACGACAGGGTTCTGGCCGTAAACCCCAACAATGTCCTTGCCTACTTCAACAGGGCAGGTGTTTTTCTCGAAATGGGCAGGTTCAGGGATGCCATGGACGACTACTCCCAGGCCATCAACCTCTATCCCGATTTTGCAAAAGCATATTATAACCGCTCCTATGCAAAGAACCAGCTCGGACAGTTCACTTCGGCAAAAAAAGATTATGAAATTGCAGAGGCCAAAGTGCGTGAATACAGGGCAAAGACCAGCGACAGCACAGGTATGGCGATGTTTGCCGACACCACAAAAAAATATGACAGGCTGCTTGCTCTGGATGCCGATTTTGCAAAAAAGGATTTCAATAATGAACTTCTGCAGCACAGGGATATCGACATTCGTCTGAAACCGCTTTTCAAATTCAACCTTACCAAAGAGAACAAAGTTCTGATGGCATTGGAGAGGAGATATGAGAATGGAGTAATGGAGCAGTTCATCAATTCGATAGCTCTCCCGATAGAGCTGTCGGCAACAAAAGAGAACAAAAATATTGCAACTTCGGGGTATGAATCCTACATAGAATCGAAATTTGCAGAATACTCCAAAAGCAACACCGATTCTCTCAGCAAAAAGAGGATGACCGGAAAACTTATGTTTGCCCAGGCAATCATCGAGGCCCAGAAGAGCCAGTACAATTCGGCTCTTGCCCTCTACGACAAAGCAGTAAGAAATGAGCCGTCGCAGACATTCTACTATATAAACAGAGGCGCATTGCAGGCCGACATGATTGATTTCATCTCATCAATGGAGAGCAATGTTCAGATTCTGACTCTGGACAATTCGCGCACAGCCCGGGCCAGAGTCCAGGACAAAGCATACCAAAGGTATGACTACACCTCTGCCATACACGACATGAACAAGGCGGCAACCCTTATGCCGTCGTTCCCGTTCACTTACTACAATTTGGGTAACCTCTACTGTTTGTCGGGAGATCTGCCTGAGTCGATTAACCAGTACTCAAAAGCTATAGACCTCTACCCTGTTATGGGCGAGGCCTATTATAATCGTGGTCTGGTACTCATCTATCTGAAAGACAAAGTCAAAGGGTGTATAGATCTGAGCAAGGCCGGTGAATTGGGCATAGAAGATGCCTATGCCGTCATCAAAAAATACTGCATGGAAGAGGAGTAGCGATTACGATCTTCCATATCCGGCATCATTTCCCAGCTCCTCCTCTATCCGTATCAGACGGTTGTATTTTGCAACTCTGTCGGTGCGGCTCATCGAGCCTGTCTTTATCTGACCGCTGTTTACAGCCACTGCAATATCTGCAATTGTGGTATCTTCGGTCTCTCCGGAACGGTGCGAAATTATTGCTGCATACTTGTTGCTCATAGCCAGGGAGATAGCCTCCAGTGTTTCGGTAAGCGTCCCTATCTGGTTAATCTTCACAAGCAGCGCATTTGCACATCTTTGGTTTATGCCTTTTCTGATATATTTTACATTGGTAACAAAAAGGTCATCTCCAACAAGCTGACACCTTTTTCCGATTCTCTGGGTAAGCATCTGCCACCCCTGCCAATCATTTTCGGCCATACCATCCTCAATGGAATCTATCGGATATTTATCTATAAGAGATTCAAGATAAGCAACTTGTTCCTCCGAAGTGCGTTTCAGTCCCCTGTCGCCCTCAAACTTTGCATAATCATATATTCCATGATGGTAAAACTCCGATGCTGCACAATCCAATGCTATGGTAATATCTTTTGATGGAATATATCCCGAATTCTGGATTGCACTCACTATATATTTCAATGCCTCTTCTGCATTTTCGAGAGCGGGTGCAAAACCGCCTTCATCACCAACTGTGGTACGGTAACCTGCTTTTTTCAACAATTTTTTGAGAGTATAAAAGACCGTTGCCCCCATCTCTATCGCCTCCTTCACATTTTTGGCTCCAACAGGCCTTATCATAAACTCCTGAAATGCAATTGGTGCATCGGAATGGGCCCCGCCATTTATGATATTCATCATAGGAACCGGCAAAATATGGGCATTTGGGCCACCTATATATCGGTAGAGGGGCATCTGCAAATAATTTGCTGCAGCTTTGGCTACTGCCAGTGAGACCCCAAGCAGGGCGTTTGCCCCGAGATTTGATTTGTCCGGAGTTCCGTCGAGTTTTATAAGCAAATTATCTATACTCCTCTGATTCAGAGCATTTCTCCCTATCAATTCAGGCGCAATTATATAATTTACATTTTCTACAGCCTTCAGCACACCCATACCATTGAGCCGCCCTTTATCCATATCACGCAGTTCGAGCGCTTCGTTTTCACCTGTAGACGCCCCCGAAGGCACACTGGCTCTTCCCCAAACCCCTGTTGAGAGCTTGACATCCACCTCTACTGTAGGATTTCCTCTTGAATCAAATATTTCCCTTGCAATAACTTCTGAAATGTACATAATATCCTCTTTTTTAATTTTTACATAATTATCCCTACAGGCAAGTCATTAGAATAACAATGCAGAAATCATATTGTTCTCTCCCTATTTTTTTGTATATTTATGGCTTGATTTCCACAATATTTTTTATTTATATATATTATTGACAATGAGGTATTTATTTTATCTTTCACTTTTAATTTTCCTAACAGCGCAAAACTTTTCCAATGCACAGGAAAATGGGTTGTCGGCTGTATCTGCAGAGAATACCGGAAACAATGTGCGGTTTGTAAAGACATTGCCGGGGGCCTACCTCAATTCGAGCTGTGGCACCGACCGTCTTGGAGGCTCCAAAATGGGGTTTTTGAGCGAAGATATTCCACTTGCAGTTGAAGAGGCAAATGATAATCTGTATAAGGTGATTTTGTCGGAAAACAGATATGCCTACATACCTAAAGAGATGGTTGCCGATACTGTTGTTGATGCAGGGATATTTGATATCTGCCCTACACAATCGGTTATTACAAGCAATATGGGCAAATCAGACAGAATCAAATTCTCACTGCCGGCACGAAAACCATATATCATAAGGGAAAATTCATATCCGCGACAACTGGTCATTGAGTTTTTTGGAGTGCAGAACAACTCCAACTGGATGACCCAGCACCTCGATCTCAAGGCCGTAAAAAATATTGAAGTCATTCAAACAGATTCTGATATCACCACTTATATCATCAATTTGAATGGAGCTTCGTCTTGGGGATACTCGGCAAAATATGAAAAGAACACTCTTGTATTAGATATCAGGCATGCCCCGGAATACTCCCTGAAAGGGATGGTTATAGGCGTGGATGCAGGACATGGAGGCCCTAATAGCCTTGGTGCAATAGGCAGAACAACAAAAGCAAGAGAAAAAGATCTGAACCTCTCCATGGCATATATGTTAAAAGAGTTGCTCGAAGCCCGTGGTGCAAAAGTTGTACTGAGCAGAGAGGATGACCGGGAAATGAGCATGAGTGAGAGAAAGGCAAAGTTCCTTGAGAACAATATCGATATGATGATCTCCATCCACTGCAATGCGGCAGGAAGCAGTGCCCATGGCACAAGCACATACTACAAACATACCCAGAACAGGGAGCTTGCAAGAACAATTCTCTCAAAACTTGTGGAGATTGACGGCGTTGATGAATGGGGCCTTGTAGGGAACTTCAACTTTTCACTCAATGCACCAACAGAATACCCTGCAGTGCTTGTAGAGACACTTTTCTTGTCGTATCAGCCCGACGAAGAGAAACTTGTAAAACCCGGTTTCCAGAAAAAGATGATGAAAAAGGTTACAGAGGGCATCATGGAGTATTTGAAATATTGCAAAAAAGCAGACAAACTCAGCAAATAGGAAATTGTAAAGGAGATGGACTTCAAGATACATTCGCCATACAAGCCTACAGGTGACCAGCCTCAGGCAATAAAGGAGATAGCAGAATCGCTACAAAGCGGTTCTGAGGCCGTTACTTTGCTTGGTGTTACAGGCTCCGGCAAAACCTTTACCATGGCTAATGTTATAGAGAGACTCAACCGTCCGGCCCTTATTTTGAGCCACAACAAGACTCTTGCCGCACAACTCTATGGCGAATTCAAATCATTTTTCCCCGAAAATGCCGTTGAATATTTTGTCTCTTATTACGACTATTACCAGCCTGAAGCATATATGCCGGTTACAGATACCTATATCGAAAAGGATCTGAGCATAAATGATGAAATTGAGAAACTGCGTCTGAGCTGCTCCAGCGCACTGCTCAGCGGACGCAGGGATATTATTGTGGTTTCGAGCGTGTCGTGCCTGTATGGTATAGGAAATCCTGCAGATTTTCATGCAAATACCATTACAATAAAACGAGGAGAACAGATTAGCCGCACAAAATTTCTCTACAGATTAGTGGAGAGTCTCTACAGCAGAAATGATGTGGAGTTCAAGAGGGGAACTTTCAGAGTTAAAGGCGATAGCGTTGATATCTTCCTCGCATACGGTGATAATGCCTGCAGGATTGTCTTCTTTGGCGACGAAATTGAGGAAATTGAGATTTTTGATCCGGTAACCTTGCAATCAATTGAGTTCATTGATGAGATCTCCATATACCCGGCAAACATCTTTGTAACCACAAAAGAGCGTACAAAAAGTGCAGTTCACAATATTCAGGATGACCTTATGGAGCGTTGCGAATATCTGCACGATATAGGAAAACATCTGGAAGCGAAGAGATTGAAACAGCGCACCGAGTATGACCTGGAGATGATCAAGGAGATAGGTTACTGTTCAGGAATTGAAAACTATTCCCGCTATTTCGACGGAAGAGCGGCAGGTACCCGCCCCTTCTGCCTGCTCGATTACTTTCCGGATGATTTCATAACATTCATAGATGAGAGCCATGTTACAATTCCGCAGATAAGAGCGATGTTCGGCGGAGACCGTTCGCGCAAGGAGACTCTGATTGAGTATGGTTTCAGACTTCCGGCAGCAGCCGACAACAGGCCACTCAAATTTGACGAGTTTGAAAATCTTACCGGACAGACCGTTTTTGTGAGTGCAACTCCTGCCCCGTATGAACTTGAAAAATCGCAGGGTGTGATAGTTGAACAGGTTGTCAGGCCAACCGGACTGCTTGATCCGCCCATAGAGGTAAGGCCCACAAAGAACCAGATCGACGATTTGCTGGAGGAGATTACCCTGAGAGTTGAAAAGGATGAAAGGATTCTTGTAACAACCCTCACAAAAAGGATGGCAGAGGAGCTCGACAAATATCTGCAGAAAATGGGCATACGGTGCCGATACATCCACTCCGATGTAGATACGCTTGAACGCATTGAGATAATTGAAGATTTTCAGGCAGGCCGCTTTGACGTACTGATTGGTGTAAACCTCTTGAGAGAGGGTCTGGATTTGCCGCAAGTTTCACTTGTTGCAATACTGGATGCCGACAAAGAGGGATTCCTCCGCTCAGAAACCGCCCTGACCCAGACGGCAGGACGCGCCGCAAGGAATCTGAACGGTCTGGTGATAATGTATGCCGACACGATAACCGGTTCGATGAGGCGTACAATTGATGAAACAGAGCGCCGGCGACGCAAACAGCAGGAGTATAACAAACGCAATAACATCACTCCTACCCAAGTTGCGAAATTGGAGCGTAATGTGCTTGGAAAAGCGAAATATACTGATGAATTTGAGAAAGATATAGAGAATAACATACTCCATGAGCCCGATTTTATGAAAATGGATAAAAAAGAGCTGCAGAGGGCCATGGAACGGGCAAAAAAGGAGATGGAGAGAGCTGCGTCGGAACTTGATTTTGTGAATGCTGCAAAATTCAGGGATCAGATGAACAATCTCAAGAAAATATTGGAAAAAAAGAGTTAGAGAGAGTTTCTAAAGAAGGGAGAGATCAATTATGGAGAGCAATATATTGAAAAACAAGCTGAATGCAATTATAGAGAGATATAGCCAACAGGAGCAGAATCTGGTATTGGGAGCCTATGAGGTAGCCGAACGCTATTTGTCGGAAATGACAAGGGGCAACGGCCATCCGTTCATTGAGCATCCTTTAGGAGTTGCGGCAATTGTTGCAAATGAAATCGGCCTTATGCCGGATGCCATTGCTGCAGTTTTTTTACATGAGGCATCCCGACAGAATCCCCAGATTCTTCCGGAGTTGCGCAAACAATACTCCAGGGAGATAATCACAATGGTTGAAGGTCTGAACAACATCTCATCCATCACTCCAAAAGAGACCCAACTGCAGGCTGAGAAGTACAGGAAACTCATCATATCCTACTCAAAAGACCCACGTGTTACTCTCATAAAGCTTGCCGACAGGCTGGAGATTATGCGCAATCTTGAAATCTTTCCAAAGAGCAGCATAATGCGCAAAATCACAGAGACCATCATGCTCTATATACCTCTTGCCCACCAGCTCGGATTGTATAATCTGAAGAGTGAGCTCGAGGATCTTTACTTCAAATATGCTGATCCTGAGAGCTATCGGGCCATTACAAACAAATTGAAGGCAACCGAACGCGACAGGGAGAAACTTGTTGAACAATTTATAAAGCCTCTTGGTGAGAGACTGAGTAAAAAATATACCTACAAACTCAAAACACGCACAAAGACAGCCTATTCCATCTGGAAAAAGATGCAGAAGCAGGGTGTTCCGTTTGAGGGTGTCTTTGATGTTTTTGCCATCCGCTTTATTGTGGATGCCCCTGCTGACCGTGAGAGCGAGCACGCATACTGCTGGGATATCTTCTCAGAGGTTACCCGGGAGTATAAACAAGACAGCAACCGTTTGAGGGACTGGATAACCAACCCGAAACCAAACGGTTACGAATCACTTCATATTACTGTAGAGAATAAAGACGGGGCGCATATTGAGGTGCAGATACGTACAACCCGCATGGACAACATTGCCGAGAACGGACACGCTTCGCACTGGAGCTACAAGGGAATCAAGAGTGTCCATGGCCTCGACAACTGGCTGAAAAATGTAAAACAGATGCTCGAGAGCAACACCCCCGACACCTACACCTCAAAAGACATCTCCCTTAATGAGATATTTGTATTTACTCCAACCGGCGATTTGAGACAACTGCCAAAAGGGGCTACAATTCTCGACTTTGCATTCAGCATCCACACAAATCTGGGTGTAAAGTGTTCGGGAGCAAAGGTCAATGGCAAAGTTGTATCTATCCGCGAGGAGCTTCATACCGGAGATGTTGTTGAGATCATGAGCAACAAGAACCAGAAGCCGTCGGCCGACTGGCTCAATATTGTTGTATCATCCAAAGCCCGCAGCAGGATTAAGGCAAAACTTAAAGAGGAAGAGGGCAAGTTGAGCAAATTGGGAAGAGAGACACTTGAGCGGAGGATGAAGAACTGGAAAATGGAACTGAACGACGATATCCTCTCGGAACTCACCAAGCACTATAAACTCAAATCAATTGGAGAGCTGTGCATTGCCATCAATGATGAGAAGATAGACCTTCAGGATATAAAGACTTTCCTCACTTCACGCAATAATGCCGAGAGTGCAGAAAATGTCCAGACCAATGATGCTTCAAACTCAGGCAATGCCGCTGCCGCTGTAGCCCATGCCGTAAAATCAACCAGGCATGATGATGATGACTATCTGATTATAAATGACAAGCTCGACAATATCAGCTTTAAGATGGCAAAGTGCTGCAACCCTATCTTTGGCGACGATGTATTTGGATTTGTATCTGCAACAGGAGGTATAAAAATCCACAGGATATCCTGCCCGAATGCGGCAAGGCTGCTCGAAATGTACCCATACAGGGTGCAGAAGGTAAAATGGAGACAAGTCTCAAATACAACCCGTTTCCAGACCGGAATAAAGGTTATTGTGGAGAATGGTGATGCATCCGTAGGAACTAAAATAATAGATAGTGTAAACAAGCAGTCGGCCATGATAAGGGCCTTCAGAATTGAAGAGAGAGCCTCCGGCAAAGAGGGGGATTTCAATGTGATGCTAAGTATATCGGTCAGCAATAATGGCCATTTGGACAGAGTTGTTTCTGATATCAAAAAGATAAGGGGAGTTAAAACAGTTTTAAGGAACTCAGCAGAGAATGGCAGTAAATAGGAAAGAAAACATAGAACAGCAACAAGCAAGAACGAGTGCGCAGGCAAAAAGAGAGCAAGTGATCTTGATAGAGGGAGCAAAAGTGAACAACCTCAAAAATATCTCCCTGAAGATTCCGCGCAACAAACTTGTTGTAATCTCCGGGATCTCAGGTTCCGGCAAATCTTCACTTGCCTTTGAGACACTTTTTGCAGAGGGACAGCGCCGCTTTGCAGAGAGTCTGTCATCTTTTGCCCGACAGTTTCTCGGCCGCATGACCAAACCCTCAGTAGAGAAGATAGAGGGCATTCCGCCTGCCATTGCCATACAGCAGAAGGTAAATACCAGAAACCCGCGCTCTACTGTAGGAACAAGCACAGAAATATATGACTATCTGCGCCTGCTCTTTACTAAAATAGGCCGTACATACTCGCCTGTAAGCGGTTGCGAGGTCAAACGTGAGAGTGTTTCAGATGTGCTCAAATATATTGCGGCATTAGAAGAGGGCACTGCCATATACATTGCCGCACCATTCGGCTGGGAAAAGAGAGAATACCGCACAGAACAGCTGCTCTCCCTCAAAGATGCAGGGTACAGCAGATTATATGTAACGGAAAATGTTCCAAGCGATGCCGGTGATGTGCGCAGTGCAGACAATTCAGGCAATGCCAGCAGCAGTTCGGCAGCACCCGAAATGCAGGGCCGTATTGTGAGGATTGACAATGTTCTCAAAGAGTCAGAGGTATACAACAATTCCCAAATATTCCTTCTGATAGACCGGTTCATTACCTCCAAAGAGCTGCTTGCCAATGAGGATGAGATTACCCGTATTTCCGACTCATTGCAGAGTGCTTTCAATGAGGGCAATGGCACACTTAAAATATTCTCATCACACAATGAGAAGCTCTCCGTCAGGAGTTTTTCAAATCTTTTTGCTGCCGACGGAATATTGTTTGAAGAGCCCACAGAGCTGATGTTCAGCTACAATAATCCATTGGGCGCGTGCCCTGTATGCGGAGGATACGGCAATATTGTGGGAATAGATGAGAGCCTTGTCATTCCAAATCCGTCGATGTCTGTATATGAAGGTGCAATTGCATGCTGGAGAGGAGAAACTATGGGCAAGTTTTTGAAAGAGTTCATAATGAGTGCCCCAAAATTCAATTTTCCAATCCACAGGCCCTACGCAAAATTGACCAGGGAGGAAAAGGATATCCTTTGGGAGGGCAACCGGTACTTTACCGGTATCAACGGATTCTTTGATATGGTTGAGAGCATGAAGTATAAAATACAATACAAATATATGCTCTCAAGATACTCCGGAAAGAGCACCTGCAGGGCTTGTCATGGAAGCAGATTGAGAAAAGAGACCGAATATATCAAGATAGGCGGTAAAAACATCTCCGAACTTATGGATATGAGTATAAGCGATCTGAGAGAGTTTTTTACCGGTCTGCAGCTGGAACAGTACGAAAAAGATATTGCGGAGAGAGCTATAAAAGAGATCACAAGCCGACTCGATTATATTCTGGCTGTCGGTTTGGGATATCTCACACTCAACCGTCCTTCAAATACTCTAAGCGGTGGAGAAAGCCAGAGGATAAACCTTGTAAGCTCCCTGGGCAGCAGTCTTGTAGGTTCGCTCTATATTTTGGACGAGCCGAGCATAGGACTCCATCCGCGTGATACAGAAAGGCTTATCTCCGTTATACGCAAATTGAAAGAGCTGGGCAATACTGTAGTTATTGTTGAGCATGACTCCGAAATAATCTCATCTGCAGATTATCTGATAGATATAGGTCCGTTAGCCGGAGTGCACGGCGGAGAGGTTGTATATAGCGGCACTATCGCCCAAGGAGTTGCCAAATGCAAAAAGATCAGCGCTGCTGCAAACAGCAACCCGGCAGCTGCCAGCTCGCCCACATCCGGCTCAGCAGCAATCAGCGCACCTACATCCGGGTCGCTTACACTTGATTATCTGTCGGGACTTAAAAAAATGCCTGCGCGAAATAATCACCGCAGTTGGAAATATAGCATACAACTTCACGGCTGCATGGAGCATAATCTCAAAAGTGTTGATGCGCAGTTCCCTTTGGGAGTGCTCACTGTTGTTACAGGAGTCAGCGGATCAGGCAAATCTTCGCTCGTTGGCGATACCCTCTACCCTGCCCTCAACAAACATCTGAACCAGTTTTCGGGAAAACCCGGCGCATTTAAAGAGTTGAGTGGAAATTTAGAAAAAATAGGTTCCATTGAGTATATCGACCAGAACCCGATAGGCAAATCCTCCCGCTCCAATCCTGTTACATATCTGAAGATATATGACGATATCAGGAAACTCTATTCAGAACAGCCATACGCAAAAATGAATGGCTACGGCCACTCCCACTTCTCATTCAATATAGATGGAGGAAGGTGTCCGCAGTGTCTTGGAGAGGGCGTAATTACAATTCCTATGCAGTTTATGGCCGATGTTACCATGGTATGCGAAGAGTGCGGCGGAAAACGTTTCAAACCCGATATTCTGGAGGTAAAATATAAAGAAAAGAATATAAACGACATCCTCAACATGAGTGTAGAGGAGGCCATCCAATTCTTTGGAAGCCAGAAAGAGGCGGCTGCAAAAAGAATTGCAGAAAAACTCAAAGTACTCGATGATGTGGGGTTGGGCTATATACAGCTCGGACAAAGCAGCAGTTCACTGAGTGGTGGAGAGAGCCAGAGAATAAAACTTGCCCAATTCCTGAGCAAAGACTCGGGCAAGAATATTATGTTCATCTTTGATGAGCCAACCACAGGACTTCACTTCCACGATATAAGCAAACTGCTGAAGGCATTTGACAATCTCATTGAAAAAGGACACACAATTGTGGTTGTCGAGCATAATATTGATGTAATAAAGAGTGCAGACTGGATTATAGATCTTGGGCCCGACGGAGGTGAGAAGGGAGGCGAAATTGTCTTTACCGGCACTCCTGAACAACTGGCAAAAGATGAGCGATGGAAAGAGTTTCTGAAGTGAAACGCCATTGAAACGGGAAGCGCAGACTGCGCTTTTCATCGATAGCGAGCGAGATTAACGGAAACTGTCAACATTGAATTTGAATTAGAAATAGAAATAACACTCTGCATTATGAGAAACAGAAACAGAAACAGAAACAGATTCAGAAAAATAATTATGGTGCTTGCAGCCATCAGCGCCATTGCACTAACATCATTCGAATCATGGGCACAGAAACCGGATCCAAATGACTGGGCAAACCTCAAACGGTACAGATCCCAAAATGCATTCCTTGAGCCTGTAGGCAAAAAAGGGCACAGAGTTGCATTTATGGGCAATTCCATTACCGACAACTGGTTCAAATTCCACCCTGAATTCTTCACAGAGAACGGTTTTGTCGGACGCGGAATAAGTGGCCAGACAACCCCACAAATGTTGATAAGATTCCGTCAGGATGTAGTAAATATTGGAGCTAAAACTGTGGTAATTCTAGCTGGCACAAACGATATCGCAGGCAACACAGGTTACTCATCACTCGAAATGATTATGGATAACCTGAAAAGTATGTGCGACATTGCTAAGGCCAACAAAATCCGCCCTATCCTATGCTCTGTTCTCCCTGCATACCGCTACTCTTGGAAAAAGGATGTACGATGCGACCAGCTCATCCCAGAACTTAACGAAATGATCAAAGCATACGCAAAAGCCAATAAAATCACATATGTAGACTTCTTCTCCGCCCTTGTAGACCACACTCCCGGCAACGAAAACGGCCTCCCTAAAAAATACTCAAAAGACGGAGTCCACCCCAACCTCGAAGGCTACTACGTAATGGAAGAAATCCTGCTCAAAGCACTGAAAAAATAAAGTTGCAAAGCACAAGACGGAGCAAGGCAACACAAAGCAACACACGGCAGCGCAAGGTAACACACAGCAGCACACTACAACACAAAGTAGCGCAAGGCAAAGCAAAGCAAGGCGCACAAGGCTTAGAAAAACCGAGAAATCCAAAGTCTCGCAAAACCTTCGAGAACATGAATCTGCGTTCTAAGCCCATGCAGGGCATATTTGTGTGCTCGAAGGTTTCGGGCAATGATTACATAAAGCAATAGCCGCCGGCACTTATTTGTACCGACGGCCACTCTATCCTCTTACTTTACTGCATATATCCCTTTACTGCAAATACTCCGAGATATTGCCGCTTATTTGCAATAGTGATATTTCACAGAGTTTTGTATTATACCGGGCAGAGAGCAATCTCTCTTCTGCATCGAGCAGACTCTTTTGAGCTTCACGCATCTCTATGCCGGAGAGGTCTCCAAGCATATAACGCTCCATTGCAATCTCATGGTTATCCTTTGCAACGGCAAGGTTCTCCTGCTCCAGTTTCATCAACTGCAAGTTATTCTCGTATGCCTGCCACAATGTGTATAAATCGGCTTTCAGGCTCTGCTCAACTTCGGTCTGGCTCAACATCACATTTTCTGTATTGATACGGGCATTACGACGCTCTATACGCTGTCTGTTACCGTCGAAAAGATTGATGCCCAAAGTAAGCCCAAAGTCAAGTCCCAAAGTTCCACGATGATAATTTGCCCCCTTGTTGTATTTGTTCAAGGTGTAACCGTAACCGGCATTCATCCTCAAATAAGGGTAGCTTTTTGAGACCTTCTGCTTATAATCCAACTGCGCTATGGCTGTATTCTTCTTGGCATAGAGCAGTGTTGCGTTATTCTCAAGCATTGCAGCCATCAGCTGATCCAAATCGAGAGTACGATTTACCTGGATCATGGTATCAACAACATAAACAGGGGTATTCATATTCTCCCGCGCCATAAGTTCATTCAATGTTACAGCCGAAGTGTGCAGAGCCTCCTGCTGCTTCATATAATCGGAGCTGTCGGCATTAAAATCAACCTTTGCCTGCTGGTAATCAAGACCAGAAAAACTACCGATCCTGTAACGCTGCTCTACAATTCTGAGCCTCTCTTTTGAAAGGGCCACAGCATATCTGAAATTCTTCAATCGGAGTCTTTGCTGTATGTAATTATAGTACTCCGCTGTAAGGTCTGCAACAAGATTCTCTACAGCAATTCTTGTATCGAGCTCTCCTTGTGCCTGAAGCTCTTTAAGTCTCTTGTAGCTTGTACTTATGCTGAAACCCTCAAAGATTGTCCAGTTAAGGTTAATGCCCGCATCAATTGTCTGGTTGAAGATACCTTTCTCCTCCACAATAGAGTTGTCTTCCCTCAATTTGGTCTCGCTATCTTGAGTATTACCTCTGTATGACGAAGAGAGATCCAGAGAAGGGAAAATGCCTGCATTTCCACGAGTTGCATTATTGTCGGAAATCTGCTCCTTGTTCTTTACTATTTTTAAAGAGTAATTATTATCAAGACCCTCCTGCAGACAATCCCTAAGGGTATATGCCCTATGAAGCTGAGGCAATCTGTCGCCCTCCACCCTATTCAGTTCCGGCTGGGCCAAAAGCTGAGTGCTGCAAACAGAGCAGAGTAGACTCACTAACAATAATTTATAACCCGATATAATTTTATAAAAATTCATCATTTCAAATATTAACTGTTACTTTTTGCAAGATTTTTTGATCTGTCGGTTGAAATATAGCTGTAAATTGCAGGCACCACATACATAGAAAGAATTGTAGATACCAACATTCCTCCCACAACTGTAACACCCATTGCAATACGCTGGTTTGCACCCTCACCACCTGCATATACAAGTGGCAACAATCCCAATATTGTAGAGGCACTTGTCATAAGAATCGGACGCAAACGCTGCAGAGCAGCCTCCTTAATAGCCTGCATCTTGCCGATTCCGGCAGCCTGTTTCATATTGGCAAACTCCACTATAAGAATACCGTTCTTAGAGACCAGACCAATAAGCATAATTATACCGATCTGACTGAAAATATTCATTGTAACCCCACTCAACTGCATAAACACCAATGCTCCAGCAACTGCCAACGGCACTGTGAGCATCACAATCAGAGGATCTTTGAAACTCTCAAACTGGGCCGCAAGAATCAGGTAAATCAATACAATTGCAAGGATGAATGCAAACATCAGACTTGATGAACTCTCCCTATACTCTTTAGACTCTCCGGTCAATGCAGTTCTGAATGAATCATCCAGAGTCTCCTTGGCAATCTTGTCCATCTCATCCAATCCCTGTCCGATAGTCTTTCCTTTGGCAAGACCGGCTGAGATTGTTGCAGAAACAAAACGGTTATATCTGTAGAGTTTTGGAGGGGCAATACCTCCTACCAGATTTACAAGGTTATCCATCTGCACCATATCTCCATCGTCTGTTCTGATATAGATTGCCTTGAGATCGGCAGGCTTGTTCCTCTGCTGCCTGTTTATCTCTCCCAGAATTTCGTATTGCTTGCCGTTCATATAGAAATAACCCATACGCTGGCCGCTCAAGCCATACTGTAACACCTGCGCAAGATTTCTGGTACTCACACCCATGATATTTGCCTTGTCGCGGTCTATCTCTATTCTCACCTCAGGTTTGCTGAATTTAAGATCCACATCAGCCATCTGGAATACAGGGTTTTCATAAACTTTTGCCATAAAGAGAGGCAGTACCTCCTGCAACTTCTCGATATTGGTAGTCTGCAAAACATATTGAACCGGCATACCACCCCTTCTTCCGCCAAATGAAGATGACTGCTGCACAAAAGAGCGTGCTTTTGTTTTGCTTCTTATGGCAGCCGACAGCTTTTCAGCAACCTCCATCTGGGTATAATCACGCTCATTAATATCTTTAAGTGTAATGCTGATATTACCGCTTCCGCTGGAAACCCTTGCTGTAACAGCCTCTGCATCTGGAACAAGAGAATCTACCAACTGGTTAATATCCTCGGTATAATCTCTGATGAACTCATATGTGATACCCTCAGCACCCCTTGTATTGATCTGAATACGCGAACGGTCCTCCAACGGTGCTGTTTCGGCAGGAATTGTACTCCACAAGTATATGATTATAACAAGTGTTACTGCTACAAACGGCAATGTAACCCATCTTTTGTCGAGCAATTTTTCCAATGACTTGCTGTATATTCTGTTCAACCCCTCAAAAAAAGGCTCGGTTTTCATATAGAACCAGTTCCTTTTCTCCCTCTTCACAAGCAGTTTTGTTGCAAGCATCGGTGTAAATGTAAGGGCTGCAAAAGAGGAGATCATCACTGAACCCGATATTACGATACTGAACTCCCTGAAAAGACGGCCTGTCATACCATCCATAAATACAATAGGGAAGAAGACCGCCACGAGAGTAATGGTTGTTGAGACTACCGCAAAAAATATCTCCTTTGCCCCCTCAATACCGGCCTCTTTAGGATTCATTCCCTTCTCTATCCTCACATAAATATTTTCGGTCATCACAATGGCATCATCCACAACCAGACCTACAGCAAGCACCACTGCCAGCATTGAGAGTACATTAATCGAGAAGCCGGCAAGGTACATCACAAAGAACGCTCCGATCAGTGAAACAGGGATTACAATACATGGAACAAGGGTAACCCTCCAGTCTCTCAAGAAGAGGAATATGATTATGATTACCAATATGAAGGCTATATAAACAGTCTCCTCCACCTCTTTAATGGAGGCCCTGATAAATCTTGTATTGTCGAAACCATACGAATAGGTTACATCCTCAGGCAGATCCTTTTTCATACGCTCCATCCTCTCATACACAGCATCTGCAATCTCTATATGGTTTGCTCCAGGCTGCGGAACCACTACCACACCCACCATTGGCACACCATTCATTTTCATATAGCTACGGATATCTGCAGGGCCCAATTCAGCTCTTCCCACATCACTGAAACGGACAATCTTTCCATCTACCTCCTTTATAATCAGATCATTGAACTCTTTTGCTGTGTGCATCAGGCCCAAAGTTCTGATTGTAAGCTCAGTTGTATTTCCCTCAATACTTCCCGACGGCAACTCCACATTCTCCCTATCCACAGCATTCTTTATATCCATTGGAGTAATTCCATAACCCGACATCTTTACAGGATCGAGCCACATCCTCATGGAGTATTTTTTCTCACCCCAGATATTCACACCACTCACATCTGCAATGGTCTGAAGCTGCTCCTTTACTGTGAGGTCGGCAATTTCACTAAGTTCCAAAAGAGAACGCTTGTCACTCTGCAAAGCGACCATGAGGATAGGCATTGCATCGGCATCTGCCTTTGATACTATTGGAGGGTCGCAGTCCCTCGGCAAAAAGCGTTGGGCTCTGGAAACCTTGTCGCGCACATCATTGGCAGCGGTTTCCAAATCTACAGAGAGTTCAAACTCTACTGTAATACGGCACGAACCCTGCTGGCTCACACTTGAAAGCGAACGGATACCAGGTATACCGTTAATATTCTGCTCCAGTGGCTCTGTAATCTGATTCTCAATAACATCAGCATTTGCACCGGGATAAGTACACTGAACTGATATAATAGGATTATCTACAGATGGGTACTCCCTCACACCAAGATATGTATAACCTATCATACCAAAAAGAAGTATGACAAGGGTCATCACTGTTGAGAGTACCGGCCTTTTAATACTTAATTCCGAAATATTCATAGGGCAAACTATTCTACATTATCCAACACTACAGGCAAACCTGTCCTCAATTGAAGAGTTCCTGAAACAATCACAGTATCACCAATATTCAGACCCTTTACAATCTGCACATCCTTGTCGGTTCTGAGTCCTGCAATTACATCAACCGGCTGTGCCTTTCCTTTTTTGAACAAGAAGAGTTTGTCCACACCCATCTCAGGCACAATAGCATCGGAAGGTACTACAATAGCATCCTCTATTTTCTGCTTTTCAAGTTTTACAGTTGCATATCTTCCGGCCAAAGCGGCACCTTTCGCATTATCATAAAGCGCCCTTACAGTTAGTGTATGTGTTACAGGATCAATTTTCGACTCCTTTGCATACACTTTGGCCCTCAACTGATTAACATCACCGGTGAGTGTGAATGTAACATTTGCACCAACTTTGATATCATCGGTATAGCGCTCAGGTACTGCAAATTCCACTTTTACAGGCGAAATTTTTGTAAGTTTTGCAACTATCACCGAAGGTGAAGCATAACTGCCCACACTCACTCCTCTCAAACCTATCACACCATCGAACGGAGCCCTCAACTCGGTCTGCTCGATATTGGCCTTTACCAGCTCTATATCGGCCTCCAGTTTTGCCAAATCGGTCTTTACCTGCTCATAAGCCTCCTGGCTTACAGCATCCTTCTCCAAAAGAAGGCTCTGCCTGTATACTCTGTCTTCTGCAAGTTTCACCTGCGAAGTCAATTTCTGCAACTGGGCCTGAAGCGGACGGTCGTTTACCTTTGCAAGCAATTGTCCCTTCTTTACAAAAGTTCCCTCTGTAAAATTAATCTCAACAATCTTTCCAGAAGTCTCAAATGAGAGATCCACCTCCTCATCAGGCAAAATGCTGCCGTTAATCAATATCTCATCAGAAACGGTCTGTGGTTTTACTATGATTGCATTTACATTAAGAGCCCTGCTGTTTCCACCTCTTACAACTTTATCGGCAGCAGCAAGTTCTTTATTGGTTTTAGGGAGCTGTGAATAAATACCCCAAGCGACTAATGACAATAGGATTAATACGACTAATCCCCATTTAAGTTTTTTATTCATATGGTCAAGTAAATTTGATTTACAGTTTTAATATTGCATTCAGTCTGTAAAGATAATAAAAACCAATTAGAAACTATTTAAATTCTCGACAGTTTCATACATATAATTTTAACTGAATCATAAACAGTTTATACCGACACTATCTTCAAGAGATTAAACTGCCCTGTAGTAAAAAAATTGCTGCTCTCCGGACTATGTCCAAAGAGCAGCTCACTAACCCCGTTGAGATATTTTCATTATCTGCAAATACTCCACATTTACCTATTCCTTTAAATGATGTATAAACACGACATTAAAAATACCTACTTTAACATCCTAATAGCCGGTCTCTCTACAACTCGCTCTCTTTCAAACGCTCTGCGTTCTCGGCAATTTGCAGCTGGTCTATAACTTCCTGAATCTCACCATCCATAAACACAGGCAAGTTGTACATTGTCCAGTTGATTCTATGGTCTGTTACACGGCTCTGAGGATAGTTGTATGTGCGGATTTTTGCAGAGCGGTCTCCGGTAGAAACCATTGTTTTTCTCTTTGCAGAAATCTCGTTCAAATATTTCTCATACTCCAAGTTGTAAAGACGGGTTCTCAACTCCTGCAATGCCTTGTCGTAGTTTTTCAACTGGCTCTTCTCATCCTGACACTGCACAACCAGGCCCGACGGAATATGTGTCAGACGTATAGCCGAATAGGTTGTGTTTACCGACTGTCCGCCCGGTCCTGACGAACAGAATGTATCCTTTCTGATATCCTTTTCGTTCAACTCTATATCAAATTCATCAGCTTCCGGCAACACCGCCACAGAAGCAGCTGAGGTATGCACACGACCTTGAGTCTCAGTCTGAGGCACACGCTGTACACGATGCACACCGCTCTCATACTTCAACACGCCATATACACCATCACCGCTCACCTTGCATATAATCTCCTTGAAACCACCGGCAGCGCCCTCGCTCTGGCTTGTAATTTCGAGTTTCCAGCCCCTCTTCTCCACATATTTTGCATACATTCTGAACAAATCACCGGCAAAAATCGAAGCCTCATCACCACCGGTTCCACCACGAATCTCAATAATGGCATTCTTGGCATCCTGCGGATCGGCAGGAATAAGAAGCAGCTTTATTGTCTCCTCCATCTGAGGCAATTCAGGTTCAAGCATAGCCACCTCTTCTTTTGCCATCTCTCTCAGCTCCTCATCCTTCTCATTCTGCAGAATCTCTTTGGCAGCCTCATAATCTTCAACCATTTTTTTGTATTTGTCTCCGGCTTCAAGAATTGGTGCAAGCTCCTTGTACTCCTTGTTCAGCTGCACATATTTCTTCATGTCGTTCATTACAGAGGGGTCTGAAATCTGCTCCTGAATAGATGCAAATTTGGCATGCAAACCCTCTATTTTGCTTATCAAACTGTTCTCGCTCATACAATATATATAAATAACGTGCGAAAATACGCAAATTAATGGAATGAAAAAAATATATATGCCTGAACAATGTTAAAATAAACTTAATACATTTGTATAGCGAAACAGAAAAAAGCAAAGCAATGGAGACAAAGTTCCTGAATAATCACTGCAATCAACTTATCATATTCTTTGCAGGATGGGGCATGGACTGGCTACCGTTATCACATCTGAAGAGCGAAGATCATGATGTGATAATCTTTTTCAACTACACAAGCATGGATTTGGGAATTTGTAAAAATTTCGACTGCGAGCCCGGTCTCCAACACCCGCTGTGCCCAATTCACAACGCAGTACAAAGATACAGACAAATAAATGTAATAGCCTTTGGCTCAGGTGTATGGGCTGCATCAGCCATGCTCGACAAATATTTGCAGCACCTCACCCCACAAAGCCGGTTCAGGGCCTTGCGGCTTCTTAAAAAAATCAAAAAATCCATAGCCGTAAATGGAACATTATGCCCGGTCAGCAATATCTGGGGAATTCCGCAAAAACTATTCAACAACACACTCAAGGAGCTGGAGCGCGAAGTGGCCTCAGGTCAATATACGATAAACAACTCCAAATGTATCCGCAAATATTGCCAAAGGATGTGCGGCAATGATGAAATTTATGAAAAATTTCTCGCCGCCTTCCCAAACAGAGCCCTGGAAGATGTCAAAAATGAACTGTCGGCACTAAAGGAGAATTATGTATTCAGCAATGCAATTTTCTGGAACAGAATCATTATAGGCAATAACGACATTACAATTCCTGCCAAAAACCAGCAGAGGTTCTGGCGTGAATATGAGTTGGGAACCGACAGAAATAACCGCCTGGCCTTTAATGCCCACGACTTTTCAATAGAGTATACCAACGATGCACACTTCCCGTTTTTCAATTGGAACAGATGGGAAGAGTTACTGGAAATCTGAAAATTGCTCTCTCTTTCGGAAAAATCTTACAGAGGCTTGCACCAGCAACGGCGTCTCATATACTCCTCATGCTCGTAGCTCTCCCAAACCTTGATTGCAGCTGTATTGGTAATAATCTGCGGATTGGTTATGGCATAAGCAATCTTGTTTTTGATGAAACTGCCCGACAAATGCGCATGGTACACAGCCGAAAGTCCCTTGAGCGCCCACGATGGAGATGAACCGATCATCATCAGATCGATGGTATTGTACTTTCTGTATGCTTTCAAAATATGATACCAGCCAAACGGGAACAATTTTCCCTTTGCCCTCTTGAATGCCTCCGAGAAACTTGGCAGACACAATCCGAAAGCTGCCACCTCATCATTCTCATCCATTACCAGACAAGTGAGCTCCGGCTTCAATTTTGAAAAATATGAATTGCCGGTTACAGTAATCTCCTTCTCAGTCAATGGAATGAAGTTATCTACCGCTTTGAAGCACTCATTATATATTTTAAAGAATTTCTGGATAAGCACCTCCTTCTCCTCCTTGCCCACTTTTGTTATGTCGAGCAGTCTCAAATTATACCTGCTCATAAGCATTGAGGCTATTCTGGTAAGTTTTTCCGGAGTTGCCTGTGAAGCATTCAACTTGTATTGAATCCAATCACACTCCTTCTCAAAACCCATCTTCTCCATAAATTTTGGATAATATGGATAATTGTAGAGACAATTCACAGGAGGTGTATTCTCAAATCCCGAAATAAGCATACCCTGTCTGCCCAAAGTATTGTAGGCCAACGGGCCATGAATTACCTCCATTCCCTGCTCTTTCAGCCATTTTGAAGCGGTATCCATAAGAGCCTTTGCCACCTCCATGTCGTTTATGAAATCGTACCATCCGAAACGGCCCCGTTTTGTGTGGTAGAAATCGTTGTATCTCGGATTGACAATAGCCTGTATTCTTCCGGCAACCTTTCCATCTTTATATGCGAGCCACATCTTGCGCTTGCAATAATCCAAGGCAGGATCTTTTGTAAGACTCTGCTTCTGATCCATATCCAATGTAGGAACATATGCTTCACAATCTTTGTAAAGTTTGTTCTGGAACTGATAGAAAGCTTTAAGCTCTCCGGATGTTGTTACTTCTTTTATCTGAATCTGCATAGAATTTTCAAATTATCTGATTTAAACAATCAAAGGCCCAAGGCCTGCAAAGTTAATATTTTTTTAATAAAAACCCGATTGCCGCCTGGGCACACACACAACCGAACACAGCAGGAAGATATGAAATAGTTCCCACCTGGCTCTTTTTGTTCCGCTCCTCCATAGGCACAATCGCCTCTTTGTCGGGCAATTCTTCTGAAAAGACCACATCAAAGCCTTTGTGAATACCAACTTTCCGCAACTTTTTTCTCAATATGTAGGCCAACGGGCAATTGAATGATTTGGACAAATCCTTTATACGTATTGCCGTAGCATCAAATTTCGCTCCGGCCCCCATCGACGAAACAAGTTTTATGGAGTTGTCGGTACAATATTTTATAAGAGCAATTTTAGGCGAAAGAGTATCTATTGCATCTACCAGAAAATCAATCTGATAACCGCCCAACAATGTAGCCACATTATCCTCATGCAGATACTCTGCAACAAGCTCCAGCTCCACATTTGGGTTAATATCCTTCAGGCGTGCGCCAAGCACATCACACTTCATTTTTCCGACGGTTGAGTCGAGCGCTATCAGTTGCCTGTTCTTGTTGGTTACGCTCACCATGTCGGAATCCAAAAGGATAAGTTTTCCAACGCCGGCCCTGCACAACATCTCAGCTGCATATGCGCCAACTCCTCCAAGACCTATCACAGCCACTGTTGAGGATGCCAGTTTTTCGAGGCCACTGTCTCCTATCAGAATATTTGTACGTTCCTGCCAATTCTCCATATCTGCAACTCTTACAATCCCTTTCTCTTTGCCTCATCCCAAATGGCGTCCATCTCCTCAAGACTCATCTCCTTCAACGATCTTCCCTTTCTTATGGTCTCATTTTCGAGATAAGTGAAACGACGTCTGAACTTCTTGTTTGTACTCTCCAAAGCAGTATCGGGATTCAATTTATACAGACGCGCTGCATTTACCAATGAGAAGAAGAGATCACCCATCTCATCCAGAGCCTTTGCCTGATCCATATTTTCAATCTCATTCTCAAACTCAACAATCTCCTCTTTTACCTTAGCCCACACATCCTCCTTTTTCTCCCAATCAAACCCCACTGCAGCAGCCTTCTCCTGCATCCTGTAGGCTTTTATCAGGCTCGGCATACTCTCCGGCACTCCGCTCAAAATTGTTTTATTGCCATCTTTCTCCTTGGTTTTCAGCTGTTCCCAATTCTGGACAACTTGACCGGCATTATTTACCTCAACTGTTGAATATACATGAGGATGCCTGTAAATCAATTTACTGCAGAGTCTGTCGATAACATCCACTATATCAAATTCGCCCTGCTCCTCACCAATCTTAGCATAAAAAATCACATGCAGCAGAAGATCTCCAAGCTCTTTTGACACATTGTGAAGGTCGTCATTCAATATTGCATCAGAAAGTTCAAAAGTCTCCTCAATGGTCATCGTGCGCAAACTTTTTATTGTCTGCTCCCTATCCCAAGGACATTTTTCCCTCAACTCATCCATAACATCCAGAATACGGCCGAATGCCGCCATCTGTTTTGCTCTTTTTTCGCTCTTTGTCATATTATTGTCGGTTTTCAAATCTGCAATCATTTAAATTTTACCAATATTTCCGTTGTAGTGTCAATCCCTTCGGCAAGTGCAAAATTCCCTCTGTTCACAGCTATTTCCAAAAGCCCCATCGAATTGAAGAACACCACCTCATTACCGGGAGCCACACTATTGTACCAGTCACTGATCTCATTGAATTTCAAATGAGGGCCTCCTGCATAAATCACAAAATCGGGACCGCCTTCAGAACCGGCTCCTCCTTTCTCCTCCACCATATCATACACCTTCAAAAAATCATTCTGCGAAATGTTGGTTATTGCATTGCCGTATGAATCTATATGCACAACCCTTCCTATGATTTTGTCAATCATCACCACTGCCCGTTCCGCTCCGCCTCTCTGCAGTTCAACAGGCTCAGACTCTTTTCCACAAATAACAGCCTCTACAGCCTTGCAATAAATGTCAGCCTCTGCAAAAGGGCCTGCTGCATCACTGCATTTCACACAATAGGCCTCCACATTATCGGGATTATTGAACAACAGCGAGAATTTTCCGTCGTCCACACCTATAAAATAGTGTCCGAAGGCCTTTGCCACTGTTATTTTTCCACAACAAAGAGGACTCTCCCCCACCGCGATTATATGAATTGTACCCTTTGGAAAGCTGAAAAAAGAGTGCTTGAGTATGAAACAGGCCTCAAAAACATCAAATGGACTGATGTTGTGCGAAACATCTGCAATTTGGGAATCAGGGCACAACGAATAGAGTCTCCCCTTCAGAACAGGGAGATAACAATCATTCTTGCTCCAGTCGCTCGTTATAGTTATCAGTGGCATAATGCGTGCAAAGTTAAATAAAATGCTTGCTAATCCACATTAAAGTTTATACTTTTGTTGATTATTTCAGACCACGACAAATTTCACTAATTAAATAACATAAAAATGCAGAAAACTATAAAATTTATCAGCGCAGATGAGGCTGTCAAATATGTAAAAAGTGGCGACCATATCCACTTGAGCAGTGTTGCAAGTGCTCCAAAAGTACTTATCGACGCCCTTTGCCGCAGAGGTGATGCAGGCGAATTGAGAGATGTAAAAATCCACCACCTGCATACTGAAGGTGAAGCACCTTACACAGATGCAAAATATGAAGGCATCTTCTTCCATCAGGCATTCTTTGTTGGTGGAAATGTAAGAAAAAGTGTTCAGGCCGGATATGCAGATTATATTCCAATCTTTTTGAGCGAAACCCAGAAACTATACAGAAGTGGCGTTCTTCCTTGTGATGTTGCAATGATACAGGTTTCTACTCCAGACAAACATGGTTATGTTTCGTTGGGAACATCTGTAGATGCCACTTTGGCTGCTATCGAGTGTGCAAGAGTTGTAATTGCTGTTGTAAACAAAAATGTACCACGCTCATTCGGTGATGCAATGATTCCTATGAGCATGATCGACCATTTTGTTGAGCACGACAGCATTCTTGAGCCTGCCCATTTTGCAGCACCTTCTGATATTGAGATTGCCATAGGTAAGAATTGTGCAGCCCTTATCGAAGATGGCGCTACCCTTCAAATGGGTATCGGTGCCATTCCTAACGCAGTGCTTGCACAGCTTGGCAACCACAAGAACCTCGGTATCCATACCGAAATGTTTGCAGATGGTGTTCTTCCACTTGTTGAGAAGGGTGTTATCAACGGTGCAAACAAAGCTATCGACAAAGGCAAAATGGTCTCTACATTCCTTATGGGTTCACAGACTTGCTACGATTTCATCGACGACAACCCTATGGTTGCAATGATGGATGTAGGATATACCAACGACCCGTTTGTAATTGCCAAAAACCCTAAAGTAACTGCAATCAACTCAGCACTTCAAGTTGATATTACAGGTCAGGTATGCGCAGATTCACTTGGTACAAAATTCTACTCAGGTGTTGGCGGACAAATCGACTTCATCTACGGTGCATCCCTTTCTCAAGGCGGTAAAGCGATCATCGCAATGCCTTCTGCAACAAACAAAGGCATAAGCAAGATTGCAAATATTCTTACCCCTGGTGCAGGTGTTGTTACAACAAGAAACCACATCCACTGGTTTGTAACTGAGTATGGAGCAGTAAATCTATATGGTAAATCACTGCAGGAGAGAGCAAAACTTGTAATAAGTGTAGCTCATCCAAGCGCACAGGAGGAGTTGGACAAAGCCGCATTCGAAAGATTCGGCCCTCACTTCCACTATGTAGAGAAATAAGTTACCTGCACTTTACGGAGTGCCGGAATAAATCGAAAATCGGGAGCGTTCATTTGATGGCCGCTCTCTTTTTTTTACCCTTTTCACAAAGTTTCCGGCATCCTATTCACCCTCCCGAATAAATACACTATCTGCACAAAAAGAGTATTAAAGTGGTAAAATAGACAACTTTATAAATATTATTGTATATTTGTGCCCTACTAAACCTACACATATGAAAGAACAATTGGAAAGCCTCAACGCCCTGACCATAAATTTTGGCGAAGGAGGAATGGCTATTGTTAATATTATCCTGGCCTTTATAATGTTTGGCGTTGCATTAGGCATCAAACTGCAAACATTTAAGGATGTATTCAAGAACCCGAAATCTGTAATTACAGGCATCCTGCTGCAATGGATAGCGCTCCCTGCCGTAACATTTGCCGTTGCGCTCGCACTGTCGCCGGTTATCACCCCAATGATTGCACTCGGAATGATTCTTGTGGCATCCTGTCCCGGAGGCAATATCTCAAATTTCATGTCGTCCCTTTCAAAAGGAAACATTGAATTGTCGGTATCGCTTACTGCCATTACCACAGCATTTGCTCCGCTTGTTACGCCATTCAATTTCTTTCTGTGGGGTTCGCTGTACAGCCAGATAATCAGTATCAAAAGCAATATACCTACACTTATTATCCCCTTCTTCCCAATGCTTGAACAGATTTTGTTGCTGTTGGGAGTTCCTATTATATTGGGTATATTGTGCGCCAGATATTTTCCTCAGTTCACAAAAAAGATAAGCAAACCAACCCAGTACATCTCCATCCTGCTCTTTTTGGCAATGGTCGCTGTCTCTTTTTCACAAAATTTCAAACTGTTCATAGAGAATCTCCATTTTGTCTGCATCATAGTACTCATACATAATGGTTTTGCACTTGCTACAGGTTATTTTGGAGGCAAGCTGGCCAAACTGCCCGTCAGAGATTGCAGATCACTTACTGTAGAGGTTGGAATACAAAATTCGGGACTTGGCCTTATACTTCTCTTCAATCCTATGATTTTTCCTCCTCAAATATGGCACGGCCATTATGGTGGAATGCTGATTATTACCGCATGGTGGGGCATCTGGCACATAATATCGGGATTGGGTGTCTCTTATATGTTCCGCAGGTCTCCACTTAAAGATTGAATCATGGCTCCAAAAAAGAAAATACAGGACTACAACAGAGTTTATGCCATTCTGCGATATTATGTAGATGCTGCGCTTAAACTCTCCTATAGGAAAATCAGATATACCGGAACAGAGAATATCCCCACAGATGGAGCTATAATATATGCCCCGAATCATGCAAATGCCTTGATGGATGCTCTTGTAGTTCTGGCAATGGACCGCAAACCAAAGGTATTTGTTGCACGCGCAGATATTTTTAAGGTAAAGATCCTTGCAAAAATCTTCGCCTTCCTAAAAATCATGCCTATCATGCGTATGCGCGACGGTATAAATGAGGTGAAGAAGAATAATGACACCATAGACAAAGCTGTGGATGTCCTCAAAGATAAAATTCCTTTCTGCATCTTCCCGGAGGGCCAGCATCTTGCCAAACACTCAACGCAGCCACTCTCCAAAGGAATATTCAGAATAGCCTTCCAGGCAAAGGAACTTATGCCGGATATGCCTCTGTATATTGTTCCTGTAGGGCTGCAATATGGCAATTTCTTCAGATTCCGCTCAACAGTGAGAGTACAGGTCGGCAAACCTATAGATGTCGGCAAATTTATCGCATCGCATCCAGACCTTACTCCTCAGGAGCAAATGAATATAATAAAGGAGGATCTGTCGGAAAGGATAAAATCTCTCATTACATACATACCTGATGATGAAAACTACTATGCAATTTATGAGGTATGTGCAGCAGGTTTGAAAAGACAGAGAAATATTATCCTCAAATCGGCAGAAGGTAAGGATATGGGCAGAAAATTCGCCCACTTCAAGGCAAACAAGATGTTGCTCGACAGAGTCTCGGAACTTTATAAAAATATGCCCGAAAAGGCTGAAAAACTGATCAAACTCGGCAACCGGGCATACCAGGAGCGCACTTCAAGGAGAATAAGCCTTTCGTCTATAACCAACCGGTTCGGATTTGTTTCGAGACGCATAGGATTTCTGCTCAATCTCCTGCTGTTGCCTTACTATATTGTGGCATCCATTCTCACACTTCCAATGGTTCTGCTATGCAAAAAGGCCTTCCAGTTACTCAAAGATCTGGCATTCCGGAACTCTGTAAGATTTCTGGTCAATCTGGTGGTGTGGCCGCTGCTGATGATTATTTATGCAGCAATAGCATTCTCTTTCCTGCCTTGGGAAATGGCACTTGCAGGAGTGCTGTTGTTCATACCTGCCCCTATTGTCGCGCACGAAATGTGGAGAATGTTCAGACTCGAAATTTCAGACTGGAAGCTGCTGCATAACAAAAAATTGGGAGAGCTGTATAAAGAGATCAACAAAATGCTCTTCGACTAAGAAACAATATTAACAACACACCTATGAAAAGCAAGTTTTACTCCATTCTATTTGTAATTTTATCATTTGCAACATCGCTCTGTGCCCAAAATGCGGAGAATGAAGAGAAAAAGGAGATTATAAAAAAAGGATACAATTTTGGCCCGCTGCCTGCAGTTGCTTTTGATGCCGACAAAGGATTCCAGCTGGGTGCACTACTCAATATATATGATTTTGGCGACGGCTCCACATATCCCAATACACGCCAGCAATGGTATTTCGAAGCATCATTTTTTACAAAAGGATCCCAACTCTTTGTAATCTCATACGACACAAAATACCTCATTCAGGGAATCCGCTTTTCAACAGCACTTGCCGTAACCAACGACAATGCAATGGACTTCTACGGATTCAACGGATACCGGTCGTTTTATGATTTTGACAAGGTAAAGGCTGGCAAAGAGGGTACTTCATTCATCTATACACCATATTACAGGACCAAACGTCTTGCAGCCCTGTTTAAAGCCGATTTTATTGGCAATCTCTGGAACAACAAGCTCTTCTGGGAGGCAGGCTATCACCTGAGCTATTTCGATCAGGGCGCGATAAACCGCACAAAAATCAACAAAAACAAGGATGAGAACGAGATATTCCCGAGCGATCCTGATTCTCCTGCCGGATATGTTGAAACTCTCTATGAGCAGTACTGCAAATGGGGAATCATTCCAGACGACCAAATGGATGGAGGTGTAAACAGCACTGTAAGGTTAGGCTTGCTATATGATACCAGAGACAAAGAGGGAGCTCCATCTAAAGGCATCTGGGCAGAGGCCCATGTAACTCTGGCTCCGAAATTTTTAGGAACTACACACCCCTACTCCAAATATTCGGCAACCTTCCGCCACTATATTCCTGTAGTTAAAAACGACATCCTCACTTTTGCCTACAGATTGAACTATCAGGGAACATTCGGCACAAACGCCCCATATTATGTATTGCCATATATAACTACTATGGGCCAATCATATGACCGCGACGGCATGGGCGGTTTCCGTACAATCCGCGGTATAATGAGAAACAGAGTGCAAGGTCTCGACATGGCCTCATACAATGCAGAGGCAAGATGGCGTTTTGTCTCCTTTACATTGTGGAAACAGAACATATCATTGGGCCTCAACTGCTTCAGCGACGGCACTATGGTCACAAAGGAGTATGATATGTCATTCGGCCGCTCCATAAATGATTTTGAATCAGAAGATGCCTACAATCGGGCAAAAGAGGAGTACAATACATATATGAGCTATGGTTTAAAATCCGACAGGCCTCACATCACTGTTGGAGGCGGCTTCAGATTTATCATGAACCAGAACTTTATAGTATGTCTCGAGTATGGCAAACCTGTAGGAAAATATGGCAAACAAGACGGCAACGGAGCATTCTATATCAATACCGGATATCTTTTCTAAGGAGACTGCAAAAGAGGGCAAAATGACATGAACCCCTCCTTCATTTTCATATTCTTTCTCCCTAATCCTCCGGTTCTTCAACGTACAGTTCAAAAAAGAGCATTGAGTATGAAGGTATACCTGCGCCATTGCTGATAGTTCCTGTGGAACCGTAGCCCCATCCTGAGCCGAAGAATGTAATGGCGTGGTCGCCAAATTTCATACACTTGAGAGCTTTTGCAAATCCCGGAACATAACTTCCTCCCTCATCATCACTGCTTGAACTTGAAGAGCTTCCTGCCACATTTATTGTACCCACACCGCTGGCCATATCCTCATATTTCTCCTCATAAGTTACAGAAAGTGCCTCATAAGAGCCGCCTGATGTATACAATCCATACTTTTTGGCAGTATCCTCAATATTGGTATCAAATACATAGCCGTCGAGCAGACGTCCCACATACCACACATTTGCAGTTTTGCCATCTTCTATGGTATCAGTTGCTGTACCCTCCAGCTTCTTGAAATAGAACATATTTGCGGTTGAATCGAGCCCAGGATAGTAAATATCCCTGAAACTCTGCAATGAATCCAACTGATATCTCTGCAAATTTGAGACTACATCAAACATTTCGATCTCGTAAATGAGATTTGTTGATGCAGACTCTGTTTTTTCAGTGGAATATCCATAACCGTATCCATTATCATAATTCTCCGGATTATCATATTTCGACAAAGCAGGTGGTATTATGATTGTCATTTTAGCCCCTTTGCTCATCATTTGCAAGGCCTCATTCATACCCTCAGTAATATCGCCATAACCCAAAGTAGAGAGTTGCGGGCCATAATAGTTGGCCTGAGAATATGTACCCAATGTCTCCGCCACGCTCTTGAACATGGTGCTCTGATAATTGCCTCCAAGATCCTTCACACTGTACTTCAGATATGCAGCCTGCTCATTTTCCGGCGACAGGCCATCTCCATCCTGCTTGTCAAGTATTACCAGACCTGATTTTGTAACAGTATAATTTTTGCTGGGATAATTTACCTCCAGCCAAGCCTTCAGAATACGTTTTTGTACAGAAGCATTGCTTTCATCCTCCTCTTTTGCACAGGAGAATACAAGAAGACCAGCAAAAGCGGCCATAATGATATATTTCAAACTTTTAACCATAGCACGCAAATATACTACTTTTTTATCTAATTGATTACTCTGTCTACCCAAACTTCAAAAAATAGGGGCGACAATTTTGGAATATTATAAACGACAACATTGTCGAATCCATATTTTGCTGAGAATATTATATAACAGTGTTCACCCTCTTTAACCCCCTCCAGACCATATCTGAGGCCTCTGATCAAATCGCTGCTCCCCAATTTTATCGCCAACGGTGCCTGCTGTGGATAACCGGTCTGTCCGGCTATGGTAGAATCATTTGTAGCAAACAAAGTACCCTTTCCGCGTGAAAATATATATCCGGCATACCTTATATACAATGAATCCCCTACTGCCGCATCTGTACCCTCTTTTCCTGCCTGAAGAACGACCCTGTTGGATCCGCTGTTACGCACTACAGCAACATCCGACAAAGACGAAATATAGGAATCAATCGCAGATTCCTGATTTGCCATACTGTTTTCCCTATCCTGTTTTGTGCATGAAAAAGTTGCGAATACAGCAAACACAGCCAATATATAGATAATTTTTCTGCCCATAACTACTGATTTCCGTTAGCATTGCAAATCGTATGCCTATATTCTTCCAGTGAGTTCAAAAAATATGCTTCAACCTCATCAACAGGCATAAAAATCTTTCCACCCGCAGCCCTTTCGTGTCCGCCGCCATTAAAATAGGCTCTTGCCAATCTGTTTACGGAGAAATCACCTTTTGAACGCAGTGATACCTTCACATAACCGTCGGCCTCGGTAAAAAGGGCAGAGACCTCCACACCCTTTATATTGAGAGCAAGATTTACAAACCCCTCAGAATCGCCGTCGGAGAAATCAAAACGCTCTTTAAGTTCCTTTGTAATAAGCATAAATCCGGCTCGCTGCTGCTGAAATATTTTCATATTTTCGTAAAGCATATAGCCCATCATTCTCATACGCTGCTCCTTAAAGCCGCTGAACACCTTAAATTGCACATCCTCCTTGTCTACACCCAGCAAAAGCAGTTCATAAGCCATATTGAAGGTAAGCGGACGAACAGAATTCGCAAAATTGTTGGTATCGGTCATCAGACCTGTATAGAAAGAGACCGCACTCTTCAAATTTATAGGAGAGAGTTCAGAATCCACATCCAGCATCTCCTTTATAAGATAATAGGCAACTTCGCATGTAGATGATGCCGTTACATCAGAAAATACAAGGTCAAAAATGGCATCAGGCTGCAGATGATGGTCTATAAGCACTCGCTTTGCCTTAGATCTGCCCACAGAGTCCCCAAGCGCATCAATCCTTTTTAAAGAATTGAAATCCATGCAGATAATAAGGTCTGCCCTATCCACATACGCCTCTGACTCCTCCACATTTTCCTCGTAAATGAGAATTGAATCATCTTCATCCAGATACTTCAGGAAATCTGGAAATTTGTTTGGAACTATAATTTTTGCCTGCTTTCCATTTGCCAGAAGAAACGATTTCAAACCTGTAAGGGAGCCTATGGCATCACCATCGGGGTTAATATGACTTACAAGAAGTATTCGCTCCGATTCTCTCAATAGCGATATGATCTTTTTGATTTTATCCACCTTTTCCAATCTCTTTCTTAATTTATTTGCTGCAAAATTAAAAATATATTGCATGGGTAGAATAATTTTTTTACTTTTGTCCGATAAAACGACATATAAAATACAACATATCTATGAAAAAAATTTTAACATTTTTGGTACTCCCTGCAATTATCGTAGTATTGGGAGTTCTTATCTGGAACAGCATTCAGGAGCCAGTAGTATTCAAACAAGAGAGAGAAGCTAGAGAAAAAGTAGCTATCCAAAGATTGAAGGATATCCGTACTTTGCAAACAGCTTTCAAAGGCAGTTTCGGAAAATTCACTCCAAGCATGGATACTCTTATTGATTTCTACAACAACGGTAAAATCACAATCAAGAAACAGATTGGTTCAATGGATGACTCTGTTGCAGTTGCAAACACACAGGCACTGAGAAAGAAAAACAGAAAAATCACTAACGAGGAGTTGTTGGCATACTATGAGAAAGGTATGAACCTTGTATTGTCAATCGATGTTGAGATTCCTGTTAAAGATACTCTTTTGAAGAGAACAGATTTCAATGTTGAGGATTTGAGATACATTCCGTTTTCAGATGGGAAAGAGGTTGATATGAAAGCTACCGTTAAAGTGGTTTCAGGTGTTGATGTTCCTCTTTTCGAGGCTGGAATGCCATTCTCTGATCTTTTGAAAGGTTTGAACCACCAGCTTATCGTAAACCTTAACGCTGAGAGAAACGATACAGGCCGTTATCCTGGTTTGAAAGTTGGTAGCATTGATGCACCTAACAACAACGCAGGTAACTGGGAGTAATCACATACTTGAAATATTTGAAAGGGCTGGCATTTGTCGGCCCTTTATTGTATATCCACAACAAATCTTATACTTTTGGATTATGAGGTTCATAGAAGTTTGCGCAACATCGCTATTTGATGTAGAACAGGCTATTGACGGTGGCGCTTCGAGAGTTGAATTGTGTTCGGCTCTGGAATTGGGAGGTATAACACCGAGCTATGGCACAATAAAACAGGTGCTGCAAAATTGTAACATAAAGACAAATATCCTCATAAGGGCCAGAGGAGGCGATTTTGTTTACGGCAAGGATGAGGTGGAACTGATGGTTGAAGATATCATGCTCTGCAAGAAAATGGGTGTAAATGGGGTTGTTGTTGGAGCGCTTACTCCGGAGGGGGATATTGATATTCCGGCTGTCAAAGCTATGGTGGAGGCGGCAAAACCAGAGCTTGAAGTTACATTTCACAGAGCTTTCGACAGAGCCAGAAATCCACTCCAGGCACTTGAGCAGATTATCGGACTTGGTTGCGATACTCTTCTCACATCCGGTCAGCAGGAAGAGAGTGCCGAGCATGGTGTCGGGCTGCTGGCAGAACTGGTAAAACAGAGCAACGGAAGGATAATCATAATGCCGGGAAAGGGCGTGCGTACAAGCAACATCGATTACATAGAAAAGATAAGCGGAGCCACACAGTTCCATTCAACAGCACGCTCCGCTTTATATAACAATCAGCACACCGACAAAAATGTGGTTGCCCAATTGGCCCAATTGGTTTGATTGCCTTGTCCGGCACCCCTATGCCCTACCTTATTTTTGATATTACATCGGTTATCTGAGTCCTGATTGAGGTATTGTAGCCTTGCGAATAGTATACTACTCTGCCAAAACTGTCGGCAATGGCAATTATTGGCAGAGCATTTTTTTCGCCATTACATGCAGAGGCCAACATCTTTGCCACCTTTCCATTATCATCAATACCATAACATACAAGATCACCTGCACCCTGCAGTTTCTGCCTGTCGGTCTGCTGCAATCCCTTTGAATCTGGCAGAAGAACCACAAGTTTGCGATTCCACTCATTCAGCACTGGCAATGATGCCTCCAGCTCCCTCACAGCATGATCCGACGGCTCATCATTTGCACCAAGAAGTGCAATTGTAAAATATCCGCGTCCTGTAACCGACAATAAAGAGACCTGCTCCCCACTCTCTTCAGGCAGGAACTTCTCTTCTGCATCGATATACCCCAAAACCGATATTTTGTCGTTATTCTGCGGCATAACCAGATGGAACTCCGAAGTCTTGCCTGCAGCCACATCCGAAAATTGCAAATTTGCCAAAACTCCGCCAGACGCCATTCTCGTTCCCGATGTTGTAAGATAATATCCGCTCTCAACTTCATAACCACTGCGGAGTATACTCTTCCAACTTGCCAAAGCCCCCATCTCTGTAGCATCCCCCTCTTCAAAATTCAGCACCAATGCCCTGCCGTTTTCGAGCTTTGCCATAGTAAAATGTCTGTAATATTGCGGATCGGGCAGATATTTTGTTGGAGTATATCCGGCTTTGAGATACCCCTTATCCATGCCTGCCACCTCTGCATCTGCCTCAATCTGTTCATCGGGAAAAGTTATTTCGAACCAGCCGTTTTTATAATATTGCGCTTTGCCTGTAACCTGATACACCCTTGCCGGCACACCACAACTTCTCAACAATGCTATTATAAATATTTTTCCCGACAATCTGTCGGCCCCTCCAACTTTAAGGACAGCTGCCGGAGTTGCCGGTATCCGTTGTGGATTATATGCATCCAGCGGCTCATTGGCGTAGCGCTCCATATACTGCTCCACAGCAGTTTCTGGCTTCTGAAAAATCTTCTCCGCAGAAAATCCGCAATCAGCCAATTCACATCTGTACTCCGACAGATTTTCACCTGCAATACGTGGAGAAAGCAGATATTGGGCATAAAACATCCTGTCAATTTCGCCCTTGTCATTATATCCCCCACTGTTCCACCTGGTGATAATGGAATCATACTCAGGAGTATTGGCCAGATGCGAACGGAGTATCTGAGCCGGAGTATCTCTCAAATCTTTGCCGGAAATACTCTGCAGCATATCCAATGCTTCGCCACGCCTCTTTTCATCGGCCGACTCCACAAATGCCAGAATTTCGCGCCAGTTACCCTTTGATGCCATGAGCAGCTGCTCCAGTTCACTCTCTCTGCCTTGCGGTACCATCCCCTTCAAATCCAGCTTCTGAGCCTTATAGAATGTTGCCTCATAGGCCATCCTTACAGAATCTTCGTATGCCAGTCTCTTTCCATTAAGCGCTATCTGCTCCTGTGTTACCTCCACAGAAATATTTCCCTCTGCAGGAGGATTCACCTCCACCATTTCAGAAAACTCCTCACCCAACGTATGCTCAAGAACCACAACTGTAGTATCTCCCGAAATCTTTGCAAAACCGAATTTCTCTGCAAATGTTGCCCAAGCCAGCAAATCGCCCAAACCTGTAGTAAGGGCCGCTTCACCCTTTTTATTGCTTTTCTGGGTTGTTACGCTGTAGAACTCTGCATAATTATATATCTTGAACTCAACATCCGCATTCTCAACAGGATTACCCTGCATATCCTCAACCCTTACAACAGAGCGGCGTGTATCCACATAGTTCTGAATCATATTAATCTCTGTATAACAGTTTGTTCTGGAGATAATATCCTCATCTGTGATATAGTTTCCAAACACCTTTGTATGCATAAGCATTGCCCGCGAAGCAGGTGCATTGAACCATGCCATATTAAGCACAGGCTCAGGCTCACAAGCACCCATAAAATACCATTTTCCATCTATCCACGCCTCAACCCAGGCATGATTATCATCGGTGTGGGCCCATCGCGGAGTATAGACCTGACGTGCAGGAATTCCAACGCATCTCAATGCCGCAACAAGCAGAACCGACTCCTCACCACATCTTCCGGTAGCGGTAAGTATTGTAGCCATTGGCGAGGATGTCCTTGAATCAGATGGCAGATATGTTGCCTTTTCGTGGCACCAATGGTTTATCTCAAGTGCAGCATCATTCATATCCATACCTTTAATGCGCTCTTTCAGCTCTGAATAATAGACCTCCCTGAAATTGTCGAGTTTCTCATTATTAACCCTTACAGGCAATACAAAATGGAGGAACTCCCGTTGCGGAATCTCTTTTCCCCACTCCATCTCCTGTCTGGCCTTAAGTGCCATTTCTATATTTTTGATATAAAAATCCAAAGAGTAGTCGGCAGCATCACTCCATGGCATTGAGGCATACAGCCACTTCACAGCCTCAATCTCCTTTTGAGTCAAATCTCTCTCATCCAACTCTTTTTTCATGTAATCTGACAAATTATACAACTCCATTCTCTTGTCGAATTCAGAAAATGAAGATTCCCTATACTCTTTATTTTCAATCAAATGATCAAAATGGGCATTACCGGTATAAGCCAATGCTATAATAGCGGCAAGAACTGCAATAACTGCGATATGTTTCATTTTTACAATTTTATATTTAAGTGTAAAGTTAAGCAAAAAACGATTTTTTTTACTACTTTTGGCCTAAATACCCGCATACTTTATGGAGACTTACACTATAACAGAAAAATTCACTCTCATACCAAAACATCTCTACAATCCCAACTACCTCGGGGAGATGTTTGATATAGGAGAAGATGAATCGGTAAAAAGCATTGAGATTGAGAAATATAATGCGGTATTGGCTTTTGCTGTTCCAAAAGAGACACCGCCCGACAAAGAGCCTCTTATCAGCAAATTGATGGAGTATGCCGGTACACTCAACGAGCACAACAAGGTTGCCGTACACTATTGCAAAGAGAGAAAATTGTCTCATATCGTGGCAATAGAGGGTGAGAAACTGCTGCTGGCCAATACATACAGAACAGCAGATATCACTTCGCTGCTCTATTTTCTGACACTTGCCGTACAACAGGTAATGTTCAATCCACAGCTTACCAGAATCCATGTGTATGGCCTGATGGAGGAATCAGACCTCAAATTTATAGGAAGCTACTTTTGCGGTGCAGTTTTAAATGAATTGTAATATATGAGAATAATAGGGGGAAGACTTAAAGGCAAGAGCATTCTGCCACCAAATAATTACCAGGCAAGACCCACAACCGATTTTGCCAAAGAGGGGTTGTTCAATATACTTATAAATGAATTTGATATCGAAGATATCTCTGTTCTGGATCTCTTCTCCGGAACAGGAAGTATAAGTATGGAATTTGCCTCACGGGGATGCACAGATATAATAAGTATCGAGATGAATCCTCTCCATACGCGCTTTATAAAGCAGTGTGCCACCTCTTTTAAAATAAATGGAATGCAGGTAATACGCCACAATGTCTTTGATTTTTTGAAAATCTGCACCAAAAGTTTTGATATTGTATTTGCAGACCCTCCATACAGCATTGAAGGATTGGACACAATTCCTGACAGAGTTTTTGGTTTGGCCCAAGATTCAAAAAATATTGTAAAAGATGGCGGATATCTGATATTGGAGCATCCTGGCAGCTATAACTTTGAAAATCACCCACTTTTTGTAAAAGAGAGAAAATACGGAAATGTCCATTTCTCCTTCTTTTCAAAAAAAGATTAAAAAAATTGCATTTTTTTTGATTTTTTATTTGGAGATTAAAAAAAGATTACTACCTTTGCAATCCCAAACGGAAACAAACACTCCACGGGAAGTTCTTAAAGATGGTGCGGTAGTTCAGCTTGGTTAGAATACATGCCTGTCACGCATGGGGTCGCGGGTTCGAGCC
>JAZNEW010000014.1:0-12228 GCA_045588775.1 Candidatus Egerieisoma sp. | reverse complement strand
AACCATTTTCAAGCATATGCATATACTTCAACCGTGCTGCATAATCATGAATTTTTCTCTTTTTATACATAACAAAACCCCGAAAGTTTTTTGTCTAACTTTCGGGGTTCATGTCAATCTTTTCTCCAGCATATTTTTATTTTCCCTACCAACAGATTATTTCTTGAATGTATCCTTCAGACCTGTTGTCTTATTGAATACAGCCTTTTCAGGGGTTGAATCTTTGTCGGCAACAAAATAGCCAAGACGCTCAAACTGCACTGCAATGCCGCTCTTGTCTTCCAACAATGCAGGTTCTGCATAACCTGTGATGATTTTCATGGAATCAGGATTCAGATAATCCTTGTAATCTTTGCCCTCAGGTATAGAATCCATGAACGGCTCGGTAAACAGGCGGTCTACAAGTCTTACCTCAACCTCTTTTGCATGCGCTGTAGATACCCAGTGGATAGTACCCTTCACCGAACGCCACTCCCCTGCTCCAGGTTTGCTGGTTGGATCGTATGTACAACGGATTTCGGTAATGTTACCATTCTCATCCTTGACAACCTCCTCACATTTTACAATATATGAGTATTTAAGACGCACCTCTCCACCCGGTTTCAGACGGAAATATTTTTTAGGAGGCTCCTCCATAAAATCGTCGCGCTCTATATACAATTCGCCAGTAAATGGAACAATACGTTTTGCACCATCCGGATCTGCAGGATTAAGCGGAGCGGCAAACTCCTCAACCTTGCCCGGCTCCCAGTTTGTAATAACGAGTTTTACAGGATCCAAAACTGTCATATAGCGGTTTGCACGCTTGTTCAAATCCTCTCTTACACACCATTCCAAAAGTGAAAGATCTATAGTATTGTCGCGTTTTGCAACACCCACTTTCTCTGCAAACAATCTTATGCTCTCAGGAGTGTAACCTCTTCTGCGAATACCGCAAATGGTAGGCATACGAGGGTCATCCCAACCTGTAACATAATTATTTTTAACAAGTTCGAGAAGTTTTCTCTTACTCATCACAGTATATGTAAGATTCAATCTTGCAAACTCATATTGGTGCGACGGGAATATCTCCAGCTTTTCAATAAACCAGTCGTAAAGCGGACGGTGGACATCAAATTCCAAAGTACAGATAGAGTGTGTGATACCCTCTATTGAATCACTCTGGCCATGCGCATAATCATACATCGGATAGATGCACCATTTGTCGCCTGTTCTGTGGTGATGCGAGAAATTGATTCGGTACATCAGCGGATCGCGGAACATCATATTCGGATGTGCCATATCAATTTTTGCACGCAAAACCTTCTCTCCCTCCTTATATTTGCCCTCGCGCATCTCCTGGAAAAGTCTAAGGTTCTCCTCCACACTTCTGTTGCGGTAAGGACTCTCTGTACCCGGAGTGCTGACAGTTCCGCGGCCGGCCCTTATCTCCTCCTGCGACTGGTCATCGACATAGGCCAATCCCTTTTTGATAAGCTCGCAAGCCCACTGGTACAACTGTTCAAAATAGTCTGAAGCATAAAACTCATTGGCCCACTCAAAACCAAGCCATTTGACATCCTCTTTTATTGAATCTACATACTCCACATCCTCTTTTGTAGGGTTGGTATCATCGAAACGTATATTGGTTTTTCCGCCATATTTCTTGGCAAGACCAAAATTGAGGCAGATACTTTTTGCGTGGCCTATATGCAAATAGCCGTTAGGCTCAGGCGGGAAACGGGTAAGCACTGTTTTGTGTTTGCCGGTTGCCAAATCATTCTCAATAATCTCTTCGATAAAATTCAATTGACGCTCAGGTGCTTGAGCCTCTGCATTCTTTAACTCTTCCATTTTTTCAAATTTAACGCACAAAGATAATAAAAAGCTACAACAATAAGAGCACTTCTTATGCAAAAGCCTTATCTTTGCAGGGCAATTTTAATTCACACAGACAAATGGCAAAATCAATGACCGGATACGGCAAGGCAGAATGCCTGTTGCCGGAAGGAAAAATAACCGTCGAAATAAGATCATTAAATGGCAAAAATGCCGATATAGGTATCAAGACATCACTTATTCCAAGAGAGAAAGAACTGGAGGTAAGGCAATTTATAGCAAAAGAGCTGCATAGGGGAAATATCGATCTGTTCGCCACTTTTGAGCAAAATGCGGCAGGCAGTGCCAAAACAATAAACAAGGAGATTTTTCTTGAGTACTACAAACAGATTGCGGCGCTGCAGAACAGCATAAACTATGAGTGCAACGACAATGGCCTGTTCCCTGCCATTTTAAAGATGCCGGATGTTATTGAGACTCCAAAGCAGGAGATGACCGACGAAAATTGGGAAAAACTTTCGGCGGCCATTAAAGAGGCTGTCGCGGCCCTTAATGGATTCCGCACAAAAGAGGGAGCCATTCTTTATAAAGATGTTACAGAGCGGGTTGCCCTCATTGAATCATTTGTGGGCGAAGTTGAAAAACATGAGCAGGAGCGCATCGATACAGTAAAGGAGAGAATCCGCTCACGTATTGCCGATCTGCAGATCCAGCCAGACGAAAACCGCCTTGAACAGGAGATCATATTCTACATAGAAAAACTCGATATCAACGAGGAAAAAGTAAGGCTCCGCCAACACTGCAAATACTTCATAGATACGATAAACAACGAAGCCGATCCGGGCAAAAAACTCGGCTTTATTGCGCAGGAGATGGGTCGTGAGATAAATACAATGGGTTCAAAGGCAAACCATGCAACAATCCAGCAATGGGTAGTGAAGATGAAGGATGAACTCGAAAAGATAAAGGAGCAGTCGCTAAATATTCTGTAGGCAGATTGCAAAAGGTATATTGCAAAAAAGAAAGAACGCACAGAATCCTACCTGGATGCTGTGCGCTTTTTTATATATTCATACATCATTACGGCCTCGCGGAAACGGTAATTTTTCAACGAAATTTCGAGCCACTTTTCAGCTAAGGCAAATTGCTCCATCATTTCGCACCCTACAGCTATATTGTAGGCGGCATAAGCCGCTTTTTTGGGATTTTCGCTCTCCGAAAGTTTCATCCACTTCTCTACAGCCTCCTGCCATTTGAACTCCTGAGACAACTGATATGCCACCTCCCAATCCGAATCATCCCCGTAGGATATAAGCATCCTCTCCTGTGTCTCCCACTGTGTGGAGATATTGGAAGCCAGCTTGATACCTATTTTTTGGGAAATTTCGGGCAGATACCCTGCTATCACTCCGCCGATATTGCCCCCTACAACAGATGAAGAGAGCATCTGCATATAAATACTGTCCTTCACCTCTGCCTTGAAGAGCAATTTGTCGGCAATGGCATCATAAATATTGAAATCTACATAATAGGGAATTACAACATTCAGATTGTCATATTCAGAAGTTGTTACACTATGCTGTATGCTGTATTGTCCAAAACGGAGATTGTCTGCAAAGAGGAGCATTTGGGCTCCACTGCCCAACATGAGCTGCGACAAATATGCGGTATCAACCTCCGCCACCTTGCTGTTCATTTCAGAAGGGAATCCTCTGAATTCCATTTTGGGAACAGAATAAACTGCAATCTCGCCCTTTGCAAGGCCCCTGTCCTGCTCTATTTTTTCGGCCAGTCCTACTGCCAGACTTCCGCATCTGACACTATCTGCATTATTTTGCGCGACAAGGGCAAACACAGCCACTCTCTTTCCCTCGAGAGGAATCTCCACATGATTGTCGCTTCTCACATCCACATTAAAATAACGGGCCTGCGGAGCGCAGCCTGCACACATCGCAAACCATATTATTGCAATAATTGCAATGCTTATTCTGTTGTATTGCCTTATATTCATTCAAATTTACTCAAAATAGATTTAAATAGTTTCTTAAAATATATGCAAATATACTTAAAAAGGGCTGTACATAAAAAGGCTGCCAATTTTATATCGGCAACCCTTATAAATATAGTATTCCTACACTCTTTTACATCTGCATTCCGCCGCAAACAGAGATAACCTGTCCGGTTACATAGCTCGACAGTTCGCTGCCCAAGAATACGCAAACATTTGCAATATCCTCAGGTGTACCGCCTCTGCGGAGAGGAATTTTTTGAGCCCAACCCTGTTTTACCTCCTCAGGAAGCTGGTTTGTCATCTCAGTGATAATGAATCCCGGAGCAACAGCATTTGCACGTATGCCACGTGAGCCAAGCTCCTGTGCAATAGATTTTGCAAGACCTATCATACCTGCTTTTGAAGCAGAGTAGTTACATTGGCCGGCATTACCGTGAACACCAACAACCGAACTCATATTGATGATAGAACCGCTTCTCTGACGCATCATTACAGGAGTTACCGCATGCACAAAGTTAAATGCAGATTTGAGGTTTACAGCAATAACGGCATCCCATTGGGCCTCAGACATACGCATCATAAGACCATCTTTGGTAATACCTGCATTATTTACAAGAATATCAAGTCTTCCAAACTCTTTCACAACCTGCTCAACAGCTGCATGAGCCTCATCAAACTTTGCAGCATTAGAAGCTATTGCAAGAACTTTCACACCGTATGCCTCAATCTCCTGTCTGGTTTTTTCGCCATTCTCATCAATTACCAGATCGGTAAAAGCTATGTTTGCACCTTGCTCGGCATATTTAAGGGCAATGGCCTTGCCAATACCTCTTGCAGCACCTGTAATAAGTGCCACTTTTCCTTCTAACAATTTCATATCTATATTTTTAGGTTTTAATATACTCTTTTATTTACATCAATTATACTCTTTTATCAATTCGGCCTGCAGAATTCAGCTACCAGATCATACTCATTGGCCCCTACAATCTTAACCTGTGCAAAGGTACCGATAAGTGATGATGGTTCAAAATCTTCATCAGAAATTCCCAATGCCGGAAGAGTCTCTTTTCCAATGAGTATCTCACCATCCACTTCGGGACTCTCCCATTGTGAACGGGCAACGAACACACCGTCGGAATATGAATCAATTATAACTTTTTCAACAGAACCGATCCTGCTCTCATTATACTCCAATGAGATGGCCGACTGCAGTTCCATAAGCTGCTCATAACGTTTCTGTTTGGTACTTTCGCGTACTGTATCATCAAGATTCTGCGCGCCATAGGTACCCTCCTCTTCAGAATAAGTAAATGCACCCAGACGCTCAAATTTGTTCTTTTCCACAAAGGAGAGCAACTTCTCAAATTCACGTTTGTCTTCGCCCGGATGGCCCACAATCATAGTTGTACGCAAAACCACTCCCGGAACTTTTGAGCGGATATCATCTATTATTTTCTGGGTCTGCGGCCCATCTATCGAACGGCGCATAGCCGAAAGCAATTTTGATGAGGCATGTTGCAACGGAATGTCGAGATACTTGCATATTTTTGGATTTGAAGCCATTACTTCAAGAACATCCTGAGGAAATTGGGCCGGATAAGAATAGTGCAGCCTTATCCACTCTATTCCATCCACTTCACACAACCTCTGCAAAAGCTCTCCCAATGCACGTCTGCCATACAGATCCAACCCATAATATGTGGTATCTTGTGCTATAACAATCAGCTCTTTAACCCCTTGACTTGCAAGATATTCACTCTCCTTTACCAAATCCTCCACCGGCACGGAGATATGCTTGCCGCGAATCATCGGAATTGCACAATATGAACAGGTTCTGTCGCACCCCTCAGATATTTTAAGGTAAGCATAATGTTTTGGAGTTGTGAGATATCTCTGCTGGTCGAGAGACTTTTTATCTGCAACACCCATAACCTTCAGAAGCGACTCAATATCAAAGGCACCAAAAAAGCCATCCACCTCCGGTATTTCTGCAACAAGCTCATCCATATATCTTTGCGACAGACATCCAAAAACAAAGATATAATCTGTATACCCCTGGTTCTTGGCATTTACCGCAGCCATTATGGCCTCTATCGATTCAACTTTTGCATCTTTTATAAATCCGCAAGTGTTGATTATTACGGCATCAACCCGCTCTTTTGCCAAATCATTCCCTTCGGGAACAATCCCAATACCGGCATCGCTGAGTTTCCTGAGAAGATGCTCGGTATCAACCCTGTTTTTTGAGCAGCCAAGTGTTACGACCTGAACCCGTCTGGGTTTGCAATATGTATATTTTCTTTCCAATTGCTTATCTATTTATTGCTCAGCAAATATTATTCAGCAGCCTCTTCGTTCTCTGCATTCTCTGCATCCTCCTGCACAAAATCAAGCGACGCATAATTTTTGAGGCAAGAATACCAATCAACAACCTTCTTCATGTGTGATACATAAAAACGGTCTCTATCATAATCCGGCAACACATTTTCAAAAAGCTCTTTAATAACTTTAGCATCACTTTTGCTCGACGGAGCATCTTTTTCGCCAAGATATTCTTTCATCTTCTCAAAAACCTGCTGCAGGCGGATTTCGTCGGTTTCAGTAAAAATGGAGATATCAGACAAAGCAGTGAGTCTTGCACTCATTCCGCAACATGATCTCTTTTTGGTTACTATAGATTCAACAATAGCACCGGCATTTGCATGAGACAAATACAGGAACAGGCCGGGCTGTCCGCTGATTGACAAAATTTTCCTCAAATCTGTTTTCATCTTCGTATGTTTTCTTAATTAAATCCTCGCTCTTTCTTTATTGTTTCGTATGCAGTTGAGATTGCCTTGAACTTCTCCTCTGCAGCCCTCTTCACATCCTCACCAAGCGCCTCAACCCTATCGGGATGGTGCTTTAAGGCCATTTTCTTATAAGCCTTCTTCACCTGCTCATCTGTTGCATCCGGCGACAGCTCAAGCACTTTGTAGGCATCTTCGAGTCTGTTGCCGAACATGGCAAATACCGATTCGCTCTCTCTTTCCGATATGCCAAGATAACGGGCAATGCGTTTCAGCTCCTCAAGTTCCGACGAACTCACATTGCCGTCGGCCTGCGCAATACCCACAAGATAGTGCAACAGCTGCAGCCTCTGCGGCAGATCCATATACACTTTGATCTGTGCGCAAACCTGCGGCAGATCTATATTTTTCTGCAACAAATCCTGAAGAATCTTCAGTGCCTGGGCAACGGCATTCTCTCCAAAATTATTGCGTATAAAACCCTTCACATAATCGAGTTCGGATCGCATCACTTTCCCATCTGCCTTCATTACGGCAGCAGAAAGCACAAGCAACGAAACCATAAAGCTGTTGCGCTGCTCTGTATAACCGTTTCTCGTACCGGCATCATACCCTCCGTTAGAGCCGCCATTGGAGCTGTTGTTCTCAAACAGCGCTCCCAAAGAGAAGCCGATAATGCCACCTATCGGGCCACCCAAAGCCCAACCGATTGCGCCTGATATCCATTTTCCAAGTCCCATCCAATTCTCAATTTAATGCCGCCATTGCATCATACACCCGTTCTATTTGGGGCAACAATGCCTGCCTTCCATCTGCAAAGATAATAAAATCAGATAAAGCCTCTCTCTGCTCATCACTCCATTGGGCCGACATCCTTGCCAGAACCCTTGCCCTATCCACATTATCACGCTTGATAACTCTCTCTATCCTGAGCTCCAAAGGAGCTGATACAGTAAGAGTTGCATCTACAAATCCCCTCACCAGCGGCTTTTCGAGAAGAATTGCAGATTCCATTATAACAAAAGGTGGCATTTTTTCTGCCACACTCTCTTTCCACCTGCAAAAATCGCGCATAACTGCAGGATGCACCAATTTTTCCACTTCGGCAAGAAGCTGGGGATTCCCAAAAATTTTTCCGGCAATCACATCCCTCTGCACAACTCCATCCTTAATGATCTCACCGCCCAACAGATCCACCATCTCCGAACGCAACTGCATATCGGTATCATACAGAGCCTTTGCCCTTCTGTCGGAATCATATACCGGAACTCCCATTTTTTCAAAAATGGCAGCAACATAGCTCTTTCCGCTGCCAATACCTCCTGTACAACCCAAAACTTTCATATTCCGACCGGTTTTCTATACACTATTATCAGTTTACTATACACTCGATGAATACAGGCTCTATACTCACAGAAAAGATATTGTCGGGAGATTTTAACAAATATGGTCTTGCCACATTTGTAGGCCCTATCTTATTATAATCTATTACAACCTGGAAATCAGTGGCATCCAGCTCTTTCTTGTTATCAAACAGCATTTTATAGCGCACAGTTACCTCCTGAGGGAACATTATCACATTCACAGAAGAGGGCGAATTTACCACATTCACCTTGGCTGTAATCCTATCTTCGAAATAACGCCCCACCGAGAGTGAATAATATATCTGATCCTCCGAAAATCTCACACCTCTGATGGGCTTTATTCCAATCACCCCCTGAACAGGCGCATCTGCACCCTTTTCTACAATCAGTCTGGTGTAAACAGAGTCAATTCCCTTAACCACCGATTCATTGCCATACACAACAACAGAATCGGGACGCAACTGCACCCTTCCCAAAGCAGTGTATTGGGGTGCAAAAGTTATATCCTGATCCACTGCCACCGGTACTTTCCTGTTTGCCTGCCTTGCAAACTGAAAATAGAGAGTATCTGTTGTAATGCTCTCCAACTGAAAATCATTTCCCAGAGTCTGCTGTATCTTCTCTTTTACATCTTCGCTCTTCAAATAGAAGAAATCGGGTCTCTCCTTTACAGTTTTCAGCTGCTTTGAATCAACCTGCAGAGCAAGCCTCTCCAGATTTGCCTTTTCCGACAACCGCTGCTTCATAATGTAGAAACCTGTAGCTTTTCCTCTAAGCACCAATGAATTATACGAAGTGGAATATTTTTCCCGTCCGGCAATATTGCTCTCAATATCAACCTTGTAATCGAAGAAAGTGGAATATGTCTGGGAAAAGCGGTGCATACCCCACATAAAAAAAGCCAAAAGAAGAGAAAACACCAGTATAAACAGGTCTCCCCCTCTTTTAGCAAATATTTTATTTAACCGTTCAGGCAACATTTTTATAAATCACGCGACTTGCAATTTATCTTACAGGAACATCTGTGATATCTTTAACAATAGCGTTCTTGTCTATTTTTAGTTTCACATTGTTGTCTACCTCAACTATAACGCTTTGCTCTTTAACCTCAGCAACTGTTCCGTAGATACCGCCAATGGTTACAACTTTATCGCCTTTTTTAAGTGAATTTCTGAATTGTACAAGCTCCTTCTGTTTCTTTTGCTGAGGTCTGATCATAAAGAACCACATAACCACAAAGATAAGAAGCATCATTATCAAAAAACTCCAATTGCTGCCGGCAGCCTGCTGTTGTTGTAGAATTGTCATTATCATCTCTTTTATTTTTTAGATTTTTAGTAAATAAGTATATATGTTATTTTCTTCTCATTAGATTTTAAAATACTTCAAAATGCTCACTATTGTTCAGAACCTACAAGACCTCTTCCTGTTTTTACAATGGTTCCCTCCTTGTACATCTTCTGGAGCATCTTGTCGAGCAAACCATTTACAAAGATACGGCTATTTGCGGTACTATAATATTTTGAAATGTCCACAAATTCGTTAATTGTAACCTTTAATGGAATAGTTTCAAAGGTAACTGCCTCTGTAATACCCATAACAATAAGAGCCAGGTCTGTTGCAACCAGTCGCTCCATATCCCAGTTCGAAACATGCTCCGCGATCAGTTTGGTATACTCATCATACTTAACAAGCGACTGGGTAAGAAGTTTCTTTGCATAAGCCTTGTCATCATCATTCTGGAATACATCAGGCACAATCACATAACCCTTCTTGGCAATCATACCCATATTCTTCAATATTGTATTGAGAACATATCCCAAATCGTCCATCCAGAAGAGGCTGGTCTCCTCCATAATATCCTCCAATGCCTCATTATCCTCCAGCTCCTGCTCAAAAATATTACGCCACAGAGCGCAATCCTCTTTCAGGCTGCGCTGCTCATTTGCCATATACTCCTTATAATAATCGCGCGAAACAATAGTGGCCAGCAACCTTCTTACAAAAACATCATAATCTCTCCACAACAAACCCTTTCCTTCGCACAATTTTAGAAATTTCACATCATTCTCCAGTATCCCGACAAATCCATTTTCTACAAATTTTCTGTTTGGATTGGCCTCCTCGGGTGTAGGATGGAACTTTTTCAATCCAATCTCTATGCGCTCCTCTGCCGCTTTTTTCAATGCAATCGGCAACTGCAGCATCATACAATAAAGGTCCAAAGTCTTCTCGCATGAAGCAATAAGTTCATTCTCAGCGCCAATTAGCGAATCAGACCCCGCAATAATCCGTCCGAAAAGAATTTTGAAAACCTTTACTCTGATTAATCTTCTACTCAACATGTCCAAATAAAATTTAAAATATTTTGCAAATATAGATTTTTAGGACAAAAAATATTTTAACTTTGTAAAACTTTTAAAAAAATAACACAAAAATTATGTACTTCGAAGATTTTGATAATGCGGGAGCGCAAGAGCGTAATGGCGATGATGTTTTTTCAAAGCCGGTAAGAGCTGGTAAAAGAACTTACTTTTTTGATGTAAAAGCAACAAAGAACAATGACTACTACCTTACAATAACAGAAAGCAAGAGAAAGGTAGACAAAGATGGCCGATTCAGCTATGACAAACATAAAATTTTCTTATACAAAGAGGATTTTGAAAAATTCACAGAGAGCCTTCAGGAGGTCATTGATTTCATAAAAGAGAAATGTCCTGTAACTGAGAACCCGTTTGACACTCCTGCCATGGAGGAGAAAGCAAACAGCTTTTCAGATGTAGATTTCGACCAATTGTAGAATTTTAACCTTAATTAAAAACAGAGGGGAGGAAGAGTTTGTCTTGCTCCCTTTTATCGTGTTTCAACACATATAAATATGTTCCAAATTATGAAAAAGAATTTCTTTCAAGCAGGCATCACATTAAAGAGTGCCTCTATTTTCCTTAGTATACTTCTACTGTTTGCCGCATGCAAACAATCCGATCCCACAGAGGAGCCTGCTCCGAACGACAATCCCGACATAAAAAAAGAACTTACAGATATAATGAGCCGTAACGCCGCTGTTGGATTGGCTGTTGTTGCTGTTAAAGATGGAGAAGTTGTCTATAACCAGTCGCTCGGATACAAGAACCTCGAAGAGAGGACTCCGCTCAAAGACGACGACATAATGAGAATTGCCTCAATCTCAAAATCATTCACAGCCATCGGAATAATGCAATTGATCGAGCAGGGCAAACTGACACTTGATACCGATGTCTCTGAGATTATGGGATTTGAAATCAGAAATCCGAAATATCCGCAAAAAGCCATAACCGTTGGCATGCTGCTCTCCCACATTTCGAGCATGAGCGATTCAAACGGATACTATTCACTGAACCAACTGCACAGAGACTCATCATCTACCTGGAGAAGAGCTTGGAGCGATTATGAGCCGGGTAGCAGATACCAATATTGCAACCTTGGCTACAACACATTGGGAGCAATTTTGGAAAAAGTAAGCGGAGAAAGATTCGACAAATACATAGAGAACCATATCCTCAAACCGCTTGGAGTATACGCCAGCCATAATGTACTGGCACTGGATGCTTCAAAATTTGTAAATCTCTACCAATACAATTCATCCAACAAATCATACACACTTTCAAGCTCTGCCTACACTCCGCAGACTGAGGCACTTGAAAACTACCAGATAGGTTACTCCGCACCGATATTCTCACCAACCGGAGGTCTTAAAATTTCGGCGCTCGACCTTGCCAAAGTGATGATGATGCATATGAATTACGGATCATTGAATGGTGTAAAAATTCTCGATAGTGCAAGCTGCGAAAAGATGCAGTCGCTGATAACACCAACCAACTACAAAAACGAATATTACGGCATGGGCATAATAACAACCGATAACCTGCTCAAAGGCCACACCCTCACCGGCCACGACGGTCTGGCCCTTGGTGCCTACACCGCAATGTACTGGAACAAACAGAAACAGTATGGTTTTGTAGTTATGACCAACGGTTGCACCGGCGAAACCGAGTATGACTTTGCAAACATACTTTGCCAATCAGTTGAGTGCCTGTATAAAAACTTCTTCAGCGAAGAATAAATATCAAATATTTTCCAAATAAATTTGGTATAGAACAAAAAAACACCTACATTTGCAGTCCCAAACCACAACGGTACCATGGCCGAGTGGCTAGGCAGCGGTCTGCAAAACCGTGTACAGCAGTTCGACTCTGCTTGGTACCTC
>JAZNEW010000013.1:0-5046 GCA_045588775.1 Candidatus Egerieisoma sp. | reverse complement strand
TTCTCCGCTTTTTACCCCCTCGACAAATACAAAATAGAATCTGAAATAGACAAATATTGCAAGTGCAACGATAAGGGGGACAATAATGAATTTGAAAATGCGTTTCATCTTAAAATGGATTTGTTCAAATAACAAAGTTATTCTTTTTATCATTATATTTACACAATATTTTTCTATTTGGTGTGAATTATTTTGGAATATGAAAAGAATCCGTTTTATTTTATTGTTCTGCGTGGCTGTTGTTGCCGCATCATGTTCGGCAGAGAGAGTGCCTGAAGTTAAAAATGTAATATATCTGATTGGCGACGGCATGGGCTTTGGAGCCGTTTCGTCGTTGCTGTTGGAGGATGAGCAGCAGACCGGTTTTGAGATGCAGCCAGTTGTGGGTTTGTCGGAGACCTGTTCTGCAAACAATCATGTAACAGATTCGCCTGCAGGCGGTACAGCTCTGGCATGTGGCGTGAGAACTCTCAACGGATATCTTGGTGTGGATGTAAATGGTGTTCCGCTGGAGAGCCTGCTCAAAAAGGCGCAGAAAATGGGCAAGAAGAGCGGTATAGTGGTAAATACAACCCTTACAGAGGCCACTCCTGCAGCCTTTTATGCAGGTGTGCTCAGCCGTTCCAAATCTTATGATATTGCAAAACAGTTTGTTGAAAGTGGCGTGGATGTGGCTGTAGGTGCAGGTTTGAGTGCCTTTATAAATCGTCCCGATTCGGTAGATTTGACAGAGACTCTCATCGGAAAGGGATATGATGTCTATCTGCAGTGGGGCGATGTGTTGAATTCGCAATCAGATAGATTTGTGGGTATTTTGCCTGTGGAGTATGTTCACAGAAGAAATAAAAAATCTGTAGAGGCCGGAGCTGCCGACGGCGCTCAGGTCTGTTTTGCAGCAAAACTGGCGGCTGGTGAAGATGGTGGAGTAAATGGTGAAAAATCATCTGTCGGGTTAAAAATGGATGCTGAGCCTGAACAATATCTTGAAAAAGCTGTGGCCAAGGCAGTTGATGTTCTTGGCAGAGTTGGTAAAGAGAAGGGATTTTTCCTTATGATAGAGAGTGCCATAATCGACGGATATGGCCATAATAATGATTCGGAAGGAATGATTCAGGAGATGGCCGAGTTTAACCGTACACTCAAGTTCCTGGTAAATTATGTGAAAAACAATCCTAATACCTTGCTTGTTGTAACAGCAGATCATGAGACCGGAGGCACTGCAGTAGGCTATAAATCGCATGATGTTGGACAAAAGACACCTCTGACCCTTACATTCAGTACCAAAGGGCATACCGGAACCGTTGTGCCGCTCTTTGCGTATGGAGAGGGCGCTGAGTATTTTGGGGGAGTTATGAAAAATACGGATATACCGTTAAGAATAGAATTGTTGATGAATCTGAATAAATAATAGACTATAAAAATGAAACGTTACTCTATTTTAGTTGCTCTATTGCTGGCAATATGTGTTTCAAATGCAAATGCACAGAAAAAATCAAAAATTGAAAAGCACCTCGAAGAGATAGGCTTGCAAAATGTACAAGAGCATATTCCAGGAGTTGAGGTTTATATGGTTTATGCAACCCCTTATAACTTTATGGGGCGTGTGCTGTATGAGGATCTCGACGAAGCATATCTTGTTCCGGAGGCTATGGAGATGTTGAAAAAGGCAAATGATTATTTGAGAAAAAAGAGAATGGATCTGCATCTGGTTGTTTATGATGCAGCGCGTCCGCGTTCGATTCAGGAGCAGATGTGGAGTGTGGTGGAAGGAACTGATCTCGAGGATTTTGTTGCAAATCCGCATAAAAGGGGAGGAGGCCCCCATAACTTTGGAATAGCAGTGGATGTAACCCTTGTCGATTGCACAGGCCATCCTATTCCTATGGGCTCTGAGTATGACTATTTTGGAGACCGCTCAAGGGTTGATATGGAGCAGGAGCTGTTTGAAAATGGAGAAATTACCAGAAGGGAACTTCTTAACCGCCGCCTGTTGCGCGAGGTTATGACACATGCCGGGTGGATTGTTGAACCATCTGAGTGGTGGCACTTCAACTGCATGCCTACAAGTGAGGCACGTGAGAAATTGACTGTTATCAAGTAATATTTTATACCATTATCATTTTTATTATGAAACAGAATTGGGTGAAGGAGGCCATAATTGTGGCTATATCAATTGTGGTTCTGGCTTTTTGTATAAAGGGTGGAATCGACAGTTTTGTTGATAAAGGGCGTATAGTGAGTGTTAAGGGGCTTGCAGAGGTGGAGGTGCCTGCAAATAAAGTTGTATGGCCGATAGTCTTTAAAGAGGTGGGCAATAATCTGCCTGCTTTGTATAATTCAATAAATTCAACTTCCGACAAAATTCTGGAGTATCTGCAGAGTAATGGCATAAGCAAAGAGGAAATCTCTGTGAATGCACCGGAGGTGATAGATCTTCAGGCCGAGCGCTACAGTACAAACGACCGTCCGTTCAGGTATAATGTGAAGTCGGTGATTACAGTAACCTCGGAGCAGGTTGATAAGGTGCGCCAGCTTATTGCCAATCAGGGCCAGTTGCTCAAAGATGGTGTTGCGATAGTTGGAGGTGATTATGAAAACAGAATCACTTATGAGTATACGCTTCTGAATGATCTCAAACCGGAGATGATTGCCGAGGCAACCCGTAATGCACGCAAGGCTGCGGAGCAGTTTGCCAAAGATTCCCAAAGCAAACTCGGCAAGATTGTATGGGCAAGTCAGGGACAGTTCTCCATAACTGACCGCGACAACAACACCCCATACATTAAAAAAGTGAGGGTGGTAACCTCTGTAAATTATTCATTGAAGAATTAGTGTAATCCTCTTTAAATTGACAGAATCTGATACAAATAGTGCAGTAAAGGCAAAATTGTGGAACAGCAACTACCTTAAAGTGTGGTGTGCCAATTTCATGATTTTTTTCTCCTTCATGCTCCTTACTCCGCTTTTGCCGCTCTATTTGAGTGAGACATTTGGGGCCGACAAGCAGATGATAGGGATAGTGCTGTCGGGTTACACATTAACAGCATTGATAATAAGGCCATTCAGCGGATATTTGGTAGACAGTTTTCCGCGCAGAGTGGTGCTCCTGACCAGCTATGCCATTTTTTGTGCCCTCTTTTTAGGATATATTGCAGCAGGCTCATTAGTACTCTTTGCTATTGTGAGAACTCTTCATGGAGCGCCTTTTGGAGCCTCTACTGTCTCCAACAGCACTGTGGCGATTGATGTGCTGCATCCCAAACGCAGGGCAGAGGGTATCGGTTACTATGGGTTGAGCAACAATATTGCAACAGCCATAGGGCCTACAGTGGCACTTATGATTTATGGTGCATGGCAAAATTATGACCTGCTCTTCTGGCTGGCCTTTGCAGTGTCGGCTACAGGTCTGGCAATCAATTATACTCTCGATCTGAAAAAGAGGGAGATAATGCCTGTAAAACAGAAATTGTCATTAGACCGCTTCCTCTTGCTGAAGGGCTGGAGTCAGGGATTGTGCATGATATGCTACTCTTTTGCCTATGGCGTGCTTTCTACTTACATAGCAATCTATTCAAAAGACCAGTTTGGCATGGCAGAGGGAGCAGGAATGTTCTTCATGCTCCTTGCGATAGGTCTTATCCTTTCACGCCTTGTTGGTGGACGTACCTTGAGGCAGGGAAAAATTGTTCAGAATGCAACTGTTGGGCTGGCAATCTCTGTAGTGGCTTATTTTCTGTTTGCAGCATCACACACCAAGTTTGCATTTTACGCTTCGGCCCTCATAATAGGTTTGGGTAACGGACACATGTTCCCGGCATTTCAGACAATGTTTATAAACCTCGCCTCAAACGACCAGCGTGGAACGGCGAATTCAACACTCCTTGTAAGTTGGGACATAGGTATCGGTCTCGGAATGCTTGTGGGTGGCAGCGTAGCCGAACATATTGACTATTACGCCGCATTCTGGGTAGCCTTTGCCGTAAAACTTGCAGGTGTACTTTTCTTCTATATCTTTTCCCGACAAAATTTTCTGAAAAACAGGTTGCGATAGGGGAGCGCCTGTTCAGGTGCAAGGGTGGCGAAAGCCGGGAAGTAAAGAGGTAAGGCATTATAACTCCATAGATGCTTGCTAAAGTGCTTTATATCCACGAGAGGGGGCATTTCTGTGGATGAGACAAACAAAAAGCGACTTCTTTCCACAAAAAGTGGCATAGCTGTAGATAAACTCTTAAATTTAGTATAACAAAAAAAAAGAAGCTGATTTTCTCAACTTCCTTTTCAAGTGGTGCCACCAGAAAATGAGTTTCATTTCTAAATGGCTCTATATCTTCGTGTTAAAGAATCGCAACAATCGTAATCTCCCGCTATTGCTCCACATAAATTCTGCACCATTTTGCAGTGTCTCGCAGAGTCGAGTTCCTACTTTGATGCAAAGGTAGTGCTTTATTTTGAAATATAAGCGGATGCACCAAAATTTTGCATTAATATCTCAAACTGATTATTTAATAGTTCTTGAACATCATTTTTATCATATTTTTCTATTTCCTCTTCTAAAGGAGCTGAAAACGGTCCTTTGTAAAAATAGTGAGATTTCAACGGTTTGCCACAACGGTTTATTAAAACAGAATTTGAATATTTTACTTCTACATAATTGTCACAGTACAGTTTATATATAAAAAATCTATTTTCTCTTAAGTTATAAGGAAATCCATGTACTATAACAGAATAGTCTATCATAACAGGAATAGAAAACTCACCTACAATAACCGCTGAATCTTTAGGTGTGATTAATTTATCTAGTATCTTTTGCGCGTACATTTCTAATGCAATCTTGCCTATTGATATGGGTTTTGTGTTAATCAAGATTGTTTCTTCTGTAATTCTACTAGGGAACACAATTTCTATATATTGTAGTTCTGATTCATCTGTGTTTAGGGTAAATGAAACGTCTGTCGAATCTACTATCTCTTTTAGAGCAGGAGTATTATAAAATGAGTCACGATTTTTCTCATACTCAAAAACACTTTGCGATAATGAGAACGAGAA
>JAZNEW010000012.1:0-51927 GCA_045588775.1 Candidatus Egerieisoma sp. | reverse complement strand
AGATAGCTCTGCTTATATGCAGAATACAACAGAGAACTTTACCCTATCTGCTGCACTCAAACCGTCTTGTGTATCTCATCTACGACAAACAGAATGGCTCATGCAGGGCTCTCCCACCCGACAAATACCGCAAATGGTTTGCATTCAATAATGACATTGATGGCGGCATACCATTCAATCCCGCAATGATTAAGGGCAACAAAATGTTCCAGTTTATTGATGCCTACAACTTCATCAAATACAGCAAGGAGTGCAGCTCCCCTAAAGCAAAGGAGATTGCTGCAACCCTCACCGAAGACTCAAACCATGTAATGATTATTGCCCATTTCAAACAGGCCCCAATTTAGATGGAGCGCCGCTTTATTCTGCCACAGGAACAACTATTTTAAGGGCAAGAATCTCTGTTATAAATCTCTCTTCGCCCGATTGTGCCCTGAATTTTACATAACGGATTTTACCCACCAGCTCTATGAAGGTCCCCTTTTTGATTTTCTCAAAATCGGGCATACCCTTTACAGACCAGGCCACAACATTATGCCAGGTTGTCTCCTCTTTAAACTCCCCGCTTTTTGTTTTGAACATCTCATGCGTTGCCAATGAGAAACGAATAACACTCCCTCCATTTTCAACTTTCATAATTTTAGGCTCCTGCCCCACATTCCCCTTCAATTCAACTCTGTTTACCGATTTCTCCATAATTCATTTTTCTTGCAAAATAAGGTCATATCATATCACTGATCCGAAACCCAAACATTTATAAACGATTATAAACGGGTAGAATCAATTATAAACGGATTCAATCGCTTACAATCGGTTTTAAGCCATTTCTTGCCGGAATCAATAATTATAAAATCGTACAAATCTTCTCTACAGCGCTCTACGCAACAACATTTTTTTGTACCTTTCACTCAAATTCAGAAACTGCTTAAAAGAGGATGGAGAAGGGTATGGAAGGGAGCGGATGCAGATTATGTCCCGTATGTGGAGAAGAGATTCATGGAAGAGCTGATAAAAAATTCTGCAGCGATGATTGCAGAGTCCATTTCAATAATGAAAGGTACCGCAAAAGACAGCAGGCAATGACACAAAACAGGGATTTGTCGGCAATCAATTCAAATGCTATGCTTCTTTGCGGGCAAAATGCTAAGTTTTTGTTAAAATTTCTTTTGGCAACCTCCCAACTCTGCAAAATATTGTATACTTTTGGAGGTTATATTTCAAAAAAATTATCACGCTATGACAAGAGTTGTTTTTGCATTATCATTACTATTATCTGTAGTTCTCACTTCTTGCGTTGAAAACTCAAGCAAGTATAAGGCACTTAAAGAGCAATTGGATTCACTCAATACCGAATATGGCATACAGAGCAGCGAACTGGATGAGGTCTTTGCCACTCTCAATGAGGTTGAAGCAGGCTTGAAATCAATCAGGGAGAGCGAAAACATCATTGCAGTGCAATCGCAGACAGAAGATGGCATTGATGTTCCTGCAGAATCCAAAACCCAGATAAAAAATGACATGGAGGCCATACAGGAGGCCATCAAAAAATATCAGAAACAGATTGCAGCCCTTAAAAACGACAACAGAATACAGTCGCAACAATTCAAGAAAAGGCTGAATGCCCTCTCTAAAGAGCTTGCAGAGAAATCTGATTTGATAAAGAGCCTTACAGCGCAACTGAATGAGAAATCAGCGCAACTTGAACTCAAGACAAAAGAGGTTGTAACTCTTGGAGAGGTTGTGTCGAATCTAAAAAATGAGGTAAACACTTTGAGCCAGGAGGAGAAAAAGCTCAAGGATAAAGTTGCCTCACAAGAGCAGGAACTCTACTCGGTCTACTATATTGTAGGCTCAAAAGCAGACTTGATAAATGCCGGTGTCATTACAAAGGGCGGATTGTTCAAGTCGGCAAAAGTCTCCTATCTGTCGGAACAGGATACATTTGTAAAAATAGATTACAGGAATATCTCAATAATCAACACCAATGCAAAAAAGGCAAAAATACTCTCAATTCATCCAAAGGGCACATACACTCTTGAGGAGGACAAGGAGAGCGGAGAGGTTTCTCTGATAATCTCAAATCCTGCAGCATTCTGGGAGCAGACCAAATATCTTGTAATACAGACAAACTAACCTGCAGAAGGACAAGAACATAGGCAAGAACAAATAACCGACAACTATAATATGAAGAAATTATCTTTTATTTTCACAGCGCTATGCGTGCTGTTTTTAACATCATGTAACTCTAATAATATGTCAAACCCGCTATTGGAAAAATCCACACACCGTTATAATGCTCCTGCATTCGACAAGATAAAGACCGAGCACTATCTGCCTGCATTCAAAGCGGCAATAGCCGAGGGCAAGCAGGATATAGATGCCATTGTAAATAATCCAGATGCTCCCACTTTTGAAAATACAATCCTTGCATTGAATTATGCCGGGGGCAAACTTGATGTTGTTTCAGGCATCTTCTTCAATATTAATGAGGCCGACACAAATGAACAGATGCAGAAAACTGCAGAAGAGGTTTCTCCACTGCTAACAGAATACAGCATGTCAATTACCCTCAATGAGAAACTCTTTGAGAGAATCAAAACTGTTTATGAGCAGAGAGACAGCCTCAACCTTGGTCAGGAAGAGTTGAGACTGCTTACCCAGACCTACAAGCAGTTTGCAAACAATGGTGCAAATCTGAGCCCTGAGGATAAAGAGAAATTTGCAAAAATTCAGGAGGAGCTGAGCCTTCTTTCTCTAAAATTCGGCAACAATACACTGGCTGCCACAAATGCTTTTATTCTGCATATTACAGACTCTACACAATTGGCAGGCCTCCCTGCATACGCAGTTGCTTCGGGAGCTGCAGAGGCCAAGGCAAGGAATCTCGAAGGCTGGGTATTTACACTCCAATACCCTAGCATGAGCCCATTCATGCAGTTCAGCACCAACAGGGAGTTGAGAGAGAAGATGTGGAGAGCAAGCAATACAAAGGCCATTGGAGGAGAGTTCGACAATCAGGCTATTGTAAAGAGAATTGCCGAGCTGAGAATTCAAGAGGCAAATCTGTTGGGCCATAAAGTCTATTCAGACTATGCTTTGGAAGAGAGAATGGCAAAAAATACAGAAACTGTAAACAACTTCCTCAACGATCTTCTTGTAAAATCACTTCCATTTGCAAAAAAAGATGTTGCTGCGATTCAGAAGTATGCCAATGAAAATGGTCTTGAAGGCCAATTGATGCCTTGGGACTTCTCCTTCTATTCGGAGAAACTCAAAAATGAGAAATACTCTATAAATGATGAGCTGCTCAAACCATATTTCAAACTCGAAAATGTAAAAAATGCGGTATTTGCATTGGCCGACTCCCTTTATGGACTCAAATTCACAGAAGCCAAAGATATTCCGGGCTATCATCCTGATGTAAATGTTTATGAGGTAACCGACGCAAACGGCCGCCACATGGCACTGTTCTATACCGACTTCTACCCACGCGACAGCAAAGGCGGCGGAGCATGGATGACCGAGTTCAGAGGCCAGAGTTTTAATAAAGATGGTGTTGAAGAGCGTCCATTCATATCAATTGTATGCAACTTTACAAAACCTACAGAAACAGAGCCTTCGCTACTTACTTTCTATGAGGTAACAACATTCCTGCATGAGTTCGGCCACGCTCTGCACGGCATTCTGGCAGAGGGCAAATACAGCAGCCTCACAGGAACTAATGTTGCCCGCGATTTTGTTGAGCTCCCTTCGCAAATTATGGAGAACTGGGCTACCCAGAAAGAGTATCTTGCTTCATTTGCAAAACACTATCAGACCGGCGAGGTTATTCCAGACGAACTGATCCAGAAGATTATCGATTCAAAAAATTATAACAGCGGCTATTCAAGTGTAAGACAGCTCAATTTTGGCATTACCGATATGGCATGGCATACAATTACAGAGGTTCCTCAGACAGATGTCATCACATACGAGGCAGAGGCCATTAAGAAGGGACAGATTGTACCTTATATTGAGGGAACAGCATTCTCTCCTTCATTCGGTCATATCTTCAGCGGCGGATATGCTGCAGGCTACTACTCATACAAATGGGCAGAAGTTCTGGAGGCAGATGCATTCCAGATGTTCAAAGAGAAGGGTATCTTCAACAAGGAGGTTGCAGAGAGCTTCCGCAAAAACATCCTTTCACGCGGAAATATCGAAGATGCAGATGTACTTTACCGCAACTTCATGGGAAGAGATCCAAGACCTGAGGCTTTGATGGAGAAATTGGGAATGACTGAATAATTGGAATTACAACCGCAATAATGAGAAAATTCTTATTGATATGTACAAAAGTGGCGCTTTCGGGCGCCACTTTTGCGCAAAAAGGGCTCACTGCACAAGACACAAGAGGGGGCAAGCTGTTTGATGAACTCGGAATAAGCCTTGCACTTGCCGGCAATAACCATATTTATGAGAGTACTCACCCTGTTTACGATGAAGGTAACGAAAAAAAAGATGATTCTCACACTGCTCAACCGCAATGGCGATGTTTTAGATATCACAGAAGTGTTGCCTTGTAAAGAGTAACTATTTCTTGGGTTTTGCCTTTAAATCTTTTGGCCTCATAGAGTACTCCTTCACACCAAAAGAGGGTTCTATGAGTTTTTTTCCGACCCTACCTGCCCACATTTCCAATTGCAATGCGTACAGCTGATGAATAGAAGCATCATCTCTATCAGGATGGTTATATGCCACAAATCTACTAACCTCCAGACATTTGGAATGCCATATATGAGGATATTCCCCGTACAAATTGGATCGGGCTACATAATACAGATACCTGCATACCTCCTCCGCTAAAACGCCATTGTATGCCATAAGGCAATCTGCCATTTCAGAAGCTTTTACATAATCTTTCGAATTAAAAGCCATATCATAATCCATATACATAAGCACCACATCTTTCCCGATAAAATTGGGTAAAGACAATACCATATCTCTATCCCGCAAATATTTTGTCTCTTCATAAAGTTTGGAAGAGACACTCTCTTTTCCATAAAGGCTCTCCAACTCTTCAAAATCCGCAACAAACTCCTTAAACAGAGATGATTTAACACCTTTTACATACCTCACAAACAGGTTCCACACCCTTTTATTTGATAAAGAGTACCCCTCAACATTATCAAGTAGTGCACAAACGGCATCCACTGATTTGGAGTCATGAATACTTCCTTTATACATTGCATAATCTATAAGGAAATCGGGATTACGATTTCCCTCTTCATATTGTTCTATCAGGTATGTTGAACGCAGTTTTGGTTGTAAAGCAGATGCCCCAGTAAAGAGGAAAACATCTCTCTCCTGACTCCCCGATGAACGATGTATCTCACTCTCAGTAACAGAATCTACAAACAGATATGTAGGATACGACCTCACATTATACCTCCTTGCAAGCTCAACGCCCTCCCCTTTTTCAGCATCTATTTTCAAACAAATGAAATTGTCATTATAAAAAGAGCCGACACTATGCAGAACAAAAATATTTTTGGACATATTATAACATGGGCCGCACCACTCTGTATAGAAATCTATAAAGATAGGTTTGTCATCTGACCTGGCTTCTGATACAGCCTCTTGCCATGTGCAGTTTTTAAAAGAGATACCCTCCTGCCCATTCAGAAATGAATGGGCAAAAAGGGCAATCATTATAAATAGTATCTTTCGCATATTATCCTATTTACTTTCTGTCATATTGCGGCATATCCGGATGGAAGTCCAATATTTCCTGGTTTATAGGGAATATCCATTTCAAATCATCAGGAGCCAATGTATATGTTTGTCCATCAACACTATGCACAACGGTCTTTTTAAAATTATTGTCTAAATTCAACCGTTTCATATCCATATATCTGAACGCACCTTTCATACAAAGTTCTCTTCTTTTCTCTTCCAACACTAAAGAAAGAGCCTCCTCTTTAGATGATGCAGACAAAGCCACATTATTCTCAATTCTATTATCTCTCAACAAATTAACATACTCCATAGCTTTATCCTTTGAGCCAACCCTTGCCTCGCACTCTGCTGCTATAAGAAGTGTCTCAACTGTTGTAAGGCCACAATTTTCATCTGCATAAAGGACATATGCAACCTCACCCGGAATATACTCCATTCTTCCAAGATTTACATAATCCTCAGAAAAATAATACTCCTTTCTCAAATCTCTTGCACCGTTAGGCAAATCTTTTTTGAACAAAGCTCTCAGGTCATCACTCATACATGTTCCATATCTCAGTTCACCTGTTGAGAATCTTGTAAAAATAGCCTCCGGATGTGCAATATCCGGTAATCTTTGGGTCTCATCTCCTTTTATATGCACACGGCCCCATGTTGTTCCCTCTGTCATTTCATAATCATTCAGATTCAGCAGTTGCTTGCGTGTTTTAAGTACCTCGTTTGCATCTTTCAAAGCATTATCATAGTCTCCCATGCACAAATAAACCTTTGCACGCAATGCATACCCCGAATTTTTGTCTGGATGTGTAGTAAAATTGGTAATATCTTTCAAATTCGGCAGAGCTTCGTTTATATCCTCCAAAATATATGTATATACCTCTTCTACTGTATTCCTCACAACACTCTGATTAATACTACCCTCTTTAAGATATGGAACTCCATAATCAGTTGAAGAAGTAGCAGCGTTGTATTGGGCACCATAAAGGTTCACCAAATACAGATACTCCATAGCTCTGGCAATCAATGCCTCTGATTTTATTCTCAATTTATTCGCCTCTGTTGAACCGGATGATGACATAACCGCATTTACAATAGTATTGTATGTAAACAATCTGTCGTAAGCATCATTCCATGTATAATCTTTAGAACCGTCCACATAAATTTGCCCCGGTTGGAAAGAGTATAGGTTTTTCACCTCATCATACTGGTTTATAAACACATAATCAGACCCATACTTATCATCATTATCCAAAAATTTTACATCATCTGTCAGATAACATGAATAACCGTCGATTGTGTAATTTATAGCATTGAACAGTTTCTCATAATCTTCATAAGAAGATGGTATGGTATACCCTTTTGGTTTGTTGTCCAAAAAATCGTCACATCCGGCAAGAAGCACAGCTGCAATCAGCGGAAGTATATATAATTTTATCCTTTTCATAAATTTTCACTTTTATCAGTTAGAAATTAATATTTAATCCTACAGTAAATTCGGCAGGATAGAGGGTTCCTCTTGATAATCCCGACAATGATGAGCCTGAATAGATTTCAGGATCCAGTTTGCTGTCATTGGCTGCCCACCACCACAAATTTCTTGCAGAAAGAATCACTCTTGCTCCACTGATTGGTATATTATTGAACATCTTCTTAGGAAAAGTATACGCCAATGAAATGTCTCTCAATTTTATAAAGTCTCCCTTTTGGATATGCTTGTCTGCCGCTTTCCAGATATATTCACCATTTCTTACTGTCGATTGGAACATGAAAGCAGGATTTATATCAGGATTATTTTCATCACCCGGTTGTCTCCAATAATTGTCAAACTCCCTCAATCTGTTGCTTACAGCATATATCGGATGACTTGTAATACAGTAAGTAGAGGCAATATCCCTGATTACATGGCCTCCAGAGTAGATGAACATAAACGAAAGATCAAACCCTTTCCATGATATTGTATTTGTCAATGACGCATTATATGGAGGATTATATGTACCCGAGTAAACCAAATCATCCTTTGTCAATTTACTATATTGGGTTACCTCTTCTCCAGCTTTATTATAAGCAACCGGTGCTCCATTTTCATTCAAGCCTTTGTATCTTACGCTGAATAATGCTCCCATTGGGTATCCTACCCTATTATTCAAACCACTCCAATAGCTGCTTGCTGACTCACTCGATGTCTCTATATCTGTAATTTCATTTTTATTGTAGCTGAATGTAGCGGTTGTTCTCCATGTGAAACCGCCTTTGTCTATATTCACACTGTTAAGGGCAACCTCCACGCCACGATTAAACATTGAACCAAAGTTCATATTTACAGAAGACCAACCCAAAGTAGGGTCGAGTGAATATGCTCCAAGCAAATCGGTTGTATTCTTGCTATAATACTCAACCGAACCGTTCAATCTGTTTTTCAACAAGTTAAAATCCACACCCACATTGAACACTTTGGTCTTTTCCCATCTTAAAGATTCATTTGGAGGTGATGAAATGTACATTGTATTCTCTTTAGTGTAATAGTTGTTGCTTCCTACTGATGCTATAAGATAAGGTCCGTTAAGTTTTGGTATATTACCGTTAATACCATAAGTAGCCCTTACGACCAATCTGTCTATCCATTTGTAATCTTTCAAAGCAAGATAAGATGCTCCAACAGACCATAGCGGACGGTACTGGTATTTAGGATCTGTTCCAAACAAGTTCGACTGGTCCATTCTGATACTTGCAGTTGCTGTAAGTTTGTTGTTGAACTGATAAGATGCGTTCCCATAGAACGATACATACCTGTTGTCGATATATGTTGTCTTTGGAGTCCCCTTGTCGTGACTTGAGTAATAGAAATATCCATTTACAGACTGTGTACCGGAAAGGCCGCTACCTAACGATAATTCGTCGAATATACTGTAAGAGAGATTGTCATCATCATATCCCAGCCTGTAGAAGCCATTGCTTGATGTTACAACTTTTCTACCCTCCGCACCTGCCAATACCTGCAATTTGTGCTTATCGGAAAAGTCTTTGCTATAATCTATCTGACCTCTTATTGTGTAAGAGAAATTATCTATGTTATTCTGGATGACCTGTCCGCCCAATGGTATGTTGTAGGTAATTTTTCCATTGCTGATTTGGGCTGCATCATTAATCATTGTCTTTACACTCCAGTTGTCTTTTGTGTAATAGTCTTTGGTGAATCCATTTGTAGTCTCCCTCTGGAAACGCACATTAAGATTAAGTCCGTCAATAATTTTAATTGTAGCTCCCAAATTCAGATTCAAGTAATTTTGTTTTACGGTATAGTGTCTGGTAGATAGTCTGTTAACCAGATAATCAGTTTCATCCAACAACCCAACAGATACTAATCTCTCCATCTCACTACGAGATTTTGTATTGAACCACTCTACAGGATTGCCCTGCTCATCACGCAACATATAGTAAGAAGCTCCGCCACCATTCAGGTAAGACATTCCCTCAATTCCATTGTCATAATCGTAGGCAACAGTACTTCCCATAATGTTTGCATCAACTTGCAACCACTTGAAGAAATTGAATGTGTTTTTAACATTAAATCCGTATCTGTTCTTATATTGAGCCCTTTCATAAGGAGCATCACCTGTATAATTCAATGAAACACTATATTTGTAAATATCAGAGCCACCGCTGAATGACAGATTGTGCTGGTGTACTACGCTTGAACTTCTAAGGAATTCATCTTTCACCTGGTTGTATCTGTCCAAGTTTCTATATGGCTCTACAGATTTGTCTAAAGTGGCTTTATCTATAAGGCCATCCCTATAATCCAAAAGCAATACCTGCACAGGATTCTGAAATTCTTTCGCTGATTTTCTTGATACATTTGAGTAAACCTCCATCAGTCCCATCTGATAATCTACAAGCTCGCTACTTGTCATCATGTGAGAATATTCCCTGCTTGGAAGTCCCTGGAAATTGACAGATGCCGAATAGTTTACTTTAGTTGCACCTGCTTGTCCAGATTTGGTTGTTATAACAACAACACCATTTGCAGAGCGCGCTCCGTAAATAGATGCGGCTGTTGCATCTTTAAGCACTGTGATATTCACAATATCAGCAGGATTTAACAAATCCAGAGGAGAAATATTATTGCCTGAAACCCCTGGTTCTCCTTCAAAAGGGACTCCATCAACAACAAATAACGGATCTTGGTCACCATTAATTGTAGATACACCCCTTATTTGAATGGATTTTCCCGAGCCATTCTTTACAATATTCAAACCGGCTACAGTTCCTTCTATTCTGTCGAGCACATTTACATTCAATTTGTTCTCAATCTCCTTTGGTGTTATAACTGCAAATGATCCTGCTGCCCTCTCTTTTGAGATTGTCTGGTAACCTGTTACCACTATATCGCTCAAAGCGGTAAGATCCTGCTCCAGTGCAACATTCAACACTTTCTTTGTTGCTTTAATGCGGGCCTCTTTCATTCCAAGGAATGAGAATGTAAGGATATCTCCAGAATTTACCTCTATTGTGTAATTACCGTTTTCGTCTGTAAACGACACATTATTTCCTACAGAAACTGCAACAGAAGGGAGTGTTTCTCCTGTCTGGCTATCTGTAACAACACCTCTTACCTCTATTGTTTGTGACTCTTTATCAGCCACAGGCTCTGCTACAGACAATACAATCTGTTTGTCTGCAATTTTCCATGCAATACCATTTTCGGCAAGAACTTTATCCAACACCTGCTGCAAAGATGCGTTGTTGAACTTTACAGTTATCGGCTTCTCCACATTCACAAGTTTTGTATTATACAGAAAACTGTATTCCACCTGATCCTGTATCAAAGAGATAACATCTTTTATTGGTTTGCTTTTCACATTAACTGTGATATTAGTTTGAGCATACAATATACTCGAACAAACCAAACATAAAAACAAATTTAAGATCCAAGTTTTTTTCATAGGATTTGGAATGTTTTAGGATTAATAAATTGTATTCAGTATCACTTTATTTTTATCTATGGAATAATCTATTGGAGATGACATCTTGAAATACTCCATTATCTGCTCCAATGAACAATCTTTGAGTGAGGCGGTAAAACGGTATGTATTGATATCATCGTTCTTTACCTCAATTTGCACATTGTAGAAATTCTCCAGTCTGTTTATTATTTGGGCCATCGATTCATCTTCAAATATGAGTTCCCCATTTGTCCATGCCTTATACTTCCTCACTCTCACCTCTTTTGCGAGCTCATGATTATCTATATTTTTATAATACACATACTTTTGGTTGGGATATAACAGCAGAGACCCATCTTCTGCTGCCGTTTTGCGGGGAGTCTCTATTGAGACTTTTCCTGTTAGCAATACAGTCTCTATTTTATTATCTGATGGATATGCTTTTACATAGAACGAAGTTCCCAATGCTATAACATCTACAGCCCCTGCCTTCACTATAAATCGTCTGTTTGTATCAGGTGCTACTGAGAAGAAAGCCTCTCCTTCAACCCTTACAATCCTGTCTGTTTTACCGAATGTTTTAGACACCAAAAGCCTGCTGTTGCCATTAAGACACACCTGTGTACTATCCGACAGAGTTATATTCAGTCTAGCCCCCGGTGGAGAGAGATACTCCATTCCTATATACATGTTATTTGTCGGAGCTAAATTTATAATATCGGAAAGTTCTTTTTTAAGGTCTGAGGATTGGTTATAAATATTAAACAGCAACGCAACAGCACTTATAACCAGAGGTATTATAAGCACTGCTGCAATTCGCTGATACCAAAAAACAAACCTATAAAACCTATTATTAACTCTCTTTTCCGATATTTTTGATGCTACATAGCAATACATCTGTTCAAAATCAACACCATCCAGCAACACTTCCTGCTGAGGACGCTCTTCTAACCACTTTTCAAAAAAATACCGTCCATCCTTTTTATCAAAAAGACGGTGCAGTACTATTGCAGATTCAACCGAAACTCTCTCTATTTTATCATCCAAAAGCTCAGATACAGCCTTTTCTATTTCATTTGATGTCATTACACTTTATATGATTTTTCTTATAATACGCATTTTCCTCTCTTTTCCGTGACAGGTATATATAAAAAAACTCCGTAAGATTATAATTCTTACGAAGCCCTCAAATCTTCAACTCTTTTGCTTACACAGAGAGTATAGATATTATAAACATTGCTATTTCGTCGGCAAGATGCTTTCTCAGAAAGTTCAGAGCTCTACGCATTTGAGTATCAACTGTATTTTCAGAGATATTCAATTTCTCCGCAATCTGCTTGTAAGTAAGGCCTTCGAATCTGTTTGATATAAAAATGGTCCTCCGCTGCTCCGGCAGTTCGGCTATAAGTTGCTCCAGTTTACATCTTACCCTCTCCATTACATCGCTATCCAATTCAGAAGGAGAGAGTTCACTGAAACTGTTTTGCAAATTTCCCAGCAATATCTTCTCTTTATACTTTCTTCGTAACACATCATAAGATGAGTTTTTTGTAATGGTAAAAAGAAAAGGTTTTATCTCCTTATCTATCTTTAGCGTACTCCTCACCTCCCAAACTTTTATAAATACCATTTGAGTAATCTCTTTGGCATCCTCTTCCGATTTTAATATGGAGTATGCCAATTTATAAACATCGGGAGCTAAAGCATCCCACAGTTCTTTTAAAGCCGTGGGATTGCCCTTAAAGATATTTTTAACTATGTTTTTCATTCACTTTTACAAGTTCAACATCAAAAATAAGTGTTGAATATGGCGGAATCTGGGCACCGGCACCTCTCTCGCCGTATGCAAGGTTGTAAGGGATATAGAGTTGCCATTTGTCGCCCTCTTTCATTAGTTGGAGAGCCTCAACCCAGCCTGCAATCACCTGATTCACACCAAATGTTGCGGTTTCACCTCTCTGGTATGAACTGTCGAATACTGCACCGTTAATCAAACGGCCCTCATAGTGGCACTCAACGCTGTCGGTTGCTTTTGGAGTTGCACCGTTACCTGCATTAAGCACTTTATATTGCAAACCGCTTGGCAATGTAACTACGCCCTCTTTCTTTGCATTCTCTGCCAAGAAAGCCTCGCCCTCTGCCTTCAGAACTTTTACCTGCTCCTCTTGCAATTTTGTAAAATATGTTGTGAGAACCTCTTGTGCCTCATCTATCGAAAGTTCCATTGGCTCATTCCCCAATACTGCTTTAACAGCTTTTGCAAACTCCTCTACTTCAAGATTTTTAACACCTGATGCCAAAATATTGTTGGCGACACTCATTCCGAGTGCATAACTTACTTTTTTCATTCTTACTTTTCTATTTATAATTGATCTATTTCACTACTATCAACTGCAGATAACATTTATCCAAGTTTGAGTACCTGCTCTTTCAATTGTCCATAAGCCTGAGCCAACACTTCACATGAACTTCCTATATTCAATCTCATAAAGCCCTCGCCACCGGGGCCGAAGGCTGCTCCATCATTAAGGGCCAATCCTGCCTTGTTCACAAAGAGATCAACCAGTTCTTCGTGAGACATGCCGAATTTCCTACACAATTCCCTACAGTCAAGCCATATCAGAAATGACGCTTGCGGACGAATAGGAAGTATGAGCTGTTTTCCGTCGGCAACAAATGATGAGAAAAACTCCTCAGTAAACAAAATATTCTTTTGCAGATACTCCAGCATCTCTTTTCGCCACAGGTTACCCTCCCTGTATGCGGCAATTGCTGCTGTTGTGGCAAATATTGTTGGAGAATTCATCTCATTTGCCTCCAGCCATCTGTAAAAAGGAGCACGCAACTGCTCATTTGGAACAACTGCGTAAGAGCTAACTATGCCGGCAATATTGAAGGTTTTGGATGGGGCACCAAATGTTATACTTATCTTTGCAGCCTCCTCAGACACTGTTGCAAACGGAATATGTTTTCCTCCAAACAGAGGCATATCCGCATGAATTTCATCTGAGATTACAAGAATTCCATACTTGTGGCAAACCGATGCCAACCTCTCCAATGTTGCCCTGTTCCAGGCAATTCCGCCAGGATTATGAGGATTCGAGAGTATCAGCATCTTGCACTCCCCGCTCTTTCCAATCTGCTCCAACCCCTCAAAATCCATCTCATAAGCCAGCCCCACAGCCGAATCTCCACAAGTATACTGCTCATTCTTTATCAATGGATTGTATACCACTTTACGCTTATTCAAATTTGGCACATTTCTGAACGGAGGATATACCGGAGGTTGAATTATTATACCGTCGCCCTCCTTGGTAAAATGGTTTATGGCATAGCCTATTCCCTTTACTATACCTGGAATAAAGGTCATCCACTGCTGCTCCACACACCAGTTCTGTTCTGTCTGGAGCCACCATTTTATTGTGGGAAGATACTCCTTTGGAATTGTATTGTAGCCATATATGCCACAATCTACAACCCTCTGCAAAGCCTCTTTCACACACAAAGGCGATTCAAAATCCATATCTGCAATCCATAAAGGGATGAGGTCTTCTCTCCCAAAATGTTTCATAAGGGAATCTGCCTTGATTGCATTTGTACCTCTACGGTCATATACCTTGTTGAAATCCATATCCGACTTCTGTTATTGTAACGAGTACACAAAAATAGAATTTATTCATTAATTTTGCGTATCATATTCACTATTTATTTGCCGACACATACCATTCATGGAATCAATCCAATACACAGGCACAAATTATGCCCAGATAAAGGAATTCGCAAAGGACAAAGTTCTCGCGCCCTATTTTTGCATGGGGTTCAATATGCTGTCGTTACAGACAAAAGAGGGCTTTATTACTGTGAACGAAGGCGATTTTATAATTAAAGGGGATGACGGCGAATTTTATGTAGGATAGGGAAATTCTTATCCGTGGCACTGATGCTCGCCGTCGCCATGGGCGTGGCATCCTTCTCCTGAATCGGAAATTTCACCTGCCAGATACTTTTCTACAAGCTCATCCACATTGCCGCTGCAGCCTCTTACCACCTTTATATTGTTTGCTCCCAATACATTTTTAGCACCCTCTCCCATACTTCCTGCCAACATCACAACAACACCCATATCTCTCAATACAGGGGCGATTCCAGATTTGCATCCGCATCCTTGTGGCGACGGATAGCTCACTCTCTCAACAACCTTGTTGCCCTCTATTGTAAAAATTGTGTAATGATCGCAGTGACCGAAGTGGTCATCAACCTCATCATTTCTGGTTGGAACTGCTATTTTCTTGATATTATTGAATTTATACTCCATAACTATTTCTCTGTATTTATCAGTTTATTTGCCGATAGGCCTGCAAAGATAAGGCCAACGCCACAATTTATCAAGCCATTTGTGTGAACATTGTATTAATTTTGTTTTATTTGCATTGTAATTCATGCCATACAAACTATGCTCAATTTTAGCATTCTCATAGACAACCGCATCACTCCGAAGCTGGAGGAATGCAACAAACTGCACACAGAGCATGGCCTCTCCATTTATATAGAATACAACAAAACAAAGATACTTTGCGATACCGGAGCCACTGAACTCTTCATGCAGAATGCTGAGGTACTTGGAATAGATCCAACAGAGAGTAACTTCTGCTTTATTTCACATGGCCATTCAGACCATACCGGCGGTCTTCTGAAGTTTCTGCCGGAGACTCCTGAAAAATGTACGGTATATCTGTCGGGGCAAATAAAAGGGAGCAGATTCTACTCTTGCAGAAGAGAGAAAAAAAGAGAAATCAGCCCTGATGCAGAGATATTCGGGCAATATGGCAACAGATTGGAATATATCTGCGGAAGCTGCTGGCTGACTCCCGAAATTGCGGCTGTAGAGACCGCTGGGGAGAATTTTGGAAAACCTGCCGGCAACTCTTTTCTGACAATGGAAAGGGATGGCATCGAGCAGCCCGACGATTTTACGCACGAGCTGGCTCTGGCCATCAAAACCAATGACGGACTGGTTGTATTCTCACCCTGCACCCACAACGGCCTGCTCAATGTTACAGAATCGTGTCTCGAATTTACAGGCTCATCAAAACTCAGAGCCTTTATCGGGGGGCTCCATTTTATCGATGGTTGTGAAAACGCCAAAGATATAGAGGCCACAGCTGACACTTTTATGGAGAGATACCCAAATGCACAACTCTACACAAGCCACTGCACCGGAGAGAGTGCAACAGCTGTACTTGCCGGCATGATGCCCGACCATATTTTCAAAGTATTCGGTACTGGAGAGAACTTCTCTCTATAGAGAAATTCCGCCCAGGAAGTAGGTCTGCATTGTTGAAGGATTCCAACAATACTTGGCAAAAACAGAAAAGCTGAATTTTTCTGAAAGTCTGATCTCCTTGGCTGCCTGAAGGCTCAAATCACAAACGGCAAAGCCGTTTGTTGCATCGGCATAGTACTCTGTAGACCAAGGGGTAAAACCTATGCTTGCCGCCCAATCGATTGTAAGCAGCGATACCGGAACAGTTGCCTGGAAATATGATGAATAGGCTCTGCGACCCTTTTTGGTCACGCCATCGGCTCCGGCAAAATTTGTACTCCAGTTAATATCTACAAATCCAAAATCATACCCCACAGTAGCCTCAAAGACATGCGGAGTAACATTGGCCTTGTAGCTGAAATATTTTGTGCCGTCGCCATAATATGCACACCAGTAATCGGTTATTGAGGCATAAAAGCCTCCGTTTTCATAACCAATACTCAGATCCACCTCTGCAACATCCTCATCTGTAAATCCCAATGAACTCCATACCGTAAATGAAAAACCTTTATATGAGAGCCATCCCGACGGCTGTACCGATACATTTCCATAATTCTGACCTCTCCATAAACACTTGCTCACAACATCTGTACCTGCCCCAAACTCCACCTTATCCTGCGCCTGCAGTGCAAATGAAAAGAGTGCCATTACCAATACCATGAGTGCCTTTACAAAGGCTTTTTTCAGAGATTCCAATTTGTTCATTTTAAAACTGTAGAATTAAATTAGGATTATAACATAAGATTAACTTTTTAACCGGCTGCAAGAGAGCTCATAAATTTTTCTATACACTTCGGGGTTGCATTTGTACTCCACATTATGCTCATACATCATAAGTTCCGCCTCTCTGGCAACAAGTTGTGCCTGGTGCATCAAATCAAATGTACGGGCCACAAAATTCCCTGTACGTTTGCGCTCCAGTTTAAAACCGGCCATCTTTCTGACCGACCTGAGTGTACGCAACTTTTCAAAAAAACTCCCCTCCTGCTGCGCCTGATGGGCCACTTTTGCAGCTTCCCACAATTGGGCAGCCTTCAGATATTCGCCATGAGCCTTTTCATATTTTCTCTTCCATGGCTGCAGATAGGCCGCTGCCTTTTGGGAGATCACATCCTTGTCCAATACAGTTACCAATCTCTCCCCACACTCCTCATACTCTCTTTTATAACCCGACAATGCCTCTTCCAATACTTTAGGTAACTCTCTGCTCCCTGCAGAACTCTCTCCGGCCAAGCTCTCCTGCAGTTCACCGTCTGCAGCAAAATAATCCTGCGCCACCTCCAGCAGTTCATATCCGCGCAACAATACAACAACCGGATATCTGCCGGTTGCCGAAATCTCCCTGATATCAGAACAGACCTCAGCAAATCTCTCTGCCAGAAACTTTTGCAACATCTCTTTTTCCATACCACACAAAGATATAATTTTTGGAAATATACACAAAAAAAAAGCACCTGCATTCTCTGCAAGTGCTTTTTTGTAGCGCGACCCAGGATTGAACTGGGGACCTCATGATTATGAATCATGCGCTCTAACCAGCTGAGCTATCGCGCCATACATTTTAAGTTTGTAAGAACTTTCCCAAAACGGGAGTGCAAAAGTAGTACTTTTTTTATTAAAAGCAAATTTCCTCTGCAACTTTTGTTGAGATATCAGGACTCGAACCCGAACCAAGAGAGCCAGAATCTCTTGTGCTACCATTACACCATATCTCAATGTGATGCTCGTTTTTTCGTTTGAGCGCACAAATGTAAGAAATTATTTTTTTTCTACCAAAACTGTTGCATAAACTGCGATCGCTTCTTCTCTTCCAACAAAGCCAACTCCCTCAGTAGTAGTGGCTTTCACAGAAATAATATTTTTATCAACTTTCATCACAGAAGCCAGTTTTTCACGCATTGGAAGAATATATGGTGCAATTTTTGGTCTCTGGAGTAAAATTGTGCAGTCTGCATTTACCAGTTCATACCCCTGCTCCCTGATCAGGGAGTATGTGCGATCCAGGAGAATTTTGCTGTCGATACCCTTGAATTCTGCTGAAGTATCAGGGAAATGCTTTCCTATATCGCCCAAAGCAAGAGCTCCGAGCAGGGCATCACACAAGGCATGAATAAGAGTATCCCCATCTGAATGGGCTACACAACCCTTTGTATGTTCAACCTTTATACCTCCCAAATAAAAAGGCAGGCCATCTGCCAATCTGTGGACATCATATCCGTTACCTATTCTCAATTCCATGGTAGAAAATTAAAACAGTTCTAAAACAAACATCTTTTAACAAAAGACAAAAATAATCCATTTATTATTATCTTTGGAGTTTAAATGCTTTTTATATGGGAATATTTTTTAAAACTCCAAAACATAGGGTATTTGAATACAAACCCCGTTACTACGATCCGCGCAAAGAGGCACTTGATGAGAAGATTGAGAATGCCCGCAAACGCGAGGCCGGTGAATATGTGCCGGGAGATCATATAAGAAAAGGGTTCAACAGAATAAGGTTTGAATCTAAAAGAAGCAGCGGAACCAGTCCTGTTGTACGCTTCCTGACCATATTGGGTCTGGCTGTGCTTATTGCAGCCTTGCTCTATTTTACCGATTTCGTAAAGATTCTGATGGAGATCTGATTCAAGATCCGACAGATATAATATACCAACTGGAAAATGATTAGAATACTGCCAGGCCATATTGCAAATCTCATTGCGGCAGGAGAGGTTGTCCAACGCCCATCTTCTGTTGTAAAGGAGCTTATGGAGAATGCCATAGATGCAGGCGCCAGCCAAGTGCTCCTTATAGTGAACGACAGCGGCCGCACCCTGATACAGGTAATCGACAATGGCTCGGGAATGACCCGCGAAGAGGCGGAACTCTGCTTTGAGCGCCATGCCACCTCCAAAATAGAGAAGGCAGAGGATCTCTACTCAATAAACACATTCGGTTTCAGAGGCGAGGCCCTTGCCTCCATTGCCGCATGCGCCGACGTTACTCTAAAGACCCGCAAGGCAGGAGAAGAGACAGGTACAGAGATTCATGTTGCAGAGAACAAAATCCTCTCCTCAACAAGTACAAGCTGTCCGCAAGGGTGCAATTTTGCAGTAAGAAATATATTCTACAACATTCCTGCAAGACGCAAATTCCTTAAATCAGACAATGTTGAATACAGGCAGATTGTGTCGGAATTCATAAAAGTGGCCCTTTCCCGAACAGATATCGAGTTCAAGTTCATACATAACTCAAGAGATATCTACTCATTGCCGCCTGTTGCCAACCTCAAGCAGAGAATTACCCAGATTGCAGGAAAGGATATTGCCAAAGATCTGATTGATATCCAGACCGATACCACCGTTGTAGGTATCAGAGGCTTTGTAGGCCGTCCGTCACTTGCAAAAAAGAACCAGCAGAACCAGTACTTTTTTGTAAACGGAAGATTTTTCAAAAGTCCCCTTCTGCATAAAGCGGTGATGAAGGCCTATTCAAATCTTATCCCCGACGGCAGCACTCCATCATATTTCATATTTTTCGACATTGACCCTGCAAATATGGATGTAAATATCCACCCGTCGAAAACAGAAATAAAATTTGAAAATGATGTTGTAATTTTTGAAATACTCAATGCAGCCGTTAAAGAGGCCATTGGCGAGGGAGCCTTTATCCCTGCAATAGACTTCGATACAGAGGGTGCTCCAGAAATTCCGGCACTGCCGCACAATACAAAATATGTAGCCCCTCCAAAAATCAATTTCGACCCGCTCTTCAACCCATTCAAGGAGGAGCTGAGATCGAGAAGGAATGCAGAGTTCCTAAACAACGATTTTGAACACTCTCCGTTTCAGGCGAATGAGGGAGCATATTCCACTGAGAGTGCATCTTCCACTGAGGGCACTTCTTCCGCCCAGGCAAAGAGCTACTTCAAAGAACAAAACAGCTATGGAGGTGTTTTTAATGAAGAGAGTATCGAAGGGCGTCCGATCCTGCAGATCAAGGGAAAATATATTGTTACAACTGTAAAATCGGGACTTCTGATAATAGACATCAACAGGGCAAAAGAACGCATACTGTATGAAAGGTATCTGGGTGCCATCATAAATGCAAAACCTGCAATACAGGAGAACCTTTTCCCTCAGACAATGGATCTCGACCACACTTCATACAGCATACTCATGGAGAATCCCGACAAATTGAAGGATATAGGCTTTGACATCAGACCTTTTGGAAGTGACTGCATTGTTGTTTACGGTCTTCCTGCAATATTGTCAGAAGAGAAGCTGGACTTGAAGGAGTGCATAGACTCCCTAATTGCCGATTTGTCGGAAACAGGAAAAGATTTTGACACCGAATTCAAAGAAAAAATTGCCCTGAAAATGGTCAGATCAAGCCGCAAGGGCAACTCGGGCAGTATAGGCAATGCCGAGGCTCAAAGCATTATAGATGCCCTATTTGCATGCAACGAGCCCGATTATGCGCCATCAGGAGGCCCCTGCATGAGCATTATGACAATGGAAGAACTGGCAAGAAGATTGTAATACCCGTTTATATTAAAAAAAAGAATATGTTCAATAGAATACCACCGGTTGTAAAGAATCTCATTATAATTAATGTAATAATGTTTGTAGCCACCTTTCTGATAGGTGAACGCTACATGTTTGAGAAATTGGCGCTCTTCTTTTTTGAATCGCCGCTCTTCAGACCATACCAATTGCTCACACACATGTTCATGCACGGCGATGTATGGCATATATTGTTCAATATGTATTCACTCTTCATCTTCGGATGTGTTCTTGAACATGTATGGGGAGGAAAGAAATTCCTTCTGTTCTATCTGGTAACAGGTCTTGGAGCAGCTGTTATCCATAGCGGTGTGATGTATCTTGAGGCAGTATCGCTACAACACTCCCTCGAAGCCGGCAACATTATGGCAAATGTAAAACTGACACAGTTGTATACAACTCCTACAGTTGGTGCTTCAGGTGCAATCTACGGATTGCTGCTTGCATACGGAATGCTCTTCCCAAACAATGTAATGCAGCTTATCTTTCCGCCAGTTGCACTTAAAGCAAAATATTTTGTCATGATATTCGGAGCATTGGAGCTTTTGCTCGGAATTACCAATTCAGGAGGAAGCATTGCCCACTTCGCCCACTTGGGAGGTATGATTTTTGGCTATTTTCTCATTGTATACTGGCGAAAAAACAACCGGATGTACTATTAACAGTTACATTTCTATACTGTAAATAATCATGGCTACCGGCAAAAAAGATATAACCCGACGCAAAACGCCTTTTGTCTTCTCTGTCTCATTCAGAGTAGTGCTGGTTATTGCCGCAATTTCCATGGTCATTGCATATCTGTCGATGTATATAAATCCTCAGAAATGGGGTCTTCCACTCTTTTTCGGGTTATATTTCATCCCTATAGCATGCTTCAACCTCTTTTTGCTGATTATTGCTGTGATGCACAGAAGCCGCTCAGCCTGGATTCCGGCCATTGCCCTTTTGCCGTCGCTGCTCTATGCCGAATCCTTCTTTAAAGTTGGAGGAAATATCACCCCTGAAAAAGAGGGAATAAAATTGAAAGTGGAGAGCTACAATGTGGGAATGTTCTCTGCCAGTGAAAAGAGAGGGAACAATAAAAAGATGTCCAAAAGGGAGTGCAGGGATTCCATTATGGCCCATATACGGCAATCCCAACCCGATATCGCCTGCTTTCAGGAGTTTTATGTAGACTCAAAAAAACAGGCCGATACCATTTTAAAGGAGTACCGCTACAGGTATTACCATCTCTTCAGAATCAGGAACGGAGACTTTTTCGGCAATATTATTTTAAGCAAATTCCCGATACTCTCTTCAGGCAAAATAAGTTTTCCACAAAGCACAAATCTGTCGATTTTCTCAGATATTGAACATTACGGAAAGATATTCAGAGTCTACAACAATCACCTTGAGTCTTACAATGTCTCCTTTACCGGCCTTGTAAAGAAAATTGCAGGCAGTAGCAGCACTGCCCGCGACTCCATTTCCAATGAGCTGATTCATGTCCACGAAAGTATGCGCGGCACATTTATAAAACGCTCCAACCAGGTAACCAAAATAGTCTCAACCATTACCGAATGCGATTATCCTTCGATAATTTGCGGCGATTTTAATGATACTCCTGTTTCATACACCTACCATCGGCTCTCAAAAGGAAGAAAAGACTCATTCAGGGAGGCAGGCAACGGTTTTTCCGGAACATTCATCCCTGTATGGCCGCTATTACGGATAGATTATATACTCTTTCCAGATGAATATGAGGGCACAAAACATACTACCCATAAAATCAGATACTCCGACCACTATCCTATAAGTGCGGAGATAATTATATAAAAGGAACAATTAATATTTTTGATATGAATACCCAAATTGATGCAGCAATACAAGTCCTTAAAAAAGGAGGAATAATTCTATACCCCACCGATACTGTCTGGGGAATTGGCTGCGATGCAACAAATGAAGAGGCTGTGGAGAGAGTTTTCAAATTAAAACAACGCTCCGACAGCAAAAGTCTCATAACCCTTGCCGCCAATGTTGATATGGTGTGCAAATATGTAAAAGAGATGCCGGAGATTGCAATCTCCCTGATAGAGGTGAATGACAAACCAATGACAATCATATATCCCGATGCAATCGGCCTTGCAAAAAATGTAATTGCAGAGGATGGCAGTGTTGGCATAAGAGTTCCGCTGAGTGATTTTTGTGTAAAACTCATAAGCAGATTCCATCGTCCGATTGTCTCCACATCTGCAAATATATCAGGAACACCTGCTCCCGAATATTTTGAAGATATTGCCCAGGATATTATCAATGGTGTTGATTATGTTGTAGACGCATCGTGCGAAGATAACGCCACCCACAAACCGTCCCAAATCATAAAAGTTGGAACAGGCAGCGAAATAAAGATAATAAGGGAGTAGATTTTTGGCAATTATACCCATTTGGGGGTGGAAGACTACTCTCCCAACACAGAATAGACCTGACAACAGGCAACAACGGCAGCTGTTTCGGTCCTTAACCGCGACTTGCCCAGATGCACCGGAACAAAGCCTTTTTCCATGGCAAGATCTATTTCCTGCTGGGAAAAATCCCCTTCGGGCCCTATAAGAATGGCAATTTGCAGTGGCAGATTGCTATTTTTTTGTTCCGACAGATAAGAATCCAGAGCCTCTTTTACCGACATCTTGGTTGCCTCTCCACAATAGGCCACCAGTTTCAGAGGTTTCACTGCATCATCAGAGGCATCTGCACCAAAAGCCGTATCCACAGCTCCAATAAACTCCTTTACACTGCAACACTCCTCCAATGATGGCACACAGCCCTTCAGCGATTGCTTTGCAGCAGAGAGCAATATCTTGTTGCAACGCTCCATTTTTATAATTTTCCGCTCGGAATGCTCGCCTATTACCGGAACAACCCTATCCATTCCAATCTCTGTAGCCTTCTCCAGAAACCACTCATAGCGGTCGATATTCTTGGTAGGGCATACAGCCATTGTCAGGTGATAGTTGTGTGCTCCAAAATTCTCCACTCTCTCCACAATTTCAAGCTCTGTACTGTTTTTGCCGGTGGCAACAATACAACACTTGAGCAGAGAGCCCCTGCCATCTATCACATTTACCATATCGCCCGTCTTATGGCGAAGTACACGCACGCAATGAGCACTCTCTTCCTGATCTAAAGTGCAATGAGTAGCGTTGATATCTGCTGAATAAAAAAGTTCCATAAATCAGATGCAAAGGTAATATTGTTTTTTTATTACTTTTGTCTTTTAACGCAACAAAATTATACTTTATAAATTCCAATTTGATTATGACAGAAGTAAAATCCACCAGATATGCCGCCCTCGATGTATTGAGAGGAATGACAGTAGCAGGAATGATTCTTGTTAACAATCCCGGATCATGGTCTCATATATTTCCACCCCTTGCACATGCAAAATGGGCCGGATGTACCCCCACAGACCTTGTTTTTCCATTTTTTCTTTTTGTTGTCGGAGCAGCCATGGCATTCTCTTTTGCCAAATATAATGAAGGGCTCAACTCTGCGAGTGTCAAAAAGCTATTGAAAAGGGGAGCGCTGATTTTTCTGGTTGGATTTGGTCTGAACTGGTTTCCGTTCTATCCCACTTCGCCCAATCCCGACCTCTCATTCTGGGAAAACTTTGTATACCGTCTGGAGCATGTGAGAATAGTAGGTGTGCTGCAGAGAATTGCAATGTGCTATATTCTTGGTGGTCTGGTTGCCCTATGGCTGCAAAAGGCAAAAAAGATAATAGCGGCAATGGGTGTGCTTATGGTGTTGCACTGGATAATTCTATACCTGATAGGCGATTCATCTGCCGAACTTGTGAACGGGGCGGCAGGAGCCTTTTCACTTGCAGGCCAGGGCGCCGATGATATTGATATAGCGGTTTTTGGAACAGCACACATCTACAAAGGCTTTGGAATACCTTTTGACCCCGAAGGTCTTTTAGGTTCACTGTCGGGTGCATGTACTGTCCTGCTGGGCTTTTTGCTCGGAAACATGATCCGCACCAACAGCAACAAGATGGAAGTTGTTGCAAAACTCTACACAATAGGATTGGTCTGCATAGGTGCCGGACTGGTATGGAGCATCTGCTACCCTATCATAAAAGCGCTGTGGACAGGTTCTTATGTGCTTTATGCAGGAGGATGGGCCGCCGTTATGCTCGCCTTCTTTATCTATTTTATCGACATCAAGGGAAAAGAGAAGATATTTACTCCATTCAAGGCGCTGGGCATGAATCCTCTCTTTGCATTTGTAATGGCCGGACTCTTTGCCAAGATATTGGGCATGATGATCAAATGGAAAGAGACTGTAACCCTTGCCGACGGCACACTCTCTGAAAAGAGCTGGAATGTACTCTCATGGTTCTACAACAATGTGTGCGTTGCTGTTGTCGGCCAGAACAATGAAATCTCATCATTGCTGTTTGCTCTGGTATATGTGGCAGTATTTACAGCCATGGCAATGGTTCTCTATAAAAAGAAGATTGTTATAAAACTCTGATTGTACCGATAAACAATTTGTAGAATTATGGCCTATATTGGATTACTCTCAGACACACATTGTCTGTTTGATGATTGCCTGAAAGAGTTCTTTGCCCCTGTTGATGAGATTTGGCATGCAGGAGATTTTGGCAATATCGAAACGGTTGATGCCATAACCGCATTCAAGCCGCTCAAAGGAGTGTACGGCAATTGCGACGACAAACAGATCCGCCTATGCCAGCCTTTTGTGCAATGGTTTACTGTTGAGGGGATGAAAGTTCTGATGATGCACATTGGCGGATATCCCGGCAGATATGATTACAAGGCTCTTCAGCTCATTTCGGCCCACAGACCCGATATATTTATATGTGGCCACTCCCATATCCTGAAGGTTATGAACGACAAGTTCCACGATATGCTTGTGATCAATCCCGGAGCCGCCGGCATACAGGGTTTCCACAATGTCCGCACCGCCTTGAGATTCAAAATAGAGAATGGCACTATAAAGGATATGGAGGTTGGAGAGTGGGAAAGAAGATATTGAAAATTCATTAAAAATTATATTCAAACATCGTATATGACTCTACTAAAGAACACTTTGCTTGCCTTTGCAGTTTTGTTCTGCACCTTTGCTTATGCACAACAGACACCTGTAACAAAGGCAAATTATGAACTTGCCGAGAGATTTTCCTCAAAAAAAGTGGGAAATATGGTCTTCTCTACAACTGTACATCCCCATTGGTTCAAGAATTCAAACAAATTCTGGTACAATTACAAAACAGGAGAGGGTACCAAATATTATGTGGTGGATCCTGCTGCTGGAACAAAAAAAGAGTTGTGGGATATGGCTGAACTTGCCGCCCAGATCTCTGAAATCACAAGAGATCCGTTTGATGCCCAACACCTTCCTATCCAGGGCCTCAAACTCGAAGATGACAAATACCTCACCTTCTCTATCCAGTCGAACATGATGGTTCCCAAAAAGGAGAAAAAACCCGAAACAGGCAATGGCAACCAGATTGGACAAGAGAGTGGAAAAAGGCCCGACAGACCTGCCAGAGGGCCAAAAATGGAGAAGAAAAAATTCAAGTTCCAATACGATATAGCCACCGGCAAACTTACCGATATCTCTAACCGGGAGAAGGAAGAGGAGAAGAGTTATCCAAGCTGGGCAAATGTTGCTCCAGACGGCAGCTATGCCTTGTTTATCAAGAAATACAACATCTGGTATATGGATAGCGAAAATCTCAAGAAAGCAATGGAAAATGAAAAAGACACAACCATTGTAGAGGCACAGCTCACAACAGATGGCGCCAAAGACTTCTCTTATGGAAGCGACAGATCATCTGACCCTTATGCTACCGAAAAAGAGTTGAACCGACGCACCTTCTGTCCTGCAACATGGTCTGAAGATTCAAAACACTTTGCACTTGTACGCTCAGACAGAAGCATGATCAAAGACTTGTGGGTAATAAATGTGCTTGCAAATCCACGTCCACGTCTTGAATCATATAAATACCAGATGCCCGGAGAGCCCAGCCCAAAACAATATCTCTACCTGTTCAATATGGAGAAAAAAGAGGGTAAGGTAATAAAAACTGCAGCATTCAAAGACCAGTCTTTGAGTATCAAGCGCATCCCTATGAAACATGAGTATCTGTATAACAAATACAATCCTTCAATATGGCTGGGCGACAACAGCAAATTCTATTTTACAAGAACAAGCCGCGATCTGAAGAGAGTTGATATCTGCACAGTTGATGTAAATTCAGACACTTGCACCACTGTTATAGAGGAGCGTCTGAACACTTATGTAGAGACCCGCGAACTAAGAGTTATCAATAACGGTTCAGAACTTATCCATTGGTCTGAACGCGACGGTTGGGCACACCTTTATTTATATAGTGCCGACGGAACTCTCAAAAACCGCATAACAAAGGGCGATTTCCATGTAGAGGCAATTCTTGGAGTAGATCAGGCAAAACGTGTTGTATACTTTACTGCCTGCGGAAAAGACAAGAGCCTCAACCCATACTATATGCACATATACAGTGCAAACCTCGATGGCTCGAACATTAAAGTACTCAATCCCGGAGATTTCGACAGCCACGACCATTCGATGTGCGACGATACAAAATACTTTATAAGCAATCACTCCCGTGTTGATACAACCCCGAAATCTGCACTGTACGATAATACCGGCCGCAAAATCATGGATCTGGAAGAGGCAGATCTGAGCCGTCTGTTTGCAAACGGATACAGATTCCCCGAAATATTCACAGTCAAAGCAGGAGACGGTATTACCGACCTGTATGGAGTAATGTACAAACCTTATGATTTTGACTCCACAAAACACTATCCTATAATAGAGTATGTATATCCCGGCCCACAAACAGAGGCAAACAACAGCCACTGGAGCAAGTCTATGGACAGAATAGACCGTCTGGCGCAATTGGGATTCATTGTTGTTACCGTCGGAAACCGCGGCGGCCATCCAAACCGTTCAAAATGGTATCACAACTTCGGTTACGGCAACCTCAGAGATTATGGTCTTGAAGATAAAAAAGTTACAATACAGCAACTTGCCGCCCGCCACAAATTCATCAACAGCAAAAAAGTGGGTATCCATGGCCACTCCGGCGGAGGATTCATGTCTACTGCCGCCATTCTGAAATATCCCGACTTCTTTACTGCCGCAGTCTCTTGTGCCGGTAACCACGACAACAACATATACAACCGCTGGTGGAGCGAACAGCACCATGGCATTCTCGAAGAGATTACTGCAAAGGGTGATACAACCTTCAGATACAGCATAAACACAAACCAGCAGATTGCTCCAAACCTAAAAGGCCATTTGCTTCTGGTTACAGGAGATGTTGATAACAATGTCCATCCGGGGGGAACAATAAGAGTTGTGAATGCCCTTATCAAGGCCAACAAAAGGTTTGATCTGCTTGTTCTTCCGGGACAACGCCACTCATTTGGAGAGATGACAGAATACTTCTTCTGGAGAATGGCAGACCACTTCTCAAAATATCTGTTAGACGACAACACCCCTCGTCCTGTTGATATATCCGAAATGAACAACAATTAGCCCCTTTTTATTAAAATACCCTATATACGCAGTGCGGTGTAATTATAAATTACTATAATTCACCACTCTGCGTATATTTTTTAAAAATTTGTATATTTAATTATTTTTTACATACCTTTGCCGCCGTTTTTTAACCTAATTATGTATCAGATGATTAAAAGAAATTTCAAAGCATTGGCGGCATCTGCAAAAAAAGCTCTTACCATTATTGCCGCATGCGCTATCTCTCTTCCTGCATTTGCAGAGGGATACCAGATCAACTCACAAAGTGCAAGACAATGGGGTATGGCCCATACCGGTACTGCCCTCAAACTTGGCGCAGAGAGCATGTTGTTCAACCCTGCAGGTATGGCATACATGGATTCAAAATTTGATGTTTCACTTGGAACTATAGCAATCTCTTCAAAAGTAAAATTTGAGCAGGAGGGTTACAGCCACTCAACAGACAATCCGCTTAGCACCCCTATTTTCGGATATATCGGATATAAACCTTGCAAAAACCTTGCGTTTGGTATAAGCCTTACAAACCCTGCCGGAAACTCTTTGGTCTGGGGCGACAACTGGAAAGGTGCTGCTTTGATTCAGGATGTTTCACTTAAAGCATTCAGCATACAGCCAACTGTCTCTTATAAAATTGCAAACATTGTAAGTATTGGTGCCGGCCTTATGATTGATTTCGGCAGCTTCAGCCAGAACAAGGCACTTACATCTGTTGGTCAGTTTGACGCTTTGGGAACACTCGCAGGCGGACTCTCAAGCTTTTTGCCATCGTTCGCAGGAATCCCTGCAGCAATCCAGTCTTTTGCAGGAGAGACTCCTGTAGGCATTTCTCTTGAGGGCGACTCAAAAGTTTCATACGGTGTAAATGTCGGCATTATGGTGAATGTATCTAAAAAAATCACTTTGGGTGCAACATACCGCTCTACAGTAAAGCTCTCTGTAGAGGAGGGTACTGCAAACCTTGTATATGCCAACGACAACGCCAAAAATGTAATCAGCCAACTTGCAAATCTCAATTTGAACGACCTTGTTTCGCAATTGCCAGATGCAGATGTAGGACAACTTCCTGTTGGCACACTTCAGCAGACTCAAGCAAGCCTGCAGACAATGTTGGCAATGGAGGGGGCAAAATTTGCAGCCGAAATGCCTATCCCAAGTATTTTCAGCGCAGGTATCGCATATACTCCAAATGAGAAGTGGACAATTACCGGTGAGGCCCAATTCACCCAATGGAGCGAGTATGACAAATTGGAACTTACATTCACCACTGCAGCAGGCTCACATACCCAGCCATTTGTCAAAGATTACAAGAATACTGTAGCAGTAAGATTGGGAGCACAATATGATATCTGCAACTTTGCAACTGTAAGAGCCGGTCTGTATATGGATACTCCTCCCGTACAGATGGACAACTACAACCCTGAGACCCCAAGTGCAAACTCATACGGTGTTACAGCAGGTGCTACTTTGAACCCTACCAAATTCCTGGCAATTGATCTTGCTGTAGGTTATCTGCAGGGTGAAAAGACAACCGGAAAATGTGATAACAACGGCACTGTCTTTGAGGCAGATTACACCAAGAGCGCAATTATGCCCGGCCTCGGTTTGAGATTCAAATTCTAGGAATTAAAATTTTATTGGAAAAATATTTCTAAAAAAATATTTGACAACCAAACCCTTACTTTTTACCTAAATCATTCAAGTTTCAAGATTTCCGCTCCATTTTTACGGAAATTTTGAAACTTGTGTTTTTATGTTGTGTAAGGTATTTTGTGCATGTTGCAATGGCATAAATGGTGTGATTGTAACAGTTGAAGTTGATGTTTCTCCGGGAATCTCTTTCTATTTGGTAGGATTGCCCGACAGTGCCGTAAAAGAGAGCCAGCAGAGGATCGGCGCAGCGCTCAATCACTATGGCTACCGGATTCCGGGGCGGAAAATCATTATCAATATGGCCCCGGCCGATATGAAAAAGGAGGGGTCGTCGTTCGATATTACCATAGCAATAGGCATATTGTGCGCCTCCGGGCAGATTACCCAGGATGAGATACCCCAAGAGAGACTTTCGCGCCATATCATAATGGGAGAACTGGCCCTCGACGGCTCTCTCCGCAGATTTCCCGGAGCACTGCCAATTGCTGCCCATGCTGCAGAGCTGGGGTTTGAGGCCTGTATCTTTCCTGAAGAGTCGGCAGAGGAGTGCTCGGAAATGGAGAACATTACTATTTTCAAAGCAAAAAACATCAAGGAGGTAATTGATATCCTCAGATCGCCCGAAGAGGCCTCCTCTTATATTGCCAACGGGCGTAACCACTCCAACAACAGCACCACCGGCAGTAACAGACCCGTATATGAATATGATTTCGGAAGCATCAAGGGGCAAACCCTTGCCAAATCAGCAATGGAGATAGCAGCTGCAGGCAGCCACAATATTATTCTCATCGGAAGTCCCGGATGCGGTAAAACACTGATATCAAAATGCCTGCCCTCAATCTTGCCTCCGCTGACCAGGCAAGAGGCATTGGAGACCAGCAAAATATACTCAGTATCAGGACTTCTGCAAAATCATAAAGGTTTTATAAAACAGAGACCTTTCAGGTCGCCACACCACACTGCCACCGTTTTATCACTTGCAGGAGGTGGCAACAATGGTTCTCCCGGAGAGATCTCCCTGGCCCATAACGGCGTTCTCTTCCTCGACGAATTCAGCGAATTTTCACGCTCTGCCATAGAAATACTGAGGCAGCCTATGGAGGAGGGCATCATTCAGATAAGCAGGGTCAGGCACAAATACACCTACCCTGCCAACTTTATGCTCGTTGCCTCAATGAATCCGTGCCCCTGCGGTTTTTATGGTTCCAATAACAACAAATGCCGCTGTTCGAGCAGTGCCATAATGAAATATCTGGCACATCTGTCGGGGCCAATATTGGATAGAATTGATCTGCAGATCTTTCTCAAACCTGTGCAGGCCCATGAAATGGCCATGCTGCCTAATGCAGAAAAAAGTGCCACAATTGCAGAAAGGGTGGCCATGGCCAGAGAGAGGCAGTACAGCCGGTTCAAAAATGAGCCGTTCTGCACCAATTCGGGCATTCCCGTTTCCAAATTGGAACACTACTGCAAAACAGGCCCTAAGGAGAGAGATTTTATTGTGCAGATAATGAAGAGGTTGAACCTTTCTGCCAGAAGTTACTCACGATTATTGAAAATATCCCGCACAATTGCAGATTTAGATGGCAAGGATTTTATATCTTTGGAGCATATTTCCAAAGCATTACATTTCAGGAATCTCGACAGGTTCCTCACACAATAATTTATAACTGCATTATAATGACTGTAAAGAAGATAACAATTGCCGGTCTGACCGATATAGACAGGGCTGCACAAGAGTTCATCCAATATATTTCACAATCAGATGCCCAAAGCAACATCTTTGCTTTTTATGGCAGCATGGGTGCCGGAAAAACCACCTTTGTAACAGCCTTATGCAGGGTTCTGGGTGTGGAGGACAGCGTAAACAGCCCAACATTCACCATTGTAAACGAATACAGGGCAGCCAAAGGGTTTCCGGTATACCATTTTGATTTCTACCGTATCGAAAGGCTTCAGGAGGCCTACGAAATCGGTATCGACGAGTATTTTGGTGGCGACGGCCTGTGCTTTATCGAATGGCCGGAGAAAATTGGAGAGCTGCTCCCCGAGGATATAATAAAAGTCTCCATTTCCGTTAAAGAAAATGGAGAACGTGAAGTGGAAATCTCTTTTTAGTTTTTCGGGTTCAGAATTTTTATATGAAGCGTTTGAGCTGCTGCGCCATATTTGAGGCAAATACAAAATCATTCAGCTCCTTGCAGTCGGAATGGAGAATCTCCTTATTGCTTCCCTCCCACAATTTGCGGCCTTTGTAGATAAAACCGATCTTATCGCCAATCTCCATAACGGAGTTCATATCGTGGGTATTGATAACGGTTGTTATCTTGTACTCCTGAGTAATCTCCTGAATAAGCCTGTCGATAAGGATTGAGGTTGTAGGATCCAGACCCGAGTTAGGTTCATCGCAGAAGAGATATTTTGGATTGAGCGCTATTGCCCTGGCAATTCCCACCCTTTTCTGCATACCTCCACTCAACTCCGACGGCATCTTTTTATTTGCATTCACAAGATTTACCCTTTTCAGACAGAAGTTTGCACGCTCCAGTTTCTGCTCATAGCTCCAATCTGTGAAAAAATCCATCGGGAACATGACATTCTCCTCAACAGTTGCAAAATCAAACAATGCACTGCCCTGGAAAAGCATTCCGATCTCTTTTCTGAGTCGCTTCTTCTCCTTGAGATTCATTTTGGTAAACAATTCATCTCCATACCATATCTCTCCCTGATCAGGGTCATGCAACCCCACAATACTCTTAAGCAGCACTGTTTTTCCCGAGCCGCTCGCTCCGATAATCAGCGAGCAATCTCCCGGTTTGTAATCGATGGAGATATCTTCGAGAACAGGTCTGTTGTCGAACTCCTTATATAAATGTTTTACCGATATCATCTGTGCAAATTTTAAATGGTTAAAGCATTATCTTGGTCAATACCAAGTTGAATACCAATATAAGACCACTGCTTATTACAATGGCTTTTGTACTCGAACGGCCTACACCCAGCGAGCCGCCTTTGGCATAATATCCATAAAATGAGGCTATGGAGGTTATCAGAAATCCAAATACAGCGATTTTGGTCATACTGTAGTAAATATAGTATGGCTTGAATGCAAACTGCAGACCTTCAACATACTGGCTGAGGTTGATCATTCCAACAAGCACTATTATCAGGGCTCCTCCAAACAATCCAACCATAAAGCTCAGCAGCATAAGTATCGGGCTCAATGTTACTGCCGCAACTATTTTTGGAAGAATCAGATAATTGGCCGAGTTCACACCCATTATCTCCATTGCATCTATCTGCTCGGTTATGCGCATACTGCCTATCTCCGATGCAATATTGGAGCCTATCTTTCCTGCAAGAATAAGCGCCACCATTGTTGAACAGAACTCCAGTGCAAGCATCTCCCTCACCATATATCCTATATACATCTTTGGAATAAACGGATTATCAAGATTATATGCTGTCTGAATCACAATTACAGCACCAATGAATATTGAGATGATTGAGACTATCGGAATTGAGTCTATAATAAGTTTATATGCCTCTACCAGATATTGTTTCCAAAATATCTTCCACTTGTCGGGTTTTTGAAATACCCTTGTCATTAAAATATAGTATTCTCCTATCAGTTCCAGACTTTTCTTCATAATTTCAAGAAAATTTAAACAGCGCCTAACACTTTAGGCCATTTTGTAAAATTTCCGCAAGTTACACAAAATTTATATTTTAATATGTTATTTAATTTGCCTAAATTCGCTTTTTGATTTTAAACCTTTGAATTAAAGAGCATTTTGAGATTTTTATATAATATAGGAATCAGAACATATTTTGGCCTGACAGGTATTGCTTCATTATTCAATCCCAAAGCCAAATTGTTCTATAACGGACAGAAGGGGCTGATAGAGAAGATACAACAATCAATCAGCCACGATGCCCCTATAATTTGGATACACTGCTCGTCAGTTGGTGAATTTGAACAGGCCCGTCCGATTATTGAGTGGTACAAATCAGAAAACAGGCAATATAAAATTCTGCTTACATTCTTCTCTCCAAGCGGTTATGAACTGAGAAAGAATTACGACAAGGCAGATTGGGTCTTCTATATGCCTTCAGACACCTCTTCAAATGCCAGAAAATTTATAGAGAGTGTAAAACCACAAAAAGCGATATTCATCAAATATGAGTTCTGGTACAATTACCTGTATGAGTTGAAGAGCCACAATATCGAGACTTATATTGCAGCGGCAATTTTCCGTCCTACCCAACATTTTTTCAAATGGTACGGTTCATTTTTCAGAAAAATGCTGGGCTGCTACACAAAACTCTTCGTGCAGGACCAGAAATCTGCCGACCTTCTGGCAAGTATAGGAATCTCTGAAAATGTAATGATTTGTGGAGATACCAGATTCGACAGAGTTTACAAAATTACCCAGAACAGCAAAGAGTTTCCTGTTATAGCAGAGTTTGCAAAAGAGGCATTCACATTTATTGCCGGAAGTTCATGGGAGCCCGATGAGGAGATTATCGCCAAAACAATGAAGAACTTCCCGAGAACAAAACTCATTATTGCCCCTCACGAAACAAGAAAAGAGAGAATTGCTGCCCTTATGGAGAGATTCAAAGGCTTCAAGATTCTCAAATTTTCCGATTTCAGCAACATTTGCGGAGGCACAGCCGGTTCCGACGGTTCTGATGTTCCACAAGAGGCCAAAGCCAGGCTGCAGGAGGCCAATGTGCTTGTAATAGATTGTGTAGGAATACTTTCGTCTATCTACAGATATGGAAAATTCGCATATATCGGAGGCGGTTTTGGAGTTGGCATACACAATATTTTAGAAGCGGCAACCTATGGTTTGCCTGTTGTTTTCGGGCCTAATTACAAAAAATTCAAGGAGGCTACCGATCTCATAGCCCTTAAAGGCGCAACCGCCATCAACAATACATCAGATTTCTACTCACTGCTCAGCACTTATGTAAGTGTTCCGAATGCCGTTAAGGAGAAGGGCGACACCTGCAGAAAGTATGTGCAGTCCAATTTAGGGGCAACACTTAAAGTGGTCTCACAAATAGAAACAAAATAATAAAACCATATTATCATGAAGAGAAGTTTTCAATTATTGGCAACAGCCGCACTCTGTCTGCTGGCATCTGTCTCGTGTTCCAACAAATGCAGCGTATGCGGACAAGTTACAGAGACTCTTGATCTTGGCAATGGCAGCGAGATCGTTGCCATACAAGGGACTCCATCCAATGCCATAGCAACATTCCCTGGCGAAGAGAATATCAATTATGCAACCGACATCATCACAGGAGCCCAGGCAATAGATGAATATCTTCCATTGTTGAAGGGCAAAAGAGTGTGCATTTTGTCGAACCAGACAGGTATGGTTACCCCCACAACCCATGTTCTGGATACACTGATTGCTTTGGGAATTAATGTAACCTGCATAATGTCACCCGAGCATGGATTCAGAGGCGATGCAGATGCCGGTGAACATGTGGGCAACTCCACCGACGCAAAGACAGGTGTGCCTATCAGATCATTATATACAGGCAAGGAGAAAAAGCCTTCCAAGGAGACTATGGATGAATTCGACATTCTCCTGTTTGATTTGCAGGATGTTGGTGTCCGTTTTTATACCTACTATGTAACTATGGTAAATATGATGGCCACCTGCGCCGAGTACAACAAGGATTTTATTGTGCTCGACCGTCCTAACCCTATAGGCTTTTATGTAGACGGCCCTATTCTGGATATGAAATACAAATCTGGTGTAGGTGGTCTTCCTATCCCTATTGTTCATGGTATGACATTGGGAGAACTTGCCCGGATGGCTAATGGAGAGGGATGGCTCAGAGATAATTACAAATGCAATCTCACCGTTATTGAATGCAAGAACTACACCCATGCAAAGCTCTACCGCCTTCCTGTAAAACCATCTCCGAACCTTCCGGATATGCGTTCGGTATATCTCTATCCTTCTACCTGCTATTTTGAGGGAACTCCTGTAAGTTTGGGTCGTGGAACCGACAAGGCTTTCCAGATGTATGGCCACCCTAATATGAAGGGATATTCATTCTCATTCACCCCACGAAGCATTCCTGGTGCCAAAAATCCACCACAACTCAACAAAGAGTGCTTTGGTGTAGATTTGAGAACCGAGCCATCCATTGAGCAGATCAATGCAAAAGGTGTGAACCTTGAGTATGTGATTGATGCTTACAACAATCTTAATCTCGACGACCACTTCTTCCGCAAAATGTTTGAACTGGAGACCGGTCAGGAGTATGTGCGCAAGATGATCAAAGAGGGCAAGAGTGCAGACGAAATCAAAGCTATGTGGGCTGATGATGTTGCCAAATTCAAAGAGCAGCGCAAACCATACCTGCTGTATCCCGAAGAGTAATCCGCACGCAGCACAATCGCTGCAGCAACGCAGATGATATATTTGAATAAAAAATCCTTGCCGGAGTGAATCCAGCAAGGATTTTTCATTATCTGGCAGCGCAAAAGCAACCGCCACTATCATCTCATTCGCTTATCTGTTCAAATGGAATCTGAATCCTATCTCAGCCTTTATCTGCATCGGCTGGCTTGTTCTTATACTTGCAGGAATTTCAGAATCAAAGAAGTAGACCACATTGGGCTCAAGGTAAAGGCCCACCGGTTCAGAAAAGCGGTATTCCAATCCCAAACCTGCATTTGCGGAGTATTGCAGCCCCTCTATTTTTGCCTTTGCACTAAAAGCTGTGCCATCATAACTCTTTACCCTGTATGATGCCCTTACACCCTTTTCTATTGCACCTCCCACATTTGCATAGAGCCTGAATTTATTACCCTCCATAATATTGAAATAGAGATTCACAGGTATACCTATGTAGTGCAGCGACTGCTTGATTCTGTGGAACTTTTTATTTATCAGCCCATCATATCTGCTCTTCAGACAAGTATAACTTATACCTGCCCCGACAGAGACAATATCACTCACTTTAACCTGCAGCTGCACTCCCACATTTATCGGAAGCGAATATTTGGCATCGGAAATTATATCCATGCTCTGCAGCTGTGCATTTGAATGGTATATTCCGGATGCCGCCATAGGAGTGAGATATTGTGATGTTACAGCCACATTATTGTTTGATGCCACATTCGAAAAGAGAGAAAAAGAGTACTCCTTTCCACGCCCCTTGCCCATATCCGACAAACCAAGATCTGCCATATACTCACCGGACTCGTACTGAACATCCCCGTCTGCAACATCATCTGAGGCCTTTGTGGCAACACTTTCAGATGTTACTTCTGTTTTTTCACTCTTTCCGGCATCTGTCATGTTCTGCGCCAGGACACTTCCCTTTTCAGAAGCAACAAATGCCTTCAATCCTTCAAATGTTTTTTCAATAGGTTGGTTGTTTTCAGGTTCAGAAGGATTTTCATCCAATATGGCTATAGGGCCAGTCTCTCCCTGATGAATATATGGACCAGATTCCGGTTCAATTTGAATTTCCTCTTTTGAGAGTACAAATACCAAAACAAATAGAGCAGCAACAGAGGCAGCAAAACCTGCAATACGCCAAAGATTGCGCGATTTGCCCCAAAAGCCAACAGGAACAGCCTTTTGCCTGTTCAGATCAGACTCTATGGCACTCCACACATCTGCATCTGCAGCTGTCTGGTGGTCTGCCAATTTGTCTCTGAATATTTTATCAAAATCCCTGTCGGTCATACCTTTCAGTTACTGTTTATACCCTATTTCCTGTAATCTTTCCTGAAGCCACAAACGGGCTCTGCTCAATTGCGAACGCGATCCGCCCTCCGAAATGCCCAGCTCCCCGGCTATTTCCTGATGGCTGTACCCCTCTATTGCATACATATTGAAAACTGTTCTGAATCCGGCAGGCATCTCCGATACCAGTTTCATCAGCATTTCAGCTTCAAGTTTCTCTATAGCCGAAGGGTTGATTGTCAATTCGCCTGCAGACTTGCTCTCCAACTCCTCAGAATATTTCAACACATCCGCCTTTCTCATCTGCATGAGTGCTGTGTTTATAAATATCTTTCTGGCCCACCCCTCAAAAGAGCCGTCGCCTTTGTATGTTTCGAGTTTTGAGAACAGCACTATAAAACCGTCGTGCAAAACATCTTTTGCCAATTCACGGTTACCAACATATCGCAGACACAAAGAAAACATACGAGAGGATAACCTGTCGTATAATTCTTTTTGGGCTAATCTGCTGCCACTGAGGCACTCACGGATTAAAGGCCCGTATGTATCGCCAAATGACAAATGCTGTACCATCCGCTCTAATTAGATAGATGCAAAAATGGGAATAAAAGTTGCAACAATAAAAAAAAATTGAAGTATTTTTGTAATCAAGTATAATCATTTATCATGGCAGATTTGAGAAATCATATCAACAGATTTATCCTTACCGCACACATTCTGTTATTGTTGTTTCTGTCGGCACAGGCCCAAGAGACAAAGAGAGACAATTCACCCGTAATAAAAGATAGTCACCACTACCTGCTTCATGGCATCAGAGCCTTGAACAACAAAGAGTATACGCAGGCCAAAGAGGCGTTTCAGAAAATTCTTGAAGTGGAGCCTGACAACGATGCGGCATATTACTATCTTGCCAATATCTCTTTGGAGAATATGGATATCACTTCAGGAGAGATATTGCTGAAAAAAGCCATAGAGATCGATTCTACCAATTACTGGTACAAAGATTTGCTGGCAAGGATCTATCTGTCTACAAAAAATGTAGAAAAGGCCATTGATGTTTATGAAGAGCTGATGGTGCAATTTCCAAAGAAGACCGACATATACTACAATCTCACCAATCTCTATATCAATCAGGAAAATATAGACAAGGCCCACGAAATTCTCGACAAAATAGAATTGCTGTCGGGCAAAGGTGAAAATATAATAATGGCCAGGTTCAACCTCTTCAGAATGGCAGGAGAGTGGGACAAGGCCCTGCAATACCTTGTAGACAACCGTTCCCAAGCGAACTCTCCAAGAACAGAATCGATTATAGGCGACATCTACGCGGAACGGTACCAGGATTCATTGGCTGCCATCCATTACAGGCAGGCCCAGATGCTCGACCCCAACTATATTCCGGCGATATATGGAGAGGCGGAACTCGAAAGACGCAAAAACAACTACTCCCTCTTTTTTGAAAAAATAACACCTGTAATCTCCAACCCTGCCATAGATAGCGGTATAAAAAACAGTTATCTGGGGCAGCTGCTCCAGGTGCCGGGTTTTGTTCAGAAGTGCAAGACGCAGCTCGATACCCTTATGGATAGCTTTGCAAAGGCCCATCCTGCAGATTCCAGTACATGTTTTCTGGCCTCGGCATATTTTGTACAAACCGGGAATCGCGACAAATGCAGTGAGATTTTGAAATCTATGTGCAGCCACAATCCCACAAACCTGAATAATGCGCTGCAATACCTCACATTCCTTTATTATGGCGACGAGTGGGAAGTGCTGGAAAAAGAGTGTAAGAACTACACCAATCAGTTTCCCGACCAGCCGGATATATTGGAGCTGCTCGGCATATCCCAATACGAGCAGAAAAAGTATGATGATGCAGCTGTCGCCTTTGGCAAAATAAAAGAGATTGCCCTGAAAAACAACGACACAACCTCCATCCTTTCCAGCTACTCGATGCTTGGAAGCATCTACCACGAAGCAGGCAATAACAAGATGTTGTATGAAATCTACAACAAGGCTCTGAAAATAGATCCGAATTACAATCCGGTACTTAACAACTACGCCTATTTCCTTGCCCTTGAAAACAAAAAGCTCAAGCAGGCATATAAAATGAGCAAAAAAACAATAGAAACAGAGCCCGACAACCCTACCTACCTCGATACATTTGCATGGATCCTCTACCTCATGGGCGACTATGAGCAGGCCAAAGAGAAGTTCAAACATGCCATGCTTTATGGAGGAATGGAGAGTGCTGCAATTCTCGACCATTACGCAGAGGTTCTGTATGCCCTCAAAGATTACGACCTGGCATTCATATATTGGGAGCAGGCCCTCAAAAAAGAGAATACCCCCGAACTGCAGGAGAGAATAAAGACCCGTAAAGCGGCAATAAACCGATAATTGCAAAAGGAGTATTATGCACAGTTCACCTCAGGCACAACACAGAATCATCCGCTTGATCCGAATAACAATCATGGCGGCAGGCATACTCTTTTGCAGCAGTGCCAAGGGCCAGAGTGTAAACGAACATAAAGAGAGAATCAATAAAATAGAGCAGGAGATAGAGTATCTGAACAAACAGATAAGCAACACTCAGAAAAAGCATAAAAATACCATGGAGGAGCTGGTCTTTATCCAGCAAAAGGTTGCCAACAGAAAAAAGATACTTACCGAACTCGACAGGCAGCTCAGCTCCCAAAACAACGAAATCTCATCAAAAACCAAAAACATAACAGCACTCGAGAAGAGACTCGACACTCTCGAGCATTATTACAAGCATCTGATTCTCAACTCATATAAACACAGAGACTCCAGATTATGGTTCATGTATATCCTCTCAAGCGACAATATAGAACAGGGCTACAGACGCTGGAAATATTTGAAAAACTATTCAAACTCCATCAATGCCCAGGGGGCGCAGATCAAACAGATGAGAGAGGAGCTGATTGCCCAGAAAAGCGAACTGCTGAAGCTCCGCAGCGAAACCCTGAAAGCCCAGCAATCGAGAGAAAAGGAGTATGACAAACTGCTGAAAGAGGAGTCAAAATCAAAATCATACGCCAAGACACTTGCCGCCAACCAGAGCAAATACCGCAAGCAGATGGAGCAAAAGCGCAAGGAGGCACAAAGGCTCAACAAAGAGATAGAAAAGATGCTTGCAGAGGCAGTAAAGGCCAAAAACACATCTGTTGCCAGCAAAGAGCAGAAAGAGAGCAATATAAAACTCTCTTCAAACTTCCAGAGCAACAAAGGCAAACTCCCATGGCCTGTAAAAGGGGCAATTGTCGAGCATTTCGGGCAACACAACCATCCTCTTTTCAAAGGTGTGAAGATGCCTTTCAACAACGGCATCAACATCTCCACCTCACCGGGTGCCAAAGTACAAGTTGTATTCGACGGCACAATTACCCGAGTAATCGCAATACCGGGCTACAACCAATGTGTACTCGTCCAACACGGCAACTACTACACATTCTACTGCAAACTTGCAAATGTATCGGTAAAAGTTGGAGATAAAGTGAAAACAGGCGACACACTCGGCACATTGAGCATCAGCCAGAACACCTCAACACTGCACTTCGAATTGTGGCAGAACACCACAAAACAGAATCCCGCGCTGTGGCTGAGGTAGCAGCATTTAAAACAATCCGTTCAACTGGGCATCGATATTGTCGATAATGGTACTCAAATCCTTTGCATTATCCTCAAATTTGAGTTCATCAACATTCACAATAAGCAATTTTCCATCTTTATAACCAGAAATCCACTCTTCGTACCTGTCATTAAGTCCTTTGAGATAATCGAGTCTGATACTCGACTCATACACTCTTCCCCTTTTCTGGATCTGACTCACCAGATTTGGAATCGACGACTTCAAATATATCAGCAAATCTGGTGGTTTTACCAACGAGAGCATCAGATTGAAGAGCGATGTGTAGTTCTCAAAATCGCGCGTTGTCATAAGTCCCATTGAGTGGAGATTTGGCGCAAAAATGCGTGCATCTTCATAAATGGTCCTGTCTTGTATCACATGCTCGCCGGCTTTGGCAATATCAACAACATCCTTGAATCTTCTATTCAGAAAATATATCTGCAGATTGAACGACCACCTCTGCATATCATTATAAAAATCCGACAGATACGGATTGTAATCGACATCCTCATATTTTGGTTTCCAGCCATAATTCTTTGCCAGAAGCCTTGTAAGGGTGGTTTTTCCACTACCTATATTTCCTGCTACCGCTATATGCATCTCTCTAAATAAAATATGTTATAATTGGAATATATTGCGTCATAATAAGAGTACTGCAAAGATAGCATTTATGTTTCAATCTTCATATTTGTTTGTTATTTTTGCAGAATGATAGAGAGAACCCCACAGATAGAGATGACAGATACCCCGCAATATCAGGGACGACGGAAAAAACTCGTAAAGGAGCTTAGGGAAAAGGAGATCTACAATGAAAAGGTACTGGACGCCATTTCCATTGTACCCCGCCATATTTTTGTTGAGCCTGGACTGACCCATCTGGCCTATTACGACCAGCCTCTGCCGATAGCCACAGGGCAGACCATCTCACAACCCTCAACAGTTGCTCTTCAGAGCCATCTGCTGGGCGATATCAAAGGGAAAAAAGTCCTCGAGATCGGCACAGGATGCGGATACCAGACCGCTGTCCTTGCCCAAATGGGAGCAAAAATATCAAGCATCGAGAGACAGAAGGAGCTCTGTAAAATAGCAAATGCCAATATCAAGAAAATCGGATATACAAATGTTACCCTATATTGGGGCGACGGTTACAAAGGCATCCCTGCAAATGCCCCTTTTGATGCGATACTTGTAACTTGCGGAGCCGAAGAAATACCTCAGGCACTGCTCATGCAACTTGCTGTAGGGGGAAATATGGTAATACCTGTCGGAGAAAACAACAAGGAGCAGCAGATGCTTGTAATTACAAGAAAAAGTGAAAATGAATTCAGCCGCACCGTAGCCGGAAAATGCAGTTTTGTGCCAATGCTGGAGGGTGTGGTAAAATAATATTAAGAAAACAACAAGAATGATACAGTTCAAGACATTTTATGTAAACGATTTGAGAGAGTGCTGCTATGTACTCTACGACAATACCAAAGAGTGTGTAATCATCGACCCTGGCATTCAGACTGCCTCAGAGCAGCAGAGGCTTGTGAAGTTCATCGAAGAGAACGGACTGAAACCGGTAAAACTTCTCTGCACACATGGCCATTTTGACCATGTAATGGGAAATGCCTTTGTTACACGCACATGGAATATTCCAACCTATATCCATCCCGAAGATAAGGGGCAGCTTGAGCGTGCCCAGCAATATTGCCAGATGTTCGGCTACACAATCGAACAGCCGCCATTGGAGACTCTCGACCTGAATGATGGCGATACCGTTACATTCGGAGAGTCCCGGCTCAGTGTGATACACACTCCGGGCCATACAAGAGGCGGTGTATGTTTCTATTCAGAACCCGACAAACTGATCTTTACCGGTGATTCGCTTTTTGCAGGAAGCATCGGCCGCACAGACCTTCCGGGTGGCGATTATGACGCACTTATGGAGAGCCTTCTCACCAAAGTTGTGAAAGTGGATCCATACAGCAGAGTCCTTCCCGGTCATGGCCCTGAGACCACCATAACTATTGAAATGCAAACCAATCCGTTCCTCCGCTACGAATAATGATGAAACTGCTCTTTTTTATTTTGTGTTTCTGCTCGCCATTTGTTGCCTGCTGCGGAAACTGGTCTGTATCAGACACCCTTTCACTCACTGCCATCAACTCGGACAATAACGGTGTTGAGCAGAAGATTGTACTGCCTCCTGTTCCCCAAAACGCCTCATTTGCAGGCGAAGAGGTGCCTCTGCAATATTTTGATGTAAGGGAGAGCCTGCAGCGCGAGCTTACTACAATTACCCATTGGCATGGTTCGCTGATGTATATCATCCAATTGGCCGGAAGGTATCAGGAGAGGGTTGAGAAGATACTCAAAGAGGAGGGCCTGCATCCCGATTTCTTCTATCTGTGTGTGGCAGAAAGTTCGCTGCAACCGTCGAGTTCACCTGCAGGTGCAAAAGGATATTGGCAATTCCTCTCTTCTACCGGAAAAGAATACGGACTTGAGATCAGCTCTCAGGTAGACGAGAGATTCAATTGGGAAAAATCTACAAGAGCAGCCTGCAAATATTTGAAAAAAGCCTATGCAAAATATGGCACATGGACTCTGGCAGCCGCCTCATACAATGTGGGAATGGCAAATATCGACGACCGTATCGGCTACCAGAGCATAAAGGATTATTACGATATGCAGCTTCCTTTAGAGACTGCAAGATATGTATTCAGGGCCATCGCATTCAAGACCATTATGAATAACCTTGAGCAATATGGTTTTTACATTAAGGAGTCCGACAAATTCAAACCAATCGAGTGCAAAGAGGTTATTGTAAAGGAGAGTATTGCCAACTGGAGCGACTTTGCAGCAAAGCACAATACAAATTTCAAAATGATAAAAATGCTCAACGAGTGGATCCGTTCCAACAGGTTAGACAACAAATACAACAAAACCTACAAAGTGCTGGTACCTGTAGAGAATGCCCGTACCATACAATAGGTATCGGGCCACACAAATAATGGAATTATGGAGAAAATAGAGGTAATTGGAACAAGGGAACATAATCTGAAGGGAGTGGATGTATCCATTCCCCGCAACAAACTTGTTGTTGTTACCGGATTGAGCGGTAGCGGCAAATCATCTCTCGCATTTGATACAATCTATGCAGAGGGACAGCGCCGCTATATGGAGACCCTCTCTGCCTATGCCCGACAATTTATCGGCATTCTGGAAAGACCCGATGTTGAGAGCATTACAGGACTCAGTCCGATTATTGCAATCGAGCAGAAGACCACCGGCAAAAACCCGCGTTCAACCGTTGGTACAATTACCGAAATATATGACTTTCTCCGTCTGTTGTATGCCAGGGCATCTGACGCCTACTCGCCCGTTACCGGCAAGAAGATGGTAAAATACTCAACTGAGCAGATTGTAGAGCTGATACTCAAAGAGTACCACAACAAGAAGTGTCTGCTGCTTGCACCCGTTGTATCGGGAAGAAAGGGCCATTACAAAGAGCTGTTTGAGAGTTTCCTCAAAAAAGGCTACCAGCAGGCACGCATCGACGGCCAGTTGTTCCATGTCTCGGAGCTGAAACCTCTCGACCGCTACAAAAGCCACTTCATTGAACTTGTCATAGACAAGCTTATTCCCACAGACGATGATTATAAAAGGATCTCATCCTCTGTTGCCACAGCCCTGGAGCAGGGAAAGGGTGTCTTGGCAATAATGGAGTTTACAGGCAATGACAACCAGCCGCTGAGATATTTCAGCAAACATCTGATGTGCCCGCAAAGCGGTCTCTCCTTTCCGGAACCGGCACCGCACTCATTCTCATTCAACTCACCACAGGGAGCCTGCCCCAAATGCAAAGGCTTGGGATATGTGGCCCAGATTGATATGAGCAAGATAATACCCGACCCCACAAAGTCCATACTGAATGGGGCCATACAGCCGTTGGGCGCATATAAAGACAACAATTGGTTCAGGATTCTGGAGAGCATGGCCAAAAAAATGGAATTTTCGCTCAATGAACCTGTGGGCAATCTTCCCGAAGAGGTTATGAATGCTATTATATATGGCAGCAACGCCCTCTTTAAAGTAAACCTTGCCGACGGAACCCAGCTTGCACCATTCCCGGGAGTTATCGCCAAACTGGAGCAGACCGGAAACGAGAGTGATGAATCAATTGAACGCAAAGAGCGTTTTATTCAGGAGTGCGTATGTCCTGAGTGCAACGGCACCAGATTGAAAAAGGAGGCACTCTATTTTAAAATCGACAATAAAGATATAGCCGAAGTCTCGGCACTTGATATAGACCAGCTTGCAGAGTGGATCAAATCTTTGCCAAATGTTCTTGACCACAAACAGAATCTGATTGCAACAGATATTTTAAAGGAGCTGAGCGACAGAATAGGATTCCTCCAGGCTGTAGGGTTGAACTACCTCTCACTTAACAGGGCCACAAGAAGTTTGAGCGGCGGAGAGAGCCAGCGTATAAGGCTCGCAACCCAAATTGGAAGCAAACTGGTGAATGTGCTCTATATTCTCGACGAACCGAGCATAGGTCTTCACCAGAGAGATAACCGCAAACTGATAAACTCACTCAAAAAGCTACGGGATGAGGGCAATTCGGTGATGGTTGTCGAGCATGATGAAGAGATGATTCTCTCGGGTGACTGGCTGATAGATCTGGGGCCCGGAGCCGGTGTGAACGGCGGCAGACTGCTATATAATGGAGAGCCGTCGGAACTTCTTGAAATGCCTTTGGAAGAGATTGGAAAACTGAACAGTTATACAGCCGAATATCTGAGAGGCCTGAGAAAAATTGAGGTGCCGGCTGTGCGGCGGAGCGGAAACGGCAAATTTCTGGAATTGAAGGGAGCTACCGGAAACAATCTGAAGAATGTTGATGTAAAGATACCTCTCGGCTGCTTTGTGGGTGTTTGCGGAGTGAGCGGAAGCGGCAAGTCTTCTCTTATAAACGAAACACTCATGCCAATTTTGAGCAGGCATTTCTACAGATCATTGGCCCAGCCTCTGCCATATCGGGAGATTATAGGGCTGGAACATGTAGACAAGCTGATTGAAATAGACCAGAGCCCGATAGGACGCACTCCGCGAAGCAATCCGGCAACCTACACAAATGTTTTCAGCGACATCCGCAAACTCTTTGAAAATACACCGGATGCAAAAATCAGAGGTTTCAAATCGGGACGCTTTTCATTTAATGTAAAGGGAGGAAGATGCGAAACCTGCAAAGGTGCCGGAGTGCAGACCATTGAGATGAACTTCCTTCCAAGCGTATATGTCCATTGCAAAGAGTGCAACGGAAAGCGCTACAACCCCGAAACTCTGGCCGTAAAATATAAAGGAAAAAGCATCAACGATATTCTCGAAATGACCATTGAGGAGTCTGTTGAATTTTTTGAGCATATTCCGTCAATTGCCCAGAAGTTGAAATCGCTCAATGATGTGGGACTTGGCTATATAAAATTGGGACAACCCTCAACAACTCTGAGCGGAGGCGAAAGCCAAAGGGTGAAACTTGCCGCAGAACTGGCAAAGAGGGCTACAGGAAATTCGGTATACATTCTGGATGAACCCACTACAGGCCTGCACTTCCACGATATCCAGGTTTTGCTGGGTGTGCTTCAGAAGATTGTAGCCCAAGGCAATACCGTTATTGCTATCGAGCACAATCTCGATGTGATAAAATCTACCGACTGGCTGATAGATCTCGGCCCTGAGGGAGGTGCTGCCGGTGGAAGAATTATAGCAACAGGCACTCCAGAAGAGGTTGCTGCAAATAAAGATTCAGTTACCGGTGAATTTTTGAAAGAATTATTGTTGAAAAAAGATAATCAGTTGTAATACACTTATATAATGGAAAGCATAAGAGTTTATTGTAAAAACACCAACAGCTACCACAGCTGCAATCCGGGAACTCAGTTGATTGAGTTTCTAACCGAAATAGGATATACCCACAATACCGACAAATCCGGTGGCAAACATCCTGTTCTGGCCGCCTATGTAGACAATAAGCTCAAAGAGTTGAGTTTTCCTATATACATGGCCCATTCTATTGAATTTCTGGATATTACCCATTCAGATGGCCGTCGCACCTATATGCGTTCCCTGAGTTTTCTGCTCCAGAAGGCCGTTAATGATGTATACAACAGCAAATATAATCTCTCCATAGGCTACTCTCTCCCGAACGGTCTCTATGCAGAACTGCACCAAAATGATGTTTCTGACCAGGACATTGCCCAATTCAGGGAGAAGGGCATGCTCTTCCGCCCCACTTCGGGAATACCTGAAACCATCCCCGCATGTGATTCGGACATTGCCAAAATAAAGGCAAGAATGCAGGAGCTTATTGCCGCCGACCTGCCTTTTATCAAGACCAAAAAGAATCTCGAAGAGACTGTATCACTATTTTTGGAGCACCGTCAGATTGAGAAGGCCCGCCTCTTCTTGTCGCTCGGCAACTTCTTCAACTCTGTATATTATCTCGACGGCTATGGCGATACTTTCTACGGCCCTATGCTCCATACAACAGGTGCAATTGATGTTTTTGATCTGGTAAAATACAACGACGGATTCTGTCTTCAAGCACCGGAGCCGTTTGCACCATACAATCTTCCGCAAGTAAAATATCAGGAAAAACTCTACGATATTTTCAGTGAAAATTCCGACTGGTGCAGAATATTGGGCGCAAAGAATATCGGCACAGTAAATATTGCCATTCAGAAGGGTTACTCTTCACAACTTATACAGATTGCAGAGGCTCTGCATGAGCGCAAATACGCAGCTATTGCAGATATGATCCATGCAAGGAAAGAGAGAGTGAAACTTGTATTGCTGTCGGGCCCTTCGAGCAGTGGAAAAACAACCACCTCAAAAAGATTGGCTGTGCAATTGAAAGTACTGGGGCTCAATCCTGTAGTACTCGAGATGGACAACTATTTTGTAAACAGGGAGAGAACCCCTAAAGATGAGGATGGCAATTACGATTTTGAGAGCATCTACGCCATGGATCTCGAACTCCTGAATACGCAGCTGGGCAGTTTGCTGGCAGGTGAAGAGGTTGAAGTGCCAAAATTCAATTTTGCCGAGGGAAAGAGTACATTCTGCGGCAACAAACTCAAATTGGGCGAGTCGGACATACTGATTATGGAGGGTATTCATGCCCTTAATCCGCAACTTACCGCTGCCATAGATGATGACAAGAAGTTCAAGATATATGCTTCGGCCCTCACCTCCCTCTCAATTGATGAGAATAATGCAATCTCCACAACCGACAACCGTATGCTCCGCCGCATGGTCCGCGACAACAACTTCCGTGGAACTTCTGCCGAGGATACCATCCTCCGCTGGAGCAGTGTGAGAAGAGGCGAATACAAAAATATTTTCCCATACCAGGAGAATGCCGATGTAATGTTCAACTCATCGCTGATTTATGAGCTTCCTATGCTCAAACACTACGCAGAACCGCTTCTGAGACGTATATCGCCAAACTCTCCTGCCTATTCCGAGAGCCTGAGACTATTGAAATTCCTCTCATACATAACAGTTATGAATCCTAAAGAGCAAGCCGGCATTCCACCGACATCTGTAATGAGAGAATTTATTGGAGAGAGCACCTTTACCTACTGATCCGGTATATCGCTACAAAAAAAAACAGACCGGCCATATTGACCGGTCTGTTTCTGTTTTCATTTATTTGTATCTTTATAAAAGTATTACTTTTTAGACATATTACTCTTTCGACAAAACTTTCCAGATACCTGCGCTTATTGCCGCACCAACAAATGGTCCCACAATAAATATCCACAACTGCTGCAAAGCTGCTTCACCCTGGAACAAAGCAGGGCCTATAGAGCGTGCAGGATTTACAGATGTTCCTGTATAACGGATACATACAAGGTGTACCAATACAAGTGAAAGACCTATTGCCAAACCTGCAAAATTACCGGCACCCTTTTTAGCATCTGTAGTACCCAGTACCACCAATACAAAAATTGCAGTAAATACAATCTCTGCAACAAGACCACCCACAATTCCCACACCCGGCTGGCATGTATTTGCACCAGTTCCAACAATCACATCACCGCTTGCAGATGTGCAAAGGTATAAAACAGCTGCACCCAAAATCGCACCGATAGTCTGGAATACCATATACATTGCCGCATCTTTTCCATTCATTCTGCCCGACAAAAGACAACCGAGTGTAATTGCAGGATTGATGTGGCATCCGCTGATTCCACCAATAGTATAAGCCATTGCAACAACAGCCAGTCCAAATGCCAATGCGGTTCCTACTACAGTAGAAGCCAATGCAGGATTATTAGATGTACAGCCCAAGCTCACAGCTGTACCGCATCCCATCAGTACAAGTACCATTGTACCCACCATTTCAGCCAAATACTTTTTCATATAAATAGATTTTAAGTTAAATGTTGCACTAAGTTAGAGTTTTTTTATTGAATAACAAAAAAAGGGCAGCCCAACGAGCCTCTGGAGAGAGTTTTGATGAACCATCACGTCTGAATGAACCTGAAACATAGTATCTTCCATCGTAGTTGTACTCTGCACGTGAAAGGATTGAAACCATTGAGTTGCCCCAGCTGTAACCGGTACCTTCGATAAGACCTGAAGTAGCAGGAGTATTCAAAGCTCCGGTAGCCATATTGCTACCTGATATTCTCTGATATTCTGTAGTTTTGTCCTCAACCTCAAAACCTGCCAACAAACCGATAGTGTGTTTTTCAGCAAAAGTTTTGTTCCAGTTCAAAGTTGTAGATAAGGTCAATGTTCTGTAGTTTGTACTCATCTCTGTTACACTACCATTATTGCTCGAACCATTGTAGTGGTTTGCACTATAGTAGATATGGTCTTTAGTCTCTGTATTGTCGTATGAGAATACACTCTTAAGATCCAAACCATCAAGAATATGTACTATCAAAGTCTCACTTGCCTGAACTTTGAATGTTTTTGAAAGGCCCTCCCACTGGTCTTGGTAATACAACTGGTTGTATGCCAAACTCTGATATCTGGTTGTATAGCCGTCACCGGTAATAGGAGTGAAAGTAAACTCAGGATATACACTGTTATCAGAAACAGACAAATCCCAACCCATCCTGTTCATACGGCTCTTCAAATCATTGATTATATGATATTTGCAACGGCTGGAATATTGATATCCCCAATTAGAAGTGTTATTTACCGAATTACAGTAATGTGTTTATAGAGATAAACATATTTCTTAGATATTTGTTTATCCGAATAAACATTTGTAATATTGCAGAAATATTTGGCATATGAACACCTTATTTGAAAGACATCTCGAATATTTGTCGGAAGTTCCTACTGAATTTGAAAGGGAGCTGATGAAGACAATTGACTGGGACTCCAGACTTATTCTCATCAGGGGACCTAAGGGAGTGGGTAAATCAACCCTCATGCAGCAATATATTTTAAAAAATTATAGCATTTCAGACAGACATGTTTTGTATTGCTCGGCAGATACAGGGTATTTTACTACACATACACTGATTGATACAGCCGGAGCATTTGTTCGGCATGGTGGTCAGCACTTGTTTATTGATGAGGTGCATAAGTATGATGGATGGAGCAAGGAGATAAAGGAGATTAACGATTTATATAAATCTCTGAAAGTTGTATTAAGTGGTTCTTCTCTCATCCAATTGAATGATGGAGAAGCCGACCTGTCACGCCGTCAAGATATTTACGACATGCCAGGTCTGTCATTTAGAGAATACCTGTGGTTCAGGACAGGGAAAAAGATTGAGCCTACAAGTCTTGAAGAGTTGTTGGCACATCCTACTGAATTCTGCATGAAAGTTCGAAAAGAATACAGACCTCTTGAATTCTTTTCTGATTATCTCAAGTCAGGATACTATCCCTTTTCATTTGAAAAGAAAAAAAAATTACAAGAGTATTATTGAAAATGTCATCAATTATACAATTGATACAGAGCTCACCAAATATCGTGGAGTTAATGTGGAGAACACAGGTAAGATCAAAGCTTTTTTACAAGTAGTATCCGGTATTCTTCCCTATCAAGTTGATATTGCAAAACTCTCCAAGAGTATAAGTATAGATAGGGTAACACTCCTCAGGTATATAAAATATCTATCTGAAGCAAAACTCACAAGAAATATCTATACAAAACAGGAAACTATAACAGATTTACAGAAACCGGATAAACTTATGTTTGATAACACTAACCAGATATACAGTTTGTGCAGTAAGGAACCTGAAATTGGCACTATTAGGGAGTGTTATTTCTGTAACCAGTTGGTTTCTGCCGGTCATAAAGTGGAGTACGGAGGACTAAAGAGTGGAGATTATAAGATTGATGGGGAAATTATTATTGAAGTTGGAGGAGCCGGCAAAGGAATGTCGCAAATAAATGGAAAGCAAGTAGCAAAGCAAACGATTTCGGAATTGAATAAGGCAAACGTAAGTGGTTGAGAAACAGTAAAAACTGATTCTCTTGCATAGTGCATACAAAGCAAGAAATTACGGTTTTGAGCAAGTGTTCAGTTACCAAATCGTTAGCTTAGCTGTTACCGAAAACTGGGAGGTAACAAAATAATCTGCAATAGCATCACATTGCGTTGATTGTCATGATTTTGCATAGTAAAGAACGCTTATATACAGGCTAAGTTTGCCACTAAAAATATAAGCGTATGAAAGTAGAAAAATTCAAGGTGTTGCTCTACCTTAAAAAGAGCGGATTGGATAAGTTGGGTAAGGCTCCCATCAT
>JAZNEW010000011.1:0-3182 GCA_045588775.1 Candidatus Egerieisoma sp. | reverse complement strand
AGTACAGGCTGTCGTATGTGGTACAATATTCTCCATTAACGTTTCTTACAATGGACTTTTTCCAGTTGGCATCTTTTACAGAGGTTACTTCAACCAATGCCGTTGCAGTCCCCTTTCCTGTTGCCCAACTTATGTTCATTCCGTTTTTGGTGTTTTCAGCCGGAGAGGCTGTAATTGAGAACGCACCGCTCTGTGCAAAAGTGGCGCTCTGCAGCGCCACCATTATGCATATTGAAATCAGTTTCTTCATTTTGCTTGAGAATTCATCTATTTTACCATTCCAAACTTTTTCAGCAGTGCTTCTGGCTCAGGATCTCTTCCGCGGAAGTTCCTGTAGATAACATCTGCATCTTCAATGCTTCCCTTTGAAAGGATCTCCTTGCGGAATTTCTCAGCGGTCTCCTTGTTGAAGATTCCGTTCTCCTTGAATACCTGGAATGCATCTGCCTCAAGATCCTCTGCCCATTTGTATGAGTAGTATCCTGCTGCGTATCCGCCGCTGAAGATGTGTCCGAATGAAGGGGCGAATGCTGTTGCAGGGACATCAGGCATAAGGGCACATGCTGCTACAGCCTTTTTCTCAAAAGCAACTACATCGTCTGCAGGGACCTCTGTTACAGAGTGCCATGCCATGTCGCCAATTCCAAACTGCAGCTGTCTTACACTTGCATAGCCGCTGTTGTAGTTCTTTGATTCAATGATTTTGTCAATAAGTTCGTCGGGAATAACCTCACCACTCTGGTAGTGCTTTGCGAATGATGCAAGGTACTCCTTCTCGGTTGCCCAGTTTTCCATGATCTGAGAAGGGAGTTCAACGAAGTCCCTTGCTACGCTGGTGCCGGTAAGTGATGCAAATCTTCCCTCTGCAAGGATGCCGTGCAATGCATGGCCGAACTCATGAAGGAAAGTGGTCACTTCGTAGAAAGTAAGCAAAGAAGGCTCGGTTTCGGTTGGTTTTGTAAAGTTGCATACAATTGAAACATGAGGCCTCTTTTCAACTTTTCCGTCTTTTGTAAAGCTCTGCTCGCGGAAAGAGGTCATCCATGCTCCGCCACCCTTGCTCTCCCTTGGGAAGAAGTCTGCATAAAAGAGGGCCATGTGCCTTCCGTTGGCATCAGTAACATCATATACTGTAACATCGGGGTGGTAGCCAGGGATATCTTTTGCCTCAGTGAAGTTGAGGCCGTATAGAGTGTTTGCAAGGCCAAATACAGCCTCTTTTACATTCTCCAATTTGAAGTATGGTTTAAGGACCTCATCATTGAGGGAGTATTTCTCCTTCTTAAGTTTTTCTGAATAGAATGAGAAGTCCCAAGGCATAAGTTCACCTTTAAAGCCGTTTGCTTTTGCGTAATCGGCAATTGCCTTAACATCTTTCTTGGCAAAAGGGAGTGATTTCTCAAGGAGATTCTGGAGAAATCCGTTTACTGTAGGGGCATCTTTGGCCATTCGGTCTTTAAGGGCCATGTCTGCGTAAGTTTTGTAGCCCAACAGTTTGGCGGCCTCAATTCTTAAACCTACAATCTGTTTTATGATATCAAGGTTGCTGAATTCTCCATCCAGGCATTTTGAGTTGTATGCTTTCCAGAGTTTTTCTCTCAGTTCCCTTCTCTCAGAGTACTGCATGAATGGGCTGTAGCTTGGCTGTTGCAGGGTAATTACCCAGCCCTCAAGATTCCTGTTCTTTGCCTCAAGTGCTGCGGCATCCTTTACAAAAGCGGGAAGACCGGCAAGATCCTCTCCGTTTGTAAGGTGCAGGGTGAATGCATTGGTGGCACCAAGGGTATTCTTTCCAAATTTAAGGGTTGCAAGAGAAAGCTCCTCCTGTATTTTGCTGTATTTGGCCTTATCCTCCTCGGAGAGGTTTGCACCGTTGTCGGCAAATCCTTTGTATGTCTCCTCAAGGAGTTTTGCCTCCTCCTGTGAAAGGTTGAGGCTCTCCCTTTGCTCATAGACAGCCTTAACCCTCTCAAACAGTTTTGGATTCAACATTATTGAAAGGGAATATTCTGTCATCATTGGCGATACCTGCTCGGCAATCTCCTGCATTCTGTCGTTGGTATTGGCTTCGTTCAGGTTGTAGAAAATGCCGGCCACAGTGTTGAGTTTTCCTCCGGCGTATTCAAGTTCAAGAATTGTATTCTCAAATGTAGGGGCATCCGGATTGTTTACTATTGCCTCAATCTCCTTTTTGCCCTCCGCTATTGCAGCTTCAAAGGCAGGAAGGTAATGGTCTTCTGTAATCTTATCAAATGCAGGGGCCTCATATCTCAGCCCTGATTCGGTCAGTAGTGGATTGTTCATTTCTGATTTGCAGGATGTTAAAGAAATGGCAGCACAAGCAGCCACTATAATTGCAGTTTTTTTCATCAGTATAAGGATTGTTTTACATTACTTGTATTACAAGATATTTTGTCTGTTCCCAGAACTCCTGTGGATTTGAGATGTTGAGGATCATTTCTCCATCGTTTTCTACAAATGCGTATGTCCCTTTTGGATGGATAGACATCACTTTTGCCTTCTTGGCATTTGTGTTTATCTCAGAAATTTCCCTGGAGTCTATTTTTACAAATGCGTCCTTCTCAGACTGGTAAGAGACTTTGGAGGATTTGAAGAGACCACCCTTTGTCATGACCCCTGCTTCAATAAGCTCCTCTTTAGATCCTACTATGTAGTAGACAGAGTATATTTCGGCCTCCTGGTCAGCAACTTTTGCCCTTAGCTGTGAGCCTTCATCACTCAACTCCGCAACCTCATTTTTCAGATTGGAAACAACTTCATCCAGGGAAGCTATCTGTTTTGTCTGAAGCACTATCTGGGCATCTTTCTCTTCCAGCTGTTTTGAGAGGGTTTCAATGATTTCTGCCTTCTCGGTCAGTTCCTTCTGCATTGCGTTGAGCCTTTTCTTGAATTGTGAAGACTGCAGACGTTTGTCCTTCTTGAGTTTCTCAATCTCCTCCTGATAATTCTTTATTGCATTCTGGATTGCCTCAACATCCTGTTTGAGCTGCTCCTTTGAACCCTGGGGAATTTCTATTCCATCTGTCGAACTTACTGCAAGAATACTCTCCGTTTCCCTGATGGAACTCAGTCCCTGTTCAATTTCGTTGATGGTGGCAAACAGCTCATCAAGTTCTGCTCCCTGCAGTTTGTAGTTGGCCTGGAGTGAATCGAGCTCTGCC
>JAZNEW010000010.1:0-32209 GCA_045588775.1 Candidatus Egerieisoma sp. | reverse complement strand
ATAAATAATTATAATTAAATACAGCTATGATTCTAAAGAACACAATTTCAACATTGCTGCTTGTAGCAGTGGCATTTACCTCTGTGAATGCACAGAAAAAAGGAAAAAAAGAGGCTGAGGCTCCAAAAGGTTATGAGTTTACAGTTGTTAAGGAGAACTATATCACTCCGGTTAAAAATCAGGCAAATTCAGGTACTTGCTGGTCATATTCAACCATTTCATTCCTTGAGAGTGAGGCTATAAAGAATGGCGCTCCAAAGGATATCGATTTGGCAGACATGTATCCTGTTTACAAAGGTTACGCAGACAAGGCTGAGAAATTTATCCGTCTGGACGGCCATCTCAATTTTGAGCAGGGCAGTTCGTTCGGCGATGTTATCTATACCCTCAAACATTACGGTATGTTGCCTCAGACAGAGCTTGAGGGTCTTAATTACGGTACCACAAAAAATGCCCACAATGAGATGTGTGCAGCTATGAAGGCTTATATCAATGCCATCAATTCAAAACCTAACAAGACTCTTACAACTGCTTGGCATAAAGGTCTTACCGGTATTCTTGACGCTTATCTTGGCGAGATTCCCGAGAAATTTGTTGTAGATGGCAAGGAGTATACTCCGCAATCTTATGCAAAAGAGTATTTGAAACTCAACGGTGATGATTATGTGTCAATCACTTCATTTACCCACCATCCTTTCTATTCACAATTTGCAATTGAGGTTCCTGATAACTGGCGTTGGGATCTTTCATACAATGTTCCACTTGATGAAATGATGGAGATTTTTGATTATGCAATTGAGAACGGTTACACCATTGCATGGGGTTCTGATGTGAGCGAGACAGGATTTACCCGTAACGGTATTGCTGTAGCTCCGGATGTTAAGGCTACAACTGAGCAGGTTGGTTCTGATGAGGAGAGATGGATCGGCAAATCAAAAGAGGAGAAGAATGCTTTCATCTACAACTTGAATGCTCCAGGTAAGGAACTTGTTGTTACTCAGGAGATGAGACAGGAGGGTTACGACAATAAAACCACTACCGACGACCACGGTATGCATATCTACGGTATTGCAAAGGATCAGAATGGTACAAAATATTACATGGTTAAGAATTCTTGGGGCCCATCGGGCAAATACAAAGGAATCTGGTATGCTTCAGAGCCTTTCGTAAAATGGAAAACCATGAATATTGTGGTTAATAAAAATGCGATTCCTGCCCATATCCGTGAAAAATTGGGTCTTTAATCTATAACACTTCTTGCTATGAAAAAAAAATTCCTATTAGCTGCCGCTCTTGTATGTTTGAGCTCAGCCCTGTTCGCACAATACGAATATAAATTTACAGTTGTCAAGGAGAATCCGGCTACTTCTGTAAAGAATCAGGCAAAGACAGGTACTTGCTGGTGTTTTGCCACAATTTCATTTCTGGAGTCGGAATTGTTGAGGATGGGTAAGGGCGAGCATGATTTGTCGGAAATGTATATTGTAAGGCATAATTACAACAGAAGAATTGCCGACAATTATTTGAGAAGGGGTAAAGGAAATGTTAATCCGGGCAGTCTTGGCCATATGTGTACATACGTTGTAAAACATTTTGGACTTATGCCTGAAGAGGCCTATCCGGGTATCAATTATAATTCAAAAACACATAACCACAATGAGCTTTCCGGTTATGTGAAACTGCTTTCGGCAGAGGCTATCAAGAATCAGAAGAGAATTCCTGCTGAACTTCAGGAGGGATTGTTCGATGCTTTTCTGGGTAAAGTTCCCGAGAGTTTTGTTTATCAGGGCAAAGAGTATACTCCTCAAAGTTTTGCAGCCAGTCTTGGCCTGAATATGGATGATTATGTGGAGATTACAAGTTTCTCTCACCATCCGTTCTATGAGCAGATCATTGTGGAGGTTCCTGATAACTGGGATTTTGGCAAACATTATAATGTGCCTCTTGATGAGATGATGCAAATTATCGATTATGCAATTGAGAAGGGTTACACCGTTGCATGGGATGGCGATATCAGCGAGCAGTCATATGATTTCAACAAAAACAGAATTGCTTTGCATTGCAAGGATACTCTTAAAAACCGTGAGATCAAGGAGCGCATTGTGGAGATTCCTGTAACTCAGGAGAGCCGTCAGGCAGATTTTGAGAACTTTACAACTGTTGATGACCATCTGGAGCATATTACCGGTATTGCAAAGGATCAGGAGGGTGTAAAATATTACATTACCAAAAACTCTTGGGGTTACGACAGAAACGGTACAGGTTATCACAATATGTCGGAGAATTATGTGAGGGCAAAAACCATTGGCATAATGGTTCATAAAAACTCAATACCAAAAGAGATCAGAGCCAAATTGAAAATCAAATAGCGGAAGTTATACCAAATTTACTCATAATATCTTGAAGGGGAGGACAGCTGCAAAAAGTTGTCCTCTCTTTTTTTGGTTACGGTTACTATTATTATATTTGTATCACTTAATTTTTAACAGAAATGAACACTACATATCAATCAATTGGCGTTTTTATTGATGGCGGTTATTATGCCAAAATAAATGAAGCATTGGAGAGCGGTTACTCCAAAAATATAGATGTTACAGCCCTTATGAATTTTATACGAAAGAAGGTGAGCGAGATTAGCGGTTCGTCTAAAATGGATTGCCATATTACCGAAAATCACTATTTCAGAGGCAGATACAGAGTGAATGATGCAAGCAATAAGCATCTGTTGTTCAGCGAGCGCAAATTTGAAGATTCGCTCATTGAGAATGATGTTATCTTTCACTACAAGCACCTAAGGGAGATTCAGAAAGGAACCGGTGTTACAATTGTAGAAAAGGGTGTTGATGTGTGGTTTGCGCTTGAGGCTTATGAGCTGGCACTGTTCCGCAAATTTGATTATGTGGTGCTTATAACCGGAGATGCAGATCATGAAATGCTTGTACGCAAACTTAAAGCATTGAAGATAAATGTGATTTTGCTTACATGGAACGCATCGTCGAACAGTACAACTTCAACTTCAAAATTGTTGAAAGAGGAGGCTTGTATACATTTGGAACTGAGCAATCTGGTTGGCGAGAATCCGTCGCTGTTCAAAGAGTTGTGTTCTTAGATGTTCCGACACTTATATAAAAAATTCTGAAACCTGACATAACACTATACTTCTATGGCTAAAGAGATGCAAATGAACCTGAGTTATCTGCCGGTAATAAATTTTGCGATGCAGCAGAATCATGTTCCCGTTATACATGAGATAATGGTTATGAACACTGGAGATGAAACCATTTGCGACATAGATATAATATTGCGCTTTGAACCGGAATTCGCTTTGGAATACAGCACGCATCTCGATTCATTAGCTCCGGACTCCGAGAGGAAAATTTCAGTAGAACCTATTATTTCTACAGATTTTCTATCTAATCTTACAGAGATGATTTCTGGAAATATAAAAGTGTTAGCAAGATCAGGTGAAGAAATTCTGTGTGAGAAAAATAGCAATATTTCAATCTTGACATTCAACGAATGGGGTGGGGCTCACGTAATTCCAGAGATTCTTGCAGCATTTTCAACGCCAAATCATCCGGAAATCGGTCTTATTAAGAAAAGAGCCTCAGAGATTCTTGCCAAATGGACAGAAAACCCATCTTTGAATGCATATCAAGATAGAGATCACAACAGAGTCAAGTTCCAGATAGCAGCCATTTATGAGGCAATCTCTGAAAAGGCCATCACGTATTGTGTTTCTCCGGCCAGCTTTGAGTCTCAGGGCCAGCGGATAAGGACAGTGGATGAACTTATGTCTATGAAGATGGGTAACTGCCTTGATATGACTATGCTCTATGCCGGTTGCCTGGAATCCATAGGCCTTCATCCATTGGTTATCGTTACTGAAGGCCATGCCTTTGCGGGTTGTTGGCTCATAAATGATTCTTTTGTAGATAGTTATAATGATGATCCGTCGCTCATTACAAAGAGAATGGCGGAAGGTATGAATGAAATACTTGTGGTTGAGTGCACTGCGATGAACGAAGGAAGTACCGCCAGTTTTGACAGCGCCTGTGAATCGGCTAAAAAAACACTGCTTGAAACAGAGAAGTTTTCTTTCTTCCTGGATATCTGTAGGGCTAGAGTATCACAAATCCGCCCACTTCCTCTTAGAGTCATCGACGAAAACGGCAGATATGTTGTAGAAGAGAAGGAAATCAGCCGAGAGAACGCTGCTCCAACGGAAATGAGTGCCACTGACCTAGTTATTGATCAGGATGCAAAACCGACCAGGAAAGACATTTGGGAGAGAAAACTTCTTGATCTCAGCCTTAGGAACAACCTCCTGAACCTCGTACTGACAAGGGGAACCATTCCGTTCATGTCATCTAACATAAATGCATTCGAGGATGCTCTTGCCAACAACGAGGATTTCAAGATTTGTCCCAGACCTACAGACTGGGACTATGAGCTGCTCAGTGACGGAATCTATAAGAGTATTAATGCAGCAGACCCTCTGCACAATATGATTCAGCAGGAGCTTCTGCAGAACAGAATTCGCACTTGCCTGGACGAAGAGACCCTGAGAAAATCGCTCACCAATTTATACAGATCTGCCAAGACCTCTATGGAGGAGAACGGAGCGAATACACTTTATCTTGCTCTTGGTCTGCTCAAGTGGTTTGAGACTCCTACCAGTCAGAAGCCAAGATATGCTCCTATTCTTCTTATACCTGTGGAAATAATCAGAAAATCTGCTGCCAGCGGTTATGTGCTTAGAAGTAGGGATGAGGAGACCATGCTAAACATTACCCTGCTGGAGTTGCTCCGACAGATGTTTAACATTACAATAGGAGGGCTTGATCCGCTTCCGAGAGATCATAGCGGAATTGATACATCTTTGGTATTCAATACTATCAGGAGAAAGATTATGGAACAGAAGAACTGGGATATTGTTGAACAAGCCATTCTGGGTAACTTCTCGTTCAGCAAGTTTATCATGTGGAACGACATTCATAGTAACTCGGATATTCTCTGCAAAAGCCCAATTGTTTCCAGCCTGATGAACGGAGTTGTAGATGAAAGTGTAAATGCAGAAATCAGCGAAGAAGGAAACCTTGACGAGAAATTCAAAGCTGGTGATATCGTTCTTCCTATCAGTGCCGACTCATCACAGATTGAGGCCATTACTGCAGCACTAAGCGGTAAGAGTTTCATTCTTCACGGACCTCCGGGAACAGGAAAGTCGCAGACCATCACTAATATCATCGCCAATGCTCTGTATCGGGGTAAAAAGGTACTCTTTGTGGCGGAAAAGATGGCTGCTCTTGAGGTTGTGCAAAACCGGCTCAATGCGATCGGTTTGGGCCCATTCTGTCTGGAGATCCATTCAAACAAGGCAAAGAAGGCAACTGTGCTGGAGCAGTTGAAGAGAACCACAGAGGTAACCAAGGCCAGGTCTGCGGAAGAGTACAGGATTGAAGCTGAGCATATCAACAGTGTACGAGATGAGATGAACGCCAATATTAAGGCTCTTCACAAGAAATACCCTCTCGGCCTTTCGCTTTATGATTGCATTTCTCGATATCTCTCTATCTGTGAGGAGATTCCTTCGATGGAGCTGCCACTTTCTAAGATGGAAAAATTGACAAGCGATGTAGTGGCCAACATGGAGATTGCTCTTTCTGACCTCAGAGCAGCTCTCGGTATTATAGGCAATCCTGCAGTGAACCCTCTTAGGGGTGTAGAATGTACTGAATACAATATTGAGGTAGAGAATGCGCTTGCTTCTCTTACGGAGATTATTCAGATTATCGATTCGCTCGACATAAAGCTTTCAGCATTACAAAAGCAGATACTGAAATCAGAAGAAGGTATCATTTCAAAGCAAGAATATGATTTGCTCATTGAACTCTCATATGTGTTGGGGGTAGTGGACATTCATGCTGATATGCTTCCCGAATCGGTTGTATCACTTGATGCTATGGAAGAACTTGCAGAGCATGGCAGGCAACGGGACGGGTTGAAGAAACATTTCACAGAACAATACGACGAATCTCTTCTGGCAATCGATGCAAAGGCCTATGAAGCAGAATGGAGAGAGGTTCTTTCAAAGGGATTCTTTGGCAGATTCTTCGCAAAAAAGAAATACCTCAGGAGACTTGCTACGTACAGTACAAGGCCTATAGGGGCAGACAAAGTGCTTGAGCTGCTTAAGGTGATAGCATCATTCCAGAAGGAGAATGAATATGTGGCACAGGCCGCAAACCGGTACAGCTTGGTCAAAGGCCTCATATGCGGATATGATACCGATTGGGACAAGCTGGAGAGGTCGTGTTCTTTAGCTAAAAATGTCAGAAGCACTCTTGATAAGTATATTTCTGACCAGACTAAGAGAGAATCGATACTTGGCAATCTGTCAAGACTCCTCGCAAGGGAGGGCCATGTGATATTCTCTGAGATTATTTATGAGAGGGAGGAACTGCGGAAAAGACTGACAAGAGCATTTGAACTATTGGGGGCAAGAACAGGTAATCCGGATGATAACTTTATAGGAAATACCCGACAGATGTTGTTAGGATGGTATTCTGGCAAGGATAAAATCAGGAGCTGGATTCTTTACAATAAGCATAAAAATATCATCAGAACTCTAGGATTTGATGGAATTGCAGATCAGATAGACTCGGGCAAATACTCGCCGGATGCTATCAAGGAAGCCTTCTATAAAGCACTTTACAAGGCATATGTCGAGTACATATTGACTCAGGAACCGGAACTGCAACTCTTCCACGGAACTATATTCGAGGAGAAGATCAAACGTTTCAGAGGCTTGTGCAAGGATTTCGAAAGCCTTACCAAGGAGGAGCTGTTCGCAAAGGTGGCAGCCGGGCTTCCATCTCTTCAGAAGGAGGCATCCCGCAGTTCTGAGGTAGGAATTCTACAACGCAATATACGCAATAATTGCAGAGGTACATCATTGCGGAGTTTTTTTGCAAGCATTCCTGACCTTCTGCACCGTATGTGTCCTTGTATGCTAATGAGTCCGATATCTGTGGCTCAGTATATCAAGGCCGACGGCATGAAGTTCGACTTGGTCATTTTCGATGAGGCATCACAGATGCCAACTTGCGAAGCTGTTGGCACTATTGCCAGAGGAAAGAGTATTATCGTGGTAGGTGACCCTAAGCAGCTCCCTCCAACAAGCTTCTTTAGCTTCAACACTTATGATGAGGATAACTCACATATTGAGGACCTTGAAAGCATCCTGGATGACTGCCTTGCACTCTCTCTGCCTTCTAAACACCTTAAGTGGCATTATCGATGTAAACACGAAAGCCTGATTGCATTCAGCAATATCAAGTACTACGAAAGTATGCTGTATACATTTCCATCTCCGGACGACCTTAAAACCAAGATCGGTTATCAGCATGTTGAAGGTGTCTACGACAGAGGCAAGAGTCGCCAGAACAGGGCGGAGGCTGAGGCTATCATCAAGGAAATCAAATGCAGATTGGAAGATCCTGTACTCTCAAAGATGAGTATCGGTGTTGTAACATTCAATTCAAACCAGCAGTCGCTTCTGGAAGACCTTCTGAATGACCTCTTTATCAAGCATCCTGAACTTGAAAAGATAGCGCTTGAATGCGAAGAGCCAATCTTTATCAAGAACCTTGAAAATGTACAGGGTGATGAAAGGGATGTGATACTGTTTTCGATAGGATATGGACAGGACAAGCTCGGCAAGGTGACACTTACCTTCGGCCCTCTTAATAGAGATGGCGGCTGGAGACGTCTCAATGTGGCCGTATCGCGAGCCCGTTATGAGATGAAGGTATACTCTACCTTGAAGTCGGAGCAGATAGACCTTAGACGTACATCCGCTGAAGGAGTGGCAGGACTCAAGGAGTTTCTGGAGTATGCAGAAAAAGGAGTGGCTCCAAAACAGAATACATCCGTCCAACCATCATACTATGACGGATTCGTAGAGGCCGTAGCGAGGGCTATCAATGCAAAAGGTTACGATGTCAGGACCAATATAGGCAGTTCGGGGTATAAAATTGACATCGGAGTGATTAATCCGGATGACAAGTCTACCTACATCCTTGGCATCCTATGCGATGGATATAACTATACTTCATCAAGATCGGCACGAGACAGGGAGATTGTCCAAGTAGGAGTACTCAGAAGATTGGGATGGAAGATCTGTAGAATATGGTCTATGGACTGGTGGACAAAAAGAGAAGAAATAATTACTGAATTGATTTCAAAGATTGAAGATGCAATTGCCGGAAGATATGTAGAAGTTAAGGAGGAACCAATCAGACTATATGGCAGTGGCTATGCTCCAAAAGAACACTATAATGCCTCTATTCAATCAACTATGTCTTTTAAGGGGCAGACTTGTGAAAAAAATGAATATCTTTCTGATTGTGATACAAAAACAGGAATCTGTCATGAATCGGATGCATCAATTTTAACGGATAATGAAGATTTATCATCTGAGATCATTATACCTTATAATTTTACGTCGCTTGAGACTCGTCCGCTTCCTGTTGAAGATGTGATTAACGGATACCATGATGACTATATCGGAAATCTTATAAAGAAAGTTATTGAAATAGAAGCACCTATAACAAATGATCTTCTCTGTAAGAGAATCCTGCGCTCTATAAATATAGCACGAATGGGATCAAGGGTAGCATGTAAAATGCAATGTATTATTGAAAATCTAAATCTCAAGACTACAGTTGATATTGGTAATGTATATTGGTCTGATGAACAGGACCCTCAGACATACCAGTTTATTAGGCAGTCAAATGAGAGAGAGGCCTTGCACATAACTTATGAGGAGGCTAAAAATGCTGCTGTTCATATCCTGAAGCAGCAAGGAGCGCAACCTTTTGATAGCTTGATACGGGAAATGGCAAAGTTGTTCGGCTATACTAGAGTAGGAGATAATGTTTACATGATGATGATGCAAGGAATTGAACTGGCTGAAAAAAGATCCATGATTTGCAAAAGCATGGAAAGGGTATCGTTAAAATCATAGTTTTAAAGTAGTCTACATTATACTCTGAAGCAGGGCGAGGATTATTGATGTTGATACTATAATACGTAGTGTATCTTTGCCCCGCTTCAGATAGGTTTTTACCGTATTTTCACTTATTCCAAGTTCGTCGGCAACATCTTTTATTTTCATTTTGTCTACATAAACCATGGAGAATATATCCATGTAGCGGCTGCCGAGTTCCTGTATCTTTTTGTAGGTGGCCTCTACCTTCTGAAAATATTCTATTGCCTCTTCAAGTGTGGTTTCATCAACAGGTTTGGAGTCTGCTGCCGACAGATTCAGTTTTTTGTCGGGGGAGTTTTTTGATGCAGTCAGCCAGTTGATTGAACTGTTTCTAACTGCCGTAAACAGGTATGATGTGGGGTTTGATATCGAGTTCCTGTTTTCCCATAATTTTATAAAGCACTCCTGCACAATATCTTTGGCCTGTTCATACGGAATCCCCTTGCTTACTGCATATATGACCAGATTGTTGAATCTTTGGTCGTATAGTTTCCTGAATTCCGTTAGGGTGCTTATATAAAACATTTTCATAAAATTATCGGCACAAATATACAGAAATAGGGTGTATTTGTGAAAAAATAATTTTTCCTGAAAATTTATTGGAAAAATTGTCACCCGATTTGGGAATTTCTTGTCTTATCTATAGAGAATAATAATCATTAAAAGGTTGATATGGAAAATATTGATAAAGATTATGGCGATTTGTTGAAGGATGTTGCTCTTCTTGATAAGTTGAAAAAAGAGGAGGAGCAGAATTTTAATCTGATAATCAGAAAGATACATAGGCGTAAAAATAGTCGTGTCTTTTGGCGCATAGCTTTGTCGGGAGCGGCTGTCGTGCTGCTATCATTGGTGCTTGGGAATCTTCTGAAAAATGAGGGAAATTATATTATGATTGATGTAGACGAGTATGCTTTGGTTGAAACTCCGGTCCTGATTACCGAAACAGGGGAGGAAATTGCTTTGAAAAATAATAATTCGTATACATTGGAGTATGTGGATCCGACAGCAGATGCAAATGTAGTTGCAGATGCAGAAGAAACTGCAACTGATGCCCGTAAAGTGGAGAGGAGGGTTGCGAAGGAGGCGAATCATCAGACAGGTAATGCAACAGCTGTAAACAGAAATACAGTGATTATTCCTAATGGATATACTTATAATATCAAGTTCGACGACGGTACAGAGGCTCATATCAATTCCGGAAGTTATATCGAATATCCCAAATCGTTCTCAAATAAACAGAAGAGAGTGGTTTCATTGACTGGTGAGGGCTATTTTAAGGTGGCAAAATCAGACAAACCATTTATAGTTAAGGCAAATGGTATTGATGTTACAGTTTATGGAACAGAGTTCAATGTAAATACAAACAAGGAGAGCAGAGTGGAAGTTGTGCTTGTTAGCGGAGCTGTTGGTGTAAAGGATGAGGATGCCGGTGATGAGATACTTCTTTCGCCGAATGAGATGGTTGTATTTAATGTGAAGAGCGGACAGAGCCACAAACAGGTTGTGGACACTGATGATTATCTCGGCTGGATGAATGGCGATTTTACCTGCAGTAACTCCTCTCTGTTTGATCTGCTCGATGAGATATGTGCTTTTTACGGTATTGCAATAGAGAAGGATGAACTTCTGTCGGATCAAATGATTACAATAAGTTTGAGCCGGAAATTGGGTTATAAGCAGATGATGGAGATAATGGAAGCGGCATTTGGCCTGGTGTTTACGCAAGAAGACAAAAACGAGTTCAGATGCAGCAAACATGAGGCAATTACAATTGAATAATGAAAATAGTTAAAATACAGTAATAACCAATCAAATCTAACTTATGAAAAAAACTGGATTTTTATGGAAAGTGTGCTTGATGGCCTTGCTTGCCATTATATGCACAGTTTCGTATTCTGGTAGCCGGTTATATGCCGGGGTTCCGAACTCTTTGGAACAATTGATTAAAGACCAGAAAGTTACATTGAATTTCAAGAACAAGCCTATTAAAGATGTTCTGGAGGAGATCAAAAAACAGACAGGAATAGGTTATGCCATTTCTGCTGAGATTGAAAATGCTATCGGCAAAGTATCTGTAAATCTCTCTGAAATCAGTTTGGAGGAGGCCTTGGCTGAGATTTTTGCAGACACAAATTACCAGAGTAATGCAGTGAACAATCAGATTGTGATTGTGAAGAAGAGTGCCCAAAAGGGAAAGGTAACTGTTTCAGGAACAGTTTTGGACAATTATAAAATTCCGGTTCCGGGTGCCATTGTATTGGTAAAAGGCACTACAAAAGGAGTAGAGGCCGATTTGGATGGAAACTTCAAACTTGTAATGGATAATGCAGGAGAGATTGAAGTTATTGCAATGGGCTACAAGAATTATGTGAAGGAGATTCTTCGCGACCAGAACAATATTACTATAGTTCTGGAACTCGACAATGTATTGGAAGAGCTTGTGGTTACCGGTATCTTCAAAAAGAGCAAAGAGTCGTTTACCGGTGCTGTGAGCGTTGTAAATGAGGAGGCTCTCAAGATGGTGGGTAACAAGAACTTGCTCCAGTCTGTCGGAAATATAGACCCTTCATTCAATATGTTGGCAAACAATGAGTTTGGTTCAGACCCTAACCATCTGCCTGAGATCTCTATCCGTGGTTCGGCAAACTTGCCTACATTGGAGAATCTTCAGGATGGTACCAGCACAGATTTGAATACTCCGCTTATCATTATGGATGGTTTTGAAATTGATTTGCAGAGAATGATGGACTTGAACAGTGATGAGGTGGAGTCGATCACAATTTTGAAAGATGGTACTGCAACAGCTATCTACGGTTCGAGAGGTGCTAATGGTGTTGTGGTAATTACATCAAAGGAGCCTGAAGCAGGCAAACTTAAAATTACCTACAATGGTAGTCTAAATATTGAGACTCCCGATTTGAGCGATTATAATCTGCTTAATGCAGCCGATAAATTGGCTCTTGAGAAACAGTTGGGATATTATGAGAGTACAAGCCTCAGCAGAGATATTGCATTGAAGAACAAATATGCAGAGCGTCTTGCAGATGTGGAGCGTGGAGTCAATACCAACTGGCTTTCAAAACCGTTGAGAGTTGGTGTAGGACAGCGTCATGGTGTACGTCTGGAGGGTGGCGACAAAACTTTCCGTTATTCAGCCTCTGTGCAATACAACAATGTTAAAGGTGTTATGAAAAAATCAGACAGAAGCAGCCTTAATGCAGGTGTGAATTTGTCGTATTACCATAAAAATATACTCTTCCGCAACGATTTGCAGATAAGTTATACAGATTCCAAAAATTCGCCTTACGGTTCATTCTCTGACTATACATCACTTAATCCATACTGGAAACCATACGATGATAATGGCAAATTGGTTAAGATATTTGATGATGATATTGAGTTCTATGATGGTTTCAGCAAACTTCCTAAGAACCCGTTGTACAATGCAACACTGAATATGAAGTCTGGTAACAAGTATACACAGATTACCAACAACTTCTCAATTGAGTGGAAACCGTTTGAAGGATTCATCGCCCGCGGTAGATTTACAATCAACAGTAAAAATACAGAGTATGACAATTACAAACCGGCTACCCATACAGATTTCGAAGCAGATGAGTATAAGACCTCTGATGGTATATTCAGAAAGGGAAGCTATGATTACAGAACCGGAAAATCATTTGATTATGAGGCTGCTGTAACATTAAGCTATTCTAAAATATTTGGCGACCGCCACTGGTTCTATGCTGGTTTGAATGCTGATATCGAATCAAGATCATCGCGCGAATACGGTTTCTCTGTAGAGGGTTTCCTGGAGGAGTCTTTGGATTTCTTGGGTTCTGCACTTCAATATGAATTGGGAGGTGTGCCAAGCGGTTATGAATCAACTACCCGTCGTGTAGGTCTTGTTGCCAACTTAAACTACTCATACGATAACCGTTATTATGTGGATTTCGCATACAGAGTTGACGGTTCTTCACAATTTGGTACCGACAAGAGATTTGCTCCATTCTATTCAGTTGGAGCAGGTTGGAATATCGACCGGGAGAAATTTATGGAAAATGTTGAATTTATAAACAGATTGAAACTTAGAGCTTCATTCGGACAGACCGGTTCTCAGAAATTCAATGCTTATCAGGCTAAGGCCACTTATAATTTCTATTTGAACGACAGATATTTCCAATGGATTGGTGCATATCAGAAAGCTCTTGAAAATCCGGATCTTGAGTGGCAGAAGACAGATAAATTCAATGCCGGAATTGAGATTGAACTCTTTGAGAACCGTTTTAATGTAATGTTTGACGTTTATAAAGAGAAAACTTCAAATCTGTTGTCTTCTATGGATCTTCCTTTGTCAAACGGTTTTACCTCTTACATTGCCAACGTAGGTGAAAAGGAGGATAAAGGTTTTGAGTTGAAAGCTACAGCCTTTTTGATCAGAAATATGGACAAGAGGATTATGTGGTCTGTAACAGGTACTATGGCGCATAATTCCGACAGAATCATAAAATTGTCGCCTGCCTTGATTGCAATGTATGAGCAATTGTTGTCGGAGGGAGGTACACTGCCTAATAATATCTTAAGAGAGGGTGAGTCTCAGAATACAATCTATGCTGTACACTCTTTGGGTATCGATCCAAGTACAGGTAGGGAGCTCTTCCTCAAGAAGAATGGTGAGGTTTCATATACATGGGATGCAAACGACAGAGTTGCCTGTGGTTTGAGCCTACCTAAATATCGCGGAAACTTGAGCACAATGTTCCGTTGGCAGGATTTGTCGGTTAATGTCTCATTTGCTTACCGTTTGGGTGGTCAGTTGTACAACTCTACATTGGTGAGCAAAGTGGAAGGTGCCGACATGAGATTCAATGTGGACGAGAGAGTTTACAACGACCGTTGGCAAAATCCTGGTGATATTAGTGCATATAAATCATTGTACGATGAATCTACAACATATGCAACATCACGTTTTGTTCAGGATGAGAGCACTTTGTCTTTGCAAAATATCTATTTGAGCTATACATTCCAGAACAACAAATGGTTGAAGAATACATTGGGTATACAGAACTTGACATTGGGTGCGAATGTGAGTGATCTGTTCTATATATCTACAGTAAAACAGGAGAGAGGTTTGTCTTACCCTTATTCAAGACGCTTCTCATTCTCATTGGGATTGCAATTTTAATTAGTAAGAGAAAGTTTATGAAAAGAATATTATATACAATTTTGGCTTTTGCCACACTATTGTCGGTAACTGCTTGTAATGACTGGTTGGATGTCTCTCCTGAAACAGAGAAGAAAAAGGAGGAGATGTTAAGCAAAGAGTCGGGTTATAGAAATGTACTTATAGGCGCGTATGTGAGATTAAAATCTACATCACTATATGGTGAACAGATGTCATACGGTGTTGTTGAAATGCTTGCACAGCACTGGAACAACACTTCTTCTGGTTCATTGGCAAATTATTTGAAGAAATATGACTACAGAGCTGCTACAGTTGAGTCTGCTTTCTCTTCGATATATGGAAATCTTTTTAAAGTAATTGCCGATGTAAATGGATTATTGGATGTAATAGACGAAAATAAAGATGTATTTTCCGACAACAATTATGAACTTATAAAGGGTGAGGCTTTGGCATTAAGAGCATTTTGCCATTTCGATGTTTTGCGTCTGTTTGGTCCTATGCCAACAAATCTTCCGTCGGATCCTATTCTTCCATATGTAACCACAGTTTCAATCCTCCCTAATTCAAAGGTTTCATATACCGATTTTACAGGCAAGTTGTTGAATGACTTGACAACTGCTGAGACCTTGATGAAGGATATTGACCCTATCTGTTTCAATTCAATTGCAAAATTGAACAGTTCATCTTCAAGTGATGATACTTTCTGGAACTACCGCCAATTGAGAATGAACTATTATGCTGTATGTGCTTTGAAAGCCCGCGTTTATTTGTGGATGGGTGACAAGGCAGAAGCATTGAAATATGCAAAACTTGTTATCGAGGCAAAAGATGATACAGGCAAAGCAATGTACAGATTAGGTAACAGTGATGATTGTGCAAGCGGTGATTTGACATTCTCAAGTGAGTATATTTTCAATGTTAATGTGCAGGATCTTGCTGCAACATCTATCGGTGAAGCGCGTGGTGACATTTATCAGAAATCACAGAGCACTTTGAGAAATAATTATTACTCTACAGGAACTACTGATATCCGTTATACACTTATGTGGGACTATGTGTATGATTCATACAACTGGGCATATTACAATTATTTCAAAAAATATTTGCAGACCGACGGTATGCCTTCATTGGCTCAGAACAGCATTCCTCTTATCAGATTGTATGAGATGTACCTTATTGCAATGGAGTGTTCTGATTTGACTGGTGCAAATGGTTATTATCAGTCAATGTGTGTTGCAAGGGATATTCCAAATGTGGAGATTGCCGACGCAGCCCAGTTGCAAAAATTGCTTGTATTGGAATATAACAGGGAGTTTTATGGAGAAGGCCAGGCATTTTATGCCTACAAACGTTTGGGTATCGAGACCATTATTGATTCAAACGAGCCGGGTTCTGCTGCAACTTATGTTGTTCCACTACCTAAAGAGGAGAATATTTAGGCGTTAAACAGATTTACATTACGATATATGAAAAAGATATTTTATATTTTTATAACAATATTGAGCTGCAACTTTTTGATTAGTTGTCAGGAGGATGAGGTATTATTGTTCTCAGATAGTGCCAGAGTGCAGTTTGAATCAACAGAGGATTATCCCTATTCATTTGTCTGGAGCGACGGGAGTGTAACAGAGGCTGTAGTGAAATTGCCTATAAAAGTGATTGGCGGCCCTGATGATGTATTCCGTAAATTGAGAGTAAGCCAGATTACAGAGTATGATGTAACATATGAAACAGATAATAAAGGTTATATTATCGATTCAATTGTTACCCCAAAAGAGAATCCTGCAGAGGCTGGTGTTCACTATGTGGCATTTAATGATGCAAGAGCTCAGGAACTTTTGGTTGTGGCTCCCGGAAATGTAACTGATTCGGTTGCAATCATTGTTAAGAGAGATGCCTCTCTTGCTTCTAAAAAAGTTCGCTTAAGAGTACAGCTTGAGGTTTCTGATGATTTCTTGCAGGGTGAGTCAAAGTACTTGGCAAGGACAATTATATTGTCTGACATGTTGGAAAAGCCAGACAGCTGGTATAACTATTCCAATGCGTACTACTATCTGGGTACATACAGTGTTGCCAAGCATGAGTTGATGATAAAGGTGTTGAAGGAGTTGCAGAGCAGCGATTCTAGAGTTGATGATGAGTGGATCAGCAAAGGAAATGCAGATGCTTCAGTTTTTGTTTATTGGAGAACAAAATTTGTAGAGGAGCTTGAGGCATTCAATAATGATCCCGATAACATAGCATCTGGCGCTGCACCTTTGCGTGAAGATCCAACCAATCCAACCAGCGCGGTAGTTACATTCCCTACCAGAGTGCTTTAATAGTGTATAATTTGAAATAACAGATTAATTATGAAATATTTAGATAAATATCTATACATCACATTACTTCTTTTGGCAGGTGTGTTCACATCTTGTATAGACGATAGTGATCCTGTATTTGGCGAAAGATTGGAGATTACTGTTGGAAACATAGATAGTGATATAAGAATCAATATCGGTGAGACTTTGACAATCAATCCGTCGATTTCTCCTGAAGATAAGGAATACGATTGCTTCTGGGGAATTGCAAATAAAAACAACAATTACTCTATAATTGATACAATTTCGCGTGAAAGGGATTTGAATTATACAGTAGATTTGGATCCCGGCACTTATACTTTGCGTTTTTGTGCAAAAGATGTTGAGACAGGAATTTTCTCTTACACACAATACAACCTTTCTGTTGAGACAGAGATGTCTACAGGATGGTGGGTATTGAAAAGTGGAAAGAATGGAACAGATGTTGATTTGTTCACTTCTGAAAAACTGATTGCAGATATCGTTTACAATAGTATTGGTAAAGGTATGCAGGGGGATCCTGTGGATTTGGCTTATGCACCTAATTTCTTTGTTTTCGACCCTAATACTGATACTGATGTCAACCATAAGTCGATGTTCCTTACAAGTGAAAAGGATATAATGGTTGTTGATTACTTTACAGGTAAAGTTTTGAGACAATACGATGATATGTTCATTGATGCACCGGCACAACGTAATATTCAGGCTCTTTTCAAAGGTGCAAATGATATACATCTTTTGGCCGACGGTTCTGTTTATACATTGCCAACAGTATCTTATACACCTCACTACAGACAATTCATTATCAAACACTCAGGCGAATATACCCTTTCTCCTTATAGGGTAGCATCGGGCTGGACACTCCCTATGTTGTACGATGAAGCTACTTCTTCGTTCTGTGTTGTAGACCGTGGATCATCAGAATTGCTTTATGGAAAAGAGAACGCTTCTCCATCTCATAGAAATCTCGACAGCGATTTGATTTATATGGGAGGAAGAACAACCAGCACCAGTGGTGGCGAGGAGGGTTATGCAATCCTTAAAAAGAAAGGCGAAGAGAGCTATATTTTGGCTCACATTGATGCAACAAAGAGCTCTTCAGACCTGACATCATCTACTGCAAGCAGACATTGTGTTATAATGGATACAAAGAGCCTTGCAAATACAATGGGCGTCTTGAGTGCTGATTATAGAGCATTGAGCCAGGATAATGACATTATCTATTATGCAAAAGATAACAAAGTATATTTGTGTAATATTGGAACTGAGACAATGGAGGAACGTGAGCAGACTGCAAGTTTTGGTGCAGGTGAGACCATTACCTATATGGAGTTCGCCAAATTCATGCAGCCATATAACGACACCAGCAAGTGGTTCAGCTATCTGTTAATAGGTACTAAAGACGGCAATAATTACAAACTCTATCTGCATCCGGTACAGGGCGGTAACATACAGCCTGCAGTTAATGTGTATGAGGGAACCGGTGAGATAAAGAGAGCGATTTACATTGCAAATCTTTCGGGATCAATTTATCCATCTGTTTATTTGTAGGATATGAAAAGATTATTATTTAATCTGATTATTTGTTGTGCCTGCTTTATTGCAGCCTCTTGTAGCAGAGAGGCTGCAGTGGGCGGTATTGCCGAAAAGGCGAAGAGTCTTGGCCTGTATACTTTTGATAAAGGGAGAATAACTCTTTTGCAGGAAATTGATGTTGATAAGGCAACAGGTACATTTGAAGTTACTTTAGATTTGCCCTACAATGGATTGTATCTGTTCGGCAAAAACAAGAATCTGCTCTTTCCGGTTTATCTGAAAGGAGGGGAGAGGGTAAATCTTGAGCTGCGCAATAATCTCCTGAATATAACCGGTGATAATATAAGCAAAGAGAACAGGGCTCTGTTTGATTGGGAGAATTGTGTGCATGAAATGAAAGTGGGTTCATATCTGCACAAATACCTGCCCGGAGGCCATGCCCTCGACCATGAGCAGATGTTTGGACAGCTGCAGAGAGTTGCGGCAAGCAAGGAGAAGTTCCTGGCAGCTCTTGAGGTGAAAAAGAGCAAGTTCAGCGCTTTTCTTATCAATAAGATCAAGGCTGATTTCGACTTCTACCTTATGAACTACTTGCGCACTGAAAAATTCAATATTCCTGATTCGTCGGCTCTTGATGAGTATTATGGAACATTTGTTCCCGATGCTGTTTTTCAGGATACAGAAATTCTCGATGTTCCTCATGTTGGCAAAATGCTCGAATCGTATGTGTGGTATTTGAACAGAGATAATGAGCAGGAAAAGGGTGAGGTTAAATATTTTACAGAATCGCTCAAAGAGAAGAGCCTGCAACAGGAGTACCTTTTGTCGGCTGCCTCAGGTATGAAATTCTACGATGAGTATCAGAATCTGTTTGCCCAGGTGGGTGAGGAGTTTTTTGATGCGGAGTATATGTCGGAAATGGCAAAGGAGGAGCAGAGATTGCTCTGGTCGAAACCGGGTAGTGCCGCTTTTGATTTTGAGGCTATGGCACCCGACAGCTCTATGGTTAAATTGAGCGATTATAAAGGGAAGACCGTTGTTGTGGATGTGTGGGCCACATGGTGTGAGCCATGCCGCCGTATGATGCCGATGTTCCATGAACTTCAGAAACAGTTGCAAAATGAGAATGTAGTTTTCCTCAGCGTATGTGTTGGAACATGGATTGAATATGACCAGTGGCTGGAGATGAACAAGTTGTTCCATTTAACGGAGAATACCCTCTTTGTATCTGGCTGGAACAGCGATTTTGTGAAAAATTACCATATAACAGGCGTGCCGCGTTATATGATATTTGACAAGGAGGGTGCAATTGTAACACTCTCTGCCCCTAATCCTACTACACCTAAACTGAAAGAGAGGATACTCCAGGTGTTGTAGCAGATTATATGTAATTAATTTATCATTCGTCAATAATAAGCGTGAAAACAAAGATGTTATTTTTTCTGCTCCTGTTTTTTGCAACAGGAGCAGTTGTTATGGCTCAACAGCCTGTAACTGAGTATTATGTAACACCTTCAGCTGCTGTAAGGATGCCTTTGCAGGGGGACAGCCTGAATGTAAAAGGAGCAAAGTTTACTATTAAAGAATTGTTGAAAACCCCTGTCTCAATGGATTTTGAAGAGCTGGGATATAGTAGGGCCGCAGCTGATACCACAGGCTATGTATTTGTATCTAAGGCCGATAAAGATTGTCTGTTCTATCTCTTCTCAACAAATATTCGTGCTGAGAGATTTATGAATGCAACTTTGAAGGTCTATTCATCGGCGCGTTTTGAGGTTTTTGTCAATGGAGAAAGCAAACAATTGAATATGGTTGCGGCAGATACCGTTACCAAGATCAAACCGGTCTCTGTCTCTTTGCGGATGGAGCCACAAAAAGATTATAATGTGGTTATAAAACTGCTCTCTTCTGCCGAAGACAAAATGGAGCCAATGCTCAAATGCGAATTGGAAAAGGGCAAAGGAGCTGAGGATATAGAGTGTTTTGTTGCGCCGGATTTGAAGCGCAGACTCTCGTTGTATGAAACGGCTTACGGTTCAAAGATTACCCTCTTCTCCCTCTCTGCTGATGGAAAATATCTTCTTGTTGGCAGAACCGACAGTTATTCATCAAAAAAAACAACTCTGTCTGTAGAGGTAAAGGATGCAAAGACATTGCAAACCATTATGACCAATGTGCCGTCGGCAGCAAGGTGGATGCCCAAAAGCAGTTGTTTGTGGTATACAGTTAATGGCGAGAAAACCAAAGATCTGGTAAAATTGGATCCGGCAACAAATTCAAAAACTGTTATAAAAAAGAATATTCCCGACGGAAAATTCTATTGGTCGGCAGATGAGACATTCCTGATTTATACCCAGAACGAAAGAAACATGAAGGGATCAGGTCCGCTGCGCCGCTATCTGATGCCAGACGACCGTATACCGGGTTCCGGAAGCAGATCCTATTTGGTTAAATATGATTTGCAGAGCGGTGTGTCGGAGAGACTTACTTATGGCTCTAGCAGTGTGCTTCTGAATGACATATCATCTGATGGCAGAAAAATTCTCTGTATGTCGGAAAGGACAACTATAACAAAAAGACCATTCAGAGAATACTCGCTTATTGAGATTGATTTGCAGAGTATGCAGGCAGATACCCTGATTGAATGGGAGCCATTCTTGAAGGGGGCCGTTTACTCTCCTGATGCCACTTCGGTATTGCTGATTGCCTCTCCCGAAGCCTTTGATGGTATAGGAAAGAATTGCGGCAATTTGCCGATTGCAAATGATTATGACAATCAGGCCTATATAATGGATATTGCAACCGGAAAGATAACCCCTGTAACAAAGGAGTTTAATCCTACCGTTGAACCTCTGCAGTGGAATATGACAGATGGCTGCATCTATTTTACCACAACAGATGAGGATTGCAAAAACATCTACAGATACTCTCCCAAAAAGGACAAATTTGAAAAGCTGCCGTTGGAAGAGGATGTGATTGGAGCCTTTTCGTTGCCGCAATATGCTCCGGATAAGGCAGCATATATTGGTGGAGGAAATACAAGTGCCGGTGTGGCATATCTGTATGACATGAAAAAGAAGAGTTCCTCTCTGGTGGCAGATCCTATGGGTGAAAAATTGGCCGGCTTTGAGCTTGGTGAAGCCCAGGAGTGGTATTTTACCTCAAAAGAGGGAACAAGAATCAAAGGTTTGAAGGTGCTGCCTCCAAATTTTGATGCAAATAAAAAATATCCGCTTATTGTCTATTACTATGGAGGAACAACTCCAACCACACGTGGCCTTACATCGCCATATAGTCCGCAGCTCTTTGCTTCGCGCGATTATATTGTGTATGTGATACAGCCAAGCGGTGCAATCGGTTTCGGACAGGAGTTTTCTGCCCGCCATGTAAATGCGTGGGGCGATTGGGCTGCTGATGAGATTATTGAGGGTACCAAGCTCTTCTGCAGGGAGCATCCGTTTGTTGACAGTACAAAAATAGGATGTATCGGTGCTTCATACGGAGGATTCATGACACAATATTTGCAGACCAAGAGCGATATATTTGCTGCAGCAGTTTCGCACGCAGGTATAAGCAATGTAACAAGTTATTGGGGTGAAGGCTATTGGGGCTATTCATACAATAGCATTGCCGCTGCCGACAGCTATCCGTGGAATAATCCTGAGCTCTTTACCAAGCATGGCTCCCTGTTCAATGCCGACAAAATCAATACACCGTTGCTTCTGTTGCATGGAACTGTAGATACAAATGTGCCTATTGGTGAGAGTATCCAATTGTTCAATGCTCTGAAAATATTGGGAAAACCTGTTGAATTTATTACTGTTGATGCAGAGGATCATTTTGTAGCGGACTACTCCAATAGAGTTGCATGGCACAACACAATAATGGCCTGGTTCGCAAGGTGGTTGCAAGAGAGGCCCGAGTGGTGGAATGAATTATATCCCAACAAAGGGAAGTCCACTTTTTAAACGGAATATCCCTGCCGGAATATCTTCCAGCAGGGATACTTCTTTGTAAATATCACTTTTGGATCAGCCTCTATTGCTTGTAAATCACACTCTGCTTCAAGAGTAGAGATATCTCTTAATCTTCTGGGTAGCAGTCTTTTCAAACGGAACAGACTGTTCAATTATCGCTGAGATACGGGAGGTTTTGTTTACTCTGTCGTTTACATATTCGAGAAGATCTCTCTTTACATTTTCCAACTTTTCGTAGTAACGCTCGATGCCATCTGTCAGGCCATATTTTTTGCGCAATTGCTCATATTTTGCACTGTACTGCTCATATTTCTCCTTCAGATTTTTGCGGATTTCATCATCGAGGTCATATTTGAGCTCCTTAATCTGCTCAATCTGTTCATAGTTGAAATGCACCTTTGCCACAAGCTTGTCTTCTGCTTTGCAGACTATGCACTCAAGTACAAAGTCATTCTCCCTTATAACCGATTCAATCTCTTCGGGGTATATATTCTCGCCATTAGGGCCTATGAGCATATTATCCACACGCCCTTTGATATACAGGTATTGCTTTTTGTCGATTTTGCCCAGATCTTTTGTGCGGAACCATCCGTCGGGAGTGAAGGCGGCAGCTGTTCTTTCGGGGTCTTTGTAGTATCCTTTCATAATATTGTCACCCTTTACCAGAATTTCGCCGATACCCTCCTTGTTCGGATTGTCTATTTTCATCTCCATCCACCTGAGTACAGGCCCTGTGCTCTGCAGATTGAATTTGCCTACAGCTCCTGCAATTAGAGGAGAACACTCTGTAAGGCCGTAACCTATGGCATAAGGGAAACCTGCATCTTTGAGGAACTGCTCTACAACATAATCGATCTTTGCACCTCCAACACCAAAGAACCTCACGCGTCCGCCAAACATTTCGGTAAGTTTTTTGCCGGCAATTTTATGGAAAATACGTCTTATCGGAGCAATTGAGTAGAGGAACTGCATGCTCCAGCTCTTTGTGAATATTGGGCGCACTTTGTTTTTGTATATTTTCTCAACAATCAGTGGAACACTCAAAATAATCGACGGCCTCACCTGTTTGAGTGCAGGCATCAGCAGCGACGGAGTAGGGGCTCCATTGAGATAATATACCGATGAACCCTTGTAGAGAGGATAAAGCATTCCTATTGTGCATTCATAAGCGTGCGACAGCGGCAGGAATGAGAGGAATACATCATCTTCGTAGATAGGGTAGAGATCATATATCATCTGGAGATTTGATGTGAGGTTATAGTGGGTGAGCATAACACCCTTTGAGTTCCCTGATGTGCCTGAAGTATATATTATGGATGCTATATCCTCCGGTTTTGGTGCAGGGGGAACAACACTCTTGCAGATTTCAGATTTTGCTTCAGGATTGTCGAGATTATTGTCTGCAGGCACTTTGAGAACTTCCAGTGTATCCATGCAGATAATAAGTTCTAGTTTTGCCCTCACATCATCAGACAACTTGTATATCAGTCTTTTTGAAATGACCATTATTTTGGTTTGCGAATGCTCTATTATATTGGCTATTTCAAAAGCTGTGAAATCAGGAAGCAATGGTACAATAATCCTCGAAGAGGTGGTAACCGCCATATATGTTACAGGCCAGTTGGGCATACTGCCACCCAGCAATGCAATTTTTTCGCCTGCATTGACTCCATTCCTGTTCAATATCTGTATGAGGTGTTCCACTCTCTCCCCAAATTGTTTGAAAGTGAGACTTTCTCCATTTATAAGGGAGTAGGAGAGATTATTAGCGTATGCCTTTACGGATGTGTTGAAGATATCCGCAAGTGTAATTGGTTGTAGCTGATTATCCATAAAATAACTCTTGATTTGCAAATATACTAAAATAACACCTGAACTTGGCTGGATTTTTGTATTTTTGTGCCACAAACAGGTGATATGTTCAATTGGATAAAGGAATATTGCAGAAAGAAATATATTAATGGTTTCAAGCGCAGGAAAGAGGCCTCATTCATCAATTTGAAGGATGTGGCTTCTGTAGGGTTTGTGTTTGGAATAGGCTCTGCAGAGGCTGCTGCGGAACTTTTGCAGGTGTGCAACTTTTTGAAAAAAAAAGGAGTACAGTTCAGAGGGCTTGTTGTTGAGACTGCAAAAGATATATTGAAAAAAGATAATCAGTCAACCGGTTCCCAAAAGGAGAGTGTAGAGGCAGCCAAGACACCTGCCGGAGAGCTTGGAGAGTGGAAAGAGCTGGATATTCTCACCTACGGACAACTCTCCTGGGTCGGTCTTCCGGATGAGAGCCTGGTAAAGTCCTTTTTTTTACAGGATTATGATTTGTTTATCAGTTTCAATCATAATGGCAACTTTACTTTGGATTATATTTTTGCCACTTATGTGGAGTCGCCGATGAGGGTTGGAATGGTTAATGATGACAAATTTTCATATAATGTTGTGATGCAGGGGAAAGAGAAGGAGATTTTGCCTGTATTGCCATATCTGGAACAAATTTTTCACTATCTCAATTTGATACAAACAAAATAGGTGGAGGCTGATGAGCAACGATAATTTTTTGGAGAATGAATCTGCCGGAGGAGATTTTTCCTCTGCCTTGGATTTATATATTGAGGCATGTAAAGAGGGCAAAGAGGAAGAGATTTCGTTGTCGGAAGAGGAATATATTTACATAATAGAGCATTTTATCGATAAAGAGGATGAGGTGCAGGCCCTCAAGGCAAGCAAGCTGGCCTTTGACCGTCATCCATACTCTCTGGAACTGCTCATAAAGTATGCAGATTCTCTTGTGGTCTGTGCAGATCCGGATGGTGCAATATCACTGCTGGATACATATCAAAATTCATATTCAGACAATTCCGATATCCTTTACATTTATAGCAGGGCATATATCCGTAAAGGTGATTTTGAGATGGCAAGAGAGTGTTTCCTCAAAATTCAGGGGGCTGAAAATGAATGCGACAACATGGGTGATGCAACATTGTCGCTGGCCCAGGATTGTATTGATGCCGCCAATTATCAGGAGGCGCTTTTTTACCTTAACAAAGTTTCGGATTCTGATCCATCCCTTTTTGAGTGCTACAACGACATGGCCTACTGCTACGAAAAACAGGATGATCTGAAGCTTTCAATAGAATTTTACAACAAGTATCTCGACAAGGATCCTTTCAATGATAATGTATGGTTCAATTTGGGAACGATATATGCCAAACTGGGTGATTTTGAGAGGGCTGTGGAGGCATTTGAATACTCCCTTGCCCTGAATGGAAAAAACTCCTCTTCTCTATACAATATGGCTGTAGTCTATCTCAATATCGAGCAGTATAAAAAATCAGTGGAGTTTTTCAATGATTTTCTTGAGTGTGAACCCGACAGCATTGCAGGATACATTGGCAAAGCCAATGCCCTTATGGGACTGAACGATTATTCAGGCGCCCGTGATGCTTTTCTCAAGGCAAACAGCATGGATCCTTCGTGTGTTGAGATAAATATGGGACTCGAAGCACTGTCGGCAATAGAACATTATATAAAGGGCGACAAGTACAGCTTTTATCTCAGACTTGATTTTATTTCGGAAGTAGACGGAACATGGTTGGACACCATAACAAAAGTGCTGCCAGAACTTACTGAAGACCAGGAGTTTTTGAATTATGTAAAAATGAAACGCAAATAACCAAACAATAAAGAGATGGGAAATATTTTTAGATATCTGACAATAACATTCAAAGGAATCTGCATGGGTGCTGCAGATGTAATTCCGGGAGTAAGCGGAGGTACAATAGCATTCCTTATGGGAATATATCAGGAGCTGATTGATTCTATCAAGTCGGTTACTCCTGCAAATCTCAAATTGATTCTTCAAGGGCGTTTTGGCGAGTTCTGGAGAGCAATCAACGGGAACTTCCTTCTTTCATTGATTCTGGGTATAATGATAAGCATCTTTTCACTTGCCCGTCTGATGAAGTATTTGCTGGAATTTCATCCAATACCTCTGTGGAGTTTCTTCTTCGGTTTGATTTTGGCCTCTGCTGTGGTGATTTTAAAGCAGATAGGCAAATGGAATCTTCAGAATCTGCTCTCATTGCTTGTTGGAATAGCTGTGGCGGCATATATCTGCCTGGTATCGCCAAGTGAGACTCCTGATACATGGTGGTTTGTTTTCCTATCGGGATCCATTGCTGTGTGTGCAATGATATTGCCCGGAATATCAGGTAGTTTCATTCTCCTGCTATTGGGCAAATATCAATTTATAATGTCGGCAGTTACAGAATTGAATCTGCCGGTGCTGTTTGTTTTTGCAGCAGGTGCCATTCTTGGAATTCTCGGATTTTCGCATTTTCTGGGCTGGCTGCTCAAAAAGTTCTATATGGCAACAGTAGCGCTTCTGTCGGGATTTATGATAGGCTCTCTATTGAAGGTATGGCCTTGGAAAGTGCCGGCAGCAGTTGATGGCATTGACTATCCTGCACTGCCTGTTGCATTTGAAACGGTAACAGGACTGGATGCTCTTGTGGGCCAGGCTCTTCTATTTGCAGTTTTGGGCGCGGCAATAGTTTGTTCAATTGAGTATTTTGCCTCTAAAGGACAAAAAAAAGAGTAAGTGCTGATTTGTAGCGCCCTGCCCGAATATAAAAGTAAAAGGCCAATGTTTTCTCCAAGAACAGCTCTAATGCGGGTTTTGGTACAATAGTTGGAATATGCCCCGGTGAGATTGTAATTTGTACAAAAGCACTCTTAATTATTTCACTTGATAATTATTTTGATAGTTATCAAATTTATTTTAACAGTTCTATTTATGAGAAAAGTTTTTGTTGCAATGCTTTTTATTGCACTTGGGGTTTATTGTCCCAATTCAGGCCCAAACCGTTGAACGGTTGAAATTGAAAAGGTTTTACCGTTACGACCACATGGATGTAATAATTGACTCCATAGGTAAAGATCACAATTTGCGTTTTATATACGATAAAGAGCATCTGCACGGGTACAAAGCATCGTTCGACCCTACACTCAACCATTCTAATGTAAAGTATGGAAATCTGGGAAGCAGCCTCCGCTGGAACAGGAAAATCAATGACAAATTAAGTATGAATCTTTTGGCAAGTTTCTCGAATTTTTAAGCTACGCGAGACCAGAGCCGCACCATGAGCTACAAAAAGGATGGCGTAAAAGAGGAGATATCAACCGGTACTTTGGAGACTAATGACCTGTATGATGTGTCGTTGAAGAATGATTGGCGGTGTGTATGCCCAAACCAGGATGCAATTTGCCGACAACCGGCTGCTGGTTACTCCGGAATTGAGAATTAACTATTTTTCGGCCGACAGTAAAATATATCTGGAGCCAAGGGTGAGTGCAAGTTACACTCTTACAAACAGATTGACACTGAATGCGGCAACCGGAATCTTCAATCAGTTTGCAAACCGTATTGTGAGGGAAGATATTATGAGCGGAAATACCGATTTCTGGATATTGTCGGATGGCGAGGAGATTCCTGTAAGCAAATCTTACCATTTCAATTTGGGTATTAATTTGGTATTTATAAATTTGGAAGTTTTGATATCTCAGCAACATGGATCTATTCAACCGGACGTCCATATACAGCGCCAATAGGAGGATATCAGATTCCATCCGCAAATGGTACAATTGAATCATTTTATGCAGTAAGTGATAAAAACACATACCGTCTGCCTGATTATCACCGTCTGGATCTGTCGGGAAGCTTCAGATTCAATATGTTTGGATCAACAGGAAAACCGAATGCTATAAGTATTTCATTATTCAATGCTTATAACTGACGGAATGTAAGTTCAAAACAGTTCCAGATAGTAGAGGGAAAAACAAGCAGTACTTCAACAATCAGGGAGCTTGATGAGGATGAAGAGGCCCCGGCCAAGAGTTTCAAACTCAATTATACACAGGGTGAAAGCACAACGCTCTCATCATCGGATTTCAATTATTATGGCACATACACCATATCACTTATCCATATCTGTTATGAGTATGCGGTAATGAGTCAGGGTGGTTCAACCTCATCTGCAGCACTGGTGGATGTAAAAGGAAATGTAGATGGCGGTTACGGTATTTTTACCGGCATCAGCAGTGTCGATACAAATATAAGGGTAGTTGAGGGTTCTTCTCCGTTTTAGGCAGATTAACTTGCAACAGAGCCCCAGCATAACAGTATAAGGCCAACGAGTATTAGTGCAAGATCTAATGCCTTGGCCTTTAGATTTTTTTCTCGGAATATCAAGGCTCCGGCTGTAAATGAAATAATAACGCTTCCACGCCTGATCATGGAGATTACAGCAATCAGAGCATCATCGCAGGCAAGGGCATAATAGTATGCAAAATCTGCTATGGAGATGAATATTGAGATAAAAAGTATCCACCATCGCCACTGGAATCTGCTGCTCTTGCCGCTTTTTTGCGAATATTTGTTGATCACAAGCAGGGTAGTGCCCATAATTGCCATCTGGTATATATTGAACCAGCTCTGCACAAACATGGGAGGGAGCTGTTTCATTATGAATTTGTCGTAAAGGCCGCTTATGGCTCCGATTATAACTGCTCCAAAAAGAATAAAAATCCATTTGTTGCTTTTAAAATCTATTCCCTCTTTTTTCCCCGACAGACTTAGCAGAAAAAGGGAGCACAGTGAGATTATCACGCCGGCCCATTGCATCAGATTGAGTCTCTCTCCAAACAGCAAAACTGCTCCAACAAGTACCAGAACCGGACGGATTGCATTTATCGGCCCTGTAATTGTAATGGGCAGATGCTTTAGGGCATAATATCCCATTAACCAGGAGCTCAGTACAATAAAGGCCTTGAGCATTACCAGCAGATGAGCTGTAAGCAGTGGATTGGAATCGAAGGATATTGCTCTATTTGCAGCTTGTATAACGAGTGATGTGTCGAAAATTGTATTTTGGGTAAATTGTGGCGCAACTCCTGTAATAATTATGAATGGCAGAAAAATGAGGGCACAAAAGAGCGTATTCAGAAACAATACTGTGGGTACTGAATTTTCCACAAGCGATTTCTTTTTAGCAACATCATAAAATCCAAGAAAAAAAGCCGAAACAAAAGCCAATAAAACCCACATGATAAAAATATTATTTATTCATCGCTGCAAATATAAGGCAATTGCCCATTTTTTTCGCAATAGTTTTGCAGGTGCAGATATTTAACAGAATGCGGATTTGGTGAAGAATTTTTATTAGAGATTTGATGTCTGCAAGATAATCTTGTCCGGATGGGATTTCTTCCAGTAATATTCTATCTTTCAGATACTGATTGTCTATCAACATATTACTTACCGATATGGTATTCAACAACCAGTTACGAATGCTACCGGTTTTCAATTCTTATGAATCGTCTGTATAATCCGGCTGGGGATGAAGGCCTTCTGGAGGGAGGATTCTTACTATTTCTGTGAAAAAGTATATGTAATTGTACCCGACTGATATCCCTTTTCACTCAATTCTGTATTTGAGTTGAACCTTGTCTTCAATGCACCCTTTTTGCACGCCTCAATCACTTCCTCATCAGTAATCCCGGTATTGCTCTTCACCTTTGCAGACTGAACATTACCCAACCAGTCAACTTTAACATCAATTATAATCTCGCCAGCCTCCTTGCCAACAATCTCCGGTTTGACAACTCCATTATGCTCAACATATCTGTCTTCCATGCGATATTTGGATGAAACCACCAATTTCTTTACCTTTTCTGTCTTCTTAACCTGGCTTGAATTGGCACCATTACCGCTCTCTTTAACACCTTTGGTTTCATTATTCTCAAACAACTCCCCAACTCCCTTTTTAAAACCTCTAAATACTTCTGCAATAACTTCTGACGAATCAGTCTCTTCCAGTAGTTCATAACCGGCATTTAAAGAATCGAGTTGCTCAATCAGATATGCATTCTCTAACCTTACATTCTGAATCTGCACATAGTTGTTATACGAAATATACAAGTTTATGCCAAGCATAAAAAGCACTGCAACCAAAAGAATAGTAGACCCCTTCATAAAGAAAAAATTAATGGATTTAAGTGTAATAAATATACGAAAATTGTTAAACATAAAGAAAGCTTTGGCTGCATGGCAGGCATTACTTCCATTATCTGAAACGGATTTATTTTACGTTTAATATTTAATTTTAAAATAATTCAACACAGCCTTGAAGTTATCTTGTGCTGTAAGACATGTGTCAAGGAGGTATCCTTTAATGTGGTTCCACTCATTTAACCCTCTGTAATAGAATATTTTGAGTTCATCTGTTATTATAAACGGGACGAATCCATATGAGAGGCACTCTTTGAACATTATAAGACGTCCTACTCGGCCATTACCATCCTGAAAAGGGTGGATACATTCAAATCTTTGGTGAAAATCAATAATATCTTCAAATGACTTATGCTTCTTGGAATTGTATTCTTTAAGAAGGGTTTTCATCTCTTTATGCACATTTTCGGGCAGAGTAGTTTCATTACCGCCAACTTCATTGGGAAGACGTTTATATTCTCCAACTGCAAACCACTCTTTCTTTGAATCGGATGTGCCACTCTTTAGGATAGAGTGAAGTTCTTTAATGATACTTTCTGTAAGCATTTCTTCAGCTCTGTCAATTATAAGGTCTATACACCTGAAGTGGTTTGCAGTTTCAATTATGTCATCTACACTGATACTCTCACCTTCAACGCCAATTGTGTTGGTTTCAAATATATAGCGGGTCTGTTCATGACTCAGTCGGCTTCCTTCAATATGATTTGAATTATATGTGAGATCAATCTGAGTTTTATGATATATGCCCCCTTTTATCTTCATTTGCCGCTCTTCTCTGAGAATTTTCAGCAGAGGAGATATTTTCTTTGTCTTGCTTTTACGCAATGGCAATTCCGCTTCCTGAGGAATATTCCAAGTCTTACCGACAAGGTAAGCACCTTCAATCTTCCCTTGGCTGCAGTAATTTCTTGCAGTTCTTTCCGAGATTCCATATCTCGCAGCAAATTCTGATACAGAAATATACTTCATGATTCTATGCTATCGGCAAATTATTTGTTTAAAACCTTAACAAAAATAGTAAATATTGCCGATATCGGCAAGAAATATGAAATAAAAATTAGATCTATTGTTATCATTTTGTGTGTGAGAAGAATTCTTTTAAGAGTTCCGGAGTACATTCTATTGCGTCACCACCGTGTTTTTGGTCGGGACAATATTTATATTTGATGTTCACGCCTTGTTTCACAAGTTCGTCTACTCGTGTGGTGCAGTCGCCTTCGCTTGCTGTACTGAAAAAATACACTGGAATGCTCACCGGTCTAGGGCTGGAACACGACATTGATATTGCTGCAGCAAATACATCGGGGTGCATTTCGGCATAATCCCAAGCACCACGACCTCCGTCAGATGATCCTGTTACATAAATTCTGGTGGTGTCAATAAGTCCCTTGTTGGCATAATCATCAATGATGTGCTTTACATCATCATAGCAATCCAACCACTTAATTGTTTCGGGCAGGTTTGCTTTATAGCATACAGGGAACAGAGCAACAGCCTTGGTTCCGCTCTCTTTCAAGTATTGCAGAATATATTCGTCGGCATCACAACAATCGAAATGATTGGGGTGATAGAACATATCGTGTTTTGGACGATCATGCACCCCACCATGAAGCCAGAGCCATAAAATAGCTTTGCCCGGCTTGTCGGTATTGATATACACTACTTTGCAAGGCACATTATAAGTAAATTCTCCCTCAGGCAAGATCACTTCACTATTTTTCTCGTTGCATTTGTTGTTTCCACACGCTGCCAATAGTAACGCCACAGCCATAAAATAAAGATACCTCATAATATTTACGCAAGTTTTTTTAATAATTCGATTTCAGGATTAATAAATCTCTACAAAAATATAGAATTATTACAAATTTTGGGAAAGCTTCCGGAAAAGTGTCTTAAAAACAAAAATCGCAGTCTCATTTCTGAAACTGCGATTAAACCTTTTTGGTGACCCGCCAGGGGATCGAACCCTGGACCCCAACATTAAGAGTGTCGTGCTCTACCAGCTGAGCTAGCGAGTCAGTGGTTTCGGGTTGCAAATGTAGGGATATTATT
>JAZNEW010000009.1:0-2277 GCA_045588775.1 Candidatus Egerieisoma sp. | reverse complement strand
GGATTGCAGTCTTGATGGTCTTGACTGCTATTGCGTAGTTCTCTTTCCTCTCCATATCATCGATCATTTTAAGCCAAAGATAAAAACATTTTTACTTCCTATATAGTTATTTATCATTTTAGTTGATTTCAGGGCCCAATTTCCTTTTTTTACACAGATAAAGCCCAAAAATCCACCATTCAATTCAACTTACTCACCAGATCCGTCAGCATATCATCATCAATATCCCTATACCTGGCGAATGCACGGCTACCCTCCTTGTGCCCGGACAACTTACCGATTATGTTCGGGTCGGGAGTTTCCTTGTAGAGGTTGCCGATGAAGGTGCGCCGGGCGAGGTGGCTGCTTGCAATGTCGCAAAGGCGCTTTTTCTCTTCTTCGCGAGTCTTGGGATTGATGACAGTCACAATGCGGTCAAGTCCTGCCTTCTCGAACATTGTCTTGATGTCGCGATTGTACTGCTGCTGAGAGGTGAAAGGGAGAAGTTGCTGGCCTGGAAGATCCTTATATTTCTCCAGTATTGATTTGGCAACGTCATTCAACCCTCTGATTGCCGGTATATTGTTCAGGCGCTATGCACTTATGATAAATGTGATATTATTGATTTATGTATGGAGGGTCAAATCAAAATAGCAGAATTTGTCTGAAGCAAAAATGTCAGCAATAACAGAAGTGTAAAGAGAAACAGGTTAATGGCTGTTTTTCCGAGTAGAGGATTGAGGGCTGCTCCCCTATTTGCTACAAGCTGTCGCCACACCAAAAAATGGAGCAAAAGATAAATGGCAGGAACAATCAATGAATAAAAGGATAATTTCAACCATACCGGCAACATTATAATCATACCTGTTATTCCAGACAGCAGATAGACTCTCCCCATAACATTACGGCCAAATATCACTACTGTTGTATTTTTCCCGACAGCCTTATCATCCTCCATATCCCTATAATTATTAACTATCAGCACATTGGCAGCAAGCAGGCCAACTGCAACAGAGGTGGGCAGACTGATCTCCAGACTATTCCAGTTGCCCTCCTGCAAATAGCATGTAAGAGTAACCGGTACAATTCCAAAGAATATAACAACTGCAATATCGCCCAATCCATGATGAGATAGAGGATATGGTCCGGCACTGTATGCCAAGGCAAAAAGAGCAATAACAATACCAACCGGCAGGAGCCATAAGCCTCCATAAAAGAGTGTAGCACAGCCAACTGCGCCGGCTAATGCCAATGTTGCAAAAGTTGCATATTTCATGGTTTCGGGCGAGATGTCGCCCTCGGTTACGCCTCTGCGAAAACCCTCACGCCCCTTTTTGTCGAGACCATTCTTGAAATCAAAATATTCATTGGCAAAATTTGAGGCAATTTGGGCCAATACAGCAAAGATAAAGGCCAAAAGGGCCGGAATTAGGGAGAAATTTCCGCCATAGATTGCACAACCTGTACCGGCAATCACGCCCGCCACGCTTACCGGCAGAGTTCTGAGCCTCATGGCTTCAATCCAGCACTTCACTTGCGAGCCTTTTCTATCTGATTTTATATGGCTGCCACCTGTATGTCCCATGATATAACTGATATTATTTTATCCCCACATACATCCTGCAGATTCCAAATGTAAGAGGTTTGTGTCTGACCTCTGCAAAACCTGCATCTCTCATCATTCCAATGAATTTTTCCGGTGCTGGAAATTTAAGGACAGAAGCCGGCAGATACTCATAAGCTCCCCTATCTCCTGAGATCCAGCCACCTATTGCAGGCAATATCTTTAAGAAATAGAGTTTATAGCACCATTTAATTATTGGATTGGATGGAACCGACAATTCCAGCACAACCAATTTTCCACCTCTTTTCAATACCCTGCACATCTGCTGCAACCCCAACTCCAGATGTTCAAAATTGCGCACACCAAAGCCTACCGAAATACGGTGGAAACTCTCATCTTCATATGGCAAATCCTCACAATCTCCCTGCACAAGCTCCGCATCCACTCCTGTCGCCTTTATTTTCTCCCTGCCAATTTTCATCATTCCTTCCGACAAATCTATTCCTGTTACAGAACTCCCCTCTGCCACACTTTTTGCAATCTCTATAGTAAAATCTGCCGTACCACAAGCCACATCCAAAACATCCAACGCCTCCTGCACATCTGCAATCTCACGCACAGCCTTTCTGCGCCACCCCTTATCAATATTAAGGGAGAGAATATGATTCAGCTTGTCATACTCCGGAGCGATATTGTCGAATAATTTCCTTATACCCTCTTTCTTTGCCATAATT
>JAZNEW010000008.1:0-59623 GCA_045588775.1 Candidatus Egerieisoma sp. | reverse complement strand
GGCCTTTCCGTTGAAGAGATAGAACAAATGTAGAATTAATAGGTCATAGCATAAAAAAATAATACAACTCTTAATGAACTTTTCAATCTGAAATGCGTTTCATATATGAAATAGTTTTTTAAGTTAGGTTAAGTCGGGCATACCCTGTCAAATCTGGAAAGATTGGCAGGGTGTGTTTTTTCTATGAGAGTGTGTACCTTTAGGCAAGGTATGTAGGAGCATGGAGCTTCTCATATTTTGTTTATGAGAAGCTCAATTTGAGTGTAGAACTCCTTGCTCTCGCCAGATGTTCTGTATATGATTTTTCCATTAGGGTCCAAAAGAATTTTTGTAGGATAGCCCTGGATATTGAATTTAGACGCATAGTCAGACTCACCTGTTCCGATAAGAATGTTTGGCCAGTCCATGCCATATTGGTTCATGTATTTTTTGCACTCTTCCATGTCATCATCTTTTGCGATGCCAACAATTTGTACTTTGTCTGCGTGTTTATCCCTGAATGCTTTCATATCTGGCATTCCTTTAAGGCATGCTCCACACCATGTTCCCCAGAAATCAACAATTACATATTTTCCACGTAAAGAGGTTATGTCAAACTCATTGCCGTTCTGGTCAGTACCTTTTACAGGAGGACATTGTGAGCCTACAACTGCATTTTTTGCGCCCTCTACACGGTTTTTAACAGAAATATAGAAATAGTTGTTATGATATTTTGAATCAACGTTTTCCAAAAGCGGCTCCAATGCAGAAATCTCAATCTGCTTTCTGATGAGCATATCTTCCATTAGCCATAGTGCTGCAATTGAAGATGGATATTCTGCAACGAACTTCTCTCTGATGGCTGCAACCTTTTTGTCGAGTTCACTACTTAGCTGTTTAAGCTCCTCCTTCTGTAGATCAGTCAAAGTTGTATCAACAGAGAGTTTTACAGCAATATTACCTCCATCATTTATAAGAGGCATCATCTCTTTATTCAGCTCAGCAAAAATTTTATTCTCTTTATCTCCCGACGGATACACGTCAACAAAGTCTTTGTCTGTAAGATCTCCTGTAATATTGAGACTTTTTCCAGGAGATGCCACAAACCACAAGTTCATGCATTTGACAGGGAAGTATCCTCTGCCGGACATTTTATATAATTGCTTGTCATCAGAAAACGAGACTCTGATGACAGCTGGTTCTGTTAGTGTGCTATTGATTGTAAAGATACCCTCTTGAGCATTGATTACAGGTTTTTCAGGGTTGGTGTATGCTAATTTTGCATCATCGCGGTCTCCAAATACTGTAATGTAAATCTTTTCTGATTTAATTCCTTTGATATTAATTTTTGCTTCAAAATCTGTTGATTGCTTCTTTGTACAAGAAAACGGTACAAACAATAAACAGGTGATAACAACCAAAATGAATAATTTAATTTTCATAGTGTGATATTGTTTTTATTAATGACTGAGTTATTAATTCAAATCTCCGCTATGAAATGCTTCTAGCGGAGATTCTAAAACCGTTTTTAATATTTTCAGTAGTTGTTGAAGATACTGCTTTAATATTTATTCTGCTCAATTACACCATTGCTTGAGGTGATATCTGTTTGAGGAATAGGACATGCATATCTGCGTGAGCCTACTTCCAAGGTGTAAGTTTTAGGAGCATCATTTGTCAATACACCTGCAGATGTGTAAGGATAGTAATATCTTGTAAGGTTACCAACATCATCTGTAGAGTCATTGTTGTGGTTAAGTCTTACAATATCAAACCACCTCATAGTGAATGGCATCTCTCTCATACGCTCATCAATGATAACTTGAACAGCCTCATTTTTTGATGATGCCGACAGATATTTCTTATCAGCAGGCGCAGCAGCATCCATTCTCGCATCACGCAATTTATTAACCTCGGTCATTGCATCTGCAACTTTGTTCTGGCGGGCAAGGCACTCCGCACGTATAAGAATCATCTCTGCGGTTGTAGGACCTGCAGGGATATTATCTTTAAAGAAAAATACATATCCGGGATACTCATATGGAGCAAGGCCTCTGTCAAATGAATAGTTGTCTACAATATGATATTTGAAACGCAAATCATAATCGTGGTCATAGCTGTCGAGCAATTTCTTGCTTGGAATATAGTACCATGAACCATAATATGCATTTCTGAAATACATCAGCTCTTTCCACTCCATACGGTCGTTCAAATCGGTCTGGTTATCGTGGGTATAAGGGTATAAAATCTCCACTTTTTGTCCGTTTACAGTTGTAAATGACTGTTTTGAACTGTAATACATATCTGTATTGTAGTTAACCAATACATTATGCGATCCAAGGGCTGTTGTTGCATAAGTATATGCTTTATCATAATCACCACGTTGCAACCAGTATCTTGCTGCAAATCCGTTTACAGCAGCCTTGTTTGCTCTCCAGTGAGTGTATTTGTTGTTCACTATTGTCATATCATTGGTTATGCCAAGGGCAACGGTGAGATTGTCCTCAATATATTTGTAGGTATCCTCCAATGAGGCTCTGCTTGAAAGTTCCTCAAAGCTGGTGCTGTTTTTCAGAGTCATACCCATTTCACTTTTATTTGCTTCTGTATAAGGAAGGCAATAGGTAGAAACCAAGTTAAACATAGAGTATGCTCTTATAAAGTGAGCCTCTTGTTTCAAGTATTCTTTTCTTGATTCATCTCCTGAAACACTTCCCAAATTGCCAAGTACCATATTGGCGATAAAAATCTTTTTATATTCCTGACTGAATGTGGTAGCACGAGTATAATTTGCACATCCCTCAATATCCCAGGTTGCAAACTGTACAGGGTTTATTCCGGGCATTGAAGATTTGGCATCAGTCATCTCTTTAAGAAGCCCATATGTATCTGCACCTAAGAAAGATGCCATATTTGTCTCTTCATAGAAATTGGAATAATGGTTGAGGAGATACTCCAAATGTTCAATGGTAGAAGGTACTACCGAGGTGCTTTTGCTTGGTGCATCGTTCAAGAACTCATCGCAAGAGTTCAAAGAAAATGCCAGTACAGCAGATAATATTATCAGTTTTAATTTATTCATTTTCATAGTTGTTAGAATGTTAGATTAATACCGAATGTAAATGATGGAGTAGGTTTTATGGTCCCCATTACATAATCTGGGTCTTCGTTGTATTTATTGTTCTGAATAATTCCAAGATTATTGGCTTGTGCATAAACAGAAGCTTTGTTTATTTTTAGTTTTGAAAGAATCTGTTGAGGTATATTGTATGATAGTGATACCTCCTGGAATCTTATATGTCCTCCTTTTTGTACAAGATAATCCATATATGGATAGAATCTGTCCCAGAAATAATACCTCTCTTCACCATCGAATGGGATAGGAATCATCTCATTAGGATCTGCATTCAACACTTCTGAATAAACTTTATTAGGCATTGCATATCCGCTTGACATAGAAGGATAATTAAATGACAAGCCTCTGAATACATGTCCGAATTTTCCTGTAATTATGAATGAGAGGTTAAAATCATAAATCTTGAAGCTGCTGTTAATACCCAATATGTAAGGTGCTACAAGAGTACCTGAATCTTCCATATAATTTCTTGCATCACCGGGAGCCCAAGCGGTAAGATCATTAACAGTACCATTCTCACCTTCAACAACAGGTCTCCAGAGTGGAGATGTTTCTGAACCTAAATTTTTAACACCTGCATATTTGAAAGACCACAAGGTATTTGCATTATGGCCCTCTACATAAGCACTTGTACCTCCGCCATAAAGATTAGATTGAGAATATGTTGCTTTAAATAATGAAGTAATTTTGTTATTGTTGTATGAGAAGTTCATGCCTCCTGTCCAGGTAATGTCATTACCCAAGATATTCATTTGGCTGCCTAATGTAATCTCAAAACCTTTATTTGACATCTGTGCTGCATTAAGCTTTTGAGAAGTGGTTCCATTTGTAGATGGAATACTCATGCTTACAATAAGGTCAGTTCCTTTTTTACTGTAAACATCAACACTACCGTACAATTTGCTGTTGAACATTGAGAAATCAACACCTATGTCCATTGATCCGGTTTTTTCCCATCTTAATGTAGGGTTTCCATAGCTTCCTACAGTAGCTGTGTAGTCCTGGATATAAGTATTTTGAGTAGTTGAAACGTTAAGTAGCGGCTTGAATGAAGTAGAACGGTCTACATTTCCATTATAACCGTAAGTTGCCCTTACAACCAATCTGTCTAACCAATTAACCTCTTTCAGGAATGATTCAGCTTTTGCATTCCAGCTTGCACCAACAGACCAGAAAGGTGCATATCTGTATGCCGGATCATCTGTAATCAAATTGGATGCATCTGTTCTTACACTACCTGAAATAGTATACTTTTTGTTGAATGTGTATGAAGCATTGGCATACAATGAGAAATATTTTTCTGTATTGTAGGTGTATGAGTTTGTATAGCTGAATGTTTGGTTGCTTCCCATCCAGTTGGTAAGTTTATATGCACCGCTGCCACCAACACCATTAGGGAATGTACCAACAGTGAGCTTGTCATCATTATAGCCGTATGTTTTGGCATAAGTTGTTCCTTGGCTGATAATGCTCGACAACTCTGTACCTGCAATGAAGCTTACCTGATGTTTGTCATTATTGAAACCTCTGTCAAAGTTTATCTGGCTTCTCCAGTTCCAAGAATCAACACTTGATTTGCTTTGGCTCATGATACCTCCGGTAGGGAGATTGGCTGTAACCTTTCCTGTTGCATAGTCCCAGGTAGATGCTTGGTTTATTGTACTTCTTACAGAGTATGTACTCTCATCATCAATATTCCTTGTAGAGTTGTCAATTCTTTCATATTGTATTTTACTCTCTACATTCAGACCTTTGATGATTTTTGCAACAAGGCCTCCCTGTGCTCTTACTGCAGTTCTTTTTGTGTTATAATCGCGTCCTTCTCTATCTTCTATAAGGTTCTGGGTCCAGTCAGAGTAAGGGAAAGCAGATGTAGGAACATGTCTGAGGATATTAGGACCATAATAGTTACCCCAATCTCTTACCAAAGAACCATCCTCATTAACAAGCATCTGATAGCGTGACAAATCTGCAATTGTGCTGTAAGACGGAGCATCATTCTGGCTGTCTGTCATACTGTAGTTGCCACTAAAGTTGAAATCCAACCATTTGAAAAGTTTTACACTTGTCCTATAGCCAACATTGTATTTATTATGGCTGTTGCCTTTAAGGTATTTGTCGGAATTTTCATACATTAAAGAGAGTACATTGTTTGATCTTTCAGTTGCTCCTGATATGGTAACATTATATTGTTGGGTGAATGGATTATCCAACATATATTTTTTAATTTGCTCTGAATTATCCAATTTTGAGAGTCTTGCAAGTTCTGCGTTCATTTCAGACTCCGAAAGATACCCCAGATGATACTCATTAATTGCTGTTACAGCAAGAGAGTGCATACTATAATCTTGATAATTGTCTTGATTAGGCAACCAATATGAACTGCCAAAGAAACCTTGAGTGCTATAACCTTTTGTTTCATAATCAATAATTTCTGCAGATGTGGCAAGAGGATTGGAATATTCCCAGTCAATTTTAGGTGAGAATTTCCAGAAAGCCTGAACATCAACATTAACTTTTCCTTTTTTGGTATTGTTACCTTTTTTTGTTGTAATGACAATTACACCATTTGCAGATTTGGCACCCCAGATAGAAGCTGCTGCAGCATCTTTAAGGATTGTAATGCTCTCAACATCATTTGGATTTATAGAACTGAAACTGTCTTGAGTAGGAAAGCCGTCAATAACGATAAGAGGTTGTGCCGAAGCAAGCAAACTGCTTTGTCCACGAATCTCAAATTCAACATTGCCATTTGCATCTGTTGAACTTTGCAAACCTGCAGTTGTACCTACAAGCCTTTGGGCAATATTTGTTGAAGGTTTGTTAAGTTGCTCTGTCTTAACAATATTATAAGAACCGGTTGCCCTCTCTTTTGAAATTGTCTGGTAACCTGTAACCACAACATCTTCCAAGCTTACAAGGTCCATCTCCATAATAATGTTAGCAACTTTATCTGTACGGTTTACAGTAAAGTTCATATCTTTCATTCCAATAGAGGTGAAAGCGAGAACATCACCTTGTTGAGCTCCTATTGAGAATTCGCCCATATCATTGGCAACAACAACTTCATTTGTGCGCATGTTCTTTACAGCTGCACCAGGAATGGTTTCACCGGTAGCACCATCTGAAATTTTTCCAGAAAGTTTGCTGTCTTGATTTTGTTTGCCTGAGTTCTGTGAGATAATCTCAGATGGGGCAATCACAACCTGATTGCCGTTTATTTTCCATGAAACCGGTGTGTTTGCAAACAATTTTTTTAGGATAGAATTGATATCTCCCTTATCTGCATCAAGACTGAAATCAACCTTGTTGTTTATCTGCTGAAGTTCATTTGAATAGACAAATTTAAAACCTGTCTTTTCAGTAACATCTGCCAAGATTGTCTTGATAGGGGTGTTCTTGAATGTGAATTTCACATTCTGAGCCAATAGCTCAAAACTGAAAAACATGCACAGCAGCATCACTGCCAATATGCATCTGTTTTTGGAATGTTTGTTATTCATATAGTTTTACTTTATAGGTTTTCATCTATAAACAGCAAAACTATATAAATCCCTCGCTATTTTTTGAAAATTCTCTTATCTGCCCGACAAATACAAGATTTTATTTTCGTATTTGTAGTCTATTCTTGCCGAAAGTTTGATTAGGTCTGCAATCTGTACAATTGATTCGGAGTTGAAATCGGCTGTAATATTATATTTGAGGATAGTGTTGTCTGTTACGATAATCTTGATGCCATGCCATCTCTCCAACTCTTCTACTACCTTTGGTAAAGGAGTGTTGTCGAAAATAAGTCTTCCCTTGGTCCAAGCTTTAGTTGCAGTATTGATTACCTTGTCCATTTTCTGCAACTGTACTGAGCCATGTTCATTCACATAAGATTTTGTGTTTGGCATAACCTCTGTGTATGAAACTACCCCTTTCTTATCTGTACCTGTGATGAGGGTGATTTTACCGGAGTAGAGGGTGGTTTCAATTTTGGTGCTGTCGAAAGTCTTCAAATTGAACTCGGTACCGAGAACCATCACATCCAGATTGTGACCAGTCTTGATTATCATAGGTTTGAGCGAGTCTGAAACCACATTAAAATATCCCTCGCCTGAAAATGTTATTTCACGGGTATCTCCCAAGAATTTGTCGGGATAGGATATTGTGGAGCCTGAGTTTAGAAGAACTGTAGTACCGTCGGGCAAAACTGCTTTTGCTTTAACGCCATGCTCTGTATATACGGTGTGGACATATTCATTTGGAATGTCACACAATTCAACTCTTACCAGCTCTTCAATATCAGGTTTTTTGTCTGCAGATTTGGGGAAAAGGATATAGGCAGCAAAGAGGAGAGCTGCAGCGGCTGTTGCGTATGCAATAAAAATTTGTTTCGAAATTCTATGTTTTCCACGCACCTGCTTCTGCTCCATCCGTGTATGGAAGTTGTAAAGTTCCTCTGCTGAGGCTTTGGTTTGGGGCATTGTCTCCATTACCATCAGGTTTTTTAGTTCTGCATAATATTTTCTATTCTCTGCAGATTTTGCCAGCCACTTTTCTACCATACAATTCTCCTGATTGTCGGTATCGCCCATAATATGTTTAAGCAGTAACTCTTTTGTCATACACTATGTAAGCCTGTTATTATTAAAACAACTATTTTTATATAATCCCTAAGGTATTTTCTTAAAATTGATGTGGCAATGGTGATGCGCCGCTCTATTGTTTTGACTGAAACATTTTCATTCTCAGCAACTTCCTTGTATTTTAACTGTTCCACTCTAATTTTAAGATAGGTCTCTCTTACAAGCGGATTCATGGAATCAAGAGCCTTTGTATAGATTTTGTGAATCTCTTCTGAGTAGAGTTTTGATACGGTGAGTTCGTTGAGGGCAAAAGAGTTCATATCATCTTTTGTGCTGTTGTTTTTGCGCCAGGAATATTTCCTCTTTACATCTGTTTTGGCAAGAGCGTTGAGACACTTGTTCTTTGCAATTACAAGCAGATAGGGGAGTATTGTGCTGTCAAGGACAACATGCTCTCTCCTGTGCCATAGTGTTTCAAAAACATCTTGAGTTATATCTTCGCAAACCTCTTTATCCTGGATATATGAAAAACAAAAGTGACGCACTTTATGCAAGTACTCACAGTATACACTGTTAAATTTTTCACTTATGGAGGATGCTGTCATATATGAACTTGCTGATATAACCGGAGCCAAAGATAGAGATTTTTTAGAAAAACATCTCCACCATCTCTTCTGCAGTTATATTGCTGAAGTAGTCTGAAGTATTGGTTGCAATTAACTTTTCAAGAAGTGCCTCACGAGAGTGATGTGTGCCAATTATCTGTGAAACAAACTCTTCTGTTGGCTTTGTGAAGAAGTAGTCACCAAATATTTCAAGCTCGGCAATGGCTCCCTTTTTTACTGTAAAATTAACCTCCACAAGCCCTCCAGGGAATTTCTTAACATTGCCGCTGCTATAAGTAGGGGAGTGGCCAAAGTTCCAGCTGTCGAGACCATATTTTTTTATTTTCAAATTCTCAATTGCCTCAAGATCAGCCTCTGAATAAGTGTATGGGGGTATCTTGCCACAAATATACTCTCCCAGATATGCCTGGAACTGATCAATGCTCATAGGGTTTTGAAGATGTTCGGAGATATTTGTAACCCGGCTAACATTTGATTGTACTGCCTTGCCTACAAACTTTTCGGGACGGCTTTTAAGGGCCGCACCAAGATTGTTCATGCTGGCTGAAAAGAGCAAGGTGCCGTGTTGGAGAACCCTTCCGTTGCTTATGCACATTGCATTGCCCGAAAACTTGCGGCCATCAATAAGCAAATCGTTTCTCCCTTCGAGATATGCCTTTACACCCAAAGAGTTGAGAGCCTCCACAATAGGGGCAGTAAAACGCTTGAACATTGCATTGCTCTCCTCTGATTTGGTGTGTGGCTCAATGAATGTGAAATTGAGGTTGCCAAGGTCGTGAAAAACTGCCCCGCCACCGGTCATACGGCGGACAACCTTAATATTGTTTGCCTTAACATAATCGGTATCAATCTCTGCAAGTGCATTCTGGTATTGGCCTATGATAATGGAATCGCTGTTGCGCCAAAGCCTGAACACAGGCTCGGTGATATGTTTTAGCAGATACTCTTCTGCAGCCAGATTCCAGTATGGATCTATGTGATTGTCAATTATGTAGAGCATATGATTGCTTTTGTATAGGTTATATCTCTATATGTTCTGCAAATTGTATCTTCTGCAGATATATTGGGCCAGTTTATAGACAAGGTAACCTACAACCATTCCAAACAACGCTCCACAAACAACATCAGCAGGGAAGTGCTTGCCTACATATATTCTGCTGTAGCCCACAGCTGCAGCCCATATATAAATGAATATGGTATACCATCTCTTTTTGAGTATGCTTGAGGTTACGGCTGCAAGGCCGAAAAGGTTGGCAGCATGGCTCGAAACGAATCCGAAGCGGCCTCCTTTACCCTCCAGCATCCTTACAAGTTCTCCGATCTCAGGATCCCAACCTGGTCTCAACCGCTGGAAAGTCTCCTTGAATAGCGCAACGGAGAGGGAATCGCAGAGTGCAAATGTGAGCAGCACCGCTCCAATTGCAATGCAGATGGTTTTAACACCCTCCTTGCCGGTTCCTTTCCATTTGAAGATGATAAGTGCGAGTATGCCGATATAAATTGGGATGCCTGTAAATTTATTTGTAATGAAGGGCATCACAATATCAAAGAACCCGTTGTGGCACCCGTTGAGTGTCAGCATCAGGTTTTTGTCGAATTCTATAATCTGATCCAGCATATTGCCTGTTTGTTGGAGATTATATCTGCTCGTTGAGAATGCTCCAGATCATATCTTTCAGCTCCTTGATTCCATCATTCATCACAGATGATATGAAAATGTGCGGAATCTTGCGTGGAAGATGGCGTTTAATCTCCTTTTTAAGTTCATCGTCGAGCATGTCTGATTTGGAAATTGCCAAAATCCGCTGCTTGTTCAGAAGCTCAGGATTGAACTTTTTAAGCTCCTTCAGAAGAATTTTATACTCCTCCTTGATATCCTTGCTGTCGGCCGGTACGAGGAATAGCAGTATGGAGTTCCTTTCGATATGCCTTAGGAAACGGTGTCCCAATCCTTTACCCTCTGCAGCTCCCTCAATGATACCCGGAATATCTGCCATTACGAATGATTTGTCGTCGTAATAATTTACAATGCCGATACTTGGTTCAAGGGTGGTGAAGGCGTAGTCTGCAATTTTTGGTTTGGCTGCCGACACAGTGGAGAGCAGGGTGGATTTTCCGGCATTTGGAAAACCGACAAGTCCCACATCTGCAAGAATCTTCAATTCGAGGATGAACCATCCTTCAACATGCTCCTCGCCGGGTTGGGCAAAGCGTGGAGTCTGGTTTGTGGCACTTTTGAAATTGGCATTTCCCAAGCCTCCGCGGCCGCCTTTTACAATAATTTTCTCCTCTCCGGGTTCTGTAATTTCAAAGAGGACTTCTCCTGTTTCTGCATCTTTTGCCACAGTGCCAAGTGGAACTTCAAGATAAATATCTTTACCGTTTGCACCTTTGCACAATGCTCCGCTGCCGCTCTCTCCCGGTTCCGCTTTGATATGCTTGCGGTATTTCAGATGTATGAGAGTCCAATATTGTGGATTGCCCCTCAATATGATGTGGCCTCCACGTCCGCCATCACCTCCGTCGGGTCCGCCTTTAGGAATATATTTTTCACGGCGCATGTGTGTTGAACCGTTTCCTCCATCGCCTGATGCAAGAAAAAGTTTTACATAATCCACAAAATTAGAATTTCCCATATCTTATTATATGTTAATTGATTGTTCTGCCGGAGGGTTACTTGCTTATCAGGTCGGATATTTTGCCGAAAATATCCTCAATTTCGCCATTTCCGTCGATTTCAGAATATTTGTTGCAATTTTTGTAATACTCGATAAGCGGTTCAGTCTTTTTATGGTAAGTGTTTATCCTGTTCTGGATGATTTCGGCATTGGTATCATCCATACGTCCCTCTATGCTGGCCCTGTGGTGTATGCGGTCAAATACCAGTTTGTCATCAATGATTATTGAGATCACCTTTGTAACATCATGCCCTCTTTTATCAAGCATCTTGTCCAATACTTCAGCCTGGGCAATGGTACGGGGGAAACCGTCGAAAATGAATCCTGTAACATGCGGATTATTCTCAATCTCATTCTCAATCATTTGTTCCACAATGGCGTCATCAACAAAATTTCCTTTATCAATCAGTGATTTTGCCAACATTCCCAACTCTGTTCCTTTTGCAATCTCTTGTCTTAGAAGGTCTCCTGTAGAGACATGATGAAGGTTGAATTTTTCAACCATCAGTTTTGCCTGTGTGCCTTTTCCCGCTCCCGGAGGCCCGAATAAAATATAATACTTCATCTCAATACATTAATTACTGCTGCTCATCAATCACATAGATATCTTTGTATTGACGGCCGAGCTGGTCATAGTCCAAACCAAAACCAAGAATGAAGTCATTTGGAATGGAGTTCGCGACATAGTCAATAGGAATATCTTTTGAGTATGAGCCCGGCTTATACATGAGGGTACAAATCTTCACATCGGCTGCTCCTGCCGCTTTCAATATTTTGTAAAGCTCCTCAATTGTTCCACCGGTATCCACAATATCTTCAACTACAATAACCGATTTGCCCTCTACGCTTTTAGTCAATCCCATAATCTGTTTTACATTACCGCACGAAGATGTTCCCTCATATGAGGCCAGTTTGATAAAGACTATATCGCACTGGAACTCTATTTTCTGCATAAGTGAGGCAGTAAACATAAAAGAACCGTTCAGAACGCTCAAGAATATAGGAGTATCAACATCTTTGAAATCTCTGTTCAGATTATCTGCAACTTTTTGTATAGACTCCTCTATCTGCTGGTTCTGCATATACAATTTAAAGTATTTGTCATGTACTTTGATGCGTTCCATATCTTATGTTTTGAAATTATAAGCTAATGAGGCTAATTTAGTTTTTGCGGCCACAAAAATATGTATTAATTTTGTTTTTATCTAATTTAAAATCGACAAATAACATAAATGAGACTATAAATGACACCTTTAGTAAGTATTATCATGGGCAGCACTTCTGACATGAAAGTGATGGAGCAGGCTGCCGAATTTTTGAATCAGATGCAGATTCCGTTTGAGATCAATGCCTTGTCGGCTCACAGGGTTCCGGATCTTGTTGCGGAGTTCGCAAAAAATGCCCACAAGAGAGGAGTAAAAGTAATTATTGCCGGAGCAGGCGGAGCCGCCCATCTTCCCGGCGTTATAGCAGCATCAACACCGCTTCCGGTGATTGGTGTTCCTATCAAATCGAGCAACTCTATGGATGGTTGGGATTCTGTTTTGTCGATTCTTCAGATGCCAAGTGGAATACCTGTTGCCACAGTCGCTCTGGATTGTGCAAAAAATGCTGCCATTCTTGCTGTTCAGATGCTTGCCGTTGCAGATGCGGAGCTGTTTGCCAAATTTGAGGAGTTCAAGGCAGATCTGGCATCAAAAATAGCAAAAGCCAACAATGATCTGGCTGCAATCAAGTATGAATATAAAACCAATTGACAAATATTGGCAGATTCCATATTTTTTTGGGATTGAAAAATTTCCGGAATAATATATCGGGCGTACATTTTACACAAATGCACGCCCTTTTTGATTTTCTGCCATATACTTGCAGAAGATTTAAAAATTAGTTTGTGAGGCTTGGCGGCTGCAAAACAGAAAACAGATGGCTATGGAGAGGTTAGGTAGATGGTGCAAGATATTTTTGCTCTCTGTTATCATAGAGTTGCAGCCGCTTTGTATTTTATCGCAGGAACCATTGGACAGGCATGATGCAGTATTGCGTGTGATGAATGTTTTGAATGGTGAAATTGAGGCAGAAGATAATTCCGCATCTTATGAGCAGATGGCCCAGTATTTCGAATATCTGCTGGATAATCCGGTATCTGTAAACAGTGCCGGCAGAGGAGAACTGGAGCGCCTTATTTTGCTTTCTGATTTTCAGATAGAGAGCATTATGGATTATAGAGGCAGGGCAGGAGTTATAAGCAGTGCGGCAGAGCTGTCGTTGCTATATGGTTTTGACAAGGAGTTTGTGGATTTGCTGGCTCCGTTTATAAGCTTTATGCCGCGTAATGATATTTTCAGCGCCACTCATGCTGTTGATGCCTATGTGAGGATATCCGGAGATATTGAAAAGGATACAACTTATATAGGGGCACCTTTAGGTTTGCAGATAAAGTGCAAATACCGGTACAGCAAAAATATAGAGGCAGGGTTGAATCTGCAGAGCGATATAGGTGAGCATATCTTCAGGAAGGGGTATAAATTCATGGATTTTTATTCGGGTTATCTTGCTGTCAGGGATTATAAGTGGCTCAAATCTCTGGTTGTGGGCGATTTTTCTGCACGGTTCGGTTATGGAAGTGTTCTATGGAAAGCATTTTTATTGAATATGTTGGCTGAGCCAAAATATATGGGCAGATCCGGTATTGGTATTGCTCCATATACATCGTCTGACGAGAACAATTTTTTTAGGGGGATAGCGGCTTCCTGCTCTTTCGGCAGAGTGGAATTATCTTCATTTTTCTCTTGCAATAAACTGGATGCCAGGGTGTCTGGTGACTATTATACCTCTTTGCCAACAGATGGGTTGCATAATACATACAATACATTGTGCAGCCGGAAGAAAATGGGTGAGAAGGTTGCAGGAGTTGATTTTTCATATTTGTTTCCAAATTTGAAAGTGGGTTTTACAGCTGTTGCATATTGTTACGACAAAAAGAATGGACGAAAGATAAGGGAGGATAACAAGTATCGTATGTATGATGGATTGTGGGGAAATATTGCCATTAACTTTAATACATTTATAAAGCGGACAAGGATTTTTGGAGAGGCGGCATTTGATTATGGAGGCAGTGAGGCGTTTTTGGTGGGGCTTGCCTCTCCTCTTTTTCCGCAGTGTGATTTGGGGGTGCTTGTCAGGCACTATTCCAAAAGTTATATTGCACCGCATGCCTCGGCTTTCAGCACTTTGTCGGAGGTGGCTAACCAGGATGGTATAACGGTAAGTGGAGTGTATATATTTGGAAATGCCTTAAAATTGGGCATTAATACCGATGCGGTCTATTATCCTTGGAAAAGGTACAATATAGATGAGAAGACATGGCAGGTTAAAGGGAGTGCTCTTCTTGAGCATAAGTCGGAATTGTGGGATTGGAGAGTAAAAGTGTCGGAAAAATATACAAGCCATAACTCTTTGCATCGGGTCTGTTTTAAAGGTGATGTATGGTACAGACCTTGGAATGCCATGCAGATAAAGACAAGTGTTGCAGCGGTTTATAGCAGGGATTTGGGATATATGTCGGGTGTGAGTGTCAAATATGGATTGAAGGGAAACAATATTGTATTGCAAGGGGGCGGCTATTATTTCAATTGCGACAGCTGGAATGCAAGACTGTACAGTTATGAATCGGATCTGCCCTATACATACAGCAGCCGCCTTCTGTATGGAGAGGGCGGCTGCTTTTATATTCTGGTAAAGTGTAAGATTGCAGAGGGTTTGGAGTATTATCTCAAAGGTGATGCGCTCTGCTATGCACCATCATCTGAAAATCATACAGCGTCAGACAATAAAACGGGAGTGAAGATGGCTGTAAAATACAGATTCTAGTTTTTCTTTACTTTCAGTTTTTTGCCCGGATATATTTTTGACGATTTGCTTAAACCGTTGAGTTTTAGTATGGAATTGAGGCTTACACCACATTTGTAAGCAATGCCGGAGAGTGTGTCGCCTTTCTTTACCGTATAATAGGTGTAACCTCCGCTGCTGGTGGTCTGGACTTTTTTGCCGGAGCTTGATGATGAGGAAGGAGCCGCCCCGGAGCGGTAAATTACAAGCCTTTGTCCGGGCTTGATTATACTTTTTTTGGTAAGGCCGTTCCATCTCAGCAGGTTAGACAAGCCAACTCTGTATTTCATGGCAATACCGCCCAAAGTCTCTCCCGAACGCACTTTGTGGTATATTTTTGAGCTTTGGCTGATCTGTTTCTCCTCTTTGAGTTTGTTATAGACAATCGGGTTGAAGTATACACTGTCTTTATATGTGTAGATGCTGTCTTCTTTGTCGATAAAAGAGGCTGTATAGTTGTATGGCAACTGCAGGATATACTCTCTCTCGTTGCCAGGTATGATATCGTTGGTATATTGGGGGTTTAATCCTCTCAAAGTTTCTATTGGAATGCCTATATTCTCCGATATCTGCTCAAAATGGAGATTTTTCTTTATGGAGAATGTATCTACATGGGCAGGCAGGCTTATCGGATCGGGTTGGAGATTAGGATAATCCTTATAGTAGCTGAGCAGATAGAGAGCTCCTACAAATGCCGGAACATATCCTCTGGTCTCTCTTGGCAGGTAAGGATATATATCCCAGAACTCTTTGGAACCTGCTCTGCGTATTGCCTTGTTCACATTGCCTATTCCGCAGTTGTAAGAAGATATTGCCAATGCCCAGTCTCCAAATATGGTGTAGGAATCCTTCAGATATCTGGCAGCTGCATGAGCAGATTTGATAGGATCCAGACGCTCATCAACAAATGAGTTGATGTGCAGATTGTACTGGAGAGCTGTCCTGTACATGAATTGCCACATACCTTTTGCTTTGGCTCTCGAAACTGCTATGGGATTCAGTCCCGACTCTATGATTGCCATAGCCTTCAGTTCTGTTGGAAGGCCATACTGGTCGAATATCTCTTCAAATATTGGAAGATAATATTTGCTTAGTCCCAGCACCTTCTTTGAGAATGTTGGCATTTTTTCGGTATATGCAATGATCTGATTCCTTACCACATGATTGTAGGGGATAGGAATGAATGAGTTCATTTTTTTGATTTTTGCAATATATATCGAGTCGGGAATATTCGAAACAAGTTCAATACTGTCAGACTCTATGATATACCTTTCCATTGAAATATTGCGCTCGTTGTACAATATTTCAATGAGGCTGTCGGGATTGCAACCGGGTTGTGCATCTGCAAAAATATGGCTGTTTGTAAAGTTGTACTCCTCAGGATCCTGGTTCTCCTCAAATTGGGTTGTATCGGCCATCTCAATTGCACCCCCATCTATAATGCTTTTTAGGGAATCAAGGGCTTTTGTAAGGGTTTCAATTTGGGCTTTCAGTTCTTTTTTGCTGTTGCCTTTTTTCAACAGTTGGGCATCAGTTTGAAAAGGGAATGCGATAAATGATAGAATAAGTATTAAAAGGCTGCTTTTTAGGGACATGGGTTTATTGGTTTTAGAATTTGAGGTTCATTTTAAAGCCTACGGCGTGTCCGTAATAACTATTTTGTATAGGAATATTGGCCGATTGCTCTATAAGCCCGGGGGCAAGATCTACCGTAATATCATCCGATATGTCAAAATTGCTGAAATGGGCAAAGACATTTGCATCAACAATGTTGAGGATATAAACAAGAGCTGTTGCAATAATCGAGTAGTCGCGGAATCTTCTGAATTTGTCGCGATACCATATCATATTGTCTAAAGAGAGGCTTCCATTATAGTTGCTGTTTTCCGAAGCGGCATCGATATACATCTGTTTGTATCTTTTGAACTGGGTCTGGTTAAAGGCCCAACAATACCCTGAGACAGCCAGACCGCCATAGAAAATAGGTATTTTCCAATAGTCGCCATTATAGGCTTGTCCCAAGCCGGGTAGCAGCGCTGAGTATAGCGAAGCCCTTGTTGGATGGGGCTTTATGTCGCTTTTATAGGAGATGACACCGTCGAAAATAGAGCCATAGTAACTTAAAGCTGCTGCAGCAATCATTACATCCCGCCATGTTTTGGCACTGGCTTTTCCGGTATTCTTATAACTGGAGTTGAATGCGATGGCACCTCCGGTAAAACCGCCTATGGCGCCATAAACAATTGGCAGCTTCCATGTTTGCCTGTTATATATCTGGGCCGATCCCGGAAGTATGAACGAGCCTGCAAACATATGCTGTATTTTCATGGTGTCTTTATGTGCCAGAGCCTTAAAATACATGGGAATAGTAAAGGATGGCTTGGTAACCGGCACCTCCTCCTCCTGATTTTGGTTCTCCTGATTTGAATTTGCATTTGTGCCGCCTGGAACAGTTGCCGCGTTAAATGTTCCAGAGGTAAGATTCCTATGTTGTGCATACACTCCCTCTGCCGGCGCCAGAAGCAACAGCAGTGCAAAGAGCATAACTGATATGAAATTTCTAAAATACACTATTCAAAATTCTAAATCATCCCTTTTTATAAAATCTCTCTTACAAATCACCTCTTTCAAGGGCCGACAAAAACTCATCCATCTCCTTGTCTGAAGAGAATCTGATTGTAAGTTCACCTGCTCCCTTGTCTGAGCGTTTTACCGAAATGTTGTTGTTGAAATATTTTCCGAGAGTCTCAATCACCTTAAAATAATTCTCAGGCAATTCAATGACCTCTTTCTCCCTCTTTGCCTTTTTTTCTTTATTGAGATTCTGAACTTTGGTCTCAATCTGCCTTACCGAGAGCCCCTGCTCTATAATCTGGTTTGCCAGTTTCAACTGAATCTTTGGATTTTCGATGCCAAGAAGTGATTTGGCATGTCCCATAGTTATTTTTCCGGCCCTTATGGCAAATTGTATCTCTGCAGGCAATTTTAGCAATCTCAAATAGTTGGTAACAGTAGCTCTCTTCTTTCCAACTCTTTCAGCCATAGCCTCTTGAGTAAGATTACACTCATCTATCAACCTCTGGAAACTGACAGCAACCTCAATGGCATCAAGATCCTCACGCTGGATATTCTCAACAATGGCCATCTCAAGCATGCCGTTGTCGTCGGTCTGTTTGATATATGCGGGAATTGTCTTCAATCCGGCAAGTTTGCTCGCTCTGAAACGCCTCTCTCCGCTTATAATCTGATACTCTCCACTGCCGGTTGGCCTTACGGTTATCGGCTGGATAAGACCCAAAGTCCTGATGGATTGCGACAACTCTTCTATGGCCTCAAGATTGAACTCAGTTCTTGGCTGGAACGGATTGGGCACAATCTTTTCAATATCAATCTCAGCAATGGAAACAAGCGGCGAACTCTCTCTCTGTTCACTCCTTGCTTTTTTGTTCTGCTGTATATAATTGGTATCTGAAATGAGGGCATCCAAACCTCTGCCCAGACCTGTCTGAATCTTTGCCATATATTAATTTTGCTTCTCTTGTTGTTCTATATCAATATCTTTTGTAACAATCTCCTTTGCCAGTGCCAGGTAATTGTTTGAGCCGCTCGACAGGGCATCGTACAATATTACAGGCTTTCCGTGGCTTGGAGCTTCGCTCAACCGTACATTTCTTGCAATCACAGTCTTGAATACCATGCTGCCAAAATGATGCCTGACATCTTCAACTACCTGATTGGCCGACTTGAGTCTTGCGTCAAACATTGTGAGAAGGAAGCCTTCAATTTCCAGGGCAGGGTTCAGCCTTGTCTGGACAATTTTTGTGGTATTCAGCAATTTCCCCAATCCCTCCAGCGCAAAAAATTCGCATTGGACAGGAATTATCAGAGAATCGGCTGCAGTAAGCGAGTTTATGGTTATCAATCCCAATGATGGTGAGCAGTCTATAATAATGTAATCAAAATTGGCACTGACAGCATCAATAGCCTTTCTCATAACCATTTCCCGCTCTGCAATTTTAAGCATCTCAATCTCCGCTCCAACAAGGTTGATATGCGATGGCGCAAGTTTGAGATTCTCTATTTCTGAATCGAGAATGATATCATTCAGGGTGTGCTTCCCTATAAGAACCTCGTACAAGGTCTTTTCATCTTTTGAATCCGGATTGAAATTCAGGCCGGATGTGCTGTTTGCCTGAGGGTCTGCATCTATCAGCAGAACTCTCTTTTCCAATACTGCTAATGAGGCCGCAAGATTTATGGCCGTAGTAGTCTTTCCAACTCCACCTTTCTGATTGGCAATAGCGATAACTTTTCCCATAAAAAAATAGTTTAGCCCACAAAAATACTAAATCTTTTTTTAGCAAACAGAATTTATTACATTTGTTAAAAATATTTTTATGAAAAATGATGCATGGATAGTTATTGTAAATCCAAAGGCCGGTAGCGGCCGCGGACTCAAAGATTGGCCTATCATATCCAATCAGATGTATAACAGTAATTTAAAGTTCACTTGTCTGTTTACTGAGCATAAATATCATGCAATAGAGCTTACGGTAAAGGCTATCAACGACGGGTTCAGAAATATTGTGGCAATAGGGGGCGACGGAACCATCCACGAAGTGGTGAACGGTATTTTTATACAGAAGGCAGTGCCTACAACGGAGGTTTGTCTGGCAGTAATTCCGGCAGGAACAGGCAACGACTGGATAAGGATGTTCGGTATCTCAAAAACATATTCGGAGGCTGTCCGCTCACTGGTGGAAAAGAGATCTGTATTGCAGGATGTTGGTAAGGTCTCCTATTACGAAACACGTGTGCAGCACAACCGTTATATGGCAAATGTTGCCGGTCTGGGGTATGATGCAGTTGTAAATCTGAAGTACAATAATCTCAAGGACGACGGCAAATATGGCAAGACCCTCTATCTGAGAAGCACATTCAATACATTCCTGAAATTCACTCCAAAAAAGTTCAGAATAAAAACCGACGGAGAACTCTTTTATGAGGGTATGGTCTTTTCGGGAGCTGTGGGAATAGGAAAGTACAATGGCGGAGGAATGCAGCAGATGCCTGAGGCAGAGTTCGATGATGGTCTGATGGATCTTACGATCATAAAAAAAATGTCGAAACTGAGGATTGTGCGCAATTTCAAACTGCTCTATTCGGGAAATATATACACAATTCCAAAGGTGCTCCATACCCAGGCAAAGCGAATTGAAATCGAAACATGGCCGGAGACCCGTATAGAAATAGACGGCGAGGCCGTAGGGACCTCGCCATTCACATTCGAACTTATTCCGCAATGTATAAAAGTAGTTGTCGGACCTAACTACAAATTATAGACTGCAAGAGTTTAAAGTATTCTTATTTCTTTACAACAACCCTTTTTACCCTGCGCGCTACAGAGGTAAATACTTCGTATGGTATTGTATCAAGCACCTTTGCAATATCCTTTGCATGAGGTTTGTCGCCAAATATTGTTACGGTATCGCCAACCTTTGCATCCACACCGGTGATGTCGATCATGCACATATCCATGCAGATGTTGCCAATGGTAGGAACGAGTTGTCCGTTTACGCAGAAGTGGGCATTTCCACGACCGAGGTGACGGTTGATTCCGTCGGCATAACCCAAAGGAAGAGTGGCTGTTACTGTAACTTTGTCTTTATGCAGCTTGCCATGTCGGCCATATCCTACAGTGCCGTCTTGTGGCTGCAGCTCTTTTATCTGTATAATTTTGCATGTGAGTGATGCGGATGGTTTCAGCTGGCTCTGGTCTACAGCGCTTATTCCGTAAATTCCGATTCCCAGACGCGCCATGTCGAACTGATATTGTGTAAATCTCTCAATGCCTGCAGAATTCAGGATGTGGTGTATAGGCTTGTATCCCAGAACTGCATCAATTTGAGGAACCATTTTCTGGTAAAGCTCTATTTGTCCCAATGTAAATTCATCATGTTGAGGCTCATCAGATGCTGCAAGGTGGGAGTATATCGATTGTACCTTGATTCTTCTGTTGTTTTTAAGAAAATCAAGAAGAGCAGGCAGCTCATTCTCCATAAATCCCAATCTGTGCATTCCTGTATCGAGTTTGATATGGACAGGATACTCCTCTATACCCATCTCCTCCAGAATGGTGTTGAATATTTTCAGAGAATGCAGGTTCGGCATGCCCGGTTCAAGATTGTATTTGATAAGATCTTTGTAATAGTCGGTACCCGAAGTCAGTATGATGATAGGGGTCTTGATACCTCCCTCCCTCAATTCAATACCCTCGATAGGGTGCGCAACGCCAAAATAGTCTGCACCGGCTTCTTCCATTACTTTGGCAAACTCTACAGCGCCATGACCGTATGAATTGGCCTTGATAAGTATGAGCAATTTGGTGGAAGGATTCAGTTTTGATCTGAAATAGTTGTAGTTATGGATGCAGTTAGGATAGTTGATTTCCAGTTCTGCAAAAGTGTTTTGAACTAATTCCATGATAAATTGTATAATATGTGTTAAATTTCATCAAGCCTACAGAGTACAAAGATAGGAATTTGCATAAATGATTATTCTTAAAAACATAAAAAAATGAAGTACAGAACTTTTTTTGCAGCCGCAATCATAATGGTTATTGCAGTTGCATCTTGTGGAACAAAAAAAGATACCCACCAGCAGCTTATAGGTCTTTGGGCAGGTATTGATACCATCCAGATAACATCAATTGACACTTCGGGGTCGATAACTGTGGAGACAATTGCCGTTCCTGTGGCAATAGAATACTTTGCAGATACAACAATGAATGGCAAAGTGAAATACAATGATTCTACTATGGCCGATATTGAGGCGGTTGTACTTGTGGGTGATCCTTATGTTTCATACTCCGGTGTAATGAATATCAATGATACCAAGCAGCAGATACAGGGAGAGTTGTTCTATCAGGAGAATCCGCAGAGTCTTACAATGGAGTTCTTCTCAAAGGATCCTGTTACTGGTACAGAGCATAAAGGTTCGGGAGTTCTTACAAAGCAGACAAAGGGGAAATAGCCTGCATCGGGCGGATATTGAAAAACTATGCACTTTTGTCTGCATAAAGCAAGGAGGCGGTAATCCAGAGCAGGGTTGCCGCCACTGCTTTTATTCAAAGGCAATCACGGCATATTGCCCGTAAAAATGGGCCTCGCGCTCCTTTTCTGCATAAAAAGCCCTGTTCAGAAGCGAGTCTCTCTGTATATATTTGCCCTTTACAAAAAGTATTGTATTCGACAATTCCGGCAATTGTTCCGCTTCCAGTTCATTCAGACTCCGGTTGAGGTAGACATCAAGATTGTCTCCGGTCTTGAATCTGTAGTATGAATAATTGGTTATGCCCTTTTCTCTGGCAATCTGCATTGCTTTATTGCAGCCCTCTTTCAGACCTATCTCCCTATTCAGTTGCGGCATTGAGAATGATACTGCAAACACCAGCAGCAGCATTGATATGGCTATCGAATTTATGGCATTGCAGATGTTTCTCTTCTTGAAAAGCCAGTAGAGGGCAAAGAGGCCTCCTGCGCAGAGTATTCCAGTAAAAAATGGGAATGGGGCCCATAGCGAGAAGATAAGATCAGGGAGCTCTTTGTCATAACCAAGCGGTCCGATCAGCAGAGAGCCCACAAATGCCAGTATGAAGAGCAGGGCCGGCAATGCTATCGAGATTCTCACCCAGATATTCTCCTTTACTTTAGGAAGCAAGAGCGCAGTTCCGTAGATGATGAAAGGGAAACATGGAAGCATGTATATTTCAAGTTTGGAACTGATTATTGAGAGCATTACAATTGTGGTTGCAACAATTGTGGCAAAGAATTTCAGCAATGTTCCCTTTACATATCTTCCCAAATATCCCAAAAGAATTACAACAAAGGCCAGCAGCGACCAGGGTGCCAGTGAGAACCAGTAAGATACTCCATAAAAATAGAAGGGCTTCTTATGGTGGAAGGCATCAACGGCCCTGTTTACTGTCTGGTTGAACAGTAGGTTGTTGAGATATTCTGTGCCGCCGTCGAGGTATACACAGGTGAACCATACAGCGCAAAGTGAGCCGAGAAGAGTCCAGCATCTCCAGCCGAGATATCTGCCTATAGTGCGGATATCACCGTTTATCAGAAGAAATATTGTAATGGAGAGGAGAGGCATCAGAATACCTATCGGGCCTTTGGTAAAGAGTGCAAAAAAGATATAGAGGGCAAGCTGCCATTTCCATCTGTTATACTTTTTTTCTGTAACATTTCTGTATCCCAGGCGTGAAGTATTGCCATAACGGTCAAACTCATACATTTTATAAAAGGTATAGAGTGAGAGAGTTATGAACATGGTCATGAGCATATCCATCCTCAGGACAATTATCGGAGCCAGGAAATAGAGCGATGTAACCAGCATCATCTCCGCATTTACAATCTCATTCATCGAGAGATACCTTCTGCACCATTTTCCCATTACAACAAGGGTAATGAATGCCGGAATAACAGACAGAAGAGAGATGAAGAACATGCAGTGTGTTCCAAAGATGAGCTTGCCGAGCATTATGGCCCAAAGATACAAAGGGGGTTTGTCGGCATAGGCAACCCCGTGGTTGTAGAAGGCAAATATATTTCCGTTTTTTATCGCCTCATCTGCAATGCTCAGGTATTTTAGCTCATTGTCGGGGGTAAAATCCCTGAGAATGAGAATGGGCAGCAGTGCTATAAAAATGAGGAGGTATCTCAGCCATTGTTGTTTCATCACTTCTTAGCCTTTAAAGATTTGTGCAGTATTATCAAATTTCTGGTGTATGAAATGAATCCGAAAGATTGTCCGAGTATCAATACCGGGTCAAGTCTGATTATTCCGTAAGAGACAATTATTATGGAACCTACGAGGCTTATAATCCAGAATCCGGCAGGCAGCAGGGATTCACCATGATGTTTTGAATAGAAAAACTGGTATACAAACCTCAAAGTGAAGATAATCTGGCCCATTGAACCGTAGATTACAAGCAGTGGGGGAATTTGTGCATTGTTGAGGCATTGGGCCACAAATTGATTCCAATCACCCAGAATATATGAAATTCCCACAGCCGGTGTGGCAATCAGGGCAATTCTGAAAATAAGAGGAATCTTGCGCCATACACCCTTTTCGTCGAGATTCCAGATATAGATGTAGTAGGCAATTACCTGCCCGAGCATTATTGCAAAATCATCCCTTAGCCAGCCATAAATGAAGAGCATATATGATGCTGCCATGCTGAGTACCCAGAAAATTGTTGGAGAGACCACTTTTTTTGCCTTTTCCGACAAAATCCATTGTACCAATATTCTTGCAGAGAAGAGTGCTTGGGCCAAAAAACCGAGGAGATATATGTACATTTTAGAGCAGATGTGTGTAGGTTAAAAGCTGCAGGCCGGTCTGACTATACATTTGAAGAGCCTACATTGTAATTGATGTATCTTTTTTTCATCCAGCGGTATGCAAAGCAATCTTTGAAAGGCGATATCAGTCTGTTCCACAGATTGTATTTCGAAACGCCGGCAGTACGAGGAAAGTGGCGTACAGGAATCTGCATCATCTTTCCGCCCTCCTGCAGCTGGATCAGAGCAGGGAAAAAGCGGTGCATACCTGTAAACATGGGGATGCGTTTTGCATACTCTGTCTGAAGCACTTTCAGCGGGCATCCGGTATCAATGGCCTGGTCTTTTGTCATCATCCTGCGGAAGCCGTTGGCAATTTTCGACTGGAGGTTTTTGAAGAAGCTGTCTTTTCTGTTGGCCCTTATTCCCATAACCAGTGGATATTCTTCGGCATGTGGCAACAAAAGGTTGAAGTCCATAGGAGAGGTCTGCAAATCAGCATCGATATATCCTACATATTTTGAGTAGCAGTTGTCGAAACCGGCCTTGATTGCTCCGCTCAAACCTGTGTTCTTTGCAAGGGATATGTAGTAGAAGTGCTCATTGCGCAGGCACACCTCTTCAACAAGTTTCATCCCGTTGTCTTTTGAACCGTCATTGACAAACAATACACATACATCGGGTATTATGGAGTTGGCCATAAAATCCTTGATCTGTTTTTCGATATTCAGAATGTTATCCTCTTCGTTGTAGAAAGGGACAAGTATTGTAAAAGTATATTCAGCTGTCTTATTCATCTTTTCTATAGCAGGCCGTTATAAGTTTATTTGAAAATGCCACTCTCCAGCATCATCCTGTCGTGTTTTTTAAGAGGAAGTTCCGATATTCCCACACTTCTGTCGTGGTCTGTAAGGTATCGTGGCTCTCTCTCTTCAAATTCATTTGAACACAGCGACAACTCCTCCCTTACATAAGGACTCTCTATCGATGCCCAACCGGCAACAGAGTGGAAGAGAACCTCATTGGAGGAGATGAGGTAACTGGCATTCCGCAAAGTTAAATCAATTTTTCCAATTTCACTCCAACGATAGTCATTTGAACACCAAAATATAAACGGAACATTCAGCTGGTATGCGGTTGGAACCGGTGAGGCATGCAGAAAGCGATTCCTGCGGTCGTCCATAAGATCTTCTCCGTGATCGGAGGCATATACCATAAAACTTTTGCAATTCTGGCTCTGCAGAAGTGCTACAGTCTCTTTTATAACATTATCGGTACTTAAAATTGAGTTGTCATAAGCATTTACAAGTTCCTGCTTGAAGCTCGGGCTGATCTCTTCTGCATAATCGGGCAGAAATCTGGCAAACTCCCGGGTATATCTTTCATTGTAATTGAAATGCGAGCCGTAGAGGTGCATCACAACAAACATTTTGCCTGCAGTATCGCGGGAAAATATCTGTTTGAGGGAATCAACCATCTGAAGGTCGTAACTGTTGCAGTTACTGTTTATTAAGGATACTTTTATATGGGCTTCATCGAAATACCTTTCCATGAAGGTCTGCTTGTAGCTGTGGTTTGTGAGGTACACGCACTTGAATCCGCACTCCTTAAAGAGAGTTACAATACTTTTGCATTTGTATAAGAGTCCAAAATCTGAGGCGTCTGCAGGGGTGAGCAGCATTGGCACGCTTTTATGAGTGGTATTTGACTGGGTAAGTGCGTTAAATTTTATGAGATTGCTGCAGGTATCGGCAAATGGTGTTGTTGCTCTGTTGTAGCCATATAGACTCCAGTTGCAGGCTCTTGCCGTTTCGCCAATCATCATTACATAAATCTCCCGTCCGTTGTATGTAACACTATCCTTTTCCGACAAATTTCTGGATGCCCCAAATGAAAAGTGTTCAATCATTTTGTCGCAATTGCCCATCTTCTCCCACTTCTTCAAAGCAAAATCCATATTGCAGATCACATTTATAGGGTACAGGTCATATTTTATATCGAAACTCTTCTTGCCAAACTGCAAAATGGCAAAGAGTATGGTCCCAATAGAGAGTATGCAGATACTTGTCTTGAGCATGGTATACCTGAACTGCGGTTCAAGCCTTGTCCTGTTTTTCAATGAATATATGGCGAGAATTATGAAAGGAACATAAATGGCAAGCAGAAACAGTATTGTAGGTGCAATATTATGGAGAAGTTCACCTGCCTCGGAGGAGGTTGTTGTAATTACATTCAAAAACATATCAACTGCGATGAATGAGCCTCCATACAATTTTATCAGAACAAGCTGGAAGATATCCAGAATACATTTGGGCAGCAATATCAGAAAGGCGAGTCCGAGTTTGCCTACAAGAGAAAGCAGCAGCATCTGGAGTCCCAGAGGCAACAGAATAAATACAAATTTCGCAATTGTGCCCATAGGCTCGGTAAAGAGCAGTATGGTATTGGCTATCATCAAAATAATGATAAATATCAGAAACAGCAGAGAGGGCCTCTTTGAAAGTTTATCAATTAAATTGAGAATGGCCATATTCAGAAAGCTTCGTTAATGCTGAACAAGAAGCTGTTTTGCCCATTTTTGCCAAATCCGTAATCCAGCCTCACATTCATGCGGTTTTTGAACTCCCATCGGTATCCGATGCCATAATTGGGCAATATATGTTTCCAATTGAATGGCGATTGTTTTCCCCAAACGGTTCCGCATCCTGCCCAAACGGCAATGCCGTGCCGGTTATATATTTTTTGTCTGTATTCCATTTGGAGGGAGAGGGAACTGTCGTCGCGGTACCGACCTTCATAATATCCCCTCATCCGGTATGAACCTCCCAGCTTCGATTTCATTGTCCATGGGACATCGCCATATTGCAACTCTCCATAAAGGTCAAAGGCAAGAATGGCGCCTTTCCACAACTTCTGGTAATAATCCAATGTGAGGTATGTTCCCCAGAATGGTTTGCCTTTGAAATCGGTGTAACCCTTTTGGACAAGTTTTATATAGCCTCCCTTGTAGGCATTTGGAATAAAATCTCTCGAATCATAAGAGAAAAGTACACCGAGGCTGGAGTATCTTGTAATTTTCTCCAGATCTCCCAATAACATGGCACCTGTTTCCGAAAAGTCTTTTCCGTAGGCAAATTCAAAACTTGCAGTAGGCCCCATGTAGATATTCTTTGTTATCCTGAACAAGAAGTCGGCCTTTGCCTGCGCCTGCAGCCTCAGATATTCGGTGCTGTTGCTGTTGTTGTCCCCATTATGGAAACCTATACCCCAGAAGGTGCTTGGAAATGAATAGAAGTAGAGCGAGTAGTCTATTCTCCATTTCTCCCTTGTGAAAATATTGTTGCCGCGTATTCCAACAAGATAGAATCCGGTTGTGGTTATATCGGAATAGAGCGACACATTAGACATAGGGGTGAGCGGATCCTCCCTGTTTGTGCTGTAAATGCCGGCAGCCACCAGACCCAGACCCAATTTTGTATCGGAGGCATAATGCGGACCACCTATAAAACTTATATCAAACTTTTTGTCGGTTGCTTTATTTGAGTTTGCAAAATAGCGGTAGATTTTTTGAAAAACATTTCGCTTTATTACAGTATCTTTTGCTGTTATTACCTCGATAGTATCCGGCTGGTTGCCTTTGAAGCCATTGTCAAAGGGGTATTCACCGCCTGCCGCAGGTGTTGATGCAACCAGAACCGATATAATTACAGCCGATATGTATAGAGCATTTCTCATCAATAGGCAAATTTTACATTGTCAACCCATAATCTGTTTACGGTGTCTCCAACATAGGCCTCTCCATGGCTTGCCGAAAATCTTACAATCACATGGGTGGGTGTTTCATCTCCATTGCCCCAGCCTACCTCTTGTATAGGAACAGATTTACCCTTGGAATTGATCATGTAATTTGCCAATTCTTGAGGAATTAATTTCATATAGTCCCGATAGAAAGGCTCTTTTGTAATATCTCCGTAGTGAATTTCTACCCTGTGGCCGTTTTTCCATTCGGTCTGGTTTTGGGTAAAGCGTTCATATCCGGTGCCTATGCGTTTGGAATAGACATTGCCCTCTTCATCTTCCCATCTTTTTTGCAGCATTACAATGCACTCGGCGTAATCGTTGTCTCCAAGCTCTTTTGGAGCGCCTATGCCTCCTGCTCTCATGCGGTTGTGTCCTACAATTGTCTTGTAATCAAAAATTATGGCTTCGGGCCTGTCGGTAAAGGGGATGCCGCAATTCAATTTGCCCTGCGGATTCTTTGTATCTCTGATAGGTTCAAGCATTTGCCCGAGGAAAATTGTGCCTGATGCAATCACATTCAAATTTATCAGGCCCAGAACCTTTACCTTCTCCAGTCTGGTTTCCAACCTCACACATTTGCCATTATCCCTCTCTTCCGGGAATACAGTGCAGCTTACCTTTATTATTCCCGATACATTGCCCATGATACTGGAGGTAGACCACACGCAATGGGGCGGATTTACATAGGGAATGGGCCCTTTTATGGTGTCTCCCTCTGCAATTTCATATGAGTGGCGTATCTCGCCGCCAATTATACCCGACTCCTTAATCTCCCTTACAACCCAATTGTCGAATGTGCCATACCTGGCTATATCATTGGCAGTCTGGCATTGGCTGTATGCAAAGTGAGGAGAACAGATAATTCCTATTGTATACATCAATATTATGAAAGTGTATTTCATGCCAATATTATAAAAAATGTTAACTTTACAGCTCATATTTGCAGCCCATGGGAAAACGATTATACATACTATTGTTTACACTTGTTTGTTCTATAACAAATTGTATGCAATTATGGGCAATAAAGGCAACCGCAAAGATAGTAAAATATAAGCAACCCGACGGTACTGTAATTTCTCTAAAAGTGTCCGGAGATGAGTTTTTTGGGTATATCCGCACAACAAACGGCAATATTGTATGTGTGGGAAAAGATGGATATCTCTATTATGCCAACTATGACAGAGGCTATCTGCAAATATCCTCAGAGCGGGCAGGCAATTCATCCTCTGCCGTAAAAAGTGCCGGTATGAATATCGTTGCAGGAGCCTCGGATGTGCCGTCTGCAATCAAATACTCTTTGCGGAACAATGCTGCACAAACCCTTGATCTGAAGAGCGGAGATTATAACGGTTCATCAGATAATGGCGGCGGTGTGCAAAATTCCATAACAGGAAAATCTCTGGTGCTTCTGGTTGAATTTGCTGATGTCTGGTTTTCGATAGCTGATACGGAGAACTATTTCAGCTCCTTATTGAACGGTCAAGGCTATTCTGCAGATGGCGCAACAGGAAGCGCCGCCGATTATTTCAATGAGAATTTCATGGGTGTCTGCAGTTTCTCTTTTGATGTTGCAGCAATAATAAGATTATCCAAAAATGTTGCCTATTACGGAGAACATACAGCATATCTCAATGATGCCAATGTTGCCAGCATGGTGATAGAGGCTTGCAAAAAAGCCTCAGAAAATGGCATTGACTTTTCACAATATGATACCGACAAAGATGGCCTTGTTGATAATGTGGCCATTATTTTTGCAGGACTCAATGAGGCGGAGAGCGGCAATTCCAATACAATATGGCCTCATAAAGGTGATATATCCGACAAAAATATCTTTTGCAATGGCGTAAAAATTGCCTCCTATACCTGTTCGTCGGAGTATTCGGGAGATGATGCGGAGCATTATCCCTCTTCGATAGGTTCATTTTGCCATGAATACGCCCATTCGTTGGGACTGGTTGATATGTATGATGTGAATAAGGAGGAGGAGGGGCTCTCAAATGGTCTGTACGGGAGCTTGTCGTTGATGGATGAGGGAAATTATCTGAACAGAGGAAAAACTCCTCCATACTTCAATGCAATAGAGAGGGAGATGCTGGGAATTGCAGAGATTGGCAGGTTGGAGATTGGCAGAGAGTATGAAATTGAGCCGGTACAGAATGCCGATACACTTTACAGAGTGGAGACAACCAATAGCGGCGAGTACTTCTTGCTGGAGTGCAGGGGTAGTGATGGCTGGGACCGGTATGTGGGAGGAGAGGGCCTTGTATTGTATCATGTAGACAAATCAGCTGCACTATGCGGAGGTGTTACTGCCCAGGCGCGATGGAGACTCAATATCGTAAACAGTTATGCCGGGCATGAGTGTGCAAAAGTTCTGGTATCGGATCCTGCAGTTGCCTCTGCAGAAAGTGCCGGGCATATTTTTTACCCCGGGCCATCAAATATAACCTCTTTGACAGCGCGCGGAAATCCCTCGCTTACCGATTGGCAACACTCAGGAGTGGGAATCTCCATAAATGATATAGAGTATAGTGAGGGCATTGTAAAATTTGTGGTAAAGGAGGATTTGCAATACAGCGATACAGTCTCTTGTGCCCAAAATCTAAAGATATATCCGTATCAGAATCATGCCTTTCTCACTTGGAACAGCTCTGTGGAGAACTTTGAGGGGAACGGCCATTGGTATATAACGCTCGATGGCGATGCAGAGAGCGGACGCAGAGTTGTACTGCCTGCCGATTCTACCAATTTCCTTTTTGAAAAGCTTGGACCCGGCACAAGTTACAGTGGCAAAGTCTATTTTGTTGAGAATAACAGAATGGGCGAAGTGTGCCAGTTTTCATTTGAGACAGACCGGATAACATCTGTATATCCTTATGTCAAGTTTTCAGGTAGCTATAAGGTGGGAGATATAGTGAACTTGTGTGTGCAGAATCTGGTTGAACCCTTTACATCTGTGGAGTTTATGGTAAATGGAAAAGAATTGTCGGGAATATCATATAAATTGAAGGAGGTGGGAGAGTACATTGTTGAGGTGATAATAAAGTATCCCGACAAATCTGCAGATATAATAAGTAAAAAACTTGTTGTAAGGTAAAATCTGGTATCTTATGTGTGGATTTCTAACAAATATTTTCAGATGGCTTTGCTGCATATTGGTGCTGTGTGGAGTTGTTTCGTGCAATGAAGGGCCGGAAATGGATGGTATTTCTGCAGAAGCGGACCGCTTTCTGGAAAAGAGGACTCCGGGGCTTGTAAAAGGGAAGAATTATAAATTGCTCTACAATGAATCGGCATGGCAGACTATGCGCAACAAACAGCGTATGGTGCTCTGCATACAGAGAGATGACCAATCTTCATATCTGCATCTTAAAGTGGAGCCGGGTTCACTTGGCAATACTCAGGACGATCATACCGTAAATGTGGTTTTATCATACAAGACCGATGTAAATGGTCAGGAGATTAGCGAAGCTCTTGAGATGGAGGTGCTGAAGAGTCAGGATATGCAGGTGTGGTTGTGGAACGAAGAGAGCAAGACGGGTGTAATAATGCCTCTGTAAATTGGAGTGATATCTCGGCAAATAAAAAAAAACAGACTGAAAGCCTGTTTTTTTCTAACCTTTTTTAGTTTTTTGCTGCTTCGAGAGAGACTTTTCTGAACTCTTTCATCAATTTGCTGATTTCCAAAGCTGATTTTCTGGCGCGAGTACCTGCTGCTTTGTTTCCTTTTACCAATTGAGCCTCAGCATCTTTAGAGAAAGCTGCCATCTCTGCTTGAATTTTTTCGATAAGCTCTTTCATTTTGTTAAGTTTTAAGAATGATAGTTTTACTTGGTCGAAATTAATAACTAATTTATAAATTTGCAAAAAAAATGCAGATGGAATTCAGTTTTAAAGAAATAATCAGTGCTTTTATGGTTTTATTTGCCATAATTGACATTACAGGCTCAATACCAGTCATATTGGATTTAAAGACCAAGGGCAATAAGGTACAGCCTCTGCCTGTGGCTGTAGGGTCGTTTATTGTATTTGTATTGTTCCTTTTTGCAGGAGAGGGATTGCTTTCACTCTTTGGTGTAGATATAAAATCGTTTGCCGTTGCCGGATCTCTTGTAATTTTTGTACTCGCACTGGAGATGATAATGGGTATAGAAATTATGAAAAACGATGGCCCCGAAGGCAGTGCCACATTTGTTCCGATTATTTTTCCGCTTATAGCAGGAGCAGGAACCCTCACAACACTCCTTTCGATGCGCGCAGAATACCATCTTGAGAATATAATTGTGGCAATTATCCTCAATATGGTGGTGGTATTCTTTGTCTTGTCAAATCTCAGCAGAATAGAAAAACTGCTTGGCAAGGGGGTAATCTATGTCTTGCGCAAATTCTTTGGAATCATACTTCTGGCAATTGCAGTAAAATTGTTTGTATCCAACGTTATGCAATTATTTGCTTAAGGCATTGCGTTGCCCGTTTCAATCATCAATTTCAGGTATTTCCGAAGTGTCGTAATCGTCGAGGTGTTTGTTCCACAGATATTTTCTGGTTTCTGCCACGATAACACCGCTGAGCAGCAATAGCGAAATTAGGTTAGGAATAGCCATGAGAGCATTTGTTCCGTCGGCAATGTTCCAGACCAAAGAGAGATCCACCACTGCACCCACAAATACCAGGACTACCCATACTCCTCTGTAGAAATATATGGTTTTCTTGCCGGCAAGATACTCGATTGCCTTCTCTGCATAATAAGACCATCCGAGTATTGTTGAGAATGCAAATGTTACAAGGCCTACGGTGAGTATAATTGAGCCTACGTATGGAATTTTGCCAAATGCTGCCTGTGTAAGTTTGGCTCCGTCGCTGTAGCTGATGTCGGGGTAAGCAATAATACTGCTCACAAGTACAAGACCTGTAAGGGCACATACAACAACTGTATCCCAAAATGTGGCGGTTGATGACACAAGAGCCTGTCTTACCGGATTTCTGGTTTGGGCAGCTGCTGCAACAATTGGTGCAGAACCCATACCCGATTCATTTGAAAAGAGTCCGCGGGCTATTCCAAATCTGGCAGCCATCATTATTGAACCGCCAATGAAACCTCCTCCGGCAGCCTCCGGATTGATGGCCGAGCGTACTATAAGTGATATGGCATCGCCCATATATTCCCAATTCAAACCAATGATTATAATACATCCTATTACATAAAATATTGCCATGAATGGCACCAAAGCACCACAGACATTTGCAATACCCTTCACTCCAAATATAATTACAAGTGCCACGACAACCGCACATACAAGTCCTGAAACCCATGTTGGGATTCCTGCAAAGCCTTCGCCAAAAAGGCCGGGCTCGGCAAGCAGTGTGGAGATGGCATTTGCCTGAACGGTATTTCCTATGCCAAGTGCCGCAATGGCGGTGAATATACAGAAGATAACTGCCAGCCACTTCATCTTCAAGCCTCTCTCCAAAGCATACATAGGGCCGCCAAGCATAGTTCCGTCGGAAGTCTTTACTCTGTATTTGATGGCAAGCAGACCCTCAGAGTATTTTGTGGCAATACCAAATACTCCTGTAATCCAGCACCAGAGAACTGCGCCAGGGCCTCCGAGGGCAATGGCGGTAGCCACTCCTATAATATTTCCTGTGCCGATAGTGGCTGCCAAAGAGGTGGCGAGAGCTCCAAACTGGCTCACATCACCTGTGGAATCGCTGTCTTTTGTTACCGACAATTTGATGGCCTTGAATATCTGCAATTGTGGAAATCTCAGTCTGACTGTAAGAAAGATATGTGTTCCAAGGAGCAGAATGATTGTGGGCCATCCCCATAGTGCGGCGGTGATATCTGCCACTATTTGAGAGAAAGAGGTCATAGCGGTGAAGTTTAATTAAGTTCGGCATTTTGTACTATCTTTGCGAAGATAGCAAAAAAAGTTGTAAATGAAAAAGTACATTTACATAGCATTGGCAACAATTTTTACGCTGCTGGGCCTGATAGGTGTCTGTATGCCTGTCTTGCCCACAACTCCATTCCTGCTGCTTGCCATATTTTTTTATATGCGCTCTTCCCGTCGGGGTGTGAAGATGATTTTAAAAAACAGATATCTCTCGCCCTACATCAAGTCATATTTTTCTAAAAAAGGAATATCTTTCTCTACATTTGTAAGGACATTGTTTCTGCTGTGGATTACAATAGGAAGTTGTATAATATGGGCAACCGACGCTTTGTACATGCGTATTTTTTTGGCAACGGTTGCGATATGTGTTACAATACATCTCCATAAGCGGAGAACCAAAATTACTTAATACTAATATTGATATGAAAAAATCATTGGTCAGAACAGTTTTATGCGCATTGGCAATCTCCCTTTCATCTGTTGTTGCACTTTTTGCACAACAGCAGGATGATGTAATTTCAAAAATAATAAAGATCGGACAGACCGACAACCGGACAATGCAGCATCTTGATGTTTTATGCAACCGTTTTGGTGGAAGATTGTTGGGATCGGATGCCTACAGCAATGCTGCCGACTGGTGTGAATATATGTTCAAAAAGTGGGGATTGGAAGTGTGGCGCCAGGAGGTTGGGGAGCTTCCGGTAGGTTTTAACCGCGGGCCATGGTTTGGCAGGATGATTGGCAGCAATTCAACCGGTGTGGGCAATATGACTCTGCATTTTACAACACCATCATATACATCCGGAACCAAGGGAGTGCAGCGCGGACATGTGGTAAAAGAGCCTAAGACACGCGCAGAGTTTGAGAAGATGAAGGGCACATTAAAGGGTGCCTGGGTTCTGATAACAGGAAAAAGCAAGGGATGGCCTATAGATTATTCTGCAAAGGGCGACAGCGTGAGGGCTAAAATAATTGCAGAAAATATAGAGATTGTTGCAAAAAACAGAGAGATAGAAACTTATAACAAAGAAGCTGAGAGATTCAATCAAAAATTGGCACAGGATAAGGCAGCAGGGAAAAACAAAAATGTGCAGGAAAAGAGCAAAAAACCATATATAAAATATGGAGATGCACCGGCACTCTTCTACAAAGAGATGAGGGAGGCAGGTATTTTGGGAATAATTCAGGCAGCCTCTGTTCCAATTACAACTCTTTATGACCGCAAGAATCTGAAGAGCATGACATTCGAAACTCTGCCGACTGTTCCTGATATAAAATTGGACGAGCAGCAATATGCCATAATTGAGGATATGGTAAACAGGAGGGAGTATGTTGAACTGGAATTTGATATCAGAAACCATTTCAAGTTAGGCCCTGTAAAATACCATAATATAATAGGTGTAATCAGAGGCAGTGAGTTCCCGGATGAGTATGTGATGGCAGGAGGTCATCTTGATGCGTTTGATGTGGCAACAGGTGGTGTGGATTGTGGCGTTGGTGTTACTCCAACTATGGAGGCTGCCAGAATCATTGCTGCGGCGGGTGGCAAGCCTAAACGTACAATATTGTTCTGCTTATGGGCAGGAGAGGAGTTCGGCCTGTGGGGTTCAACCTATTTTGTAAAGAGCAATCCCGACAAACTCAGTAAAATATCAAACTATTTCAACCGCGACGGTTCACCTCTTGTACCATACGAAATAACAGTTCCTCCGGCAATGTATGATGACTTTAAGGCAATAGAGCCTGCCATCAACTCAATAAATCCGGAATTCCCGTTTGAAGTCAAGGAGAGGAGCGGAGCCGCACCAAGATTCCCTACAGGAGCCGGAGGCTCAGACCATGCTCCGTTTGCCAAGAAGGGAGTTCCTGTGTATGGATTCCGTCTGAAAGACAGCAAAGGCTACAACTTTTCATATAACGAAATCTGGCATACAGACCGCGACCTCTACAACAAGAGCATACCGGAGTATCAGGAGCATGCATCAGTTGTAACTGCCGTAATGCTTTATCATCTGGCCAATCTCGACCACCTTTTGAACAGAGAGGGGATGTATGCCGAGTAGCGCACTCACTTAAAGCTGGAACAATGGCACTCTGTTGAACTTTCACCGCATGAATCAGTTTATAATGAAACTTTGATTAATGTGGTGATAAGGTGAACAGGGCAGATACTTATGTCAGGATTTTCATTTTTCTGCTGTCGCTTGTAGTACTTGGTACTATGGTTATAGATTATGGTTTCGATCTTGATGCTCATGATCTTGCCGTTATAAAGAGAATCTATGGAGTGGCATGGTGGTGCTATTTTCTGATGTTTACATTATGGATAGCATTCGACAAAGGCAGTGCAAATGGTTCAAGAAGGGTGATGAATTGGGTGTTGGGGGCTTTTCTCTATTTGTCGGTATTGCCAAAGATCTTTGGGGTTGCCAATGTTCCGGCATGGCTGGAGCCTGTATGGAGCATATTGTCGGGCAAGCATTATAATGTGTCGTTGCTGTTGCTCTTTGCCTTGCTTGAGGTTTCGAGAGGTGTTGTGAATTTTATAAACAAGCGGACAAATCCCACATTGCTTCTCGCTGCAGGTTTTGCGATGATAATATTTTTGGGAACTCTTTTTCTGCTTTTGCCCCGTTCAACACAGGAACATATACATCTGCGGGTTATAGATGCCTTTTTTGTAGCAACAAGTGCAGTTTGTGTAACAGGGTTGTCGCCTGTTGATATCTCATCAACCTTTACATTGGCGGGCGAGATTGTAATTATGCTGCTGATTCAGATTGGCGGACTCGGCGTTATGACCATTACAAGCTTTTTTGCGCTCTTCTTTATGGGAATGCCCTCGCTCTACAGTCAGTTTGCATTAAAGGATATGGTCGGGTCAGATACCTTTGGCTCTCTGTTGTCTACTCTGCGGAATATTCTCGGATTTACCTTTGCAATAGAGTTTGTAGGGGCTATACTTATATGGTTGAGTATCCATTCTACAATGGGAATGACTCTTTGGCAAGAGATATTTTTCTCAATATTCCACTCAATATCGGCATTCTGTAATGCCGGATTCTCTACACTCGAAGGGAATCTCGGAAACAGGGCAGTTGCAGCAGACCATAATCTCTTTTTTATGGTAATTTCTCTCCTTGTAGTATTGGGTGGAATAGGATATCCTATTCTGGTAAATTTAAAAAATCTTGCAGTCTATTATATTAAAGGTATATACAGGAGATTTTTCAAGCGCGAAGTGCGCAGGAAAAGATTTACCCATATTGCCAATATCAATACCAGAATAGTCTTGGTCTCTACAATAATTCTGCTTGTCGGCGGCACTTGTGCAATAGCTGCCCTGGAGTGGAAAGGAGTATTTGCAGATATGTCTGGCCCCGACAAGTTTGTGCAATCCCTCTTTAACGCCGTTGTGCCGAGAACGGCAGGTTTCAACAGCGTGGATATTGCAAGTTTTTCGTCGGTTACAATAGTTGTGTATATAATATTGATGTGGATAGGAGGTGCCTCACAATCAACGGCAGGCGGTATAAAGGTCAATACCATAGCTGTATCGGTTGCAAATTTTGTATCAATAATAAGAGGCCGCAACGCGGCGGTAGCCTTTAACAGGGAGATATCCCCTTACTCTGTGCGCAGGGCCTCTGCTACAATATTGGGGTCGATAATTGTAATATCACTCTCATTTGTGCTGCTAATGCTTGCAGAGCCTCATATAGAGCCCCAAAAACTCTTCTTTGAAACAGTATCGGCCTACAGTACAGTTGGAGGAAGTCTCGATACAACTCCTCTGCTTGGAGAGACAGGAAAGATAATCATCTCCCTGCTGATGTTTACAGGAAGGGTAGGGCTCATTACATTGTTGATGGGAATAGCCCAGCCAAAAGAGTATCCAAAATACCGCTATCCGCAAGACCGCATAATTATAAATTGATATGGTTGATAATGTTAATAGAAAGAGTTTATGAAATATCTTGTTATAGGACTTGGAACTTTTGGCAGAAGACTTGCCGAAGAGCTTACAGATAATGGACATGATGTTGTTGGTGCAGATGCCAATGAGCATCGGGTTGAGTATATAAAGGATAGAATATCTGTTGCCTATATTCTGGATGCGACAGAGCGTGCCGCATTGGAGGCTCTTCCTCTGGATGAGTTCGATTGCGTGGTTGTTGCAATAGGACAAAGCATGGATGCCTCCTTGAGAACTGTCGCAGCCCTTAAGGAATTGGGAGTGGAAAAAATATATGCAAGGGCCTTCGACCGCACACACAAATCCATTCTCGATGCAATGAATATCCACAAAGTATTCATTCCCGAGAGTTATGCAGCCCGTGTTTTTGCCGAAAAATTAGGCCGGGATGATGCCTTTGACATGGAGTGATTCCTCTTTCACAATATCGCACATGGCCTGATATTGCTCCTCCATGCTCTGCAGCAGTTTGTATTGGGCGTTGGTTCTTATAAGATTATGGTCTGGCGATTTTGTTTTGTAGTAGTTGTCGCCGTCGATATAATCCATAAGGAAACGCAGAACCTGTTCGTAGGTAATGTATTTTGCAGAGAATGCAAGATATTCGAGTTCGGCTCCGGTCAGAAATGAGGCTGTCTGCGAGAGGTAACCTTTTGTATAGCCTCTGAACATCTCGATATCCATAGAGACATTTTCGAGAACAGGGTCATCCTCCAATCCTGTATTGGTATATGAGCGGATGGCATCGCCAAAATCGTTCAGACAGGTACTGCTCAATACGGTGTCAAGATCGATTACACACAATACATTGCCCTGTTTGTCGAAAAGTATATTGTTGATTTTTGTATCATTATGTGTAACTCTGGTTGGTATTGTGCCATTTTCTACCAGTTCCCAAAATTTGAGCATCCCGTCTCTACGGCTCTCAATCCAGTCTATCTGCTCTTTTACAGAGGCCTTGCGGCCCACAGGATCTTTGGCAAGTGTTTCGTCCCACTGTTTGAAACGGAAACGGATGTTGTGAAATCCCGGAAGGATATCGGAAAGGGGCTCATTGAAATCGCTCAACATAGACTGGAACAGACCTATGCCCTTGCCGCCCTGATATGCAAGATCGGGGGTATCTGCCTTTTGATAGGAGATTGTATCATCAATAAAGAGAGATACCGCCCAGAAATCGTCATTTTCATCTTTATAATAGAGCTTTCCATCTTTCGCAGGAATTACGGTCATGGCTTCGCGCTCAGGCTCTCCACCTTGTGCGGCAATCCTGCTTTTCAAATGGGCCGTTACCTTTGCGATATTCTCCATCATTGCAGGAATATCCTTGAAAATATTCTTGTTTTTGCGTTGGAGAATATAGTTCGGAGTCTCTTCAGAGGCTGTTGAAACAATAAAAGTGTCATTTATGAAGCCTTCGCCAAGTGGTGCGATACTTGAAACTTCTCCTTTTATACAGAATTGTCCGGCAATATTATAAAGATTATTCATAATTGTATCGTTTATTTTGCTTTACCAAAAATTACGGATGCGTTATGTCCTCCAAATCCAAAGCTGTTGCTCAGAGCATAATTTACAGTTGTCTCCAATGGCTTTCCGACAACTATGTTTGAACCCTCAGGAATGTTTGGATCCAATTGGGTAACATTTATTGTTGCAGGAATAACATCATTCTTTACAGCAAGTATGGAGGCAATGGCCTCGATGGCACTGGCTGCTCCAAGCAGGTGTCCTGTCATTGATTTTGTGGAGCTGATATATGTCTTTTCGTAGCTCTGGCCCAGTGTGTTTTTAAGGGCAAGCAGCTCCGGCATATCTCCAACCGGGGTTGATGTGCCGTGTGTATTTACATAGGTAATCTCTTCAGGAGCAAGATTTGCATCTTTTATTGCATTTTTCATACAAAGGGCCGCTCCAACTCCGTCGGGGTGTGTTGCCGAAATGTGGTAGGCATCGCATGACATTCCACCGCCGCAGAACTCGGCATATATCTTTGCACCTCTTCTCTTTGCGTGTTCATACTCTTCGAGGATAATGGCTCCGGCACCTTCGCCAATTACAAATCCGTCTCTTGCAACATCATAAGGTCTTGATGCAGTCTGATAATTCTCGTTGTTTGTGGAGAGGGCCTTCATACTGTTGAAACCTCCTACCGAACTTGGAGTGATGGCTGCTTCGGCACCTCCGGCAACCATAATGTCTGCCTGTCCGGTTCTTATGAGGTTGAAGGCGGTAATCAGGGCATGGTTCGATGATGCACAGGCAGAAACTGTTGCAAAATTGGCTCCCATGAATCCATGTTTTATAGAAATCATGCCGGCAGACATATTTGTAATCATCTTTGTAATGTAGAACGGGTTGAAACGGGGTACGCCGCTGCCGGTAAAGTAATCCTTCAGCTCATGTTCGAGGTTGTGCAAGCCGCCTATGCCTGAGGCAAATATTACACCGCAACGCTCTCTGTCGATATCGGTTTCAGAATCGATGCCGGCATCTTTAATTGCCTGGTCGGCTGCAATCATGGCATACACTGCATTCGGATCCATTTTGCGGAGCTCTTTTTTATCGATAAACTCCTCAGGGTTGAAATCTTTTATTTCACATGCAAATTTTGTCTTGAAGTTTGTAGTGTCGAATCTTGTAATCGGGGCACATCCTGAAACGCCGTTTATCAATCCTTTCCAAAACTCATCCACATTGTTTCCGATAGGGGTCAGACAACCCAATCCTGTAACTGCTACTCTTTTTATCTCCATAAAAACAGGCTTTAATTGTACTAATTTTCGTTATTATGAGACAAAAATAATATTTTAATTACATTATCAAGTCAAAAATATTGCAAAGTTTCATTAAATCATTACCTTTGCAGGGCATTTAAGAAATGATTCTTGTTTTGCGAATGCCCAAGTGGCGGAATGGTAGACGCGCTCGTTTCAGGTGCGAGTGTTGAGAGACGTGCAGGTTCGAGTCCTGTCTTGGGCACAATGTCGTTAATGGGGGAATGAAATCTGTAAAAGAGAGCCTGGATAAAACAGGTGAAAATCACAAAGAACGTATTCTCAGATGTGTTAGGGAGATTTGGCCGAGTGCAACCAGAACATGTCTCTGGATCGTGAAAATTACGGTGGCGGTCTCTTTTGCGATTCTCTTTCTGAAGTATTTCAATCTGCTCCCATTGTTTTCTGAGTTTATAAGTCCCGTATTCAACTATGTAGGCTTGCCCGGAGAGGCTGCTCTTGCTTATGTGTCGGGGTATTTTGTAAATGTATATGCTGCCATCTCTGTGGCAGTGGCTGTTGATCTTGATGTCAGGGCCATAACAATTCTGAGTGTCATGGTTTTGTGTTCCCACAATATGATAACCGAAACTGCGGTGCAGAAAAAGACCGGCTCGTCGGCAGTGAGGATTGTAATTACAAGAACATTGTCGGCATTTGCCATTGCGTTTGTGCTAAATAAACTGATGCCCGGCGGGTTGGATGCTTCCGTAATGGAGGAGACGGAGCAGAGCTGCTCTTTTCTTGCCCTTTTTACCGAATGGCTGGTCTCAACATTCTGGCTTGTTGTAAAGATGACAGTGCTGATATATTCCCTTTCGATAATGCAGAAACTTCTGTCGGAATATGGTGTAATAAGATGGGTGGCAAAATTTCTCAGACCTTTGCTGGCTCTCTTCGGCCTTCCGGCAAAGACCGCTTTTCTCTGGATTGTGGCAAATATTCTGGGCCTTGCCTATGGCGCAGCTGTGATGATTGAGGAGAGCGGAAGCGGCAAAGTGTCGCGCAGGGATATAGATTTGCTGAATACGCATATCTCCATTTCACATAGTAATTTTGAAGACCTGTTCCTTATCTCTTCTATCGGTGGTATATGGTATATATTATTGATAAGCAGATGGATAGCCTCTGCAATACTGGTATGGGAGCAGAGACTTGAATATTTTGTTGCCGACAGGTTTCTTGCCAAAAAGAATGGGTAGTGATTATAATTTCAGACCTACGGATTTTTTTATTACCTTTGCACGATTATTCAATATTAACAGATATATACAAAAACAGATATGAGTACAGAGAGAATAAAATGCCTTATCGTAGGTAGCGGCCCTGCCGGATATACGGCGGCCATTTATGCATCACGTGCAAATTTGAGCCCTGTAGTATACGAAGGTGCGCAGCCCGGTGGTCAGCTGACAACAACTACAGAAATAGACAACTTTCCGGGATATCCTATGGGTGTGACAGGTACCTCTCTTATGGAAGACCTTAAAAAGCAGGCTGAGAGGTTTGGTACTGAGGTGAGATATGGTGTCGTTTCAAAAGTTGATTTCAGTGAAAGGCCTTTTAAAGTTGAAATCAATTCAGAAAAAGAGATTCTTGCAGATACAGTAATCATAGCAACAGGTGCCACTGCAAAATATCTCGGTTTGCCGAGTGAGGAGAAATTCAGAGGCGCAGGTGTCTCTGCATGTGCAACTTGCGACGGTTTCTTTTACCGCAAGAGGGATGTGGCTGTAGTAGGTGGCGGTGATACCGCTTGTGAGGAGGCTACATATCTTGCAAGTTTGTGCAATAAAGTATATCTGATTGTAAGAAGGGATGTGCTCAGAGCATCAAAGGCAATGCAGGAGAGAGTAATGAATACTCCAAATATCGAGATATTGTGGAATACCAATACAAAAGAGATTCTCGGAGATGAGTTTGGTGTAACAGGTGCGGCTTTGCTGAATAACAAGACCGGAGAGGAGAGCCAGATAAAGATTCACGGTTTCTTCCTTGCAATAGGCCATCATCCTAATTCGGAGGTATTCAAACCATATATCGAAACAAATGCAGAAGGTTATATAATTACCGACGGAAAATCGCAAAAGACATCTGTGCCGGGCGTTTTTGCTGCTGGTGATGTTCAGGATCCTGTTTATCGTCAGGCAATTGCGGCTGCAGGCAGTGGTTGCAGGGCAGCTATGGATGCCGAAAAATTCCTTCAGGAGAACCAGTAAAAAGAACTTTGGCTTGTTATTTGCCTATACAAACAGGTCTAATAATTAAAATTGTAAAGGATGCGAATAGGAAAGATATTGATATGTATTGCAGTTGCCTCTTGTATGGTTTCGTGTGCAAGTTATTATGAAACCGTTATGAAGAGTACCGATGTGGATTTGAAATATAAAGCTGCATTTGATTACTTCAATAACGGCAAGTACAGAAAATCTGCCGAACTCTTTGAAGGACTGATTCTCCTTATGCAGGGATTGCCACAGGAGGATACAGTGCAATATTATACTGCGTTGAGCAATTACAAGATGAGAGATTACGTAACCGCAGAGAGCAACTTTGATAAGTTCATTAATGTGTTTCCGCGCAGTCCGTTTACAGAGGATGCAAAATTTCTTCGCATAAAGTGCCTCTATGAGTCTACCTACCGTTATGAACTGGATCAGACTCCAACAAGAAAGGCAATGTCTGTTATAGGTGAGTTCATGTATGAGAATCCGGCAAGTGAACATTATGATGAGTGTAATGCCATGATTCGTGAATTCAAAGAGAGACTCGACAAGAAGAGTTTTGAATCGGCCAGACTCTATTATACAATTGAGGATTATCAGGCTGCCCATCATGCTCTCAAAAATGTGTTGAAGGAGAATGCCGACAATATCTATAGGGAGGATGTATTGTATTATACCTCATTGGCCTCATATAAATATGCGTTGAATTCGGTTCCGGAGAAGCAGAAGGAGAGATATCTCACATTTATCGACGATTACTATAATTTTATAGGTGAGTATCCCGAATCAATAAAGAGAAAGGAGTTGGATTCATTTTATGAGAAGGCTATAATATATACCAAAAAATCCGATAAAAATGAGGCAATGGCCTCGGAAGAGCTGACAAAAGAGCAGAAGAGGGAGATAGCAAAGCAGAACAAGATTGCTATAAAAGAGGTGAAGAGAGCCGAAAAAATGAAAAAAGAGACAGAAAAGAGAGAAGAATAAATTTATTTAAATTATATGGAAAAGAATCAAACAAAGGTTGCGGCTAATACCGTTACCAGAAATTTATCTGATTTGGCTGCGCCTACAGGCAATATTTATGAGTCTGTAATGGTTATCGCAAAGAGATCAAACCAGATTGCTGCTGATGTTAAGCAGGAGTTGAGCGCCAAATTGGAAGAGTTCTCAAACTTTGCAGATACATTGGAAGAGACTTTCGAAAACAGGGAGCAAATAGAGATTTCTCGTCATTATGAGAAGTTGCCTAAACCTACATTGGTGGCAATCAAAGAGTTCCAGAATGACGAAATCTACTATCGCAAGATAGAGAACAAGGCCGACAAAAACTAATTGCACAGCAGAAATGGCATCATTGAAGGGTAAGCATATCTTGTTGGGTGTTACCGGCAGTATTGCAGCATACAAATCGGCAATACTCATAAGGGCACTTGTTAAAGAGGGAGCTGAGGTCAGGGTTGTAATGACAGAGATGGCCAAGCATTTCATAACACCTCTTACTCTTGCCACATTGTCGAAGAATCCCATTGCCGTTGAATTTTATAATCCGGAAAACGGCGACTGGAACAGTCATGTTTCATTGGGTTTGTGGGCAGATCTTATGCTTATCGCTCCGGTAACTGCCAATACTATGGGCAAGATGGTTACGGGAGTTGCCGACAATTTGCTTATCACTTCCTATCTTTCGGCAAAATGTCCTGTTGCAATAGCTCCTGCAATGGATTTGGATATGTACAGACATCCCTCTACTACAGAAAATATGAATATATTGCGTAGTAGGGGTATTTATATTATAGAGCCGGCGGCAGGTGAACTGGCCAGTGGTCTGGAGGGTAAAGGAAGAATGGAGGAGCCCGAAAGGATTGTTGCCCATGTTGAGGCAATTTTTGCAAAATCAGGTTCTCTTGCGGGAAAAAAGATGCTCATTTCGGCCGGGCCTACATGCGAGGATATTGACCCTGTAAGGTATATCACCAACCACTCTTCAGGCAAAATGGGATATGCAATTGCCCATGAAGCAGCCAATAGGGGCGCAGAGGTTACAATAGTGAGCGGGCCTGTAAACGTGGAGCTTTTCCATCCTAATGTAAAGATTGTGAATGTGAAGTCGGCAGGAGAGATGTTCGAGCAGTGCAAACAGTATACTCCGCAGGCAGATATGATAGTCTTGTGTGCGGCTGTGGCAGATTTTACAGTTAAGGAGAGGGCCGACAGAAAGATAAAGCGTGAGAAATCCGACTATGCGCTCACCCTTACACCAACTCAGGATATAGCGGCATGGGTGGGAGCAAACAGGCGGAAAGAGACTCTTCTTGCCGGATTTGCGCTCGAAACAAATGATGAACTGGAGAATGCAAAGGGCAAACTCAAGAGGAAGAATCTTGATATGATTGTTCTGAACTCGATGCAGGATGCCGGAGCAGGCTTCAAGACCGATACAAATAAGGTAACTATAATTACTTCCAACGGAGATGTTGAGGTTTATCCGTTGAAATCAAAGAGTCAGGTGGCTGTGGATATTATTGACACGATGGAGAAATGCAGTAATACCATGCCGGAATGCTGAAAAAACTCACCATACAGAATTATGCACTTATAGAGAGCCTGGATATTGATTTTCCAGGCGGTCTTGTTATTATAACAGGGGAAACCGGAGCCGGAAAATCAATTTTATTGGGGGCTCTGTCGCTCTTGTTGGGTGGCAGGAGTGATGTGTCGGTGCTTAAAGATTCTTCAAAAAACTGCATAGTGGAGGGAGAGTTTGACATTTCAGATTGTGGGGTGGATTTGTCGGGAATATATGATAATGAGGAGTCTTCGGATAATCTGCTGTTGAGGAGAGTGATTGCTCCGAGCGGCCGTTCGAGGGCTTTTATAAATGATGAGCCGGTATCATTGGATACTCTCTCAAAAATATCAGGGAAGCTGGTTGATGTGCATGCCCAGCATGATCATCTGCTTCTTACAGATAAAGGATATCAGCTGTCGGTGCTGGATTATTTTTCTGAATCAGGAGAGTTGCTGGCCGAATACCGGAGGCTTCATTCAGACCTTCTCAAGGCTCAGACAGAGTTGGCAAAGGCTGAAAAAAATATAGCTGCGGCAGCGCAGGAAAAGGAGTACAAGGAGTTCCAACTGGCTAAATTACAGGAGGCTGCACTTGTTGAAGGAGAATTGGAGGAGTTGGAACAGGAGCAGAAACAGCTGGCAAATGCAGAGGATATAAAGAGTGCACTATATGGCTCATTGGATCTTCTCAGACCGATGGGCAGTTCGATTGTGCAAAATTTTAAAGAAGCTGTTCATTTATTGAGAAAGTGTTATACCTTTGTGCCCGAATTGGAGGAGATGGGTAGCAGACTGGAGAGCTGCAGAATCGAGTGCAAGGATATTGAACAGGAGCTGGAGGCAATGGCCGGCAATGTTGTTGCATCGCCGCAGCGGTTGCAGTTTGTGGATGACAGGATTGCACTCATAGAGGATTTGTTGCGCAGATACTCTTGTGAGTCGGTGAGTGAACTGATCGGATATAGAGACCGGTTGCAGAGTGAACTCGACGGGGCTTTGGAGGGCGAAGAGTATGTTCTGGAGCAGAAGAGGCTGGTTGAGGAGCTTGCCGCTGCAAGAATGAAGATGGCAGAGGCTCTTTCCAAACGCAGGGAGAGCAGAAGAGGAGAGCTTTCGGAAGTGCTCAAAAAAATGATAAGAGATCTTGAGATGCCTTATGCAGAGTTTGAGGTGGAGCTCTATCCGCTCGAAAACTGTAATGAGAATGGCAAGGATGGCATCCGTTTTCTCTTTGCTGCAAATGGAGGCGCAAAGCTGGTGGAGATTGCAAAAGTGGCATCGGGAGGAGAATTGTCGAGAATAATGTTGTGCCTCAAGGCAATGATGGCAAAATATACCGGAATGCCAACAATGATTTTTGACGAGATTGATACCGGTGTTTCGGGAAGTATAGCAGACAAAATGGGTGAACTGATTGGCCGTATGGGCAAGGATATGCAGGTATTTGCAATAACCCATTTGCCGCAGATTGCTGTAAAAGGAGATACACATCTGCTTGTTTACAAAGAATTTGATTCAGAAAAACAGGCACATACAAATATAAAGCTGCTATCTGCAGAGGAGCGTGTTGGAGAGGTGGCAAGGATGTTGAGCGGGTCACAACTCTCAGAAGCGGCTATAGAGAATGCAAAATATTTATTAAGTAATAACTAGATAATCATGAGATTAATTATTCAAGAGTCTTACTCTCAACTTTCACAATGGGCTGCTGCTTACATTGTAAAAAGAATAAATGAATTTGCTCCAACACCGGAGAAACCTTTTGTATTGGGTTTGCCAACAGGTTCAACACCTCTTGGTACTTACAAACAGCTCATTAAATTGTATAACGAGGGAAAAGTTTCATTTGCCAATGTTGTAACTTTCAATATGGATGAGTATATAGGCCTGCCTGAGGATCATCCTGAGAGCTACCATTCGTTCATGTGGAACAACTTCTTCAAACACATCGATATAAAGGAGGAGAATGTAAATATCCTTAATGGAAATGCAGAGAATCCTCAAGCTGAGTGTGTAAGATATGAGCAGAAGATAAAATCATACGGCGGAATCCATCTTTTCATGGGTGGTATAGGCCCCGACGGCCATATAGCATTCAATGAGCCCGGTTCATCTCTCGCATCAAGAACACGTGTAAAAACTTTGACACAAGACACCATAATTGCAAACTCAAGATTCTTCAACAATGACATTACATTGGTGCCAAAAACTGCCTTGACAGTGGGTGTTGGTACTATAATGGATGCTCAGGAGGTTTTGATTCTTGTAAATGGCCACAACAAGGCACGTGCTTTGTATCAGGCAGTTGAGGGTGCTGTAAACCATATGTGGACTATCAGCGTTCTTCAAATGCATCCAAAAGGAATCATTGTTTGCGACGATGCTGCAACCGATGAGCTTAAAGTTGGAACTGTAAAATATTTCAAGGATATCGAGAGCAAAAATCTCAATCCTGAGGATATGCTATAGTATTATTGTGAAAATTCACAGACAAATCAGAGATAAAAGCCTGCCCTTTGGGTTGGCTTTTTTTGTATATGTATGTCATACTCCGTATATTTGAGCATAAAATTAGACAATTATGTACAGAAAAGCGGCATTAAAGAGTTTGAGAGAGAAATTGGCTTTACAGGGATTGCAGGCAATAATTATTCCTACCAATGATCCCCATTTTGGGGAATATACCCAAGATTATTATAAAGTGAGGGAGTGGTTGAGCGGATTCACCGGTTCTGCAGGAACTCTGGTTGTAACCTGCAACAATGCGGCCTTATGGACAGATTCAAGGTATTTTGTGCAGGCGGAGAGTCAGTTGCAAGAATCTGAAATAAAGCTCATGAAACTCAAAATGTCAGGAACTCCAACTATTGAGGGGTGGTTGAGGCAAGAACTCTGCAAAGAGCGTATGGGAGAGTCTTTTGGAGAGTGTGCGGCTCCGGCTGTGGCTATTGATGAGTCGGTCTTTTCATATAGCGAATATCTCTCGCTTGAGATGGCTTTGGCGCCTGACTGCAGAGTAGTGCCGGTAAAGGATATGTTTGGAGATATCTGGAAAGAGAGGAAACCGCTTGAGTTTAAAACTGTAACCCATTTGCCGGTTGGTTTCAGCGGCGAGGAGACTCTCTCCAAATATGCCGGTCTGATTGAAATTCTGGCCCCTTGTGCAGGAAAAACCGCCGTTTGCAGAGAAAATAAGTTTGCCTACATTGTTACAGCTTGTGATGAAGTTGCGTGGCTTTGCAATATAAGAGGTAATGATATAGAGTATAATCCTGTTGCCCAGGCTTATGCTGTGGTAACAGAGGAGTGTGTGCATCTTTTTGCTGCTGTAGATAAAATGGAGAGAGAGGTAAAGGCCTATCTTGCCGGACAGAATGTAGTGGTTCACAATTATGGTGAGTATGTGGAGTTTCTGGAGAATATGGGAGAGGATGTCTTGCGTATTTGTTCAAAATCAAAGATATCTGTAAGGGATTACAATGCCCTCGCTTCGGGTGGTAAAGAGGTGGAGTTTGTTGATGATCCGGTTGTGGGAGGTGCGCTGAACAGATTGAAGGCAGTTAAAAATGAGGTTGAAATAGAGGGTTTCAGAAGGGCATATCTGTATGACGGCGTTGCCTGGTGCAAACTGCTGAAATATATTGATGATTCATTGAATAGTGGCAAATCCCTTACAGAATATGAAATAGGGGAAAAACTTATTGGATTCCGCTCTGAGCATATAGAGTATAGGGGAGAGAGTTTTGAACCTATAGTTGCTTATGGTCCCAATGCAGCTTTGCCTCATTACAGTGCAACTGCAGAAAACTGCTCTATTGTTCCTGCGGTCAGATTGGGTGAAGGTACCTCTTTTGAAGGCTCTTCTGTGAAAGGGGAGGAGTGTGGCGGTAACTTCCTGCTTATGGATACCGGTGGACAATATCTTTTTGGAACAACAGATACAACCAGAACAATTCCTGTAGGCAATCTGGATGATGATAAAAAGAAGTTCTATACCCTTGTTTTAAAAGGAATGATTGCTCTGAGTAGGGCAAAATTCCCTTGTGGTACTCGTGGAGCCTCTTTGGATATACTTGCAAGGGGCCCTCTGTTTAATGAGGGTGTGATGTATTATCATGGTACAGGACACGGCATAGGGCACTATTTATGTGTTCATGAGGGGCCTCAAAGCATAAGGATGGAGGAGAACCCTGTGGCTCTGGAGCCGGGAATGGTCATCTCAAACGAACCTGCAATCTATTTTGCAGGAAGATATGGCATCCGCACAGAAAATGTAATAATGGTCAAGCCATGGAAAGAGACAGAATTCAATAAATTTAATGAATTTGAAACATTTACATTAGTTCCGATAGCCACATCATGCCTCTTGCCGCAGTTGCTTTCAGCTGATGAAATAGAGTGGTTAAACAGTTATAATGCAAAGGTGTTTGAAAAAATATCACCTCTGCTTGCAAATGATGAAGAGCGGGAGTGGCTGACCTGTGCGACACAAAGAATCGGTTGATATTAATTGTTATTGTAAGCAAATTTATTTACTTTTGTACAGAAATGATGCTTGTGGTTAGATGAGGTGACTAATATGCATAATTTTTTAAAAGATGAGTATACTCGTTACAGGAGTGGCAGGTTTTATTGGCTCAAATTTGGTAAAGGCTTTATATAAAAACAATCCGGATCAGACGATTGTAGGTGTAGATAGTATGAATGATTATTATGATCCGAATTTGAAAAATGAGCGTTTGAAAGAATTGGAGAAGTACCCCAATTTTGTCTTCATTAAAGGCAATATTGCCGACAAATCTTTGGTAACAGGCCTCTTTGAGAAGTATAAACCTTCTGTTGTGGTGAATCTGGCAGCACAGGCCGGAGTGAGGTACAGCATTACAAACCCTGATGCCTATATTGAATCGAATCTGATTGGTTTCTACAATATACTGGAGGCTTGCAGGCATTCGTACGAAAATTATGAGGGCGGTGTAAAACATCTTGTGTATGCAAGTTCGAGTTCCGTATATGGAGCAAACAAAAAAATACCATACTCTACAGATGATAAAGTAGACAATCCCATATCTCTTTATGCTGCAACCAAGAAGAGTAATGAGCTTATGGCCCACAGCTACAGCAAGCTCTATAACATACCATCCACAGGATTGAGATTCTTTACTGTTTATGGTCCGGCCGGAAGACCGGATATGGCCTATTTCGGATTCACAGACAAACTGGTGAAGGGCGAGAAGATACAGATTTTCAATTATGGAAATTGCAAGCGCGATTTTACATATGTAGATGATATAGTGGAGGGGGTAATGAGAGTGATGGAGAAGGCCCCTGCAAAGGCGATAGGAGAGGATGGGTTGCCGTTGCCTCCGTATGCTGTCTATAATATCGGCAATAACAGCCCCGAAAATCTTCTGGATTTTGTAACGATACTCCAGCAGGAGCTTGTAAGGGCGGGAGTGCTTCCATCGGATTATGATTTTGAGGCCCATAAAGAGCTTGTTCCAATGCAGCCGGGAGATGTTCCTGTAACATTTGCCGATACAACTGCGCTGGAGAGAGATTTCTCCTTTAAACCCTCAACACCATTGAGGGAGGGTTTGAGGGCATTTGCAGAGTGGTACAAAGAGTATTATTCAGAAAAATGCGTGAAATAAGCATATCTTAAACATATATAATCGTATATAATCATTTAAGAGAGATAAGGATGAAAATAGCAGTAGCAGGAACAGGATATGTAGGATTGAGTATGGCAACTCTTCTTGCGCAACATAATAAGGTTGTGGCAGTTGATATTGTCCCTGAAAAGGTGGAGATGATCAATAACAGAAAATCTCCGATCCAGGATGAATATATAGAGAAATATTTTGCCGAGAAGGAGTTGGATCTGGTTGCAACTCTCGATGGTAGTGCGGCTTATAAGGATGCTGATTTTGTAATTATAGCAGCTCCTACAAATTACGACAGCCAGAAGAATTTTTTTGACACATCTGCGGTGGAGTCTGTAATAGATGCGGTATTGGAGAGCAATCCCAATGCCGTTATGGTTATAAAATCAACTATTCCGGTTGGTTTCTGCAGAAGCATGTATGTGAAATATGCAAAAAGGTTCAAGGAGCAGGGTTGGGACACAACACACAAATTACGTCTGTTGTTCTCTCCGGAATTTTTGCGCGAAAGCAAGGCCCTTTACGACAATCTCTATCCAAGCCGCATAATTGTGGGTTATCCCAAAATGATAGAGAACTACAGCGAGGAGAATGAGGCAATAAAGGCAATTGCCGGAAACCATATGGAGGATGCGGCCCGCACATTTGCCGGACTCCTTCAGCAGGGAGCTTTAAAGGAGAATATTGATGTGCTTTATATGGGATTGAAAGAGGCAGAGGCTGTAAAGCTTTTTGCAAATACATATCTGGCACTGAGGGTGAGCTACTTTAATGAACTTGATACCTATGCTGAGGTGAAAGGACTTGATACGCAGGCTATTATTAGTGGTGTGGGGCTGGATCCGAGAATTGGAACACATTACAATAACCCGTCGTTCGGATATGGGGGATATTGTTTGCCAAAAGATACAAAACAGCTTCTGGCCAATTATGAGGATGTGCCTCAGAATATGATGAGTGCAATTGTGGAGAGCAACAGGACCAGAAAAGATTTTATTGCCGACAGGGTACTGGAGCTGGCCGGTTATTACCAGGCAAACAGTGCCTATGACGCAAAGAAGGAGAGACAGGTTGTGGTTGGAGTGTTCCGTCTTACCATGAAATCAAACTCAGACAATTTCCGCCAGAGTTCAATACAGGGTGTGATGAAGAGGATAAAGGCCAAAGGTGCGGAGGTTATAATTTATGAGCCGACCCTCGAAGATGGAACAACATTCTTTGGCAGCAAGGTGGTGAATGATCTGGCTGAGTTCAAATCGCAATCGCAGGCAATCATAGCAAACCGCTACGACGCTTGCTTGGACGATGTGCTGGAAAAAGTATATACAAGGGATATTTTCAGAAGAGACTGATGAAAAAGACAATATTGGTAACAGGAGGGGCCGGGTTTATAGGCTCTCATACACTGGTTGAACTGCACAATTCGGGGTATGATTTTGTGGTGGTGGATAATTTTGCTAATTCGAATATAGACTCCCTGAGAAGAGTTGAGCAGATTATCGGCAGGCAGATCCCTTTTTATGAGTTGGATATAAGGGATGCAGATGCTCTCTCAAAAGTTATGGAGGCTCATAAAATAGATGCATGTATCCATTTTGCCGGGTTGAAGATTGTGGGAGAGTCGCTGGAAAAACCCTTGGAGTATTATGCAAATAATATGGCAGGAACATTTGTCCTTTTGGAGCAGTTGGGCAAACATGGATGTAAGAATCTGGTTTTTTCGTCGTCGGCCACTGTTTATGGCGATACAGAGAGGATTCCTATTACAGAGGAGTGTCCGAAAGGAGAGTGTACCAACCCGTATGGCAGGACCAAAAGCATGCTGGAGGAGGTGCTGAAGGATGTCCAGAATGCCGACAAGCAATGGAACATAGTTTTGCTCAGATATTTTAATCCTATAGGTGCCCATAAAAGCGGTCTGATTGGAGAGAATCCCAAAGGAGTGCCGAATAACCTTATGCCTTATGTGGTTCAAGTGGCAGCCGGAGAGCGTGAAATGCTGAATGTGTTTGGAAATGATTACAATACGCCAGACGGCACAGGCGTGAGGGATTATATTCATGTGGTAGATCTTGCAAAAGGGCATATTGCGGCATTGAAGGCCATCTGGCAGAATTGCGGTCTCAAACTATACAATTTGGGAACAGGAAAGGGATACTCTGTATTGGAGGTGATAAAGACCTTTGAAAGAGTGAATGGAGTTGATGTGCCATACAGAATAGCACCGCGTAGGGCTGGTGATATTGTTGTGAGTTACTGCAATCCTCAAAAGGTGAAAGAGGAGCTGGGATGGGAAGCCGAGTATGATCTGGATCAGATGTGCAGGGATTCATGGAATTGGAAAAAGAATATGTAAACAACTTCTAAATATGATCATATGGATTTTTGTATAGGCAATATTCAATTTATTTACATACTTATCTCACTGTTGGTATCATTGCTCAGCTCGTGGTTTATATTCAAATATATTCTGCGTATAGCAAAAATGAAAAATATTGTAGACAATCCCGATGCAAGAAAATTGCAGAGGGTTCCTGTGCCTGTATTGGGTGGAATTGTAGTATACTTTGGAATTATCATATCAATGGTCTTCTCGGAGCTGATGATATCTACAAGTTCCCTCTATGCGGTGATGGGGGTTATAACAATAATGCTCTATGTGGGTACTATGGATGATATCCTCTCGCTAAAATGGTATACAAGATTTATTGCTCAGATAATAACAGTGCTTATTCTGATAGGTGTAAACAACTATTCATTGAATTGTTTTCATGGGTTGTGGGGATTGTATGATATACCCGGTTATTTTGCAGTTCCTTTGACCGTATTTGCGTGTGTGGGTATAATAAATGCAATAAATCTTATAGATGGAGTCAATGGTTTGAGTTCGGGATATTGCATTATGGCTTGCTTGGTGTTTGCTATATGGTATATGTGTATGGGGAGGATTGATGCATCATTCCTCTCTATAATATGCGTAGGTGCATTGATTCCTTTCTTTATCCACAATGTATTTGGCGAGAAGACCAGAATGTTTATAGGCGATGGCGGCACATTGCTTATGGGTACAGTGTTGTCGGTGCTGGTAATTGAGGCAGTAGACAGCAATACAGCTCCTGAATACTATTTCACCCACTCTTTTGGAGTGATACCTTTTACACTGGCAGTTCTTGCACTGCCCGTATTTGATACACTCAGAGTTATGTCTATGAGAATATTGCGTGGCAAATCCCCATTCTCTCCAGACAAGACACATTTCCATCATCTGTTTATAGAGCTGGGATTTTCGCATATAGCGGTAACTATCATTGAACTATCGTTGAATCTCCTGATTATAGCAATATGGTTTTTAAGTTATAAGATGGGGGTCTCGATAGACGGGCAATTATATATTGTAGTTGGATTGAGTGTTCTTGTAGTGTTTGCTCTGTATAAGTTTTTGAAAATTCAGATAGCAGGGCAGACAAAATTATATTGGAAAATTTTGAAAATTAGTGAGAGAACTCATAAAAAGAGTAGTGTCATTTATAAATTCAGAGCATTTTTAGATGAGAATTCTGATTAATGCTGGAAACTCTGTGCAGATGTCGGTTACGGATATTTGGTAAAAGGAGTTAAATTATTAGAATATTGATAAGCTATGAAAGGAATTGTACTTGCAGGTGGTAGTGGTACTCGTTTGTACCCCATCACTAAAGGTATTTCAAAGCAGTTAATGCCGATTTATGACAAGCCGATGGTTTACTATCCCATCTCTGTTTTGATGTTGGCGGGTATTCGTGAGATTCTTATCATTTCAACTCCTCACGATTTACCAGGATTTAAGCGACTGCTTGGCGACGGTAGCGACTATGGTGTTCACTTTGAGTATGCAGAGCAGCCTTCGCCAGATGGTTTGGCACAGGCATTTACTATTGGTGCCGATTTTATTGGCGATGATTGCGCGTGCTTGGTACTTGGCGACAACATCTTCCATGGTGCAGGCTTTACGGGTATGCTCAAGGAGGCAGTTCGTGCCGCTGAGGAGGATAATAAGGCTACTGTATTTGGTTATTGGGTGAGTGACCCCGAGCGTTATGGCGTGGCAGAGTTTGATAAGGAGGGCAACTGCCTATCAATTGAGGAGAAACCTGCTCAGCCAAAGTCGAACTACGCAGTTGTCGGATTGTATTTCTATCCCAACAAGGTTGTAGATGTAGCGAAGAATATCAAGCCATCGGCTCGTGGCGAATATGAGATTACAACGGTTAATCAGTGGTTCTTGGCAGATGGTGAACTAAAGGTTCAGACTTTAGGGCGAGGCTTCGCTTGGTTAGATACAGGTACTCACGATTCACTCTCAGAGGCATCGACTTATATAGAGGTCTTGGAGAAACGCCAGGGCTTGAAGGTCGCTTGCTTGGAAGGTATTGCTTACCGCCAAGGCTGGATTCCGGAGGAGCGTATGAGAGAGCTTGCACAGCCTATGATAAAGAATCAATACGGTCAGTATCTGCTGAAAGTTATTGATGAATTGAAAGAGACAGGCAACCCAAATCTTGATTAACTATGGCAGCAATAAAGACAGATATTGAGGGCGTTTACATCATTGAGCCTAAGGTGTTTGGTGATGAGCGCGGCTACTTCTTTGAGTCATTCAACGAGGAGCGTTTCCTTGCGGAAACAGGCATAAAGACTTGTTTTGTACAGGATAACGAGAGTAAGTCAAAGTATGGCGTTTTGCGTGGATTACACTTCCAGAAGCCGCCATACGCACAGAGTAAGTTGGTTAGAGTTGTCAAGGGTCGTGTGCTTGATGTGGCTGTAGATATTCGCGTTGGCAGCCCCACATACGGTAAATATGTTGCCGTCGAGCTAACCGGGGATAACCATCGCCAGCTCTTCCTGCCTCGCGGTATGGCACATGGCTTTGTGGTGCTGAGCGACGAGGCGATATTCCAATATAAGTGCGATAATCTCTATCACCCCGAGAGGGAGGGTTCTATCATCTGGAACGATCCACAGATTGGCATAGCATGGGGCGTTGATGAGAAGGATGTTATCCTTTCGGAGAAAGATAAGCACCACGCTACGCTTGCCGAACTTGAGGAGGTATTTAACTATAAGGAGGATTATTATGCGTAGTATTCTTGTAACAGGCGCAAACGGACAGCTCGGCAACGAGATGCGTATCGTTGCCCGCGATAGCCAAGACCGCTATATCTTCACCGATGTCAATCAGGTGGAGGGCGTGGAGACTATTAACCTCGATATTACCGATTTGGAGGCCGTGCGTGCAATGGTGGCAGAACACAATGTTGATGTTATCGTAAACTGCGCAGCTTACACTAATGTAGATGCCGCTGAGACTAATGAAGAATTGGCCGAAAAACTCAATGCCACAGCCCCCGAGAACTTGGCCGTTGCCATGAAAGAGGTTGACGGATTGCTTATCCAAATATCTACCGACTATGTATTTGGAAAAGAGCTTTACAACATTCCTTGTAAAGAAGACCAAGAGGGTACTCCCACCGGTGTATATGGAATGACCAAACTGCATGGAGAGCAACGCATCATAGCCACCGGTTGCAACTATGTGATTATTCGCACCGCGTGGCTCTACTCGGAGTTCGGCAAGAACTTCTGTAAGACGATGATGAATCTCACCGCCACCAAACCACAACTCAAAGTGGTTTTTGATCAAGTTGGCACTCCTACATACGCTCTCGACTTGGCAAAGGCTATTGCGGTGGTAATCGAAAAGTTCGATGGTTCGCAGACGGGAGTTTATCACTACTCCAATGAGGGCGTGTGCTCGTGGTTTGACTTTACGAAAATGATTGCCGAGTATAACGGCACCACCGAGTGCGATGTGCAACCCTGCCACAGCGATGAGTTCCCAAGTCCCGTTAAGCGACCTGCATACTCGGTGCTTGACAAAACAAAAATCAAAGAGGTTTTTGGTGTCGCAGTTCCCTACTGGACCGACTCGCTCAAAAAATGCATTTCGAATCTTAAAAATCAATAGATAATTATGGTAAAGCGTAATATAGTTATCACCGGCGGTGCAGGATTTATCGGCTCACATGTTGTGCGCCTTTTCGTAAACAAGTACCCCGAGTACAACATCATAAATCTCGACAAACTTACATACGCGGGCAATCTCGCAAACCTCAAGGATGTTGAGGACAAGCCTAACTATAAGTTCGTTAAGATGGATATCTGCGACTTCGAGGCCTTCTACAAGCTTATGCAGGATGAAAAAATAGATGGTATCATTCATCTTGCCGCTGAGAGCCATGTGGATCGCTCAATTAAAGACCCATTTACTTTCGCCAAGACCAATGTAATGGGCACTCTATCGCTCTTGCAGGCCGCAAAACTCTATTGGGAGAGCCTGTCCGAGAAGTACGAGGGTAAGCGCTTCTACCATATTTCCACCGATGAGGTTTACGGCGCACTCGCTATGAACCACCCCGAGGGTATCGAGCCTCCGTTTGAGACCGTAGCATCGTCGGAGGGACATAAGGCCTATGGCGATGACTTCTTCTACGAAACGACCAAGTACAACCCTCACAGCCCCTATTCTGCGGCTAAGGCATCATCAGACCACTTTGTGCGTGCTTACCACGACACCTATGGTATGCCAACGATTGTAACAAACTGTTCGAACAACTATGGTCCCTACCAGTTCCCCGAAAAGTTGATCCCGCTGTTTATCAACAATATCCGCCAACGTAAGCCACTGCCCGTATATGGCAAGGGTGAAAATGTACGCGATTGGCTTTATGTTGAGGACCACGCCCGTGCGATTGACCTTATCTTTCATGAGGGCAAGATTGCCGAAACCTACAATATTGGCGGCTTCAATGAGTGGAAGAATATCGACCTTATCAAGGTGATGATCAAGACCGTAGACCGCATATTGGGCAATCCCGAGGGCGCATCGCTCGACCTTATAACATACGTTACCGACCGCCTCGGCCACGATGCGAGGTATGCCATTGACTCGACTAAACTCCAAAAGGAGCTCGGCTGGGAGCCTTCGCTCCAGTTCGAAGAAGGCATCGAAAAAACCGTGCGCTGGTATCTCGACAACCAAGAGTGGATGGACAATATCACCAGCGGCGAGTATGAGAAGTACTACGAGGAGATGTATAAAGGACGATAATGGAGAATAATAACCTTAAATCAAAAACCTTATCGGGAATGATATGGAGCTTTGTGCAGCGTTTTGGCACAATGGCTATATCATTTGTATCGAATATCGTCCTCGCTCGTCTTCTGGCTCCTGATGATTATGGTGTTGTTGGAATGCTGATGATTTTTATAGCAGTAGCCAATACATTTGTTGATGGAGGTTTTGGTTCGGCACTAATACAAAAAAAAGAACCAACAAAAGAGGATTATTCCACAATCTTTTGGTGGAATATGTTTTTGTCGTTGGTACTCTATAGCGTGTTATATGTGTGCGCTCCTGCAGTGGCACGATTCTACGATTTGCCCTTGCTGTCACAAGTATTGCGGGTTCAAGGTATTATACTTATATTCAATGCATTAAGTATTATTCAACAGAACCAGCTGCGCAAACTATTAAAATTCAAGCGACTTGCAACTGTAACGGTTGTGTCGGCGATTTTATCTGCAACCATAGCGATTATTCTTGCATATATAGGTTGGGGTGTATGGGCATTGGTTGCACAACAGCTTATGTTGAGTGGGTTTACTGCTATACAACTATGGGTGCTAAATAGGTGGTTACCTCTACTTTCTTTCTCAAAGGACTCGTTCAAGCAGTTATTCGGATTTGGAGGTTTTATACTTCTATCTAACTTAATAAACACATTCTGTAACAATGTGCAAACAATTCTTATAGGAAAGTTCTTTACTCCATCAATATTGGGTTATTATACTCAAGCTCGAAAGCTCGAAGAGGTTGCATCTACGGGGTTTTCAAGTGTCGTAGATCAAGTTACATATCCGATTTTATCTGAAAATCAGAATGATATACAAAAACTGCGAGATGTATTGCGAAAATTATTAATGAGTATCGCTTATATAACAATGCCAATGATGGCACTACTTGCATTAACTGCAGATGCTGTAATTATTTTACTTTATACTGAAAAGTGGATAGGATGTATACCCTATTTTCAATTGTTGTGTATCGCAGGAATAGCTATTAGTATGCAAGGTATCTTATACTACGCAGTTGCTAGTATTGGTAAGAGTAGAGAACTATTTAAGTGGACTTTAATCAAGCGATTTATGGCACTATTATGCGTAGTGTTAGGCATGATGACTTTTGGTATATATGGTCTGCTGGTTGGTACTGTAGTTGGGGCTTGGATAGTGTACTTTTCAAATGCCTATTTGTGTATTAAATATATAGGTTATTCAGGGCGTCAACAAGTATCAGATTTAATACCAATTGGATTAGCGAATATTGTTGCGTATTTAGTAGCATACTATATAATGCAACTTTCCAATTTATGTATATATA
>JAZNEW010000007.1:0-1769 GCA_045588775.1 Candidatus Egerieisoma sp. | reverse complement strand
GAAGGAAGTGCCCGGCTCGCAAATGGTGCCTCATACACAACAGAAAGCACCTTTGCAAAGCAATACTGCTACACATACAAATATGACGGCAAAGGAAACATCGTAGAAAAGCGCCAACCCGGCAGAGAACCCGAATACTTTGTATATGACAAAGGAAACCGCAATGTCCTCTACCAGGATGGCAACATGCGCCACTCTGACCAATGGATCTGCACAGTCTGGGATGACCTCAACCGTGAGGCCGGGAAAAACCTCATATCAACTCCCCTCAACAGAGGAGAACTCCAACAGGCCTACAATGCCCCGTCATACAACAACAGATACGGCGAGTTCCCGATATCAGAGAATGAGTATACCCATCTCACCCAACTCTCCGACACAAAATACTACGGCTACAATTACAATCACACTCAAAACAACCGCCCGATAATAATACCGGTATCATCGGATATCTATTTCAGGGTAAACACTGAGCACATCTTTGTATGGGGCGCGCAAGGATATGATCCCGAGGGCATTTACATAACACAAGACGACCTTGTAAGAAACGAATATCTGATATGCCAAGATATTCAGAACCCTTATGTCAAATACTATTATATCCCGACAGAGTATACAAACATAGTCTACGACATAATAGGGAACGACCCATTCTCGGCATATACCATAGTGGAAAATTATCCAAGCGCTGATATACCTGCCACTCAGATAACCCTTGATGCAGAAGTTCCGGCAGAGATCAATCCGGCAGAGATCAATCCTGCAGAGAATCTCCTGTATAAAGCCAACACACTCTGCAGTGCAGAAGAACTCGACACCCTGCATAACAGAGGATTGCTGCGATATGAAAAGCACCTGCTGCTCACACCACAAGCAACATCACAGGCAACTTCTCAGGCAACATCCTCATCTCCAACATACAAAGAAACCGCCCACTATTACAACAGTCTCTCCCAACTTATCCAGAGTGTAACCCGCTACCCACATAGCGACTCACTCTACCGCATAAGCTACAGCTACACCTTCACAGGAGAGCCCGCAAGCATCCTTGAAGAGTACAACGGTATAGTAAAACGCACCGATTACACATACGATAAAAGACGCAGGCTGATCTCAGAGACAACCACTGTAAGTAATGCTGCAGGTGAAGGAACTGCAAGCGATAGCACCAATGCCACCGCTTCACCGAGTGCCACCATCACATACGGATACGATGCCTTGGGCAAACTCATCAGCAAAACCTATGGCAACGGCGTAACAGAAACCATCAGCTACAACATCCAGGGCTGGCAGACAGGCATTGCTGTAAAAAACGGAAACAACAATATCTACAGCCAGCAGCTGAAATACTACAACCCGTCAAAAGGCACTGCGCCTCTGTATACAGGCAACATCAGTGAATGGAGCACAACTATTGCCAATTATCAAACAAACACCTACGGGTTTGAGTATGACAAATTCCGCAGATTAAAGAACACAAATAACTACATCGGAACGGCCACAACACCAACCGCCGCATTCACAGAACGTGGAATCACCTACGACAAGAACGGAAATATACAGACACTGCAGCGTTATGCGCAAAACATCGCATCACCGGAAGATAGCTACATGTATTCGTATCAAGGGAACAAACTTGCCTCAATAAACGGAACAGACAACGGTGCAACAATATCCGGAGCCACCTACACCTACGACTCCAACGGCAACCTGACCCAAGATGGCCTCAAAAACTTGCAAATAAGCTACAACTTTCTTAACTTGCCAAG
>JAZNEW010000006.1:0-98130 GCA_045588775.1 Candidatus Egerieisoma sp. | reverse complement strand
ACATCATTGGGGTGATGTCTTTCCTTTTATCCTAACAGAGGGGTGTGTAACAGTGCGAGAGCCCGCAATCTTACCGAATCGTTCTTTACAGTAACTGACTTTATTTCCAAACAAAAAAATTGCCGGAGTGATGTGCTCCGGCAGACTTTTAAAAGGCAGACACTTGATGCGACCTTAAATTAATTCTTTACTTACTCTTCTACACAACGCACAAAACAGGCATCGGTGCTTGTTGTTATTGTAGTAACATTGCCGGCACCATCATATATATATGAGGCTTCCTTTTGATTTTGATCAATAGCATTTTGTCCATACGTTTGCAGTAACATTGTGTGGAAGTTTATGTCGTGTGCCGAACCGTAAGTTTCCGTACCACTAAACTCCACAGCAGGATAATATTCGGTTTCATACCAATATATAGCACCTTTTCTTTCCCAAAGGTCATAATACATTGGATTATTTACAGCAGCACTTGCTTCCATTTCAGCAGGACGTTGTGCATAATGTAGGATATTGTATTTGCCATTATTATCAAACACTCCATTGGCATTATCATTTACTTTTCTATGTCCATGGCCTGTTGAGCCGATAGGGAAGAATACATGATTTCCCTCCCGGCTTTCGTCCCACACAAACATTCCCTGCATACCTCTTTTTTGCCCCTCTTTATAATAGGTATATGCATCTGTTGTGGTGGTCATGGTTTCTGTACACTCATCGCCATACATAATACCATAGCGGCGGTGCAAAGTTTCCAGAGCTTTCCACTCTTCATATCTGGCAGGCCTTATAGTTGATCCAGGAAAAAAGTTTCTATCACCGGTAAAGCCCACATCAAGATTAGAAATAAGCTCTTCAAACATATGTGAATTGTAGTCTCCGTTTGCATCTTTATCTGTGCAAAGAAAGTATTTGCCCCAACAATCCTGATAGGGACCATATCCTGGCTCATGATTCATGACGGATAATATTCCTATCCAAGGGTATCCAAACTTGAACATAGAACCCTCCAACAGCGGATTTGCAACATGCCCCCACATCTCTTGCACATTCCTGTTCTGCCACTTTGTGCCTGCAAGGTTTACTGTACCATAATTACCCTGGCTCACAAAAACATAGTGGACACACTGGTTGTTGTGGTATGTAACTTTGATAACTCCGCATCTTACATTTCCTGTTGTGTTTACATTTTTTGGGCGGTAGTCAAAACGGATTTCAGAGCCTGTTCCTCCTGTAATATCCTCTGTTCCCCATTTGGTGCCTCCGGTTGGGGATATCTCAACCCAATCGGCACCCTCTTCAATGTGTGCAGTCCACGGGCCGTCTGAAAGCGGTGCAATAAAATTCTCCTCAACCATCTGGCCATTGGCATCGGTATCGGGGAATTCAAGCTCCATAAGCCTTATATTGAATGGAGTTGTATTATTATCGGAACGCCAAACTCCGGCTGGATTTACAAGACGTCTTACCTGGATTACTTCTGTTTCTTGTTCATAGGTTTTACCATCTATTACCACCACAAATTTCACTTTGGCTGTTCTCTGATAGCTCACATACGGATTATGACCTGTGAGGGAGTTACCAAGAATCAGTGGTCTGGTATATACCGGTATTGAAAAAGAACAAGCATCGGTAGAGAGTGAAGATGGTCCAAAATATTGGAAAGAAGATCCCTGTTGATTCCATTTTTCACGATCATCAGCCGAAATACTTACTGTGCCCTTCTTATTTTCAAAAGACAAAAATCCATCCTCATTTCCGGTATGGTTACTGGTTGAAAAGTACTTATGTTCAGGGTAACCCCAGTTGTTCTCGATTATTGTTGCCGTTACAGTTGTAGAAGTATTCACCGAAGCGCTGCGTACTACTACGGGAATATTGAGTTGTTCGTTATATCCATACGATATGTAGAGTTGGGCAGGTGCGCTCAATTCGGGGCTTTCAGGGGCGTATTCTATATGCCAGTCGGGGTTGTTGGCGTCGTTCTTGAATTTGAGGGTGAGTTTGTAGTGGTTGTTGCGCTCGGCGTTGCAGTCGCGCACTACATCTTTACCCAGCATGAATCTGTAGATTATATCGCCTTGTGAGGCATTTGTGGCAGTTTTGTTTACATAGTAGCCTTTCACTTCTATGTAGCTGCCGAATTTTATGCCATCTTTGTAATCTTTATCAGAAGGGTCGCTTCCATTAGGGTTGGTAACAGAGAGACCGTCACCGGTTTCGTCTTGTAATTTACCAAAACCTCCGGTTTTATCTGTAGGTGCATCCCCCTGCATATTCTCAAAGAAGAAGAGGGCATTGTCGGTTTCAAGATGAGTACCTTGTAATGGGTTACCCTTTGTAATTACCAGACCGTTTGTTCTTGCAACTCGCTGCTCTTTTTGATAATCCATCATTTCGCCATCGGCAATAAGCTCATCTGCAGAGTCTGGAATATTATCTTTGCCAAGAAGGCAGTATTTTGGAATATCCTTTATCTGGGCCGAATGGATGTAGATATATACATTTTCATTGAGGTTTGAACCATCGTATGCAATGGTAACTTTTGAGGCAGCACGTTTGACCCACGCATGGAGGCTTACCTCAAGATCATTGATTGTAATCTCAGGGGCCTGGGTCTTTACAGTGGCCTTGTTGGTCTCTGTATCAAAAAAACCGAACATTGCATTGTTGGCGGCAATGTTTTCTGAGTTCCAGGTGAGCTGTATTGATTTGAGGGCATCTTCTGTCTCTGTTTCATCTTCTGTGAGCACACGTCCGAGGTTAGCCACAGCATACATGCGGTATTTGCCATAAGGCATCTGCTCCATGGTTATGGTTGATGTTTTGCAGGTTGTCTCCTCTGCAAAACCGTTGCGGTTAGGATCTTCGGAAACAGGGTAGTTTTCAGGCTCAACATCAGTTGTGGTAAAGGTGTTTTCGCCCGAATCTGCGTTGGTGTAGTGTGTATTGCTGTAGAGTGATCCGTCGGATTTGTAGATTACAATACTTAGATCGTTGATATGTTTTATGGCATCACCGACTGTACGGGTTGTCAAAGGGTCATTTAATGGACGAAAAGCAATATCAAGGGAGAGTTTGCTCTCTCCTTTGAGAAGGGGACCATCTATCTCTTCATTTACACATGAAGTGCAAATTCCTCCTGTGGCCAAAAATATTGCAACCAATATGTAGAAGATTCTTTTCATTGTCTTAAATTCCAAACTCAGGCTCCAGTTCATACGCACCGTAAGGCATAACCTGAACAGTGCAACTCACCTCGGCATCTTTTCCTTTTATGCTGATATTGACCACAACATGGGTATTACGTGGCAATTGCTCAAGTTCAGGGAAATACTCAGAATATGTATTTCCATTTACAGTGAGCGACAATTTATAGTTTTTGCCATTGCTGGCAGCATCTGTATACTTTCCTTCGAGCAGATAGATATCCTCGCCAAGCGGTTTGAAATCATCACTTTCATCACCCGCATCAATAACTTTTCCATTGCCATTTGCATCATTTGCAAGGTTTGATAGGAATGTATAATAATCGTTATTGGCTACAGTTGGAACATTGTAACCAGTTATTTCGCGGCCACCGGTGTCAGGGTCGGGGGCAGAGTATGTTGTGCCGTTAGGCATATAATATTCAATTCTGGCAAGTTTGTCGATATTCAAATTGCTTATGGTAACCTCTTTTGAGGTCTCATTCCGCAAATTGAATGTAAACTTGGTTGCAGCACGCACCACAAAGAGGTCTGCAGTGTATTCCAGCTCAAGGTTGTTTTGGGTGTAAACAATATCTGTGAGCTGGTGCTTTTCACACATGGGAAGCAACTCGCCCGAGAGCCTCTCTGTGTTTTCTGTGAGAGAAATTTGAAGGTTGGCAACATCATCTGCAGGGAACTGGCTGCCAACTGTGATTTGGTCGAAATCAAAATTTATAATCTTGCTGCCATTGGTTTTCAAAGCATTTTCATTGGCAAACAGGTATACGGTTTTTTCTGTATCAGGAGATACCTCGAACTCGGCTGCGCCAAATTCTATTGTTGGGGTCTGATGGAAATCAAAATATCGGTTATGCTCCACAATGCCATCGGGACGCACTATCACAATGCGCAGCGTCTGCATCATTTCGCCCGGTTTAACTGCCTGGGAATAAGTGGCGGCACGAGTTTTCAGACCAAGATATGGCGCGCCGTCGCAAGCAGAAACTTTCAGATATAATCTGGCAGAATCGGCTTGAGGCAGTGTCTGAAGAGTGTTTCCCTCAACACAACCACATAGTATTGCAGTGAGCAATACCAATAATAATATATTTTTATATAATCCCGACATCTCTACAATTCTGTGTGGTTCAATCTCACTACCCAATCATTAATTACTATTCTTGTATTAACCCAACGCAGACCTGTATCGAGGAAGAATATCAGAGTCCATTCGCTCTCGCGGTCGAGATACTCCTGGGCAGACATATCTGCATAAAGCTGACTTTTGAGCAGCATCAGATATTGGTTGAGAGGAATACTCAACACCTCTTTTCCATCCTCTTTTTTGGTAATGGTCAAACGTGGTGATGTGCCGGTGGTCAGACGCGATGTAGACAACTCGGCCCATGCAGCAGACACAGGAGTCTGTTCATCATCCCAACTTCCAACAATATCCTCTCCCTTAGCCCAAGGGGTGTAGGTAACATCGCCGCGGGATACAACTTCGTTGCGGTTGTTGAGGTAGCTGTTGTCGTCGGTAATTTTAAAGTCAAACAGAGAGGCGGCTATTGTTTCGCCATCCATCTGTTGCAATACAATACGGATATTGTTTGTATTCTTAATCATGTATATGGTCTCTTCTACATAATCATCGGCTGCGATGCTTACCTCCATTGCGCCGTAGAAGAGAGGGTGCAGAGAGGTATTTGAGGTGAAATCGGTATGGTTGAGTTCAACATACATTTCATCAATGTGGCTCGCTGCTTTGGTTGCAAAGGTTGGCATATCAAATGACTTGTTGTTGCAAGCCATTCCGCCATAGGCAAGAAGTGTATAATTTCCTTTGTCGAGACTCACCTGCATGCGGTAGTTCTCATCTTTAAGTTTTTCGCCAATTTCGTGATATGTTGCAACATAATTTCCGGATTCATCAAATACATATAGCGACACGCAATCGGATTTTTTATGGAATGAGTTTACATACTCCATATTATAATCATACACAAAGCGCAGTGACAATCCACGAGGACAATCACTTAAATCGGAATATATGCTGCTTTTGCAGGAAAAGCAACAAAATGCTGCCAGCAAGAGGCACCAAAGCCCCTTGCCAACAGTATTTTGGGAAACTATACTTTTGAGTTTCATTATCAGTTTTTCTAATTAGAATTCAATGTGATTAACGCGAACTACCCAAGGAAGTACTTTAACAGTAACAGTAAAGTAGTAGTTAAGCTCCTCATTTGGATCTGTTGGAACTACCGGATCCGGATCTGGATCAGTGCCGCCAGGAGTTGGGTGACCGAATTTTGCAATCTTGTCTACACAAAGTTTGTAAACATTGTTACGTACAACAGCGAACTCCATAGTGCCCATTTCAGCATTGTTGCCATTGTCGTTATGACGGTTCCAGTAGTAGTAGTATGCGTAGTATTTGCCACCTTCTGGGCTATAGCCGGTAAAGCCTGCGGCAGCATAATCTGAGCTTTCAGGTTCGTCAATTGCTTTAATTTTGTTTACAGCTGCAACAAGGGTAGCAGGAGCACTAACGTTAGCAGCAGCGGTCTCAACAGCAGTCCAGTTTCCGTAAAGAACATTCTCAAATACATAGATAGTCGCGCCACCAGCAGCGGTAACAGCATCACCTGTGATTTCGCCCTTGAATACGATACCTGTTGAAATACCATTTTGTTGAGCATCTACACCTGGAATAGTGTTCTCTTTAGCATATTGCCAGATATAATAGTCGTTAAGTGTGTGTGAGCTGTTAGTGCCTGAAGTACCACCTTCTGTACCTTCCCAGTTGTCTACTTGAGTAAGATCTGCAACTGCAATAGATTTCCAAGTCCAATTACCAGGAGTTGTGAGATGAGCAGTGAAGTTTGCTGCCAAACCATCTTTATAACCATCAGCTTTAGCTGCATAATCAGTATCAACTACATAGTTTGCATTAGTTTCAATACCACCTACACTCCAATTATTGTTAGTACCATCTGCAGAAACACGACGTAGCATATAGTGAGCATTGCTCTGGTTGATAAGGGCAGCCTCTCTAAGAGTAATGGTAGCATTATCAGCAATGTCGTATACGTTATTGTTGATAGGCATAAAGTCGAAACGAGCCATTGAACGCTCTACACTGTGTGAACCAAGGTTTAGAGGGTTCTGAGGCAGAGTGTAAAGAGAAAGGTCTGCAGGAAGAGTTGTTGTTGCTGCAGCATATGCATTGGTCATCCAGAAATTGTTATCTTTTGTCATGTTGGCAACAGTTTCAGAAGATGTTGCATCCAAATCCAATGTTGCAGCAGGAGAATTTCCTGAGAGTGGAGCACTGCAGTTTGCATAGATGTATACTTCATATTCAGTACCTGCTGCCAAATCCAAAGTATTGAATGATGCTACATAAGTATCAGTTGCAGCTGCATCAGGAATAACATCATTCGCTACAACGCAAGTTTCATTTGATGCTTTCAACACAACATCAACAGATGAAATTTTATTTTCTTTATCCAAACCTACCTCAGTACCAGGGGCTGCATCTGAACCACCACCGTCATTGGTGGCACTTTTAGTTTCCATCTTAAGAGACAATTTCATGTAGGTATTACCTGCATCAATTTTGCCATTCTCCGGTTCTTGAGTGTTACACGACCACATAGCCGCTAAACACATTACGCTTAAGAGTAATTTTTTCATGTGTAAAAGTTTTAGAATGGGTTAATAATTAGTTATTTGTTTAATTTTTTTATCTGTTCAAGTGCATCTTCTGTTTGAGGTATGGTGTCTTTTACCATATTGAAGAGCTTTTCACCCTCTGCGTAGTTGCCGTTGAGTGTGGCAAATACGCCTCTTGCATAAATTGCCTCATCCGAATTTCCGGCCTTTGCCAAATAACGCTCCGCTTTGCGCATATCACCATTGGTCATTGCTGCATTGGCAGCATTGAGGTTTGCTATTTCATCGTTGGGATACATCAGCACTGCAATGTCGAACAATTCACAGAAATCGTCGCTTCCGAGTTCCAGAGATTGTGCGCCAACATAAAACTCCTGCAGGCTGAGCTTTTGCGGAGCTGTGCGCATAATCTGTAGAATATCTTTCGGATCGCTGAATGAGCGGATGATATACTCAATTTTATAATCCGAACGGCGCAGTGCAGGGTAACAATTCTGCAATAGGAAACGGTACTCGGCAGGATGGGTGGTTTTCAGGTGCCACTCTTTGTTGTCGGGTTCACGGTTGCAATCAATAATTTGCAGAATGCTTTCTTTGTTTGAAATGTTCGATTGCTCAACATAGGCTCTCAAACCCTCCCAGTTCTCGGGTTCGTATGCTGTTGTTATGATTGAATCAGGTAAATTGTAAAGGTTCTTCACATATTGGCGCAGAGCCTCTGTACGGCCCTTTGCAAGGCGTGTGTTGTTTGAATATGGGCTCTCAGGCGATGCAAAACCTTTAATGAATATAGATGTTATGGTAATGTCAGAATCGTTGCGCACAGAATCTATTGTGCCAATAATCTTCTGAAGTTCGGCAACATTGTTGCGGTATTCGGGATAGATTACTGTTTGCGATACAGGGAAATCCACAAATGCCGAACCGCTGAGCTCTCTCGATTTTACCGCCTCGGCTTGTGGTTTTACATATACATATTGTGGTGTGAATACAAAGTGTTCGTAGCCGGCCAGATCGGCAAACTGCTCATTGACCAGTTTGTTACAACAACCATAGCGGTTGTTGTAAATTCTGATATTAGCCCCGTTCATCCATTCTTCGAATGGAACATTGGTTTTGTATTTGATTACATCCGGGCACTCGCTCTCGCGCATAACTTCGTCGTTCTCATCACCGAGAATGCTCCAGCCGTTGCGCACATAGGTAAAGTAGCGGCGGCGGCCGTAGATTCCAATTGAATAGAGCTCTTTTTCGTTTGCACCATTAACTATAACAGGTGTGTATATCTCCACACGGTTGTTGCTTACATTAAAGGAGCTCATGTCGAGATCCATCTCCACAAACATATAGTCTCCATTTCTGGTCATGGAGAAGTTGTTTACGGTTATATCGCCGTTGAATATTGTTTGGGCACCAGCCGATGCCGCAAAAACAAATGATATGATAATGAGTAAAATCCTCTTCATAACAACCTCCCATTAAAATAGATAGACTAAATTGATAAATGCCTTTGTGGGGCCGTAATAGTGGAGTGGAACCTCTTTGTTGAGCTGCGAGCCGCACTCAACGCATTCGAATTTGTCGTATTCGGTATAGGCATAACCAACTCCCAGACCCAATTCCATGTTCCAGTGTTTGCCCAAAATAAAGGCATATCCGTATGTGATACCGCCTCCTGCAAACCAGCCCTGATAACGGTAGTCTGAAAGAGGAGAGAAGTCTGTGTTAAAAATCTTTATGTTGTTGTTGAGATTTCCAAAGTTGTATCTGCCGCCATGACCATGCAGACCCAAAAAGTGGCCGGAGAAACGGTCGCAGAACCAATATCGCACCTCCGGCTGGGCAAAGGCATGTTTCCACAATACATTTTTGCTTTTCGACCATGAGTTCCAGTTACCCGAAACATCAAATGTCCACTTCTTTGCAAGTGCCACCTCTATACCGGCATTTGCTGTTGAAGTTGCATCATAGAGCAGATTGGTTTTTATGGCAACTTTCTGACACCAAGCAGATTGCACGCTGCAGGCGCACAGAATAGCCACTACCAAAAACTTATATAACTTATTCATTACAAAAAAATCTTCTGTTAAGGTACTAAGATTATATTTACACACTGGGCAAAGGTAAGTATAAAAATTTAATTTTAAGCATATGTAAGGGCTATTATTGAATAATTATACACATTTTTTCAACAATAGCCCTAAAAAATTTTCAACACCTGTGAGTTATGAGTTGTTTCTGATGTTTTCAGCGATTTTTTCTACCAGACATTTTCTTGCCTGCTGGCTTGCCCATCCGATATGAGGTGTGAGGATAACTTTATCCATATCCTTTATATTAAAGTATGGTGAGTCTGCTACAAGCGGCTCTTTTGTGAATACATCAACTCCCGCACCTGCTATGAGATTTTCGTTGAGGGCCTGAACAAGGTCTGCTTCATTTATGATGCCGCCTCTTCCGAGGTTTATTATGTAGGCACTTTTTTTCATGAGTGAGAGCTCTTTGTATGTGATAAGGTTGTTTGTGCGCTCATTGAGGGGTGCATGAACCGAAACTACATCGCATTCGCTCATAAGTTTTTCTAAAGAGACTGCCTCATATTCATCTGAGTGGGCGACACCGCTTGTTGCATAATAGACTACATCCATTCCAAAGGCTTTGGCTATCGCGGCAACTTTTGAACCTATATTGCCCAAACCTATCACACCATATTTTTTGCCTTTAAGTTCCCAGAATACTTTTGAAACATCGGTAAAGAGCAACCCTTTTGAGTATTTGCCGCTCTTTACGGCATTATCGAAATAAGGGAGCCGGCCTACCAGTGAGAGCAGTATCGAGAAGGTTACCTGAACAACGCTCTCGGTTGAGTAGCCTATTGCATTTTTTACAGGAATGCCTTTGCTGTTTGCATAGGGTATATCAACATTGTTTGTTCCTGTTGCTGCAACGCAGATCAGTCTGAGGTTTGGTGCGGCGTCTATCTGCTCTTTGCCTATTATAACTTTGTTGGTGATTATTACATCACACTCTTTTATTCTCTCAAAAACCTCTTCGGGTTTGGTATGGGGATATTTTACAAATTCACCCAATGAGGAGATAGGCTCCAGCGAAATGTCTTCGCCTATTGTGTCGGAATCTAAAAAAACTATTTTTCTCATACCTTATATATTATTTTAAAGGGGAATCGGGCTCTTTTTTCATGTAATTGTATTCCAAACGGTCTACCAGACGCGGGAAGAATTTGTTGAGCCATACTGTAAGTTTGCCGATAGGGGTGAGGATAATCTGGGCTTTCCTTTTGTATACTCCTTTTACAAGTCTGGCAGCGACTGCCTCTGCACTCATCATCTTTCCTTCGTCACGAGGTGTTTCGCCTTGGGCTGAGCCGTCGGCGGTGAGTGCTGTAAATCTTATGTTTGATGCTGTAAAGCCCGGTGCAAAGATCATTACATGCAGACCATCATGCAGATGTTCCACCCTGAGGGTGTCCAAAAATCCGTAGATCGCAAATTTTGATGAGCTGTAGCCTGTTCTTGCCGGAAGGCCTTTGAAACCTGCAATTGAAATCACACCCACAACAGAGCCTTTTACCTGCAGCAGATAAGGCAGTGCATATTTTGTGCAGTATACTGTTCCCCAGAAGTTTACATCCATGAGGTTTTTGATTACGCCCAAATCAAGATCTTTGAACATTGCACGCATGGAGATTCCTGCATTGTTTACCAGCACATCAATTCTGCCGTAGATTCCAACTGTTTGTTTTATGAGATTTTTGCAATCTTCTTCTTTTGTTACATCGGTTTTTAGGGCAATGAATTTGGGCACTTTTTTCTCGTCCAGCATAGTGTCGTGCCCATATTGTTTTTTGAGGGCTTCAACTTCGTCTGCAAGTTTTTCTACATTTCTTGCAGCCAGAACTACACAATCGCCTTTTGATGCAAACTCTTTGGCAGAGGCAAGGCCAATGCCTGAGCTGGCTCCTGTTATTATTACAACTTTCATAATTTGTCCATTATTAATATGTATGATAAAAGGAGACTTTAAGGCTTGTCTCCGATTTGTGTAAAGTGCCTTAAAATCTCCTTTATATATATTACCTTAATTAAAGGATAGCCATATCCTGAATCTCTGTAGAGCCTTTGTATTCGCCGGCCTCAAGTTTCTTCTTAACAGCCTCGAATGCGTTCAAAGTGTACTCTACATGCTCCATTTCGTGCATAGCTGTAGGGATAAGACGATACATGATAACGCCTTTAGGCACAACAGGGTATACAACGCATGAACAGAAGATGCCATAGTTTTCTCTCAAATCGATAAGCATGTTGGTAGCCTCAGGAACATCACCTTTCATGAATACAGGGGTGATACAAGCCTCAGCAACTCCGATATCGAAACCTCTCTTTCTCAAACCATCTTGAAGAGCGCGGGTAATCTTGAAGAGTTTCTCACGTTTGTCGTGGCCCTTTCTGATAATGTCGAGTCTCTTCAAACAGCCCTCAACTATTGGCATAGGGAGTGATTTTGCATAGATTTGTGAACGGAGGTTGTATCTCAAATAGTTGATGATATCTTTATCACCTGCTACAAAACCGCCAATACAAGCCATTGATTTTGCGTATGCACCAAAGTAAAGGTCTACCTGATCCATAACACCATAGTGCTCAGATGTTCCTCTGCCGTTAGGGCCCATACAGCCGAATCCGTGAGCATCATCAATCAGAATTCTGAAGTTGTATTTCTTTTTGAGTTCGCAGATAAGATCCAGACGGCCAAGACCACCGGTCATGCCATATACACCCTCAGTAATCAAAAGGATTCCGCCACCTGTTTTTTCTGTAAGTTTGGTAGCTCTCTGGAGTGCTTTCTCGCAACGCTCGATATCGTTGTGAGGGTAAACGATTCTCTGACCCATGTGGAGGCGTACACCATCCATGATACAAGCATGAGCCTCTGAATCATAAACAATAACATCATGTCTTGTAACAAGGGCATCGATAGTTGAAATCATACCCTGATAACCGAAGTTGAACAGGTAAGCATCCTCTTTGCACTCGAACTCGGCAAGTTCTCTCTCCAACTGCTCGTGGAGTGAAGTGTGTCCGCTCATCATTCTGGCACCCATAGGGTAAGCAAGACCCCATTTTGCAGCAGCCTCTGCATCAACTTTTCTTACTTCAGGGTCGTTTGCAAGACCAAGATAGTTGTTGAATGTCCATGCAAGCACTTTTTTGCCGTTGAATGTCATATAAGGAGCTATTTCACCCTCAAGTTTTGGAAACATGAAATAACCATGAGCTCTTTTTCTGTACTGACCAAGGGGACCTCCCTCGTCTTTTTTGATTCTTTCAAAAATATCCATGATAGTATAGTTTATATATTTATTAGGTATATCTTAATCGTCGGCCAATTCTTAAAATTGTGTTTCTTGTTATGCCGTTGAGTGAACAGAGTTTTGAAACCGAAACGCCTGTGCGCTGGGCAATGCGTCCCAAAGTATCACCTTTTCTTACTGTCCAGTAGCGTATTTTGTCAATCTCTTTTTTGTATTCGAAGTTGTTTGCAGTGAGAAGGAATACCCTGTTTTTTGTGGTGTGGTTTTCAAAGTCTATTATGTCGTTGGGGTTGATGGGGTTGCCGAGGTATCTTACCTCAAAATGGAGGTGATAGCCTGTTGAGCGGCCTGTTGAGCCTCCCATGCCTATAGGGTCTCCTGCTTTGAGTGTATCGCCCTGTTTTGCTATGAATTTGGCAAGATGGGCATATAGTGTCTCGAGACCGTTGCTGTGGCGTACAACTGTGTAATATCCATAACCTCTACGCTGATAGCGGGTTATCCTCACTACTCCGTCGAATGCACATTTTACGGTATCGCCTTTGTGAACTTTGAGGTCGATGCCATAGTGGTGTCTCCATTTGCGGAATCCGAAGTTTGATGTAACATGCTTCTGGGATGGCGCAACATAGTTGCTTACATCAATTTTTACGGTATCTTTCATATCTACCAGAGATACGTTGTAGGGATTGATGTTGCTGTTGTCCCAAATGCTGTACTGGTCCGGTGTGTCGGAGAAATCTGCAAAGAGTATCTCATCTGCAATCGGGGTGATCTGCGGATTGTAAATTTTGTGCAGACTTCCGTATGTGAGGTCTGCATACTGGCAATAGGAGATGACCGGCATTGGATCCGGCATTTTTACCTCTACAACACTTTTCTGTTTCTTGAAGCGGCCGAAAAACTCTTTTACGCTTTGCAGAGAGTTGTGGAGCGTGGTTTTAATATCTGAAGAAACCGACGGCTCTGCTGCGTATGATGGAGATGCCAACGCTCCTGCCAACATAAATGAGAGCAGGAGTGTCAGAATCACTATTTTTTTTCTGGAGCTATGCATCAATGTTTGCGTATTTGGCATTTTGTTCAATAAACTCTCTTCTTGGCGGAACATCGTCGCCCATGAGCATTGAGAAGATTCTGTCGGCCTCTGCGGCATTCTCTATGGTTACCTGTCTCAATATTCTGTGCTCAGGACTCATTGTTGTGTCCCACAACTGGGTTGCGTTCATCTCTCCAAGACCTTTGTAACGCTGGATGTGAACACCTTTCTCTGTACCTCCTGTAAGCTCCTGAACAATTGCCTTCCTCTCTTCATCTGTCCAGCAGTATTGCTCGGTTTTTCCCTTCTTTACAAGGTAGAGAGGTGGGGTTGCACAATATACATAACCGTTTTTGATAAGATCCTGCATGTGGCGGAAGAAGAATGTGAGGATGAGTGTTGTGATGTGGCTTCCATCTACATCGGCATCGGTCATGATAATTACTTTGTGATAGCGTAATTTGCTAAGGTTCAAAGCTTTGCTATCTTCTTCCGTGCCTATTGTAACACCAAGTGCAGTGTAGATGTTTCTGATTTCCTGGCTTTCAAACACTCTGTGTTCCATTGCTTTTTCCACATTGAGGATTTTACCTCTCAGCGGAAGGATTGCCTGGAATCTTCTGTCGCGGCCTGATTTTGCTGTACCGCCTGCAGAGTCTCCCTCCACAAGGAATATTTCGCACTTTTCCGGATCTCTGTCTGAACAGTCGGCCAGTTTGCCCGGCAGACCTGCTCCCGACATCACTGTTTTTCTCTGCACAAGTTCGCGTGCCTTGCGTGCTGCATGGCGTGCGGTTGCTGCAAGAATCACTTTGTCGATAATGCTTTTTGCATCTTTAGGATTCTCTTCGAGGTATATTTCGAGCGCCTGGCTGGTTGCTTGCGAAACGGCAGCCATAACCTCGCTGTTGCCGAGTTTTGTTTTGGTCTGGCCCTCAAACTGAGGCTCTGCAACCTTAACCGAAATGACTGCGGTGAGACCCTCCCTGAAGTCTGCAGGGTCTATATCAAATTTCAGTTTTGCAAGATAGCCGTTTTTCTCGGCGAATGATTTGAGTGTTGAGGTGAGACCCCTTCTGAAACCGCTCAGATGGGTACCGCCCTCTATTGTGTTGATGTTGTTTACGTATGAGTGGATGTTTTCAGAGAATCCTGTGTTGTATTGCATTGCTATCTCGATAGGAACACCGGTTTTGTCGGTTTCGAGATAGATAGGATTTTCTGTGAGCTTTTCGCGGGTTCCGTCGAGATAAGAGACAAACTCCATAAGGCCCTTTTCCGAGTGGAAAGTCTCGCATTTTTCTGTGGCAACAACTTCGCCGTTCTCATTCAGCTCGGCAGCTTCGTCGCGGATATCCCTGATGGTAAGTCTGATTCCTTTGTTGAGGTATGCAAGCTCCCTGAGTCTGGCTGCAAGGATATCGTAATTGTAGATAGTTGATGCTGTGAAGATTTCTCCATCCGGTTTGAAAGTAACGATAGTACCGGTATCATCTGCATCTCCAACAACCTTTACAGGATACAATGGAACTCCTTTTGAATACTCCTGCACAAAGACTTTACCCTCTCTGTGGATTTCTGCCTTCAAATGGGTTGAAAGGGCATTTACGCAGGATACACCCACACCATGCAGACCTCCCGAAACTTTGTAGCTGTCTTTGCTGAATTTGCCGCCGGCATGAAGGACTGTAAGTACAACTTCCAATGCACTTCTTCCCTCTTTTTCATGAATTCCGGTTGGAATACCTCTACCGTTATCCTTTACGGTTATTGAGTTGTCTTTATTGATAGTAACCTCAATGTCTGTGCAATAACCGGCCAAAGCCTCATCTATGGAGTTATCTACAACTTCATATACCAAGTGATGCAGACCTCTTGCCCCTACATCTCCGATATACATCGAAGGGCGCTTTCTAACGGCCTCCAATCCTTCCAAAACCTGAATGCTGTCTGCTGAATAACCGCCATTTTGCGCTACCTGATCTTTCTCTATTTCGCTCATTATCTTTAATGGTTTTTAAACACGCGAAGATATAAAAAAATCATAATTTAACCAAGATGCCGGCTCCAAAACTGATGCCTTTTTCTACATATTGAGGATAATATTGTATTTGTTTGTTGAGAAGATTCTCTCCTGTTATGAATATCGACAAGTTTCTATTTACCGAATACCCTGCATTTATGCCGAGATTGAGGAATGGTTCAAACTCGATTTCATTTTCGGGGTATGCAGAAGACCATGTTGGTGTGCCGCTTCTCAAAAGCGAGGTGAGTTCAATCCACACCCGTTGCCTGTAGTTGTATTTTCCGTAGAGATACCACTGGAATGGTGCATAACCGAGTGGCGGCATGCCATCTTTGAGGGTGCTGTTCTTTGATTTTGTGAAGTTTGAATACTCCAGCACTGTGCCTGCTGTAACCTCCTTGCTCTCCCATTTGAAATCGCCTGTTACCGAGAATTGGCGGTGATTCGAGTAGATTGCATAGAGCCGGTTGTCGAAATTCTCCTCATAATTCTCTTGAGGCAGCTCAGCGGCAGCTATGTACTGCACAAGCCCCTCATGGATGGTGTATCTTGCATGGATGTTGTAGCTGAACTTGTTGTGAATCTGCCCTCTGAAGCCTCCCTTAATGAGGAATGGAACAGAACTTGCCCTGAGTTCCGCTGTTTGGGATATCCATCTGTTTTCCTGTAGCAGTGAGGAGTAGCTGTTCAGGCAGTTGCCTCCGTCGATACCGGCATAGAGCCAGAGATTCTCCTTTGCAATTTCAAATGAAAGGTCGGCCTTGGCAAAGAAGGTGTTGTGATATTTGTCGGTGTCATCCTTGCTTTTGTATCTGCCCGAAATCTTCAGCCCTGCATTCAGTTTGAATCTTCCCTTTTCAAACGAGTATTGCGGAGTGATTTCGTACAAACCATATTTGTATTCTTGTGCTCCTGAATAGAGCACATTTTCTGAATTGAATCCGATGGTGATTTTGTTGTATCTGCCAAATGTAGGGCCCGCTTCTCCAGATATTTTTATGAGGTTTTCCTGGAGCGCCTGAGGCATTTTGCTGCGATATTTGTCGTTTGTGTGGGAGTAGCTGATATCTGCATTGTAATGGAATTTGGCACCTCTGCCTCTCGCATTTACAGAGCCGATATGAAAATCTGCCCCAATCTGTTGCCACTGGTGTGAACTGCTGTCTTTCATGAATTTGCGTTCCTCTATCTTTTTGAAGAGGGAGCTCTCCAGACTCTCCTGCGTGCTGTTTGGTGCAAAGCCATAATAGGTGGCAGAATTGGCGTTGTAGCCTATTCCAAAGGAGAGTTCTCCGCTTTTCCAATGGTATCCGTAGTTGCCTCCAAGCCCGAAAGAGGTGTTGCCGGCGTAGGATTTTATATCTTTTGCCTTCTCTATTTTGAGGCTTTGAGGATTGGTCTGCAAAGCATTGAGTTTGCCGTAAAAGCCATTGTAGAGGGCATTCAGCTGGAGGGTGCTGCTCCCTTTGAGTTGTGGCTGGAAATATATTTCTCCAAATGGAGAGAGCGGAAAGCCTATCCCTGCTTTTGCCAACAATACGGGGTATTTCTCTTCTACTTTGTTCTGCAAATCTGCCGACGGAAGCGGAGAGAATTCATACAGGTCTTTGTATGGTTTGTTGAAAATGGAGTAGTTGAAGCTCAAATTGAAATTGCTCAAAGAGTCGTTTATTGCGGTCTGCAGGCGGCTTTTGTGGATATTGACCATACGGCCGTCGAAATCCCTTTGTACCTCAACTGTGGGGTCTATTTTCTGCTGGTTCTGGGCCTTTGCACCATGCGGCATCAGGCACAGGAGTGCCAGAACAACTATTGTCGGGATTATATTATAATTATATTTTGCCATTTTTCTTATTGTTTCATTTGCGAGAGTTTGTTCAGTCTTATCTTCAGCAAGTCTGCTATATCATCTTCCGATTGTGGGGTGTAGTTATCTTTTATACTGTTGAATGTGGCCTCAGCCTGTTCCATATTGCCCCTTTCGGCGTATGAATCACCCAATACAATGAATGATTTTGCAAGCCAGTATGTGTGTGGCGTTGATGAATCCGACAGTGCAAAGGTCTGTTTCTCAACATTTTCAAAATCTCCTGCGTCGTAAGCATCTGCAATGAGAAGGTATGCCGCTTCGGCACCGGTTACGGTGTTGGGCTCTTTGGCCATTTTACGCAGCAGCGGCAGCGCTTCATCTCTCTGTCCAAGTGCCAGATGGCTCTTTGCCTTATAATACTCGGCAAGCCCTACAAGCTCCTTGTTCTCCTCTTTATCGGCCAGAAGAGCATCTGTTTCTATGAGTGTCTGACTGTAATTTCTGCACATGAAGTACGACTCCACAAGACCTCTCTTGGCCTCTGTGCGGTTGTTGTCGAGTTGTGCTATTTTATCAAGTGTCTCAAAGGCATTTACAGCATCCTGATACCGCTGCAGGGCGTATGAGAGTTTGCCATAGTTGAGTGTGGCAATCTCGGAAAATGCTCCGATTCCTCCCTCCATCACCTTGAAATAGTAGTCGGCAGCCTTCTCGGGTTTGCCTGTTTTGTTGTAGCATTCGGCTATATAGAAATTGGCCTGTGAGGCCTTGTTCCCGTTTGGATATCTGCCGATGAACGCGAGCAGCGAGTTGAGCGCATCGGTATAGTTTTCTCCAAGAAAGACCTGCTCTGCAGCATTGAAGAGCATATTCTCCTTTTCATCTTCAGTTTTTGTCTCCGACAGGCCTATCATATCGAGATAGTTGAGGAACTCTTCAGGCTTGTTGCGTGTCTGGTAGATATTTTCAATGCCGGAGAGGGCGCTCTGGGCCTCCTCGCTTATAGGATTTTTGGCAACAATGGTCTTGTAGTATTGAAGGGCATTGTCGTATTGCTGTCTGTTTGCGCTTATCATACCCATTTCCAGCAGTGCTTTGTAGTAGAAGGTGCTGTCTTTTGGATTGTTTATCAATTTGAGCAGAACAGTTTCGGCCTTCTCATCCTCTACATTCTGAACCAATGTGCGGCCATATTCATAGAGTGCGGAGGTGTATAGCGGTGATGCTCTGTGCGAACTCTCCGTTATCTTCTCCAAAATTGCCATCTTTTTGGCATTGTCATTCAAAAGGCCATACGAAATTGCTCCTTGCAGTGGTGCATAGAGATCTTTGTAGCCATTTTCAATTGCTGTCTTTTCGTATAATCCGGCAGCCTGCTGATACTCCTTGAGCATAAAGAGGCAATCTGCCATTCTGGTTTTTGCCTCAATGGCGTATGGCTTCTCTTCTGCCTGCAAGTTCAGATACTCTTCAAATGTGTTGGCAGCATCTTCATACATTCCCCTCTTGAAGCGGCTGTAGGCCAGATTGTATATAGAAACAGGGTACTCCTTGCTCTCTTTGAAGCGGCTGTTGTTCTGCAGCTTTACAAGAATCTCTTCTGAGGCGGCAAAGCGGTCTGTGCGGTAGAGACATTCTGCGGTCCAGAACTCAGCCAGATTTTTCAATGGCAGGTTGTAGCTGCTGTGGTTTATGGATTCGGTAAGGTATGGAAGTGCCTTGGTGTATGAGTTGTTTCTTATGAGCTGGATAGCTCTGAAGAATGAGGCCTTCTGCAGGTTTACGGTTGAGGCAGGGGTTGGATTCTTGATCTTTTTGAGGGCAGTTATGGCATCTTCGTAATTGCCGTTCATCAGAAATTCGGTTGCCATGTAGCTCTGGATCTCATCCCATTTGTTGTTGTCCGACCGGTAGTTGTTGAGATATTTTTCAAAGGCCTTTGTGTCGCGGTTTATATCAAATGAGAGTTTGGCATAATTGAAAAGGGCATCTTCCTGTATGGTTTTGTCGAAACTGCTCTCCGAGGCCATCTTGAATGCCTTTTGGGCTTCGTGCTTGTTTTTGAGCTGGATATAGCTCTGCCCGAGATGGTAGGCTGCGCTTTGCCCTATGGAATCGTTGGCTGAGGCAATTTTTGCAAAGGAGTCTGTGGCGCTTATATGGTTGTTGAGGGTGTAGGCGATCATGCCTGCATAAAAGTTGTCGGTTTTGCTCAGGTTTGTTCCCGACATGGAGTAGAGTTCAAAGTAATATTTTGCATGATCGGTGTCGTTTACTGCATAATAAGCCTCTGAGATTATTCTGGCTACCTTTGATTTGTAGTTGGTCTCAATCTCTTCGTATACTGCAGGGCCGTTTGCTATTACATAATTGTACTCTTTTTGCAGGAATTTGCTCTCCAATAGGTGGTAACGGCTCAGAATTGCAAATCTCGGGTCGTTTTTCGACCGCTCAAAGAGTGGAATCGCCCTGTTGAATTCTTTGTTTATGTAGTGCAGGTATCCGCAGTAGTAAAGTGCCGGATAGAGGTAGCTGTGCGAACTGCTGCCTATTATTGCATTGAAGGTGTTTATTGCCCCGCTGTTGTTTCCGGTGCGCATCTGGCAGTATCCTTTTCTGAAGGTGAACTCTTCTCTCTCTTCTTTTGAAAGGGCTCTTTTGTCGATTGTGCCCAGCAGGCTCATTGCGCCGGTGTAGTTGCCGTTGTCGAACATCTTTACTGCCTGCCTGAATTTGATTCTGCCGAGCATTTTTGAGTATGGATATTTTTGTCCGTACTCTCTGATTGCATCATAGCTGTCTGGCATATCGAGGTTGATCAGACACAAAACCCTATATCCGTCGATCTCGATAATATCAATATTTTCCCTGTTTTTAATCTCTTTATACTGGCCCGACAAATTCTCGAATTTTACCAGGGCACTCTGGTATAATTTGTTGTTGAACAGCTCTTTTGCAAGGGCCAGCTCTTTGTGGTATTCTGCTCTTCCCATAGCGGAGAGCGACTGTGTTGCCAGAATGAGCGCAAGTGCGAGCAGGGTAATGATTCCGGCCTTTTTATATGTTGTAAATTTTTCCTTCATACTCCCTTTTCAAATACAATATGATGTTTGCAAATGTATAAATAAATAACGAAATTTGTATGTTCGCAAAGTATAAAGTAATGGTAGAAAATATTCTTGATGTTCAGAATGGAGAGCAGATTTCTGCACCTCTGATCCAGTTGGAGGGAGTTGATATTGTAAACGACGGTAACTTGATATTGTCTGATGTGAACCTTACGGTAGACAAGGGGGAGTTTGTATATCTTGTGGGAAAGGTTGGCAGCGGAAAGAGTTCGATAATAAAGGCGCTGATTGCCGAGCTTGCCATCAAAAAGGGATTGGCAAGGGTTGGAGATTTCAATTTGCTTAAAATAAAGAGCAAGCAGATTCCCTATTTGCGACGGGGAATAGGTGTGGTCTTTCAGGATTTCCAGCTGCTTATGGACAGAAGTGTCGAGGAGAATCTGCTGTTTGTGCTGGAGGCAACGGGATGGAAGGGCAAAGAGGCGATGTTGCGCCGTTCGCAAGAGGTGCTGGAGATGGTTGGAATGGCTACAAAGGCGCACAAAATGCCGCATCAGCTCTCGGGCGGAGAGCAGCAGAGGGTTGTGATTGCAAGGGCGTTCCTGAATAATCCTCCAATAATTCTGGCAGATGAGCCAACCGGAAATCTCGACCCCGAGACTACTGTTGAGATTATGGAGCTCTTTATGAAGATAAATCAGGAGCAGAAGCCGGCGCTTGTAATGGTAACGCACAACAGAGATCTTGTCAAGAGATATCCCGGAAGAATGATGGTTTGTGAGAATGGAACTTTAAGTGAGGTTCCAACCGAGATGGAGATACAGATGGAGGATATTCTTGAGGCCGAGTACAAGGCGTGAGCAAAAGGTACAAGAGGCAAATGCACAATGCAAAGCACAAGAAGCAAAGCACAAAGCAAGGCCAAGAACAATTGAAGTCAAAAAAGAGAAAGTAAAAAGAGTTATGGGCTCACAGAAATATAATAAAGGTGTTGGAGATAATAAAGGTGTTGGCGCGACAAATGGCGATGCCGCAAAGATACTTGAGTGGTTCAGACAGAATATGGTCTCGGCAAAGAGTGAACTTAATTTCAAGAACCCTTTTGAACTGATAGTTGCTGTGATACTCTCGGCACAATGCACAGATAAAAGGGTGAATATGGTAACTCCGGCTCTTTTTGAGCGTTTTCCGAGCCCTGAACTTTTGTCGGAAGCTTCGTTTGAAGAGGTTTATGAGTATATAAAATCGGTCTCTTTTCCAAATAACAAGGCAAAGCATCTTTTAGGAATGGCCAAAAAACTTGTAGATGATTTTGGCTCCCAAGTGCCTTCTGAGGTGGAGCGGCTGGAGTCGTTGCCAGGAGTTGGCCGCAAGACTGCAAATGTGGTTGCTTCAATTATTTATGGGGCACCGGTGATAGCGGTTGATACACACGTTTTCAGAGTGTCGCACAGATTGAATTTTTCGAATGGCAAGACTCCTCTGGATGTTGAGCGGGATCTGAATAATCTGATACCGGTGGAGGATAGGGCAGAGGCCCATCATTGGCTGATATTGCACGGCAGATATGTATGTACGGCACGCAATCCGAAATGTGGCGAGTGCGGTGTCCGTCAATGGTGTCCCGGCAGAAATCCTGCTGTCGGCAAAAAATGATGAAAGAGATAACAGGAATGGAACGCAGTAAACTGGATGGTGTATTGGATGAGTTCTGCTCATTTTTGCAGTGGGAAAGGTCTCTCTCTTTAAATACTGTTGCCTCCTACAGGAGTGATATCAAGAAATTCTTCATTTTCTTGAAGAATCCTTCTGAAGAGGGTTCTGATTTGCCATCTGTTGAGGAGCCTGATGGCGTAACTCAGGAGTATCTCGACGAATATATTAAGGTACAGTACCGGAAAGGAATAACGCAGATGAGTCAGGCCAGGATGTTGAGTGCCATTAAGGCCTTCTTTAAATTTGCAGATACCAACAGTAATCCTTGTGATAAGGTGGAGGCTCCAAAGGTACCGAGGTCGCTGCCTGTAGTGCTGTCGGTTGATGAGGTTGAGAGGATTATTTTGCAGGCCGGAGAGTCTGCGGATGATAGATTTATTGGAGTGAGGAACAGGGCAATTGTGGAGATGCTCTACTCTTGCGGACTGAGGGTCAGCGAACTTGTGGAGTTGAGATTGTCGGATCTGTTTTTTGAGGATGGTTTTATAAGGGTTATTGGAAAGGGAGACAAGCAGCGGCTTGTGCCGGTGGGCGATTTTGCACAGGAGGCTGTGGCTATATATAAAAAGGAGAGATGGGAGGTGTTGCAGTCTGCAAAGGTGTCGAAAACAAATGGCGGCAGGCACTCAGGTAATGGTTCGGGCAGGAGAGCGCGGCGCTCCGGTGTAAATGGCGGCATTGCCGAGGATATTCTCTTTTTGAACAGACGGGGTGGAAAACTTTCTAGGGAGATGGTCTTTATGATTGTGAGGGAGGCTGCAGCAAGGGCCGGAATTGAGAAGAAGATATCTCCGCATACATTCCGCCATTCGTTTGCTACCCATTTGGTGGAAAATGGCGCGGATTTGCGTGTGGTGCAGGATATGCTCGGCCACTCAAGTATTCTCACTACAGAAATTTATACCCATGTGAGCAGCCGCCAGTGGATGCAGAATATTCTGGATCATCATCCTATGAAAGGCAAAAGAGATTGAGGGAGAAATGAAAAAACCGACTTTGAAACAGTGTTCAAAATCGGTTTAAAGTCTGATAACCAAACTTTGGTTATTCCCACTCGATTGTTGCGCTTGGTTTTGGAGACATATCGTAGCAAACACGGTTTACTGTTTTTACCTCAGCAAGAATACGGTCTGTGATCTTCATAAGGATAGGCCAGTCGATTTGCTCGATTGTTGCGGTCATTGCATCTATTGTATTTACGGCGCGGATGATTACAGGCCAGTCGTATGAACGGGCATTGTCTCTTACACCTACCGATTTGAAGTCGGGAACGATGGTGAAGTATTGCCAAACTTTTTTGTCGAGACCTGCTTTTGCAAACTCTTCGCGAAGAATTGCATCAGACTCCCTTACTGCTTCAAGACGGTCGCGTGTGATGGCACCAAGACATCTTACACCAAGACCCGGACCAGGGAACGGCTGGCGGTAAACCATTTCGTATGGAAGACCAAGTTCAAGACCGCAGGCACGCACCTCGTCTTTGAACAATTGTTTGATTGGCTCTACAAGTTCAAACTGCATATCTTCCGGAAGACCGCCTACATTGTGGTGTGATTTTACCATTTTTGCAGTTTTTGTACCGCTCTCAACAATGTCAGGATAGATTGTTCCTTGACCGAGGAAGTCTATGCCATCCAGTTTGCGGGCCTCTTCTTCAAATACGCGGATAAATTCGCCGCCAATGATTTTGCGTTTTTGCTCAGGATCTGCAACGCCTGCAAGTTTGTCAAGGAAACGGTCTGTTGCATCAACATATACAAGGTTTGCACAGAGCTGGTTGCGGAAGACCTCAACAACAGCCTCAGATTCGCCTTTACGCATAAGGCCGTGGTTTACATGTACGCAAACAAGGTTATCTCCGATTGCTTTGAGAAGGAGAGCCGCTACAACAGAGCTGTCTACTCCTCCTGAAAGGGCAAGCAGCACTTTTCTGTTTCCTACCTGTTTTCTGATAAGCTCTATCTGGTCATTTACAAAATTTGTCATGTTCCAGTTGGCCTCTGCTTTGCAAGTATCGAATACAAATGGTTTTACAGCAGCCTTGATAGCCTCTTCGTCGTTACCGAATTGAGGAAGCTTTACATCGCAAAGGGCTTTTTCGTGGCCTGCGGCCATTACAGGGAATCCTGCATTGTAAATATCATGATTGACATCAATTGCAACGCCATCTATAACATTGTTCGGGCCACCGTTGATGATGATTCCCTTTACGTTAGGTAGCGCCTTGAGTTCATCCGCCGTGATATCGTGCGGGTAGATTTCGCTGTAAACACCAAGTGCGCGGATAGCTCTGGCAAGCACAGTATTTTCATGGCTTCCCAAATCCAAAATTACAATCATGTCTTGTTTCATCGTGTTATATATTTAATTGTTTTCAGTTCCATTAAAAGGCTTGAAAATATCATCTTCAGAAATGACGCGCAAAAATACTAAAAAAAATAACGTATGAAAATAGTATAAAAAATAATTATTTATACTTTTGCAGCCGAATTATGCAAAATATTAGGAACATAGCAATTATAGCCCATGTAGACCACGGTAAAACTACGCTGGTAGACAAGATGATACAGCATGCCAAACTTATGCGCAATGCTGAAAAGCTGGGCGAACTCATTCTGGATAATAATGATCTGGAAAGAGAGAGAGGTATAACAATTCTTGCAAAGAATGTGAGTGTACCATATAAAGATTACAAGATTAATATCATTGATACTCCGGGCCACGCCGATTTTGGAGGAGAGGTTGAGAGGGTTCTCAATATGGCCGACGGCGTGTTGCTGCTTGTTGATGCCTTTGAGGGAACTATGCCTCAGACCCGTTTTGTGTTGCAGAAGGCGATAGAGATGGGTAAAAAACCTGTGGTTGTGGTTAATAAGGTAGACAAACTCAATTGCCGTCCGGACGAGGTCAATGAGCAGGTGTTTGATCTGATGTTTTCTCTTAATGCAACAGAGGAGCAGCTGGATTTCAAGACAATGTATGGAAGTGCAAAGCAAGGGTGGATGTCTGATGACTGGAAAAAGCAGACAAATGATATAACTCCGCTGCTTGATACCATACTCTCTGAGATTCCTGCGCCGGAGCAGGAGGAGGGAACTCCGCAGATGCTCATATCGTCGTTGGAGTATTCTCCGTATGTGGGCCGTATTGCGATAGGCCGTATCAAGAGAGGCACGCTCAGGGCCGGACAGCAGATTACCTTGTGCAAACGCGACGGAACTATGGAGAAGTCGAAGGTTAAGGAGCTTATGGTTTTCGACGGTTTGGGCAAAATCAAGACAGAGTCTGTAAACAGTGGTGATATCTGTGCTGTAGTGGGTGTGGATGGCTTTGAAATAGGTGATACAATTGCCGATTATGAAAATCCTGAGGCTTTGCCGCCAATCTCTGTTGATGAACCTACAATGAGTATGCTCTTCAGAATCAATGATTCTCCATTTTTTGGAAAAGAGGGCAAGTTTGTAACCTCAAGACACCTCAAGGAGAGACTCGAGAAGGAGCTGGAGAAGAACTTGGCATTGAGAGTGAAGGAGGGTATGTCGTCTGATTCGTTTGTGGTATCTGGAAGAGGTGTGCTGCATCTGTCGGTTCTTATTGAGACAATGAGAAGGGAGGGATTTGAGCTTCAGGTGGGACAGCCTAAGGTTATCGACAAGAATATTAATGGAGTGCGTTGCGAACCTATAGAGCATCTTACTATAGATGTTCCGAGTGAAATGGCCGGAAGGGTAATTGAAATGACAACCCGCAGAAAGGGCTCGTTGCTTCACATGGAGCCGAGAGAGGATAGAACCCATCTCGATTTTGATATTCCGTCGAGGGGTATAATAGGATTGCGCAGCAACCTGCTTACAGCAACACAGGGCGAGGCAATTGTGGCTCACCGCTTTAAAGGTTACGAGCCATACAAAGGTGAAATAGAGATGAGAACCAACGGCTCCCTGATTGCAATTGAAACAGGATTGTCTGTGGCCTATGCTATGGACAAACTGCAGGATAGAGGAAAGTTCATCATATTCCCGGGCGAGGAGATCTATGCAGGACAGGTTGTGGGTGAGCATACCAGAATGGGCGATTTGAATATCAATATCTGTAAAACAAAGAAACTTACAAATGTGCGTGCATCCGGCACCGACGACAAGGCTGTGCTTCCTCCGCCACTTCAATTCTCATTGGAGGAGATGTTGGAGTATATTCAAGAAGATGAACTTGTTGAGGTAACCCCTAAATCTATGCGTATCAGAAAGATATACTTGGATGAGACTGAGAGGAAGAGGAGAAAAGGACAGTAAGTTTGATTTTGAGTCAATTTTTTGTTGAATTTTTACCCAATAATGACTATCTTTGCACGCTCTATTGGGGATTTTGAAGCTTTATGAAAGAGCAACTGTCTGACAATAAGGATTTTATTATTCAGATTAAGGGTCTGAAGATTGGAAAGTATGAATATGATTTTCCGATCGACGGTGCATTTTTCAAAAGTTTTGGAAATACTCAGATTTTTGATGCAGCAGTAGATGTCAAGATTGTGATAGAGAAGGGTGGCGGCTGGATGAATGTTACCTGTATTGCAGAGGGAAATCTTACAGTAGAGTGCGACAGATGTCTGGATGAATTGGAGTTGCCTGTAGATTTTACTGCCTCAGTGGCTGTGAAATTTGCAAAAACAGATGAGGATCCTCAGAGTGATGAGTTCCTTGTGGTTGATCCAACCGACGGAGAGTTGGATTTGAGCCAGTTCATCTACGACTATATATGTGTGAATATGCCTTTGCAGAGGGTTCATCAGGAGGGAGAGTGCAATCCCCAGATGATGGCAAAACTTGGAGGACTCAATGCCGGCAACAGAAGCAATGAAGAGGAAAACAGCAATAATGCAAATTCTCCATTTGGAGCATTGCAGCAGTTGTTGGACAATAAAGCAAATAAGAAATAACAATTAAAAAATAAGTAGAGATGGCACATCCTAAACACAAAATTTCGAAACAACGCAGAAACAAACGTAGAACTCATGATAAAGCTGTAGTTCCTACACTTGCAACTTGCTCAAACTGTGGTGCTACTGTAAGATACCATCATGTTTGTCCTGAGTGCGGCTATTACAGAGGCCGGTTGATTATTGAGAAAGCTAACGCGTAGTTAGACTGATGATCAGAATCGGTGTCGATGCGATTGGTGGAGATTATGCTCCTGAAAATGTTATTTTGGGAGTAATTGATGCCTATTCGCATATAGATTCTGATACAAAGATTTTTCTGATTGGAGATCGGGAAAAGATTACCGAGGTCTGCCGTCATTACGGTTTAGACTCCGGTAATTTTGTTGTAATACATGCATCCCAGGCAATTGAGATGGGAGAGCATCCTGTGAAGGCATATTTGCAGAAGACCGACTCCAGTATGTGTGTGGGATTCAACAAATTGCTCACAGGCGAGATAGATGCTTTCGCCAGTGCCGGAAATACAGGTGCAATGCTTACCGGTTCGGTGAGAACCCTCAAGACTCTTCCCGGACTGCTCAGGCCTTGTATCTCTGCACAAATTCCGCTTGCCGACGGAAAGAATATGCTGATACTGGATGTGGGACTGAATACCGATACCAGACCTGCCATGTTGTACCAGTTTGCAATTTTGGGATCGATTTATGCAAAGACAATGATGGGGATAGAGAATCCGCGCGTGGCTCTGCTTAATATCGGAACTGAGAGCGAAAAGGGAACAGTTGCGGCGCAGGAGGCCTACAGGCTTATGAGCAATACCTCAGAGTTTAATTTTGTGGGCAATATGGAGGCAAACTCCATGTTCAACGGCGGAATTGCAGATGTTCTTGTAACAGACGGCTTTGTGGGCAATGTATGTCTGAAACAGGCTGAGGGTATGTATGCCATGATTTCCAGATTGGGAGTACATCATCCGTTTTTCGGGAGATTCAATTATGAATATTATGGCGGTACGCCTGTTTTGGGCGTTACGGCTCCCGTAGTAATAGGGCATGGAGCATCAACTCCGCTGGCTATCAGAAACATGATATTGGAGGCAGAAAAGGCTGTAAAGCACAGGTTGGTTGAGAAGTTGAAGAATGCGATGTCGTGTCAGTAGTGGTTTAAAATAAATAGAAAAAGGACCGAATTTTATGAATAAGAAAGCAGTTATAACAGGAATTGAGGCCTATTTGCCTGATTATATCCTCACCAACAGTGAGTTATCTACAATGGTAGACACATCTGATGAATGGATAATGAGCAGGGTAGGAATCAGGGAGAGAAGAATACTTAAAGAGGATGGTCTTGGTACATCGTATATGGGTGAACAGGCTGTGAAAAAATTATTGGCTGCTACATCTACAAAACCCGAAGAGGTTGATTTGTTGATATGTGCAACCGTTAGCCCCGATATGCTCTTTCCTGCAACTGCCAATATCATTTCAGACAAGTGCGGTATTTTGAATGCTTGGGGATATGATATAAATGCCGGATGTTGCGGCTTTATATTCAGCTTTGAAACTGTGAGAAGGTTTGTTGAGACAGGTGCCTACAAAAAGGCTGTGCTTGTATGTGGCGAGCGTATGAGCGGTATGACCGATTATACAGACCGTACAACATGTCCTTTGTTTGGAGATGCCGCCGTTGCAATGCTTATTGAGCCTACAGATGACCAGACTTTGGGTTTTCAGGATTCAATAACTCATGTAGATGGTATTGGAAGGCATTACCTTTACCAGACAGCCGGAGGCTCGTTGTATCCGCCTACAGAAGAGACTGTTGCAAAACGCCAGCACTTTATACATCAGGAGGGACAGCAAGTGTTCAAATATGCGGTTTCGCGTATGGCGGATGTTTCGGTTGAGATGATGGAGCGCCACAACCTCACCGCCGACGATATTGCATATCTGATTCCTCACCAGGCGAACCTGCGTATCATTGATGCAACAGGCCGCCGTATGGGACTTACTCAGGACAAGATACTTATAGATATAGAGAAATTCGGAAATACTGCCGGAACATCAATTCCTCTGGCATTATGGGATTTTAAAGACAAATTCAAAAAGGGTGATACTCTGATATTCTCTGCATTCGGTGCAGGTTTCACCTGGGGTTCGATTCTATACAGGTGGGGATATTAGAAACTATTTGAAAATTTCGGTATTTGATACAAAATTCCTATATTTGCAATCACTTTGCAATGGCCCTATAGTTCAAGGGATAGAACGAAAGTTTCCTAAACTTTAAATACAGGTTCGAGTCCTGTTGGGGCTACTGAAAAAGCGGTCAATATGGCCGCTTTTTTGTTTTGGGAGGTTCTGAGGTCGATTTGTTGTTTTGTGAATTCTATAGACTATCTGCGCAGCAGAACCAGTTATCTACTTATACACCGAACATTTCAGTCTTACGCCCCGGTAATCTGTGTTATTCAGTTGTTCTACAACATATTGTGAGGCTCTGTCGGCAATACTGATATAGCAGGTGTTGTGCCTTATTTCAATTCTGCCTATGCCCCGTTTTCCGATTCCTACTGAGGTCATGAGCCTTATGAGGTGGCGTGTGGTAATTTTGTTTTTCTCGCCGATATTGAGCTTTACAAGGTCGTAGCCCTTTTCTGCTCTCCTCGGTTCAATTTCATCGCCTGCCGATTTCAGTTTGCCGCCTCTTTTGCCCCTTTTTCCCTCTTTTTGCTCTTTACCCTCTTTTTGCTTGCTGTTGCTCCTGTCTGAGAAATTTTTTGAGTCATTGCCGGCATTGTGTGCAGCTTCACCTTTATGTCCTTTCTGGATATTCAGATCGGGAGCATTGCGGTAATACTCTATAAATCTGTTGAATTCGCAGGATATGAACTTTTTGATGATATCTTCCCTGCTCAGATCTTTCCACTGCTCCTCCACAAGTGGAAGATATTCATTAATTTTTTCATCAACAGGAATCCGACGGATTTTTTCTATGAGCGAAACCAGCTGCCTTGAGCAGACCTCTTCGCCTGTAGGGATTTGGGATTTGGTAAACTCTTTTCCAATAATCTTTTCAATCCTGCGGATTTTGTGCAGCTCCTTTGAATTTATTATGACAATTGATTGCCCGGTTTTGTCGGCGCGGCCTGTTCTGCCGCTGCGGTGGGTATATTGTTCAACTTCGTCGGGAAGATTATAATTTATTACGTGCGACAGATTATTTACATCAATGCCTCTTGCCGCCACATCTGTTGCAACAAGCATCTGCAGGGTGCGGCTTTTGAAACGGAGCATCACATGATCCCTTTGTGCCTGTGAAAGGTCGCCATGAAGGGCATCAGCATTGTAGCCGTCTCTGATAAGAGAGTCGGAAATCTCCTGTGTCTGGCTTTTGGTGCGACAGAAGATTATTCCGTAGATGTCGGGATTATAATCGGCAATTCTTTTAAGTGCAGCATAACGCTCCTTTTCATGCACAGTGTAATAGAAGTGCAGCACATTGTCTGACCCCGAATTGCGCTCGCCAACTGTTACCACCTCTGCCTGTTTCATATAGTTGTGGGCTATACTCTCTACCTCTGCAGGCATTGTTGCAGAGAAGAGCAGTACCTGTTTTTTCTCCGGAGCAGACTCCAGAATTCCGTCGAGTTCCTCTTTAAAGCCCATATTGAGCATTTCATCTGCCTCATCAAGGATAAGGGTGTGTATTCCGGATATATCTGCAGCTTTCCTTTTGAGCAGATCGAGCATTCTTCCGGGTGTTGCAACAATAATCTGCGGATCTCTTTTCAGACTTCTTATCTGCTGTTCAATATTTGCTCCGCCATAAACCGGAACAACAGAGAGTCCCTCTATATATTTTGAGTAGTTCTTCAAATCCTGAGCTATCTGACGGCAGAGTTCGCGTGTAGGGGAGAGTATCAGTACCTGTGTCCTCTTTTCAAAGAAACTGTACCATTTTTTATTTGGATCGGTGTTGTGCTGCTGATACTCTTTAATATCCTCTACAATATTTCCCGACGCCATTTTTTTCTCAATTTTTTGCAGTACAGGCAGACCGAATGCCGCGGTTTTGCCTGTGCCTGTCTGGGCAAGACATACCAGATCCCGGTTATCTCCAATGATTTGGGGAATGATGCGTTTCTGCACCGGAGTGGGGCTCTTGTAGCCAAGTTCGTCGATGGCTTTGAGAATATTTCTGCCCAACCCGAGTTGGGAGAATGTGGTCTCATCTGCCGGTTCTGTTACTTCTGCCGGTTCATCCGCTTGTTTTGCATTATTCTCTGCATTATTCACGGATACACTCTCCTTGCTCATTTCGCCCTCGTTGTTCATTCCGCTCTCGTTGCTCTTTGGAGAGAAATCGGGCATGATACTGTAATATTGCTCCTTAAACCTGTTGTACTCCTGTTCGCCTATTATGTATGGGTAGCACATCAATCTCATCTCCAAAGGTTGTTCTCCCTCATGGAATGGGGGTTGGAAATGGGAGATGCTGCTCATGTCAAAATTCAGTTTTGTGTAGAATCCTGCACGCCTGATCTTTTTTGGGGTGTCCGGTATCTCAATTTCGAGCAGTGCAGGCACCCTGTCGTTATCGGAGAGCTGTTTCAGATGTTCAATGGCCCTGCTGCCGTAGCCCTGACCTTTATAATTGTTGTGTATGGCAAGATGTTCTATAAAAAAGCAATTGATGAATCTCCAGTAAGTAATCAGACCAACAACCTTATCACACTCTGTGAGGGCCATAAAATGGAAATTGCGGTATGTTTTGAAGACTCTCTCCTGTTCTTGCAGCTCCCTCTGCTCTTCGGGTGGAAAATTGTTGCAATAGATCTTTCTGCATTCTGCAAAAAGAGGATGGCTTGTAGAATCAATTCTTGTAAAAAACATCTTTACTTCAGGTTATAAATTTTGCAGGCTCAGACCCCTTCCCAGCCCGATTTGAAGGCCTCAAGGGCGATGTCCCAATATTCTGCAAAGATATAAATTAAATAAAGAGTAGCCAGCAGCAGAGCTGCAATCAGAATGCGTCTGATGATTTGTTTGTTGTGTCTGTTCTGTTTCATCTGTTGTTTCATTTAATGTTTTCTGATTTTTTTGATGTTTTGTGGTGTAAAATTAGTTGTAGGGGTTGAGATAAATGGGTGAAAAAGTGTAAATTTGTTGTTTGTAGATAAGAAATGTATGATTCCGGAATTATTTGCAGCAATTGTGCATGGAGTTTGTCGGAATATGGAAAAATGGAGGTTGATTTATGGTAAAAGTCAGAAATATAGGTGTTTTTGGCAGGCGGAATGTGGGCAAAAGCACATTGGTCAATATGCTTGCAGGGCAGGAGGTTTCGATAGTTTCGCCGGTGGCGGGAACTACAACCGATCCTGTGAAAAAGAGAATGGAGATACCAGAAATAGGGCCATGCAATATTGTAGATACTGCAGGAATTGATGATGTGGGGACTCTTGGAGAGCAGCGTGTCAAAAAGACCGGAAAGGTTATGGATGAGGTTGATATGGCAATTCTCCTTTTTAATGGAAATATATTTGCAAAGGATGAAAAGGATCTGCTGGAGGAGTTGCAAAAGAGGGATGTTCCTGTTCTGGTTGTTCATAGCCAGTCTGATATCTTGCCTTTGGATGCCGATCTTGCAACTGAACTCAATTCGCTTTATGGTGTTGATGTGGTTGAGTTTTCATCTGCCCTTCTGGATGAGCAGGAGCAGAAAGATGCACTTGAACAGTTGCTCTCGTTTATCATAAAGGTCATGTATGAGGCTATCCGTAAAAATGAGGAAAAGACAATTCTCCAAGGGTTGGTAAATGAAGGGGATAAAATAGTTCTTGTGTGTCCGATAGATTCAGAGGCTCCTCAGGGAAGATTGATTCTGCCTCAAGTGATGGCTATAAGGGATGTGCTTGATCATAAGGGTATTTCGATTGTTTTGCAGCCTTCGGAACTTGAAAAATATCTTGAAGAGGATGCCGCTTTGCGCAATGCCGGCAATGAAAATGGGGTAAAACTTGTTGTTACCGACAGTCAGGCCTTTAAGGAGGTTGCTGCAATAATGGATAGGGTGGAGGCGTCGGACGGATGCGTAGAGCCTGCCTCCGGATGTTGTGGAAATATACCATTGACCAGTTTCAGTATCCTTATGGCAAGGGCAAAGGGGCCGTTTGATGATTATGTGCAGGGACTTGAGGCGCTGGATTCCCTTAAAGATGGAGATACTGTGCTTGTTCTTGAATCGTGTACGCACCATGCTTCGTGTGAGGATATCGGCAGGGTGAAGATTCCTCGTGGATTGCAGAAATACGCAACTGAAAAGGCTGCCCTCAGGGGAGAGGCGGACTGCAGACTCAACTTTGTCTTTGTTTCGGGTTTGGATGAAATACCTCCACAGCAGGATTATGCTCTGGCAATCCAGTGCGGAGGTTGTATGGTAACTCGTAAACAGTTGTGCAATCGCATCAAATTCCTTACAGACAAAGGCGTTCCTGTTGTAAATTACGGAATGCTGCTGGCCCATTTGAGCGGAATTGCAAAGAGGGCATTAGAGCCGGTAAAAGAGTTGTAGGTTTTTGTAGAACTGATATTTTGTATGAGAAAAGTATATTTGCGCGGACTGATAGAGATATCCAATATCTGCAAGAAGAATTGCCTGTATTGCGGTATCAGGTGCGGAAACTGCTCTGTGCAGCGTTATGAGCTTTCTGATGAGCAGATTCTGCAGGAGGCGCAGTTTGCCCTTGATTCGGGCTATGGCTCTGTGGTGCTGCAGGGTGGTGAGCGCACAGACAGCGCTTATGTTGAGAGGATTGCAAGGCTGGTATATCAGATTAAGAAGTTGAGGCCATCGGAAGTAGCAGCCGGTTTTGCAAAGGGTACCGGTATTGTATCTGACCAGCCTCTTGGAATTACCCTTTCGTTGGGAGAGCAGAGCCGTGAGGTGTATAGGGAGTGGTACAATGCCGGTGCGCACAGATACCTGCTGAGGATTGAAGCTTCCAATAGGGAGCTTTATGAAAAGATACATCCGTCGGGTTCAGATTTGGAGAAGAGAATACACTCTTATGATGCAAGGCTGCAGGCTCTTTATGATTTGAAATCAGTTGGATATATAACCGGAAGCGGTATTATGATTGCACTTCCGTTCCAGACCCGGGAGAATCTGGAGGAGGATTTGAAATTCTTTAAGGAGTTTGGTGTTGATATGGTTGGAATGGGACCGTATATTCCTCATAAAGAGACTCCTTTGGGACAACTTGTGCTGGGTGAGCGGAGCAAGCGTGAAAATGGTATGCCATATATGGATTTGGGTGAGTTTGCGTTTATGTCCGATGCCGAAAAGCTGGAACTCTCAATAGAGATGGTGCGCCGCCTGAGGGAACTCATGCCTCATATCAATATAGCGGCAACGACAGCTCTGCAGGTTCTTGATCCTTGTGGAAGGGAGAGGGCAGTGCTTGCAGGGGCAAATATCATTATGCCCAATATTACCGAGGTGGGAGAGAGAAAGAATTACCAGCTTTACGAAGGAAAACCGGGGGTAAATGATGATGCCCTCTCTACAAAAAGGCAACTTGAGGCGAATTTGGCCAAAATAGGTGTAAGTATCGGCTGGTGGGAAGTTGGTGATCCTCAGCGTATGTAATGGTTTTATTACAAAGGCTATAGGATTAATAGTAAAAAAAATGAAAATAACTATAGCGAGGGTAAATTATTTTGGCAATTTTTTGTTATTTTTGTAAACTCAAAAAAAAGTCGTAAAAATTTTCCCGATTTTTTGTTTTTTTGATTTTGGTTCGAACAATTAATTATAACCACAAATATTTAAAGTATTTATGTCAGAAATCAAGAGAGTTTATCGCTTTGGCGGCAGAGATGCCGAGGGTGATGGTTCAATGAGAAACCTATTGGGTGGAAAAGGTGCAAACCTTGCAGAGATGTGTAAATTGGAAATTCCTGTTCCTGCAGGTTTTACTATTACAACTGATTGTTGTACAGAATTCTACAAATTGGGCGGACAATACCCTGAGGCTTTGAAGGCTGAGGTTGATGCTGCTATGGCTGCAACTGAACAAATCATGGGTATGAAATTTGGTGATCCTAAATCACCTCTATTGGTTTCTTGCCGTTCAGGTGCAAGAAGTTCAATGCCCGGCATGATGGAGACTGTTTTGAACATCGGTCTTTGCTCTGCAACTATCCCAGGTCTAATTGAGAAAACCGGAAATCCACGTTTTGTATATGATGCATACCGTCGTTTGATTATGATGTATTCAGACGTTGTTATGGAGAAAGCTGAGGGTATCGAGCCTGAAGAGGGTAACGGAATCCGTGTTCAACTGGACAGAATGCTTGCTAAAGTTAAAAAAGAGAAAGGTTATGCTTCTGATACAGATCTTACTGTTGAGGATTTGCAGCAACTTTGCGAAGATTTCAAAGTTCGCGTAAGACAGGAGTTGGGCAAACCATTCCCTGATGATGCTTACGAGCAGCTATGGGGTGGTATCGGTGCTGTGTTCAAATCATGGAACGGTAAACGTGCAATCGCTTACAGAAGAATCGAGGGTATTCCGGATGATTGGGGTACTGCAGTAAACGTTCAGTCAATGGTATTCGGTAATATGGGTGACAATTCTGCAACAGGTGTTGCTTTCTCAAGAAACCCTGCTACCGGTGAGAACAAATTCTATGGTGAGTGGTTGATCAACGCTCAAGGTGAGGATGTCGTTGCAGGTATCAGAACTCCTAACCCATTGAATGAGGCTACTAAGAATGAGCATAATAAAGAGCTTGCATCATTGGAGACTGCAATGCCTGAGGTATACAAGGAGTTGGATCAGATCCAGCAGAACCTTGAGGCTCACTTCCATGATATGCAGGATATCGAGTTCACTATTCAGGATGGCAAACTTTGGATGCTTCAGTGCCGCGTTGGTAAGAGAACCGGTTTGGCAGCATTGAACATGGCAATGGATATGTTGCATGAGGGTCTTATCGATGAGAAGACTGCTGTATTGAGAGTTGCTCCTACTCAATTGGATGAGTTGCTTCACCCAATCCTTAACCCTGCAGCTGAGAAGAAGGGTGTTGTTATTGCACAAGGTCTTCCAGCAGGTCCTGGTGGTGCTGTAGGTAAAATCGTATTTACTGCAGAGGAGGCTGTTGAGGCTGCTGCAAGAAAGGAGAAAGTTATCCTTGTACGTGAGGAGACTAACCCTGAGGATGTTGAGGGTATGCGTGCTGCTGACGGTCTTTTGACTGCACGTGGCGGTATGACTTCACATGCTGCACTTGTTGCCCGCGGTTGGGGTAAATGCTGTATAGTAGGTTGTGATGCATTGCATATCAACATGCTGAACAAAACTATGACTATCGGTGACAAAGTTTACAACGAAGGTGATATCTTCAGCTTGAACGGTAGCAAAGGTTATGTATATGATGTAGCTATCGATACTATGGATGCTTCAGAGAACCCTCGTTTTGTTGAGTACATGCAGATTGTAGACAAATACAGAGTTCTTGGCGTACGTACAAATGCTGATAACCCACAAGATGCACAGACTGCAATCAACTTCGGTGCTGAGGGTATCGGTCTGTTCCGTATCGAGCATATGTTCTATGGCGAAAATTCAGAGGCTCCGCTTTCAAAACTGAGAAAGATGATCCTTTCAAATACTGAGGCTGAGAGAAGACAAGCTCTTGCAGAGCTCGAGCCATATGTAAAAGAGGCTGTTAAAGGTACTATGAAGGTTCTCGACGGCAAACCAGTTACTTTCCGTCTGTTGGATCCACCTTTGCATGAGTTCGTTCCTCAAACTAAAGAGAAGATTGAAGAGATGGCTGAAGAGTTCGGCATCACTCCTGAGGATATCAGAAAACGTGGTGAGGGCTTGCATGAGGTTAACCCTATGATGGGTCACCGTGGTGTACGTCTTGGTGTAACTTATCCTGAAATTTCAGAGATGCAGTTCCGCGCTATCTTCACTGCAACTGCAGAGCTTATGAAAGAGGGCTTCAAACCACAGCCAGAGATCATGGTTCCTGTTACTGTTTCAGTTAAAGAGCTTGATTTCCAGAAAGCTATTTGCGATGAGGTACATGCTGCTGTTGAGAAAGAGTTTGGTCTTACAATCAAATATCTATATGGTACAATGATTGAGATCCCTCGCGCTGCAATCATGGCTGACGAGATGGCCAAGACTGCACAATTCTTCTCATTCGGTACTAACGACCTTACCCAGATGACATTCGGTTTCTCACGCGATGATATCGGAGGTTTCATGGGTGACTACTTGAACAAGAAGATCCTTCCTGCAGATCCATTCCAGACTTTGGATCAGGAGTCGGTAGGCAAACTTGTTGAGATGGGTATCAAAGGTGGCCGTGGTACAAATGCTAACCTTAAAGTTGGTATCTGCGGTGAGCATGGCGGTGATCCTGAGTCTGTGGCATTCTGTCATAAGATTGGTATGAACTATGTTTCATGTTCTCCATTCCGCGTTCCTATCGCAAGATTGGCTGCTGCTCAGGCTGCAATCAAATCATACGAGAAAAAATAATTTGAATTTTGAGAAACTTCCGGTTTTTTAAGATTTGAATACAGAAAGAACCCCAAAAGTCAGAAAAAAACTTTTGGGGTTTTGTTATGCAATAGAGTAACGGACAATTACTCCACTATTCCCTTTTTCAGGTTCATTGCAAAGCTGCTCAGCGAGAGTCCGGCAACAAGACACGATACTCCAACCCAAATGATCACAGCTTCAACACCAAATATAATCGGGTAGATTATTATGATGAAGGCACAAATTATCAGCGCAAGTGCCCAGAGAATGCTCCAGCCCCATCCGGAACCCTTTACATCACTCATGTCGGCACCTATTCCAATAAGTGTAAATCCTTTGAATAACAGCCAGAAACCGAGAATGTATGGCAATATTGCTGCAGAAACAGCAGGCCATAGTGTCAAGAATATACCAAACAGTAGTTCTATCAATCCGGCAATGAACAGCCAGCCTCTGCCTTTGAGAGTTTTAGAGGATGACATAACCATGTAGAATATTCCCGAAATCAGTATTGTAATGCCAAACAGAAGGCTCATTGTAATGTAACTGAACATCGGAAATATAAAAATGGCTACTCCAAGTAAGAACATTATTATTCCAAGTACAAGTAAAAGCCACCAGTATTTCAGGCAACCGTGATATTTGTCGGCAAGATAATTTAGAATTTTTTCCATATTTTTTAGAATTGTATTAATATTTTTAAAATCGTACAAATAATTTCCATAATCAGGTAAATCCTCGTTTAATGCTTTTAAATCAGGCTTTTAGTATTTAGTTTTGCACTGGATTTCTAAAATGGCAGTTATGGTAGGAGGAGTTTTGAAGAGTTTGGAAACATATATAAACAAATGGTGTTGGGAGAGGCGTTTCTTACTTAAATTCACAGTTGGTTGTTGTCTTCTCATATTATCTCAATCTAACATTAATTCTTTGCTTGCTCAAAAAGTGCATATCTCAACTGATTTGTTGGGGTATATCAACTTTGGAACAATCAACGGTGAAATAGGTTTAGGCCTTTCCCAACATTTCTCAGTTTTTATGCAGGGAAAATATAATCCTTTTGAGTACAAGTTCAAATCTGGTGCAGTACAGATAAACAACCGGCGGCTCTCGTTTGCGCTTGGTGGCAAATATTGGCCATGGCATATATATTCGGGGTGGTTTCTGTCGGGGCATGGCTCTTGGGTGAAGTATAATATGGGCGGAATATTTGGCAAAACCACATATCAGGGATGGGCTTGTGGAGTTACTCTGGCAGGAGGCTATTCTCTTATGATCAGGCATAATCTTAATATGGAGTTTGGTGCAGGAGTTATGGCCGGTTATACAGATTATATAAAGTATAGTTGTCCCTCTTGCGGAAGAGTCAAAGGAGAGGACGAGAGGTTTTTTCTGGCTCCGGATAATGTGATTGTGCAGTTGTCGTTTATATTTTAAGAGGTTATGGGAAGAGTTTGTGCAGATTGGTTTCCACTGCCTGTGTTGGGTATGTTGGTATTGGTGCTGCTTTTGTGTGGATGCGGCAATTATATGAAATTGAAAGAACTCAATAAAAAGAGTCCCTCAGTAGAAGTTGTAATGACAAGTGATGCAGCACCGGTTTCGGTAAGGGATTCTTTGTTGGAGAGGGCTCCGGAAGATAGAATTGCAGTTGTGGATATGCAGGGAGAGGTGCTGATAATGGATGCTGTGCAGGATGAGGAGTCGGGAGAGATGGTGATTTCACAACGCCTGCAGGCTGTTGTTGTGGAGGCAAAATTCCGAAATGTGGCGGAGAGGAACGGTTATGTTGATATTGCGTTTGATGTAAAGGTTCCCCGGCAGATGCAGCATTCCCAGTGGCAGGTGAGATTGGAGCCCTCTTTATATTATCTGCAGGATACCCTTCATCTGGATAGAATTTACATAACGGGCGAGAAGTACCGTAGAGAGCAGTTGAGAGGGTATGAACTCTATAATAAATTTCTTGACTCAATTTTGCCCGACACCTGCAGCTTCATTGGAACATATACCCATAGACATTTGCTTGAGATATTTGTACAGCGGAATTTCAAAGAGGTCTACCGCTTGAAGTCAGACACATCATTTGTGGAGAATGAGGTGGCAGAGAATCTCTTTGGTGTAACTTTAAAAGAGGCGGTAGAACACTATACAAAGCACTTTCTGATAAATCGGAACAACCGTCGTAAAGCAAAAAGAGAGAAGATGTTTGAGAAGTATGTGAAGGTGCCGTTTGAAAATGAGGGGATAAGGCTCGATACAATTATTGCAAATGATAACGGCTCATTGATATACCGCTATGTGCAGAGTGTGAAGAGCTGTAAGGATCTCAGAAAAATAGATATGGTAATGGAGGGGAAAATTTATAAAGATGACAGGGTGATATACAATATTCCCGAGGTGGGGCCGCTTACTTATTATATCAGTTCCATGACCTTCTTTGCAGACAATTCTACAAGGTGTCTGAAGAGGATAATTTCGCGCAATGCAGTGGCCAATACTGCCGCATATATCGATTTTGAAGTTGGCAGTGCCGCTCTTTGTGATACGCTGCATGAAAATGCAAATGAACTCGCAAGATTGAGGAAGAATATAGGAACAGTGCTCTCAGATACATCGTATGTGGTGGATTCTCTTGTTGTTACGGCATCATGCTCGCCAGAAGGAAGTTATCTGTATAATGAAAAGCTGGCCCAAAAAAGAGCCGCTTCAATCAAAAAATATATGTCGGATTATATACAATATTATACCGACAGCCTCTCTTCTGAATATTGGAATATTGATATGACAGACCCTTTTGCAGGAGAGAGTTTGTCGGAACAGAAAAATAGAAAAGAGCTGGATGATATAGTGAAAACGCGCCATATTGCAGAGAATTGGGAGTGGCTTGAAAAGATATTGCATTCCGATACGACACTTGCCGGCAGGGAGGCATTTGAAAGGGTTTTTGAGATATCTGATGCAGATGAACGGGAGAGGGCCTTGGCCAGAACAGAATGTTATCCATACATCAGAAGTGTAATATACCCAATTTTGCGGATGGTGCGTTTTGACTTTCATCTGCACAGGAAAGGGATGATAAAAGATACAATCCATACAACGGTTGTAGATACCGCTTATATGAAAGGTGTTGAGGCACTTGTAGAGAGAAATTATGAGGTGGCAGTAACAAGATTGAGGCCCTATAATGATATCAATTCGGCAGTTGCCTATATCTGTATGGATTACAACAATTCTGCTTTGCAGGTGCTTGAATCGCTTCCAAAGGGTGCAAAGAGAGATTATATGCTTGCTGTGGTCTGGGCCAGACTGGCAGATGAGAAAAAGGCGGTAGAGTACTTTCTGCACTCAGTTGAGCAGGAGCCATCCATGAAACATAGGGGAAACCTCGACCCTGAAATCTCGGCACTGATAAGAAAATATAATCTGAATAGATTTTCAGAAGATGATATTAACCAATTTTAAATTTAAATTTTTATGAAACAGATTTTTAAAGTAGCGAAGGATTTGGTTGCCGTAGCGGCAGCTTGTGTTGTTGTACTGTTTGCTCTCTCTTGTGAAAAAAGAGGGGTGATTGAGATTGAAAGCGGTGAAGAGGAGAGCTTGCTGATGGTTTCGATTGTTTCAAATACCAAATCGGAGGAGCCTCTGCCCGAACAGGCAGATAATAATAAAGTAAATATGCTTGAAATCTTTGTATTCAGGGCCGACGGAGATGATGCAGGGGTATTGGATGCGTATAAAAAGATCTCGGGAGATGAGCTCGTTTCACTAACCGGCATACAGATGCGCACAACAACCGGCAAGAAGGTGATATATGCTGTAGTTAATTCACACAATGAAGATTGGAGCAGTGTAAAGAGCCTTGCCGATTTCCAGCAGATGCAGGCCTCATTGCAGAAAGAGGATGAGGAGGATCTTACAATGGTGGGATATGTGGAGCAGACGCTGCAGGTTACAACATCGGTTACAATACCGGTATCGAGACTTGTTGCAAAGATTCGAATGAGAATTATAGCTGCCGATTTCAGGGGAACTCCCTATGAAGGCATGCCGTTGAAAAATGTAAAAGTTTATCTTACAAATGTTTATGGCAAAAAGAGTTATGCCTCAGGCACTGATGGAAACTCTGTTGCAATTCTTAATAACAAGGGACTCTCTACAACGGATGTTGAGGGATGCAAAAATGGTGGAATGCTCTTTTTTGAGCATACAAAAGATGTTACTCATGTGAATTATGATCTGGATCACAGTTTTTATTGTTATGAAAATATGATAGAGTCGGAGAGTGACCAGACCAAATTTACCAGACTGGTAATAGAGGGTGAACTGAATGGTAAAAAATATTATTATCCGATAAACATAAATAGGGATGGCTTTGGATATACGTCTGAATATGACCATGTTGGTGTGAGAAGAAATACCTTGTACCTTTTGAATGTTACAATATGCCGTCCGGGCTCTACAGATCCTGATGAAGTTCTCGAATATGGTACATTAACAACCTCTGTAAGCATAGAGGATTGGATAGTTATGCCGTTTGTAGGGGTTGAATTTTAATGAAATTGATTATGGGAAAGTTAATTGTGCCATGTTTTTTCGTAGCATTCATTATTTCCTGTACATCAATCGAAGAGAACCGGAAAGAGTGTCCCTGCTGGTATACGGTAGATTTTTCTAATGTTGATCCGCAAATATCAAAGTTATATCTGTGGTTTTTTGATGGAGAGGGAAAATTGCTCTGCAGGGATACTCTATTTGCAAAAGAGTATCCAAAACTCTATGAAATAGAACTGAAAAGAGGAATTGTAGAATTTTATGTATGGGGTAATGTGCTGGAAAACACCTTGATGGAATCCCCGGATACAAGAGGGGCCTGCCTGATAAAGTGTGCAAATGGTAATGCTGACCCTTTGTTCGGGTATGGCAAGCTCCTCAATACCGGTGGTGAAGAGGGTTGTGATGTAGTATATCTGAATAAGGAGCATGCCGTGCTGGAGATTGTATTGAAGGAGGGAATTGTATCTGAGAGTGAATCATTTGAAATGGTACTGGATTGTGGAACTTCCGGCAGATATGCCGATGGCGGTTTTGTAAAAGGAAAAAGCAGCATAATATCCCAAACTTATGCAGATAGTGCAGGGCATGGTGCAAAGTTCAGGATATTGAGGCAGGAGCTCTTGAGTGAAATGAAAATGAGCCTCAGAAGGATTGGTGAAATTGGCACCTGGGTAATTGAGGATTTTCCTATCGGCAAATATATGGAACAGGGAGGTTACAATATGAGAGAGGAGAATTTGCAGGATTTGAGGGTTGAACTTGATCTTTCTGCCGGCGAATTTATTCTTGAAACAGAAACTTGGCGGATAGTAATGCCTGTTGAAATATGGTTATGAAGTATAGAATATTATATGTTTTTTTACTCTTTGCAGCCTCATTGTGGGGGTGTGCAGAGGATATGCAGTATGGAGAGGATGACTATATTGCTGAAGAAGAGGTGAGTGTGGGTGTTTTTGTGAAATATGCACTCTCCGGATTTGTGGTAAAGTCTGCTGCTGATGAATTTTTGGTTGATGATATCAATCTGTATGTGGTGAATGAATCGGGCGATGTCGTGGCCTATAAATATTATGACAATACACCTTTGGCAAACCAGGCGGATGGGTGCAGGATTGGTATCGATATACAGAAGAATATGAAATATTCCCTTTATGCGGTTGCCAATGCCGGCAGGAAAATTCCTGTAGTGAGTGCCGGGCAGCTGGATAATCTGGTTTATGTGATTTCTGAGGCAGAAGAGGTGGTGAATGGAAGCGGTTCTGTGCTGATGGCAGGAAAGGTATCTTCATTATATCTTGCCGACGGTCAGACGGTAACTGTGGCTTTGGAAAGATGTCTCTCAAAAATATCAATAAGGGCAGATTTCGGCGGTCTGGATGAGGATGTGGCCATTTCAATCAACAGTGTGGCATTAAAGAATATTCCCGACAGGGTGGCTCTTTTTGGCAGCAGCCGTATATCGGAACCGGAGCAGGCATTGGAGAGCGCACCTGTCTGCAATCTCTCTGCTGATGCGCTTTTGAAGGGTATCGTTTTTTATCAATATGAGAATCTGCAGGGGACTTTGCAGCCGGATAACACCGATTATACAAAAAAAATATGGCCTCAGGAGAGTATCTACTCAAAAATATGCAGTTATGTGGAGATGAAAGGTACATACTCATCACCCCTCAAAAGAGGTGATATTGTCTATAGGTTTTACCTCGGCAGCGATATGACATCCAACTATGATATAAAACGTAATGCCGAGTATCGCATTGTTGTGAATTTCAATGGACAAGGGGGAGTAGATGAGAATACATGGCGTGTAGACAATACAGAAATCAGTGATCTTGTAACAGATATTTCGGTGATGCCAAAGGAGTATACATTTGTAGGATTGGATTTGTCGGTGCAGCTTCAAGCCGATGTATTGCCGGTTACTGCCGCAAATAAAAGTGTGGAGTGGAGTTCCTCCAATAGGGATATTGCCACTGTAGATGAGCAGGGCTGTGTAACCTCCGTATCGGAAGGGGTATGCAATATAATAGCTGCAAGTTGTGATGGCAGCGGTGCTTCCGGTACTTGTACCATATCTGTCACCAATCCAAAAATTGCATTTGAAGAGGATGGCAGGGTCATGTATGATGGGGAGGTGGTAAAGATTCCTTATCATCAGCTCTCTCCATCAAATGCAGAGGTTGTTGTAACTACAGATAATGAGAATGCCCAGATAGTGGATTCGGATAATACAGGCATAACCATAAGGGCAGTAACTCCAGGAACTTGTGTGGTTACAGCTTCAACAGGATGCGCCAGTGATACATATATATTGGATATACAGAAACTTGCAATAGAGCCTGCTTATGAGAGTTTTGTGGCATATAACCATTTTTATCATGATATAGAGTATGCTATAACTCCTGCTCATGCCTGCGGTTTTGAGATAGGTGTTTCGCTTGGCAAGAAGGTGTCAGAGCATGTGCAGGTATGTGAAAACAACAGAATATTGGTATCGACAGATGATTCACAGCACTACCCGGACGGCCTTTATACCGCAAGACTGTTCCTGAAAGAGAGGGAAGATGTTTTTGCAGATGTGGAATTTTCTATAGCGGAGTCGTCGGTTGAAGAGAACATTAGGGTAGTCTCCAACTCAAGCGCAGAAGATGCTGTGAAGAGTATTGTTGTGAATACATCTCCCAATGCCTTTCAGGCAATGGAGTATACCCTCAGAGGGGTTTATGGCGAGCATACAGAATTGGGCAATTTTGATGATTATGTAGATTTTACCTTTAAACATGGGGCATCTGCTGTTGCAATAGAGACTCCTTGTGCCATTAATGGCAAATATGATCTGGAGCTGCTTGCGGTTGGCGATGACCGTAAAATAGTGCATATGAATTCTGTGCTGGAGATATATGAAGCGGTTTATATAACAGCGCCCTCCAAAACTTACCCGAAGGAGAGTATATCTCAGGTGCCGTTTGTGAGGGAATATATAAATGAAATGGTATTGAAATTATTTGCCACTCCAGGCAGCCTTTTGTATTCAGAAGGAGAAGTTGATGAAAATTTTGAGCAGGGGTTTGAGTATGAGTATAATGGTCGCAGATATTTTGATGTGCGTCCTGATGTTGTCCAAACTCATAGATTTACATTTGTGAAAGGAGAGTCCTATCCGGCATTTCCGTCGGGAATATGGGTGTTTGATGGCAAAACTGCTCCCGTCTACTACATGGAGTTCTTCGATATAGATATTATCAATCCATGGGTTACTACGGGCGACGGCAAACTGCTCTATCTGCTCGGCAGAACTTTCAGCAGCGGCTTTTGTGATGAGAGTGCCGATTGGGAAGATGTATTTGACTCTGTATATTCGCAGTAAGCATATAGTACACAATAATATACTGCAGTAATCTCTGCTAAAGTAATCAGATATTACAGCAATTTCAGAATCTTTTTTGGGAACGGTTTGATTCTTTTTCCTACAAACAGCAGCGGGGATGTGATGTCTCCTCTATTTTCTGCCGGTGTGTGCATGGTTGCATTTATCAGAGGTTCAGCACCTTGTTGAGGCGTTTTGATAAATGGTCTGAAAATTATATCGGCCAGGAAATCATACCATCGGTGCATGGTGATGATGGAGGTATTCACAATGCCGGGATCGGCTCCATAAACCTCTATGCTGCTGCCGGCTCTGCGGTGCAGCAGGGCGGTGTAGTGAGCCAGCATGAGTTTGGAATTGCTGTAATTTTTGAGGCTTCGGATAGTGCTCTGCGGTTTTGTAGGGGCAGATTCTTTTTTTACAGGTTCTTTATAATCACCGCTGGAGATGGTGCATGATATGGTATTTATTATTTTGCCTTGTATATGTGGAAGCAGGGTCTCTGTAATGAGTTTCGCCGAGAGATAATTCACCTGCATGGAACTCTCATATCCATCTTCTGTAATTTCATATTTGCTGGCAATCATTCCTGCATTGTTTATCAGAAGGTCGATTTTATTGTTTGAAATGGAACTGATAATCTGTTGGCAGAAACTTTTTACCGATGCAAAAGATTTCAGGTCTGCATGCACAAAATTCAGTTTGCCGGCAGTGCCGCCTTGTCGGGAAGAGCAGTCGGCTATTGTCTGCAATTCTTTTGTTTTGCCCTTATTACGGTATGCAGCATATACGGTATAACCACTTTCAATCAAGTGCTTACAAACTATACGGCCAATGCCTCCCGTAGCTCCAGTTATTACTGCAATTCTATTTTCCATCTGACTTTATTGGGAGATTACTATTTTTTTAAACACGCCGTTTTTTTTCTTGCCCACATCTTGAACCATTCCGGCAAAATGGAGTATATCGGCTTGAACAGTCTGTTTACCAGTCCGGGGATATACTCTTTCTTATTGGTGTAAAAGAGTTTGTAGAGAGCTTTGCGGACAAGTTTGTCGGGTTTGTATATAACTCCAATCTTAACCCCCAATTGCTGCAGATTTTTGGGCAAACGGTATAAATCTGTGGCAACGGCACCCGGACAAACAACCATTACCCTCACCCCAAACTCCTTCATTTCGAGTCTGAAAGCTTTGCTCATTGTGCGGACATAGCTTTTTGTGGCTGTATATAACGAGATTCCGCAAAAAGGGGTGTGGGCAGAGATTGACGACATATTTAGGATATATCCTTTTTTGCGCTCACGCATCTTCTCTCCAAAATACCGGCACAACATGGTAACGGTGTATACATGCAGGTTCACAATAATACTCACTCTTTCTGCACTGCAGTCGGCAATATCATTAAAGAAGAAGATACCTGCATTGTTTACGAGAACTTCAACCTCTATGTTGTTATTGTTGCACAAGTCAAAAAGACTCTTTGCAGCATCCGGTTCCGACAAATCTGCATATATTCCTGTAACCCAGAACGGCCCCTGGGCCTCTATTTTTCCATTACTGCTGATCTCTGCATAAGTATAGTCGAGACTCTTGGCAATATCGCGTGCAACACTCACAACCTGCTCCTTCTGGTTGCTTACAAGCATTACATTATAGCCATACTCTGCAAGTTGTCTGGCATAATGCACTCCCATTCCCGAACTGGCTCCGGTAACAATAGCAGTTCTGTTATATTTTGGTGAGTCTACCTCTCTTCCCATTGTTTTTCCAATTTTTCAATCTCTTTCTGTAATTTTAGAGGAATATCCTCATTCAGGTGCTGGTGACAGGCCATCTCTTTGCTGTACATTCTGCCTATGCAATAGTTGGAGTGTCTGCAATTGCATCTCTCCACACCGCGTTTCATATCATTTACAAACGACGGGTTGTTGAGAAGAGCCCTTCCCATCTGTACAAATTCAAAACCTTTGCTCAGTACATCATCAATCTTTTCGCGTGAGACAAGGCCTCCCACATAAATGAGCGGCAAATCGGGAATGGCCTCCCTGAACTTGAGGGCATCTTCGAGAAAATATGCCTCTTTGAATGGAACGGCAGGAACCATCATCTTGCCGGCGAGCTTTACACCATATTTTAACCACCATATCTTCATATAATGGGTCATGGTTTTGATAGGCATTGCACCTCTCATCACATACATTGGGGCTTTGCTTACAAAACCGCCGCTGAGAACGAGTCCGTGAACTCCCAGATTTTTCAGCTCTTTGGCAATTTCAAGCCCCTGCTCGATGCCGTTGCCCCCTTTAAAACCGTCGCTCATATTTGTTTTGGCAACAATAGCCATATCTCCTTTGGCCGCCTCCATCACTTCACTCATACACATCTGCATGAATTTCATTCTGTTTTTTAGAGGCCCGCCATACTGGTCTTTTCTTCTGTTTGTGTATGGCGACAAAAACTGGCTTATCAGGTAGCCATGTCCGGCATGTACCTCCACACAATCAAACCCGGCCTCCCTGGCCAGATTAACACCATTTCCAAACTCTTTGGCCATTTCAATCATCTCTTTTTCCGACAGTTTTCTGTGCAGGGTAGGAGAGTAGAGATTGAATCCGTTTGAGGCGGAGACAGGCATGCACTTGGTGATGGCTCTATGGCTCATATTTCCGCAGTGGCCTATTTGAATGGAGGCAGCCGCACCCTCTTTATGGATGGCATCGGTAATCTCCCTGAGATCGGTAACAATTTCCGGTCTCAGCCATAGCTGGTCTTCAAATGAGAGTCCGCTCTGGGTAACAGATGCGTAGGCCAATGTTGTCATTCCCACGCCACCGGCCGCAACACTTTTATGGTAATCCAGAAGCATCCTGGAGGGATTGTTCCCTGTTGCCATGTTTTCAAAAGCTGCAGAACGGATAGTCCTGTTCCTTATTGTAAGAGGACCCAGTTTGTATGGTGTAAACAGTATTGATTCCATATATGATGTATAGTCTGAATTCTGTTAATATATTGTTTGCATTAATATATGAAGGGGATCACCCGTTTCAGGTTTTTCCCTTTCATCTGCTGCTCAAATTCTTTGCAGTATCTTTTATAAATGGTATTGGCTCTCGGTACAAGGTTGGCAAAGGTCCACCATGCAAAAACAGCCCCGGCCCAACTCCATGTGAGAATTGCAAAACCTGTCCATTCCAGAATCTCTCCAAAATAGTTGGCAGAAGTTACATAGTTATACATGCCGCCTGTAGGGAGGTAGTGCCTGGAATCCCCCTCTTTGCGAAGATTGCGTATAATGCTGTCGGAGTTGAGATTGATAACAAAACCTGCTATAAAAATTATAGTTCCTACAATGAATTGCCACGACATCAGCCACTGGGTGGAGTATCTGCCCTCAGGAGATATGTAGAAGAGCCATCCTCCCTGCATTATGCCGTTAAGAGTATTGAATACAGCCCCCATGAGGATGATCGAAAGAGGCATTTTGCTTTTGCCCTTCAAAAGAAATGGAAATATGAACGACCTCTGGAAGTAGTGTGTCTGGAAAATAAGGAATATGACAAGCAGTGCAGGCTCAAAACACCTTTTGCTATAGAGCCACAGCAGTGTCATCACAATAAATACAGGAGCCTCCATAATAAGCCAGCCGGCTTTGTTGTTTATGGAAGGACCCCATTTTTTTGTGGCAAACTTGCCATATCCGGCCGTTACAAAAAAGAGTGCTATAAACACAAACACTGCTGTCGCGGCCATTATTATGAGAAATAAGTTGAAATAATTTTCCATGTTGCAAAAATGAAGTGTAAAGTTACAGCTATTTTTTTATATTTGAAGTAAAAAAGAGTGTAAATTAAATGCAGGATATGGAGTGTGTATTATGAAAAGAGTGCATGATTTTCTTATTGAATTGAGTAGTAATAATAACCGGGAATGGTTTGGCGCAAATAAAAGCAGATTTCTGGAGATTCAGACCATCTTTTTTGAATTTGTGGAGCAGCTTGTTGCCGAGATAGAGAGTTGGGATGAGCAGATCAGGGATTCTGCGCTCTCCGTTAAGGATTGTACCTACAGAATTTATAGGGATACAAGGTTCAGCAAGGATAAGACTCCATATAAGACACACATGGGGGCATATATTTGCCGCGGAGGTAAAAAATCGCAATATGCAGGGTATTACTTTCATATAGAGCCGGGTGAGAATGGTTTTCTGGGTAAATCGTTGTTGGCTGCAGGCCTCTATTGTCCTGAGCCCAAGATTGTCCAGAGTCTGCGTGATGAGATTTCTGTAAATGGAGACTCGTTGTTGGATGCTATAGCTTTGGCAGAGGGATTTGAACTCGACAACTCATACAATATGCTCAAAAAGGTTCCCCGTGGGTTTGAGAATATAGAAGAGCGGTGGAAAGATCTCATCAGACATAAAGATTTTTCTATAATGCTGCCGCTGTCTGTTGAAATTCTGGAAGGGGGAAATGATGCCCTTCTAAAATATGTTTCCGACAGATTCAGAAGTTGCCAAAAATTTAATGATTTGTTGAATATGGCGGTGGATTATGCTATAGAAGAGATGTAAATTTTTTATTCATTGTCAAAAGTTGTCAAAACTGCGCCGTTTCTTTGCAGAAAATAATAATTTAAAACTGCAAGAGATGGAAAACTTTTTGATGAATGTATTGGGAATTGCCGCTATAGCGGGCATGTTGTATGGAATGTGGATAATGTGGCGTAATGTAGACAGGGAGCTTGAAAAGATAGAAAGGGCTGAGAAACGTAAAATGCAAAAGACAAAGGCCGGAAATTATAAACTCAGAAACTCCACTCCCAGGTGCGCAAAAGGATTGGCGGTAAAGGCTGTATGAGTGGCAGATTGTGCAGATGGGGCAATTATGTTAAAAAGCAGAGGCCCGAAAGGGCAAATTCTCTGTTGTATGCGAATTTGCACCTTCCGGACCTGTTTTGCAGCGGGCTGTTAGCAAGCACGCTCTAATATCCCAGATTTTCGCCTCTCAATATCTTGCCGAAATGCCACAAATGTTGCTCCAGAGCAAAACCCCAGTATGGCCATGAGTGTTTGCCGGGACTCAGAATTGTAATGTGGGGAATGTCGAGTTCACGGCATTTTTTTGAGAATGCATCGGTGCAGCAGACATAAACATCGTTGTAGCCGCAAGTTGCAATGATAGGCTTGTTCAGTGATTTGAGAAGCTCAGCCTTTTCTGCAACTCTTGTTACAGCACTCTCGGCATCAATTCTCTCCTTTTTATCTCCGATAACTTTTGCAAGCTCTGTATCTCTCAGGCTTGTGAGTTGTAAATCAAGAACTCCGCTCATGCTTCCGGCTGCCCTGAAGTTCTCAGGATGATCCAAAAACAGGTTTACAGCACCATGTCCGCCCATGCTCAGGCCGGTGATGAATGTGCTGTCGGCAGCAAGATTGAATTTCTCTTTGAGCAGTGGAAAACACTCATTGTCGAAGAATGTGCGCCATTGCATTTTTGTGGTGTCGCTATTGTTCAGATACCATCCGTTATAGAAACCGTCGGGACAGATGATTCTGAACCCTGTGCGGTTGCTGATCTGTTGGATGTCGTGTTTGTTGCTCCAGTCTTTGTAGCATCCGCTCCAGCCATGAAGAAGGAAGAGTGTAGGGATTGCTTTGCCTTGGGCAATCTCTTTACTCAAACATTGTGGACTGAATACAAGAATGGAATCGTTGCATTTCAAATTGGACGACTCAATTACAATGAGTTCCGGTTTTTGCTCTTGTGCCTGATCGGTAGTATTGCAACTGCAAAAAAGAATGCAGGCAAATAGTGTGGCGAAAAGCGATGTTGATTTCAAATAGTTCATATTTTTAAGTATTTTTATTTGTCGGGACATTCCTGATAAGATAAATAACATGGTTGCAAAAATAACAATAATAAGGAGATTTATTGAAAGAAATCAGTATTTTTGCAATTATGGAAAATTTGAATATTCACATCTCGAAATCTGTCTTTAAAAACAAGATAGTGTATATAGGGCTCTTTGTAGCTTTTGTAATAATGCTCTTGTGTTTCCCTAATGAGGGCAAGTTCAAATATGATTATCATAAAGGACGTCCGTGGCTGTATGAGACACTTACGGCTCCTATAGATTTTCCGATACTGAAGACTCATGCGGAGCTTATGGAGGAGCGGGATCAGGCTGCCTCCAAGGTTATTCCGTATTATGATTATGATGCAGGCATTTTGAACGAGCAGTTGCGGGAGCTGTCGAAAAGGTCTGCTGAAGTTCTGCTCAATGAAGATATTGAGGTTGTAATGACTGATGTCTTTAAAAATATATACATCAATGGTGTTATGCCCGACAAAAATGCAGCTTCGCAATCCAGGAGAACAAATATCGACAATACCAATTATATAATTGTGCAGAGGGGGAAAAGAGCGGTAGAGACTCCCGAATCGGAAATATATACGCAGGCGAAGGCGTTGCGCCATATAAAATCGGAGCTGTCGGTCAATCTGCCCCAGTATGATGCGGATTCCATATTGACACTGCTTGATGTCCAAAGGCTGATAGTACCCAATCTCTCCTATGATCAGTCTACCACACAGCTGCTGCATAAAGAGGCTGTAGATTATATCTCACCTACAAAAGGCATGATCTATACAGGTCAGCTGATAGTTTCACAAGGCGAGACTGTTACTGCAGAAATTGAGCAGCTGCTTGATTCATATAAGGCTGAGTATCAGTTGAGTATGGGGTATTCCGGCAGTATGTGGAAATTGGTTCTGGGACATGCGCTGTTCATTATGGTGATATTGTCGTTGCTTTATGTTACAATATATTTTGTGGGCATTGATATTTTAAAGAAGAGCAATCAGTTCTGCTTTATACTCTTTATGGTAACTTTTGCATTTGTGCTGACAGTTGTCATAAGGAATATTTCAGCCACTTCGCTCTTTTTTATGCCGTTTGCCGTATTCGTGCTCTATATGATGGCATTTTTCCATGCAAAACTGGTATTTCCAATATACATGATATTGCTGATGCCTCTGCTCTTTATGGCAGAGCATGGTGTTGAGCTCTATACACTCAATCTGTTTGCAGGTGCTGTTACCTTGGTGTCGTTCTCATATCTGTATAGGGGCTGGCTCCAGTTTATGAATTCATTGCTTATATTTATCGGACTGATGCTGGTTCATGTGGCTTTTGAGCTTATAGAGGTGGGAAATCTGAAGGAGCTGGATTATACCATTATGCTCTATCTCTTCTTGAATGCACTCTTTGTAGTGGCAGCATATCCGCTTGTCTTTTTGCTCGAAAAGATATTCTTGCTTGTTTCGGTGGCAACTCTCAAGGATTTGTCGGATACAAACAATCCGCTGCTGCAGGAGCTTGCACGCAAGGCTCCGGGAACATTCCAGCACTCGCTTCAGGTTGCAAATATGGCAGAGAGGGCAGTGGCGGCAATTGGAGGAAATGCGCGTCTGGTAAAGGTTGGTGCAATGTATCACGATGTCGGGAAATTGAACAATCCGCAGTGCTTTATTGAGAATGCGGCTCCCGGAATCGATTACCATAAAGAGCTTTCTCCAATGGAGAGTGCCAAAGAGATTATAAAACATGTTGGAGCGGGTGTGGAACTTGCCAGGAAGTACCATTTGCATCAGGTTATAATTGATTTTATCACATCGCATCACGGACGTTCTCAGACAGGCTATTTTTACACCAAATATTGTAATGAGGGCGGCGATCCTGCCAAGATAGATGAGTTTACATATAACGGTACTCTTCCTACAACAAAAGAGCAGGTTGTTGTGATGATGGCCGATGCCGTAGAGGCAGCTTCGAGGACACTTAAAGATTATTCTGCCGAGAGTATTGCCAAACTTGTAGACGGCATATTGAACCAGCGCATATCTGATTCCCAGCTTGCGTGTGCAGATATATCAATCAAGGAGATAAATATTGTGAAGGCTATTTTCAAAAAACACCTTGGCGAGATTTATCATGCCAGAATTGCATATCCGCACAGGAAAAATACAAAGGATTAGAGATTCCAGATGGAGAGAGTATAGCGCTTCTCAATATTCTCTTCGATGCTGTTGTCTAATGATGCAAAAAGGTTGAGGTTTGTAATCTTTTCCACTTCGTTTACGCTCATTGCGCAGCTCTGCATATTTGTGGAGAGCGCGCGATTCTCCATTATAAAGGCGATGGCGTGGTATGTGCCTCCCTTTTTGACAAGCAGGGCCTTGAAAAAGGCATCCGGCACTGTAACTCCGTTTTTACCTATAGTGCCATATCTGTTCTTGCCAATGACAGGGCCTGTAACAACCCATACCTTCCCATATTTTTTTGCAAGTGTTCTTGTCTTCTTTTCCAAAGTGTTCCACATACCTCCGTTGAGTTCGGTATCCTGAGGGCAGCAGTTGGTAAAATAGAATGTATCACTGATTGCCTCTTCGCTCCATCTGAAATCACCTGCAGGTGCCATGTGGCCTCTCGACCAACCTGAGTTGCGGTAATCGTAATCTTCCGCTTGGGGACAGTGGAGGGAATTGTCGGGTTTAAAAAAGAGTTCACTTCTGGAAGCCTTGCCGTAGGCCTCATCTTTTGTGAGTTCATAGGCTACCCAATTGGGTATTTTTGTTCTGCTGTTGTATGACACAGAGTAGCCGTTATATTTTATGTAAATGTTCTTGCCACTATTATCATTATAACTATTGCTGCCACTAAGTTCCGGCATTTCGAGGGCACCGTTCTCTATTTCTATTGTTGCAGGTTCATTGTCATCTGCTGCAGGTTGTTCATATTCGCTGTTGGAATCAGATTCGTTGTCATAGTTGCCGGAGGGGCCTTCTGTAAGGAGTGAAAATATTACTACAATAACAGCGGCTATTACAGACAGTATGACTTTAGAAGGAGTTCGTTTCATAAGAAAGTATTGTTAGATGTTTTGCGGCTCTGCAAATTTAAATATAAATTTTATATAAAATTCAATCGGTTTATGTTGGAATAAATGATATTTGCGACGAATTTTATAGTGGATTGTAGGATATTTTTCTAAATTTGTAAGCAAAATTTAATTAATAATGTAAAATATGAAGCAGAAGAGATTATTGTTGGGAGATGAGGCCATAGCCTTGGGAGCCCTTGATAATGGAATTCAAGGCGTTTATGCATATCCCGGTACGCCATCTACAGAAATAACCGAATTTATACAGATGCAAGCGATAACCAAAGAGAGAGGAATTCATTGCCGTTGGTGTGTAAATGAGAAAACCGCAATGGAGGCCGCTTTGGGTGTGTCGTATGTTGGAAAACGTTCCATTGTGTGTATGAAGCATGTAGGATTGAATGTTGCGGCAGATCCATTTGTAAACTCGGCCATTTCGGGATGTAATGGTGGCCTTATTGTGGTGGTTGCAGATGATCCCTCTATGCACTCTTCACAAGATGAGCAGGATTCGCGTTTCTACGGAAAATTTGCCTTTATTCCTGTTCTGGAACCATCGTCGCAGCAGGAGGCGTATGATATGATGGAGTATGGCTTCAGACTATCGGAAGAGCGTAAAACGCCTGTTCTTATGAGGGTTACAACCCGTATGGCCCATTCGCGTGCTGTTGTTGAGGTAAAGGGAGAGGCTCGTCCTATAGATGACATTTCATATCCGCAAGAGGCCTGGGGTTGGGTTCTGCTGCCTGCAAACTCAAAACGCAGATATCCAAAGGTGATTGAAAATTATGAAGATATGCAGGCAAAATCTATGGAATCCCCTTACAACTTCTATAAAGATGGTGCAAACAAGGAGCTGGGTATCATTGCTTGCGGTATTGCATACAATTATTTGAATGAGAATATAGATGAAACTTTTGCCCATCCTGTTCTGAAGATTTCGCAATATCCTCTTCCTGTGGATATGATAAAGAAGATGGCGGCAGAGTGCAAGACTCTTATTGTAATGGAAGAGGGTCAGCCTGTTGTTGAGGAGATGGTCAAAGGTATTCTTCCAACTCCTTGCAATGTTATAGGACGCCTCTCAGGTGGAGCCGACGGTAAAGGTGTTTTGCCAAGGACCGGTGAGCTGACTCCTGATTCTGTGAGGACTGCATTGGGATTGCCGGCTCATGAGGCTCATGCAGCATCTGAGGTAACAGTCCCACGTCCGCCGGCATTGTGCCAGGGTTGTGGTCATAGAGATGTTTACAATGCTCTCAATCAGACTCTTGCCGAGTATCCTGATTATAAGGTTTTCAGCGATATAGGATGTTATACATTGGGTGCTTTGCCACCATTCAGGGCAATCCACTCCACAATTGATATGGGTGCTTCGATTACTATGGCAAAGGGTGCAGCAGATGCAGGCCAGTTCCCTTCGGTTGCTGTTATTGGAGACTCCACATTTACCCACTCGGGCATCACAGGCCTTCTTGATGCTGCAAACGCAAATGCAAATATTGTTGTTGTGATTTCCGACAATCTTACAACAGGTATGACCGGTGGTCAGGATTCTGCCGGAACAACCAAACTGGAGGCTATCTGCGCTGCAGTTGGTGTGGCTCCTGAACATATCAGGGTTGTAGTTCCTTTGGCCAAGAATATGGAGGAGATCAAGACTGTGATAAAAGAGGAGATAGAGTATAAAGGCCTCTCTGTAATTATTCCGCGCAGGGAGTGTATACAGACATTCAAGCGTCATGCAAAAGAGAAAAAACAGTAGTTGTTCAAATTATTTGTCGGGATACAATAAATAAGAAAATTATGAAAAAAGATATAATATTGGCCGGAGTTGGAGGCCAGGGAATCCTTTCAATAGCAACTGTAATAGGTGAGGCTGCCCTAAAGGAGAATCTGAATATAAAACAGGCAGAGGTGCATGGCATGAGCCAGAGAGGTGGTGATGTCCAGTCGAATTTGAGAATTTCATCGGAGCCTATAGCGTCTGACCTGATAGCAAAGGGTTGTGCAGACCTTATAATTTCACTTGAGCCGATGGAGGCGTTGCGTTATCTGCCTTATCTTTCAAAAGAGGGATGGATTGTAACCAATACAGAGCCTTTTGTGAATATTCCAAACTATCCTGCCATTGAGGCGGTAAATGCAGAGTTGGACAGAATTCCCAATGTGATAAAGGTTGATGTCAATACCATTGCAAAAGAGGCCGGAAATCCTCGCGGTGCAAATATTGTGCTTCTGGGAGCTTGCAGCCACCTTCTTGGAATTGAACCGGAAAAGTTTGAGCAGGGAATCGAGCGTATCTTTGCACGCAAAGGTCAGGAGGTTGTACAGGCAAACCTTAAAGCATTCAGGGCCGGACAGCAGGCTGCAAAAAAATAGTATGTATGGTAAAATCTGCAGATAAATATATGTGGTTGGTTTTTGCTTTGTTATCGGCCATATTTGCGGCTCTCACATCTATTCTGGCAAAGGTGGGAATTGAGGGCGTAAATTCAAATTTGGCAACAGCCGTAAGGACTGTAGTGGTAGTATTGCTCGCTTGGGGTATGGTTTTTATAACCAATACCCAGGGCGGGATAGTTGATATAAGCAGGAAGAGCTGGATATTTCTGATTCTTTCGGGATTGGCTACCGGTATATCATGGCTCTGTTATTACAAGGCCCTACAGATAGGCGATGTATCAAAAGTTGTACCGGTAGACAAGTTGAGTATTGTATTCACAATTGTGCTGGCTGTAATATTTCTGCATGAGGCATTCACGCTGAAATCGGTGATAGGATGTCTGTTGATAACCGCCGGTACGCTATTGATGGTCTTATGAAAAGGGTATTGTTTGTTGCTGTTTTTGCAGCATTGTTCTCTATAGTTGCCAAGGCACAGATAAATGAACTTCCGCGCTCGGTGCCGGAAGAGCAGGGCGTGCCCTCAAAAGCATTGGTTTCATTGTTTGATTCGCTCCATTATATGCCCCGTACTGATATACACAGTATGATAGTTATGCGTCATGGCAAGGTTGTGGGCGAATTTTATCCGGCTCCTTTTGCTGCAGAGTACCAGCATACCCAGTATTCGAGTTCAAAGACTTTTGTGAGTCTGGCTGTAGGTCTGGCTATTGATGAAAACAGGCTCAGACTTACCGACAGAATTGCAACTTTTTTCCCTGAGTATCTGCCCGATACAGTTTCGGCCCGTTTGGCATCCATAACAGTGCGTGATCTGCTCACCATGACCTCAGGCATAAAACCCGATTGGGGAATGCGCAGCAAGGGTGTGGAGTGGATCCGTACATTTTTAAGCAAACCGGTTGTAAACAGACCGGGAGATATGTTTGCCTATGACTCGATGGTTACATATATGTTGTCGGCCATAGTCCAGAAAGTAACAGGCAAAAAGGTACTTGATTACCTGAAGGAGAAGCTGTTTGTGCCAATGAACATTTCGGTTGTCAATTGGGAGGAGAGCCCGGAGGGCGTGAATACCGGAGGTTGGGGATTGCATATCCAGAGTGAATCTCTTGCCAAGATAGGCCAGCTCTGGCTTGATGGCGGAGTGTGGAACGGCAAACAGCTGATTTCAAAAAAATGGATTGCACAGATGAGTACAAAACAGGCAAACGGCGGTGATTACGGATATGGTTTCCAGACCTGGATGTGTGCATATCCGGGTGCTGTAAGGGCCGACGGCGCTTTGGGCCAATATGTGATTGTTGTGCCAGAAAAGGATGTTGTGATTGTACTTACCGAGGCCTCTTTTACAAATGGAAAGCCGCAGCGGAATCTGATATGGGAAAAGTTCCTGCCAGCACTCTCCGATACTCCGCTGGAGGTTGGAAAGGATTATCAGCTGCTTATGGAAAAGCAACGCACCTATCAATTGCCTGTAGCGGCAGGAAAGGAGAAGAGTGGGACAATTCAGAAAAAGATGTTGGGGAAAAAGATAGTTGTTCCGGAAAACAGATATGGCTGGCGAGAGATTTCGTTTGATTATGAAGAAAAATCAGGCAATGGCGGTTGCGCCTGCTTGAATATGTCTATAGTTAAGAGCGATGGATTGTCATATACCCAGCCGTTGGGATATAGAGAGTGGATTACAGATACAATAGCCGGTTTGCCTCCATACTCGATCAATCCGGTTGAGTGGCATCGAGGCCTTGAGGGGCCATTCTATGCTTCGGGCAGTTATGGATGGGAGAAGAATACCCTCAATGCAACAATCCATTATGTCAATTGGGTAACATCTGTTGATCTGCAATGGAGATTTGAGAAAGATAGGGTGATTTTGTCGGTTTCAAATAATTATGCAAAGGATAAAGTTGAGACTTTTGAGTGCAAAATTGTTGAATAGGAGTATTGAAAAATAGGGCAAATTGTTATTTTTGCCAAAAATTAAAAGTATGGACAAGGTATCGGAAAACCCTTTAAAAAACCGAATCAGGGCAAAATTGCGCTCCGGAGGGCGGAGTGTGAGCAATCAGACGGCACTTTTGGTGGTTACAGCACTTTTTGTAACATCATACATAGTGTCGAATACTATGGCCGTTAAGGTTATAGGTATTTTCAATCTTTTCTATTTTGATGCAGGTACGATAACTTTTCCATTTGCCTATATGTTGGGCGATGTGCTTACGGAGTTGTGGGGATTCCGTATCTCCAAAAGGGTTATCTGGACAACATTTTTCTGCAATATCCTTATGGTTGTGTGTACACAGATAGGGGTGTGGCTGCCTTCTCCTGAACATTTGGGCGAGACAGCATCTGCCTACAATCATATTTTCAATTGTGTGCCGCGTATTGTACTGGCCTCTCTTGTGGGCTTTTTGTGCGGAGAGCTTTCAAATGCCTGGCTTATGGTTAAAATCAGGGAAAAGACTAAAGGCAAACATTTGTGGGTGCGTACGATCGGCAGCTCTGCTGTGGGGTATATATTTGATACCCTGCCATTTGTGCTTATAGCGTTTGCCGGAGTGGTAACATTAAGGGAGCTGATGCTCATGATAGTGTTCCAATATTGCAGCAAACTGCTCATAGAGGCTCTTTTTGGAACTCCTATGGCGTATGCGGCAATCAGATTTATAAGGCACTATGTGAAGCTGGAAGAGAATTGACCGGTCAGATAATGTCGCTCTTCTCTCTTTTCAGGTGGATAAAGGCTTCGGCTTGGGCAACTCCAATCTCCCTTCCCCTGAATTTGGCCATTCCGCCATGCCAGTCATCTACCCACTCTTCCGGTTTTTGGCTGATATGGCAATAGCAGGCATCTCTCTTTTGAGCGGCAAATTCTGAGATATCCACATAATCTGTAGGGTGGAATGATTGCGACTGCATACCTGTCATTGCTTCGAAATAATAGAGTTCAAAAGGGTATCCGAGCCTGCGCCAGGCATCATAAACGAGTGATGCGCATACCCTGTGGTCGGCATGTGAATCAACAGGCCAGTGGGTAATCACGATATCTGGTTTTTCTGCATCAATGGCTCTCTGCATCTCAGCGTATCTCTCCTTGTTGATTTCTGAACTTCCATCTATTTGTGTGAGGAAAATTGCTTTTGCTCCAAGTATTTCGCAGGCATTTAAGGCCTCCTTACTCCTGATTGAGGCAGATTCATCATGCGATTTACCGGGGATTCCTGCCTCTCCTTTGGTCATATAGAGGCTTACCACTTCATAACCGGCACTCTTCATCACCAGCATAGTGCCGCCACAGCAAGATTCAGGATCATCGGGATGGGCTCCAATAACCATCAGTTTCTTTTTTATCTTTCCGTTATTTTTACCTGAATTTTTCTTGTTGTTCTCTTGTCCGAATGCGGGTACACCTGCCACAGCAGCCCCCAGAATAGCGGCACCTGTTTTATGGAGCATTTCACGCCTTTTCATATAATGGGATTTTAACAAATTCTAATGGATTACAATATTACTCATAAATGCGGTATTCTCCAAGTTCCGGCTGTATAATTCGGATTGATCAAAGCATACAATTGTCAATAATGCTAAAGAAAAGTTGTACTTTTGTCGGCATAAAATAGAGTTTTACAGATTTATATATGAAAAAGTATTTTAAGAACCTTTTTTGGGGAGTTTTCTGCTCCATTTTGTGTATAACATCATGTTCCGGGCCTGAGCATGTGGATGTATTGGTAATAGGCGGTGGTGCCAGTGGAATTTCAGCCGGCATACAGTCGGCAAGAATGGGTGTGAAAACCATGATTGCAGAGCAGACTCCATGGGTTGGCGGTATGCTGACATCTGCCGGAGTCAGTTGTATCGACGGTAATTATAATCTTAGAAGCGGCCTTTTTGGTGAGTTTGCAGATTCTCTCGCATACAGATATGGTGGATGGGAGGCTCTCAAGACAGGTTGGGTAAGCCATATAAATTTTGAGCCTCATGTTGGGCAGGAGGTGCTTACCAATATGGCGGCCTCATGTGGTGAGCTCCTTGAAATAAGGAGGGTAACATCACTGTCGGATATTAAGAAGAAAAATGGTCTCTGGGTGGTAGAGCTCAAGAATGCAGATGGCAGAAAATATAAGGTAACGGCTGATATCCTCATTGATGGAACTGAACTTGGCGATGTTGCAAAGAGGTGCGGAGTTGAGTATAAGATAGGTATGGAGGCATCTTCAGATACCGGAGAATCAATTGCTCCTGAGCAGGCGAATGATGTTATTCAGGATCTCACATATGTTGCCATTCTCAAGGATTATGGCCCTGATGCGGATATGACAATTGCCAGACCGGAGGGTTACGATCCTGCACCATTCCATAATAGCGCAGTCAATCCTCATAATACTTATCCCGATACAGGTCAGACAATCTGGGAACCGGAAATGATGATAACATACGGCAAGACACCCAATGGCAAGTATATGATTAACTGGCCTATCTATGGCAATGATTATTATATCAATTCTATAGAGATGTCGCAAGGGGAGAGAGAGGAGGCATATAAGGCGGCCAAGAGTTTCACTCTCAAATTTCTCTATTTTATCCAGACAGAACTTGGTATGAAACATCTCGGTTTGGCAGATGATGAGTTCCCGACAGAAGACAGGCTTGCACTGATGCCATATCACCGCGAGTCGAGGCGTATTGTTGGAGAGGCTTTTTTTACACTTGATGCCGCTGCCCGTCCATATGAATACAGGCATCCCTACTACAGGACCGGTATTGCAGTTGGAGATTATGCGGTAGGCCATCACCATTTCCGTCATCCTGAGTGGAAAAACCTTCCGGATCTTCATTTCTATCCTATCCCCTCTTTTAATGTGCCGATGGGAGTTCTTATTCCCAAACAGAAAAATGTGGAGAATCTGATTGTTGCAGAGAAGTCGGTCTCGGTCTCAAATCTCATAAATGGAGCAACACGTCTGCAGCCGGTGGTGATGCAGCTGGGGCAAGCGGCAGGAGCCATTGCCGCTCTATCGCAGATTGAGGGCAAATCGGTAAGAGATGTTACTGTGCGCAGCGTACAGGCAAAGCTTCTCGAATCCGGATGCTATATTATGCCTTACCTCGACCTTCCCAAAGATCACAAACATTTCAATGCTCTTCAGAAGATTGGTGCAACAGGCATTCTACGTGGAGAGGGGCGTAATGTGGGCTGGACAAATCAGACATGGTTCCGTGCAGATGATCCGCTTCTGGCAGAAGAGATTTTTACGGAAGAGTTCTATAATGGAACTATTGGCCCGACAGATGGCCCTGTAACTGTTGGAATGCTTTTCGGAACTTTGAAAAGTCTTGGTTTTGGAACTGCCGCAGAGCCCGAAACCTTATGGACTTCGCTCGGCCTCCGGAATTACGATGAAAAACGCATCATCACAAGGCTTGAGGCAGCTGTAGTGATTGATGCCGTGCTGGATCCGTTCAGAATGTTTGAAGTTGATTATACAGGTTGTGTCGAGAAAAAATTGTGATATTGTCAAAACCTGTCAAACTTCCAAAATAACTTTGCGCAAATAATCAAAAATAGCATAAAGTGATTTATTTGGAAAAACTGAAATATATTCATAATCAGGGATCTGAAGGCGAATATTGGCAACAGATACCAGGGATAAAGTCATTTATAGAATCGCAGGAAATATCCTTCGATACGCCTGTAACCTTTATTGTTGGAGAAAATGGAATGGGCAAATCCACTCTGTTGGAAGCGATAGCTGTGGCTTGGGGTTTCAATGCCGAAAGTGGTACAAAGAATATGAACTTCTCTACTGCTAAAACTCACTCCACATTATGTGATTCGCTCAGATTGGTAAAAGGCCCTTATTATGCCAGAGACGGTTTTTTTCTCAGAGCAGAAGGAATATATAACCTGGCAACAAGTGTAGATAATATTGCCAAATTTGATAAACGAATTTATAATAGTTACGGTGGAAAATCTTTGCATCATCAGTCCCATGGAGAAAGTTTCATGTCCATAATGCAGAACAGATTCTTTGGTAAAGGACTCTATATCCTCGACGAGCCGGAAGCTGCGCTTTCTCCTAGTAGACAGCTTGCTATGTTAGCTTTGGTGAAGCGTTTGGTTGATGAAGGCTCTCAGTTTATAATCTCTACCCATTCACCTATTCTTATGGCATATCCTGGATCTCAATTGTATGAACTTACAGAAGCCGGAATGCACGAAACACACTATAGCGAGACTTCTCACTATAAGCTCACAAAATACTTTTTGAATAACCCTGAAGGGGTATTTAAAAGCTTGCTGAAATAGTATTCCTGTCAATATGTCCTAAAAAGTTATAACGGTACATTAGTTGAGGAATACAATAATAACCTTCAACTCATTAAAACAATGAAAGCACTATTTATCTCGCACAATTTCAAAAAGTTTTCATCACTCATAATTAACTTAATAGACAGAGACGATGGAAACAAAACATTCAAGGCGCAACAAACATTGGCGCAAGCAACAAGGTAAACGACTGTTTAAGCGTAGAATGATGCTATTTTCAGCATCAAGTGCAACATTATTGGATACAACAGGAAAAATAATCCAACATCCTCATTGGTTTCAATTTGCAGATATCAAAAGTTTTAAGGCTTACAAAACTGCTTCTACACCATGTAGTTGTTGGTTATGCAAAGGAGAGAGGTATAATAGAGCAAAAAGTAAACGCGGAGAATCCAGAAAATAGGTACGATGGACAAATCTTAAACTACTGGGCTGCATACGAAAAAATGTATGATTTCTTGACATTCAAAAGCAAGTCATAAATCCTTCATTATACTCCATCCTTCCCTGAAAGTGGTACTCCTGCTTTTAGCCGGTCACATCAATCTTATAAATCTGCTGGTATTCACGGCTGTGTCAAGGATTATTACCGAATTATTATTGCCTTTTACGGGGGAATATACTCGCTCATAATAGCGCAAAGAGGTGGTTTACAGGGCCATGGCCATTGCCAATTTCATACTCTGCACCACAAATGATTGCTTGTTCAATGTAACTCTTTGCAGATTTTGCGGCTGTTGTCAGTTCTTCACCTCTGGCAAGGGCCGCAGCAAATGCAGAGGATAGCGTGCAGCCGGTTCCATGCGTGTTTTTTGTCGCTACGCGTTTTGAAGGCAGCAGTGTAAAGGTGTCATCTTCGGCATTGTAGAAATAATCGGTAAGTGTATCTCCTGCAAGATGACCGGCTTTCAGAAATATTGATACACCATAATGGCCCGACAGTTCTTTGGCAGCCTCCTGAAAATCGCATTCTCCTGAGATTTTTCTACCTGTAAGAATCTCCGCTTCCGGCACATTTGGAGTAAGAACTCTGGCAAGAGGGAGCAAACGCTCCTTGATTGTAGCCACTGCACTCTCTTCAATCAGCCGGTGGCCCGAAGTCGATACCATTACGGGGTCGAGCACCACATTTCTAATACCATACTGCACAATTTTGTCGGCAACAATATTTACCACCTCTGCAGAGTGGAGCATTCCAATCTTTATGGCATCGGCTCCAATATCAGACAATACAGCATCAATCTGTCCGGCCAATATATCAAATGGAACAGGGTGAACGGCCTGGACTCCTACGGTATTCTGCACCGTTATTGCCGTAATTGCAGATGCTGCAAAACACCCCATTGCACTTATGGTCTTTATATCGGCCTGTATTCCGGCTCCTCCGCCCGAGTCGCTTCCAGCTATTGTAAGTACCCTGTTATATTTTTTCATGATAGATTTTGGATATATGAGTTTTAATAAGGCTTTGTGCCTGAATTATTTAAATTATCCAGTGCTGCTCTATTGTAAATGGCTCCAAGCATTGCCGCTCCGCCAAAATTCAACTCCTTCAGCCAGGGGATAGAATCAAATGTAACACCACCCAGGGCTACTACTTTTTGATCGATAATGCCCTCGGCAGAAGCCTTTAGCAACTGCTCTTTACCAAATCCCGATTTGTATCCCGTTTTTGAGATACTGTCGAAAATAGGACTTAGAAAAAGGTAGTCATACTCGTTTTTATACATTTTTACCTCCTCCAAAGTGTGGCAGGAGCGTGTTTTAAAGCCTGTATAGCCCTTTGGCAGAGCTGTTATATTTCTGTTTATGTGAATCCCTTTGAGTGAAAATTCATCATACAATTGGGGAAAATCGTGGATGATAATCTTCTTCCTCTCTTCAATAGTGAGCCTGCCCAACAGCTCCCTGCACTCCCGGATATCAGAATCGGGCTTCCTCAGGTGGATAATATCAATGCCCTTTTCAAACAGAGTTCTAATCAGATGTATATCATTATTATCCACCTTTGGAGTTGTTATTGCTATAATCTTCATTATTTTAAGCTTTGCTTACTATAAACGCTGCGCTTCGGCTTGCAGTTTATTGTAATTTTTCAATTATAAGGTCTGCAACTTTTTTGCCCGACAGCAGCATTCCTCCGAATATCGGCCCCATGCGTGGTGTGCCGCTGACAGCAGAGGCTGCCATGCCGCAGACATAAAGGCCGGGATAAATCTCCTTGGTTCCATTAACAACCTCTTCTTCGCCCGATACAACATCCAGAGAACGCTCACCGATGACATCACCTGTATCTGTGGCCAGACGGATGCCGTTTTTGCGGGCTACAGTCCTGCACATTTCGCTGTCGTGGCCGGTTCCGTCTATTACACATCTTGCCATGATATTCAACGGGTCTACATGCATACCCTCTCTCAAAACGGGAGTCCAGTTTACAACAACACCGCTAACCGCATTATTTTTGAAAATCACATCTTCTACAGAGTAGCAGTTGAAAATGGTGGCTCCTGCGTGAACAGCTTTGTAGAGTAGGGCAGAGGTGCTCTCTATCGAATCCATTACATAGAGATTATTGTTGTACTGCTCATAGTTAATCCCAAACTCTTTGATGATATGCAGGGCCTCCTGCTGAACAACTATCTGGTTGAACATCATGGCGCCGCCCCACATACCGCCTCCAGGCGAGAGCTTCCTGTCGAATTGGGCAACTTTCAATCCTGCTTTGGCAAGATAGTAAGCGGCAACAATTCCCGACGGGCCACCGCCTACAATGGCCACATCCAAATCAAGATTTCTTTCCAGCTTGCTGAAGTAGGTGCTGATAATACCTTGTGAAACACTTTTTTCTATCATAATATTTTGTTTTTAAAGTTTGTTGTCATTTATCGTGTGTGGAGGAATCTGCTCTTCGTTGCAAATAGTGTGGCTGATCTTCATCGCACAGAAATTTGGGCCGCACATAGTGCAGTACTTGCCGCCTGCATTGTTTGAAGATTTGTAATACTCCAAAGCCCTCTCTGGGTCGAGGCTGAGATTGAACTGGTCTTTCCAGCGGAATTCATATCTGGCTTTGCTCAGTGCATTGTCGCGCACCATTGCGCCGGGATGCTGTTTTGCAAGATCTGCGGCGTGTGCAGCCAGTTTGAAGGCCACAACACCCACCCTCACATCATTTTTATCGGGAAGTGCAAGATGCTCTTTTGGCGTAACATAGCAGAGCATTGCGGTTCCATACCAGCCAATTTGTGCAGCACCAATGGCAGATGTAATGTGATCATAACCCGGGGCAATATCTGTAACCAACGGGCCTAAGGTGTAGAATGGTGCATTATGGCATTTTTCAATCTGACGCTCCATATTCTCCTTGATCTTGTGCATCGGAACATGTCCCGGCCCTTCAATAAATACCTGTACATTTTTGGCCCAGGCTCTTTCCACCAACTCTCCCATAGTATCCAATTCTGCAAACTGGGCCTTGTCATTCGCATCATAAATACTGCCCGGCCTTAAACCGTCACCAAGCGAGAGTGCCACATCATATTGTGCAGCTATATCGCATATATCATCAAAATGCTCATACAGAAAACTCTCTTTCTGGTGTATCCGGCACCATTTTGAAATGATGCTTCCACCGCGGCTCACAACTCCTGTAAGACGCTCAGATGCAAGCATGATGTTCTTTAATCTTATTCCGCAATGGATGGTAAAATAGTCCACACCCTGTTTACATTGCTCTATCAGCACATCCCTGTATATCTCCCAGGTAAGTTCCTCTGCTTTGCCGTTTACCCTCTCCATTGCCTGATAGATTGGTACAGTTCCAACCGGCACAGGCGAGTTCCTCAAAATCCACTCCCTCGTTTCGTGTATATTTGCCCCTGTAGAGAGATCCATAATGGTATCTGCACCCCACTTGCAGGCCCAGATAGCCTTTTCAACCTCCTCTTCAATGCCCGATGCCGTTGCGGAATTTCCAATATTGGCATTAATCTTTGTCAGAAAATTTCGACCAATAATCATTGGCTCGGCCTCAGGATGGTTGATATTTGCAGGAATAACAGCTCTCCCTTCTGCCACTTCTTTACATACAAATTCAGGGGTTATATTGCTTTCAATACCAAGGGCCCGACAATTCATATTCTCACGAATAGCCACATACTCCATCTCCGGAGTAATAATGCCCCTTTTTGCATAATACATCTGACAAACATTCTTGCAGTTCTTTAATGCTCTCTCTTCAATCCACTCTTTTCGCAAATGTGGCAGACCCTTTTTCAAATCAATCTCAATATCTGGGTCTCCATAAGGGCCTGAAGTATCGTAAATGTAAACCGAAGGATTGGCTCTCTCAACCCTCTTTCCATTTTCAATAGTAACAGTAGGCAACTGCGTTACCATGCGCATACCAACCTTTATGTTGGGATGAATAATACCGTTCAAATAGACTTTTTCCGATCCGGGATAAGAAATTTTCAAATTTGGTTTCATCGCTTATTATATTTCTTTACTGTTTCTACAATCTCCTGCATCCGTTTTACAGGATTGTCGGCATTGAGGATGCTGCCGCTCAGCGCTATGCCGTCGGCTCCACATTCAAATAATCCGTTAATGTCATCTTTGCCGATTCCTCCTATGGCAACTAAGGGAATATTGATATTGCTGTCGGCCATTTTTTGGCATATATTTCTGTAGCCCTCATAGCCGAGAAGAGGGGCAAGATTCTTTTTTGTTGATGTGAAACGGAACGGCCCGCAGCCGAAATAATCGGGAGTGACACTTTGCAGAACGGATAATATATCATTGAATGAATTTACAGTACGCCCTATGATATACTGCTCTCCAAGAAGTTTTCGGGCAAGAGATACAGGCATATCATCTTTGCCGAGATGTACTCCGTGGGCCTTTATCTTTTTTGTAAGAAAAACATTATCATCTATAATGAAAGTTGCACCATAATCTCTGCACATTTTCTGGATGATAAGCGCTGTTTGCTCCAATAGCCGCTCATCTGCATCTTTCATGCGCAGTTGGATCCATCTGCAACCGCCTTCCAGGGCAACGCGGGCAGAATCAATATAAGAATACCTGTTATTGGAGTGTGTAATGAACTGCAACCTGTAATTGTCTGAGGATGCAAATGGCGCTTTGCCGGAAGCATCACCCTCTGTTGCTGCTGTATATGTGCTGTTAATTTTTGGATTCATACCACTATTTGTTAAATGTAGCTCCAAATAGTGGTACATCAGGTACCTGAAAAGATGACTCACTCCAAACTTCCAGCGTCAGCATTATCTGTACTGGTGCAATGTGTATAATCTCAGCCACGGTGCCAAAAGGCATACCGGACACCACCATTCGAGTTAGACCACAAAGATAGTAAAAATTTTTCCAGATTATTTGAAAACTGTTTAAATTTACACAAAGTTTGCAAATGATAAATGTAATTTGTATATGAAACGATTCTTCTATTCTCTTTTAATTGCAGTGCCGTTTTTTGCTCTATTCTCTTGCGGAGAATTTGAATTAGACGGCAAATGGGATCCTATACAATTAGACAAAGAGCATGTGAATTTCCCGGCAAAAGGAGGTCAGAACATAGTTTCGATGTTGAACTATAGTTACAGATAATGCGATCAGATAAATTAGGATATTATGCTCCAATTGAAGTATATGACAATAAATATTACCGTTATTCAGATCCTGATTACCCAATTACAAACACACCTATCTTTGAAGAAGACTACAACCTGCTTGAAGTTGCAACTCCTTATTCCGATTTATTTACTACACCTGTCTAAAAGTCCCATTTGTTCTATATCGGAGAGAATGCTTCTTCTACTTTTGCAGCTAAAAATAGAAAAGTATGAAAGAAATCAATCCTCAAGAAACCACACGTGCATACGCTTTTGAAATGTGGATGAAGGCACCTAATCCAATGGTGACCTTCATTAAAACCATTGATGTAACAAGACTTGTAAAAGTTAGTAAGAGAAAAGGCTTGAAATTCAACATGTTGCTCGACTGGTGCATTGGGAAGGCGGCTGCTCCTATAAAGGAGTTCTATATGCTTCCGGTAGGGAATGAACTGATACAGTACGAATCTATTGCGATCAATACAATTGTCAAGAACAAGACAGCAGAAGTAAGTTCCTGCGACATCCTTTTTAATGATAAACTGGAAGTGTTTAACAATGAATACATGCAGTACACATCAGAGGTTGCAGCTACTTGCCAGGACAGAGATCTGTCCGAGAACAGTATGGTCATAGGCACTTCCGCCATCATCGATACAGAAATTGATGGCGCAATAGGCATGAACAGCGGTATTTTCAACAACCCATTCATCGTCTGGGGCAGATACAAAAAGAGATTCTTCCGATACTACCTTACACTCTCATTCCAGTTTCACCATACCCAAATGGACGGAGCACACGCCGGACGATTCCTTGCCAATCTGCAGGAAGAAATCAATATGCTAATATAGCTTATACTAAGCGGCACTTGCCCTCTATGTCTTTCTACGAAGGCCACCGGCCGGTTTTGTAATTACAGCTGAAATTCTATAATTTTGCATTCATAAATCGGAGTTTTATTAAAAGCTTTGAACTGAATTATGAAAAGGAGTGTAGAAAGAATCTTGAATTGGAGTGTTGTCATAATTGGCATTATAGGAACTTTATATTTTACGGGTGTGCTAAGTTCTCGTCACAATAATACGCATGTAAATGGAGAAGAATCGATAGGTATTGTTATACGCAAACATTCCGGAAAGTCTGTCGAGTCAGGTACTGGTAGTCAAGGAATCACATTTGTTTTTAATCAAGACGGCAAATGGATACGTGGAAATTTTTATGGCCCAGATTATTATGAAAAGGCTATTGTAGGGATGAAGTACAAGGTAAAATATATTCCAGAAGAGACCAAAGATAGCGTTATAAACCATTCTGCCAATATTTATATTGATGAGCCTATAGTTTCTGAATATCCGAATATTCAATCAACAAGAGAGTGGATTTTAACTCATTTCTTTCCAGATAGAAAAGAAATACCTGGAGCACGGGATTTATCAGAAATCAATCATATGCTTCCTGATAGTCTGAAAGAGATTGGAAATCGTAATTTGTGTGTTACGAACGATGCTGTATGAGCATCAATATAGTCATAAAAACGAACATATGAGAAGATTGTTATTATATCTGTCAGCATTTATTGCAATGCTTTTCGCTTCCTCGTGCGATATAACCATCGGTTACTATATGATAGATAGTGTTCCTCATTCATATCATACGAATCAGTCTACAATTCCTGCCGGAGGTGGAGAGTTTGAAGGCAAGGATTTTGGAAGACCTTGCAATGACACCAATAATCAATTTGGGGAGTGGAAAGTGGCTTGGACAGGTATGCAGGAAAAGCAATAGTTTAATGAAACATATATAAATTCCAATTTATATGGCGGGTGCTCTTATCATAATTTTCATTATATCTCTCCTTGTTGTTCTGATGGGTATTTTATATCTTAGAGGTAAAGCGGACTTTCTTATTGCCGGTTTCAATACAGCAACTCCGCAGTATCAGAAGATGTATGATATTAAACGCTTGCGGCTTCTGGTAGCTATTTTGCATTTTGTGTTGGGCGGACTATTTTTTCTCTTTCTGATGAAGGATTCCAATTTGGCTGTAACTATTTTCCTCTCAAGCATCGCTGTGGTTTCGACAGTAATAATTATACTTGCCCGTACTTGGGCCAAAAAGACAAATCTATAAGAAACGAGCGAACTCTATAAACGATTGATAATATGGGATATAGAAAATTTACCTCCATATAGGTGGATTTTCTATTTATTTAGCAGTCAGGTGTTTATAAGGTTTATTTGTTCTTCTGCGATTATCTCCACAAAATAAAACAAGCCAGCCCAGGGGGCCGGCTAGTTATTGTCGGGTCGTTTCATGTAGTCCTTAACAAGTTGCCGTAGGCAACCGGAGCCCACGTGGGCTCCCCAAATCCCCCTTGAGGGGGGGTAGGGGGTGAAGATTATCTCCACAAAATAAAACTAGCCAGCCCAGCGGGCCGGCTAGTTATTTTGTGGAGATGGGCGGACTCGAACCGCCGTCCAAGCAAACCACCGTAAAGCTTTCTACATGTTTATTCTGCCTTTGGTTGTCGGAAACAGGCTGCCGGCAGACGGGCTACCTGAAACTTATTCTCTGAGTCTTGGGGTGCTTTAGAGAAGTCCGCACCTGCATCCGGCTTGGATGATACCCCATATGCCTGTTCATAGCCGGCTTAAAGCACAGGCGGGATACTTGTCGGCCCAACAGCCTTGGTCGGGCGGATTAAGCGAACCAACTTGGTTGATTACGCAGCAAGTGCATAGTTGTTATTGCCATCTATAGGCTTGAAGGTTGGGATTATCGAGCCTTGCCTACAACTCTCGACATGCTTACTTTCCAGTTAATCTGATGTCAAAACCAAAACATCCCCATGAAAAGTGGCGCAAAGATAACTCTTTTTGCTTTAATAAGAACCCTTTAAATTGGAATCTGTTCAAAATTTATTTCTGCTGCATTTACAGGATCAGTTTTACAATGCCGTCGCAGGCAGATATTATACCCAATACAGCAATGATTATGCCAGCGATGCGGTTAATCATCATCAACTGTTTGATCCTGAATTTTTTGCGGAATATATTTATGGTTGTGGTAAGTATGTACCACCATGTGGCCGTTCCCAAAAAGACACCCCAGAGTGTTGTGATTATGGAGATGTTTCCGGTATTGTCGGAGGAGTTGATTCCAACTGCCGCAAAGAGTCCCAGAATCAAAAAGATTGCCCCCGGATTGGTAATGGTCATTACCAGTGCCTCTACAAAATCTTCAAGATGCCTTTTGTTTGAACTTTTTTGTCGGATCTGCTTTATTGGATTGGTTGTATAGACTTTAAGGCCTATGAGAATGATAATCAATCCACCAATCAGCATTACAAAAGCACGGTTTTCATTAATCAGATTCTCTACAAATGAGAGACCTATGAGTGACAAACCGGCATAGAATGTATCGGAAACAGAGGCTCCCAAACCAGTAAACAACCCTGAGTTGCGCCCCTTGCTCAAGGTTTTTTGTACACATAACACTCCCAGAGGCCCCAATGGAATGGAGGCACCAAGCCCTACAATAAACCCCTTTAGCAGTGTTACAAGCATAATTTTTTTATCTTTGTCGTTTAAAGAGTACAAAAATAGTAAAAATAGTCAATTGCCGATAAAGTATTGATATGTCCGGTAAAATATTAAATAAAGAATGCAGATTAAAAAGGAATCTCATGCTGTGGATTCTGGTTCTCTGTTCATCAGTATTGCTGTCGATACCATTTTTATATCCCCATTTGGGACTGGTCTCGATAATTGGATTTGTGCCGCTTCTTGCAGCGGAGCATATTGCCTGGAGCAGTGGCAAAAAGCATTTCTGGTTATACTATTATACATCATTTCTGCTGTGGAATCTCTTTACAACCTACTGGATATATAACGCTACAGTGCCGGGAATGATTGCTGCAGTTATTCTGAATGCTCTGCAGATGGCAATTATTTTCAGATTGTTCCGATGGGTAAAGAGCCTTACGCAGGGTTTTCTGCCATATTTGTTCCTTATTGTGGCCTGGCTTGCTTGGGAACATGCCTATTTTACATGGGATGTCTCATGGCCATGGCTTGTACTTGGAAATGCCTTTTCAACATCAATAAAGACAATCCAATGGTATGAATATACAGGCACATTGGGCGGGTCGTTATGGATTCTTTTGATTAATACCCTTATATTCAGATGTATGCAATTGGTATTGGAGAAGAGGAGATATCTGCTTTCACTCTCTTCGCTGGCATTGCTGATACTGGTGCCTATAATTATTTCCCATATTATATTTTACACATATCAGGAGGAAAAGTATGAGCCTTCGGTGGGAGAGGGGAGTCGTCACTTTACACTCTTGCAGCCCAATATAGATCCATATACCGACAAATTCAGAGGTCTGACACAGAATCAGCAGAATACAATATTGCTGCAGTTGGCAGAGGAGGCAGCCGGCAATATTGCTTTAAATGGTGCAGAAGAACAATCGGTTGATACGGCGGTAAAACCTGTCAATTTTATTGTTGCTCCCGAAACATTCGTTTCGAGGCTGCCTCTTATCGTTGAGGAGAATCCGTTTACAAATCCGTCGTTCCAGAGATTGATGCAGTATACCTGCTCCCAAAAGAGTAATACCGCTTTTATATTTGGAGCAGTAACTGAGAAGTATTATCATGGATATCAGGCCCGTTATGAGGGGAAAAGAGTTGTGCCTCCAACAGAAACTGCCAGATATGCCGGTGGCCTGGATGTATGGTTCGACCGCTCAAATACTGCAATTTTTATAGACAGTAAAGGCAATTATGAATTCTACAACAAATCCAAACTTGTAGTTCTGGTGGAGAGTACTCCATACAAAAAACTCTTCAATCTGATGAGCCGTTTTGCCATAGATCTGGGAGGGGCGATAGGCAGTTATGCACCTCAGGAGCAGCGCGAGATCTTTGTAACACCGGATTCGGTAAAGATTGGTACTGCAATATGTTATGAATCTGTATATGGCGATTATTACAGGGAGTATATACTCAAAGGTGCGCAGGTGATGAGCATTATAACAAATGACGGATGGTGGGGTGATACTCCGGGATACCGCCAGCATCTGTCGTATGCAAGTCTGAGAGCCATAGAGACCCGACGCAGCATTGCCAGAAGTGCAAATACCGGTATATCTGCCCTTATAAATCAGCGTGGAGAGATTATGGCACAGACCGGATGGTGGAAACGTGGTTATATCAATGGTTCTCTCAATCTGAATGACCGGCTTACCGTTTTTGTTCAGTATGGAGATATAACCGGACGTATGGCAACATTCCTCTTCTATATGCTTCTGCTTATGGCAATAACCCGTTTTGTAGGCAAAAAATATATCGCTAAGGGAAAGTGTTAGCAATCGGAAGCTTTTCTCTGCCTCTGTCGGAACTCTTTTGGTGATACTCCAAGATGAGCCTTTACATATTTGCCGAAAAATGAGAGATTGGGAAAGTTAAGATATTCGGCAATCTCTTTTATAGACATTTCCGAGTATTTCAGCAACTGGCTGATCTCCTTGATTGCAAATTGGTTGATCCATACATTTGCACTCTTTCCGCTTATGCTCCTGCAGGTGGTGGAGAGATACTTTGGCGTTACATGCAGTTGATCTGCATACCATGATACCCTGCGTGGCTTTTTTTCGGTATTTGACAAAACAGTTATAAAATTTTTAAATAGTATGTCGCCCTGCTTGAGCAAATGTTTGCCGGGAGTCTCCAGTGTATCATTCACCTCGCAGAGCAGTTCATATATCACAGCCTTGAGCAGAGAGGTGATTATCTCTCTGCGGTACATTCTGTCGCTCATTGTGGATTGTAAGTAAAAAATGCGGCTGTAGCACTCAAATAGTGATGCTATCTCCTCTTTAATCTCTATTATCGGTTTTTCAGTAATGGAGAAGAATTTTTCCCATATTGTATTGCCCAGCTTGAAGTTTTCAACAATGATGCGTTCGCTCAAACACAAAATTTTGCACCTAAAATCAGCACTTGCAGTATAGTTTGTTGTTTTTGCCTGATGCGGCATATATACCATTATCTGTTTTGGGATAATAGTGTGCTGTTTCAGATTCATCTCCAGAGTCAGCTCTCCCTCCAGACATATTATAATTGAGAATGGCTTGCCGGTAATCTTCTCATTATTATAAATGCTAAACAGATCATCTATGTTGTCGAGAACAAAAATATCCTCATCATCAGTATTGAAATAATTTTTCATAACCCACATAAATTAAATAACCGTTGCAAAGTTATGCAACGGTTATGCTCTATAAATGGTTGGAAAAGTATAAAAATGTTCCCAAAGTTTATTGGTTTATCGGTTCACTAACCTTATCCAACAGATAGAGTATGGATTTGAAAGTGATTCCGCTATTGCGCGAGAGGCCTATTTCGCATGTGCGGCTGGCTGCATAACCCTCTATACAAGGTTTTCCGCTGCCGTCTGCAATTCCGCTTGTCTGCTCCTTCAGGTGGCGCAATCCATGTGTGTTCAATTCAGGATAGGTGAAACCTCTGTCTCCGGCAAAGCCACAGCAGTTGCTGTCGATCACAACAACCTCTTTTGCACACAATTTGGCAATCTCGTAAAGCATATTATCCACTCCGAGTTTTTTTGATGAGCATACTGCAAAAACGGCAATCTTCTCCTCACAAGGTGTTATTTTAAGTTTTGGAACAAGATATCTGGTGATAAATTCGGCCGGTTCATACAGTTTTAATGTATCATCCATATTTGTGTGCATGGTATACAGACATGGAGTCATATCGCAAAGGATTGGATATTTGCCATTTTCAGATGCTTTAAGCAGTGCCGCCTGCAGAGTGTCGGAGGCCTTTTTGCCGGCCTCTGTATAACCTTTGCTTGAAAAAGCCATACCACAGCACAATTTGTCCATATTTTCGGGATAGATAACTTCATATCCCGCTTTTGTCAATAATTTGGCGGTAAGACGGGTTATCTCAAGCTCTTTTGAGTAGCTCTTTGAAACACCCATGCTTCGTGTAATGCACGATGGAAAGTATACTACCTTTTCTCTGTTGGAGTTCCGGGTTGGGACAGTGTCGTGCAATTTTGCAGCATCTATCTTATGTGCTCCTTTTGGAAAATACTCGTTCCATAATGGAATGAGACCTCCGGTGATTTTTCTTGCTCCTGTGGCCATAGCACCAAAGAGACTCTTTCCAAAAAGAAGTCGCGCCCCATAGGCCACATTGAGGCCTGCACGCATTCCGGCTGTTACCTTATCCATATTTGAGGCAAGTTTTACAGCATTCTTTTCGGCCTTTTCGCTATGCCCTGCATGACGCAATGTCTTGATTAGTTTTCCTGTATCAACTTTTACAGGACACTTCATTGCACACAAGCTGTCGGTAGCGCAGGTCTCATTGCCCCAATATTTGTACTGTTTCTGCATCTCTGCCGCAATATGGGGAGCCTCGCCGCTTTTTCTCAATCTCTCCATCTCCCTGAAAGAGGCAACCCTTTGTCGGGGAGATAGGGTGAGACCCTCTGCAACACATGTGCCCTCGCAGAAACCGCACTCCATACATTTGTCAACTATCTCATTTGTAGATGGGCATGGTTTGAGGTTCTCAATATGGGCGTTTTTGTTTGGATTGAGGATTACTCCCGGATTAAGTATATTTTTAGGGTCAAAAATTGCCTTTACCTCTTTCATCAGATCATAGGCCTGTTTACCCCATTCAAGTTCGACAAACGGAGCCATATTTCGGCCTGTGCCATGTTCGGCCTTTAGGGAACCGTCATATTTTGAGACCACCATATTGGCAACATCATCCATGAATTTGCGGTATCTTTCAATCTCAGCCTCTGTAGAAAAGTCCTGATTGAACATAAAATGCAGATTGCCAGCAAGTGCGTGTCCGAAAATTACGGCATCATCATATCCGTTCTCATGGAAAACCCTCCTCAGATCCATAGTTGCATCTGCAAGTTGTGGGACAGGGAAACAGACATCCTCAATAATGGCGGTTGTTCCCGTTTTTCTCATTCCGGCAATTGTAGGAAGACACTCTTTTCTGATTTTCCAGAGTTTTGCCTGCTCTTTAGGATCTTTTGTGAATGTAAAAGGTATCTCTGTAGCAATATGGGAGATGCTGGCTGTAATCTTCTCCATCTTTTCAGTTAGAATCTCCTCTTGCTCTGCATTGGTTTCAATCAGCAGGCCGCAAGCCCCCTCCGACAATGTTTTGAGGAAGCCGGGAACTCCGTCGGCATTCTCAACTGACCTGATACTTGCCCGGTCTATAAGTTCCACAGCAGAAACCGGTTCTCCCTGAAGTATCTGTACGGCATTGCAGGCATCCTTGATTGTAGGGTATATGGCAAGTGCCAGTGCTTTATGTTTGAGGTTCACCACAGTGTTGTAGGTGATTCCGGCAATAAAGGCCAATGTGCCCTCTGAGCCTATTATCAGGTGTTTGAGTATCTCAAAACCATCGGAATAATCTACAAAAGCATTCAGACTATAACCTGTTGTATTCTTGATTTTGTATTTCTTTACAATTCTTGCTTTAAGCTCAGGATCGCTGTTTATTCTTTTTGAGATATTTTCAAGCTGGTCGAGAATATTTTTATGGCTCTTTTCAAAATTTTTGCGCGACTCCTCGCTGGAGGTGTCGAGAACTGTTCCGTCGGCAAGAATTATTTTTATGTCGGCAATTGTTTTATAAGAGTTTTCACTCGTGCCACAGCACATTCCGCTGGCGTTGTTTGCTGCTATACCGCCAATCATGGCAGAATCTATAGAGGCAGGGTCTGGACCTATTTTTCTGCCCAAATTCATCAGATATCTATTGGCATGACCTCCTCTTATTCCTGGTTGAAGCTTGATTTTCAATCCATTGTCTAGGATTTCGTAATCCTTGAAGCCATGAGTTGCAATTACAAGTACCGAGTCGGAAATGGCTTGTCCGCTCAAAGATGTGCCGGCAGCCCTGAAAGTTACCGGAATATCCATCTCCCATGCAGTCTTCATAATGAATTCAATCTCCTTTTCATTATTGGCCCTTACAACCAACTTTGGAATCAGCCTGTAGAAAGAGGCATCGGTGCCAAATGCAAGTGTGCTCAACGCATCATGAAGCAGACGCCCTTTTGGTATAATGGTGCAGAGCTTCTCGTAAAATTTTTTGTATTTTCCGGTTATCATAACTCTAATGTTTTTTTCAGATCCGATATTGTCAGATTCCGTTTAATAATCTTGTTGTTGCTGTCGAGAACATATATAGAGGGCAGTGTCTCTATATAATACTTCTCATATATTTGGTTTCTGTTCTCTCCAATATACATATTGTGCCAATTGGGATTTCCGGCCGCAAAATTATGCCATTTTTCCCTATTATTGCCAATATTTACTGTTATGAATTCTATCTCCTTTCTGCCTGTATCCCTACAGATTTCATATACTCTTTTCAATTCCTGTGTGGTGGAATCGCATAGCGAACACTCTGTGCTAAAGAAGTATACGATTTTATAATCACCTTTTGCGTCATAGAGGCTCGTGGTTTTCCGGTTGGGCGTCTCTCCTCCAATATCCTCTGCAACAGATCCCGGAGCCCCTTTTTTCATCTGCTCTATTTCCAGCCTGATATTCTCTCTGAATGAGTTGCGCTCCCATTTGTCAGCCATAGGGAGGATATATCTGTCTGCAAGATATATTGCCCCCTCCTTAAAATTTGCATTGTCTGAATTTTTAAGGAAACGGTAGAGTCCGGCAAATATTTCGCGGAATATCTGTGAATCATTTTTGCACTCCTGGTATAGCAGATCAATTGCGCTGTTTACACCATCCTCTCCGGCATTTGCATATTGTGCAAAATAGGTATTCAAAAAGAGTCTCAGATTCTCATCCTCTTGCTCAAGGGACGATATGAGCCTTGTTAATGCATTCACATCCAATCCGCGGCCTACAATGCTTCCTGTGCGGTCTACAAGATAGATCTGGGGAGTTGATATAACATTATACAGCATGTGGAATCCGCTCTCTATTTGGGGATCCCAGACATTGATCCAATTGACAAACGGGTTGTAGATATAGAATTTTTCATTAATGTAATCTCTCCATCTCTGGCCATAATCCTGAGTGTATATTGCGTATACATTCAGAATGCCTTTGGAGTAGTTGTTTGCAAAATCCACAAGTTTTGGAGTTTCAACCCTGCAGCTGATACAATCATCTGTGTAGAAGTAGAGGATTGTATATTCGCCTTGCCATATAATATCATGAAGCTGTATAAGATTGTTGCTTGTATCCCGCATTTTGAGTTCCGGTGCCTCCATGCCCAAAAGTGATTTGCCGTTGAGCATGACAAAAGTATTCATTTCAAACCTGTTTGCAGGATCTGTTGTAAGGTTGCCATCGATAAAATACTTTTTTGCAATATGGCAAGCCACGCTCTCCTGACCCATAATCTGAGGCTTGCTGAAGTATTTGAAGGCCTCCAGAGCCACAAGAGGCTTCAGAGAGTCTGCCGAGAGAGCTATAAGATTGTCGAGATAATTTATAATGGTGTCGTTGTGGTTGTACTCAATCTCTTTCAGATAATCGGTCAGGAATTTTTTGCCGAATCGGGTGTTGGCAATTCTATTGTCGTTGAGGTAGCGGTTTTTCTTCTCTCCATTCAGCATAAGATAAAAAATGGAGTTTGGAGCATCTGCAGCAATAATGGCAGCCGTGCTGTCGATCTTCTGCTTGAGTGCTGCAGCATCCGGCAGCCTCTTCCATCCATGCGAAATCAGATTCTGGAACAGAACAAAATGGCGGTTCTCGGCTGTGCCCTTTTTTTGCATCACATTGTTGCCGTCCACTTCCAGTTTTGTATTTATATATCCCTTTTCCGACACAAACAGCTCGATGCTCTGCCCATTGTATTTTATGACATACTCACCCGGAGCAAGGCCCCTTTTTCCTTTGAACAGAATCTCCCCCTTCTTGTTTACAGTTGAGGAATCAACAATTGTATTGCCGTTCCATGCAGAGAGAATCAGATGAGCAGTGCCATTATTGTTGTTCCCGCCGGTATGCAAAGCTATCCTGTAGCCCTCTTTTGCGTATAATAAACAACAAAAGAGCACCAATAATATTGTTGCTCCTGTTTTTTTGAGAACCATTTTACTGCTTGTTATATTTTTCTATATCAACTCCCTCGGGGATAAAAATCGAAGCATCTCCATTGTGTATGAGCACATCCCTTACCACAGTTGAAGAGACAAATGAAAATTCCTGACTCGCCGGAATGAATATTGTGTTTATCTCCGGCGCCATTTTCTTATTGGCTTGAGATATTACACTCTCCAATTCAAAATCGGTGGTGGTTCTGAGCCCTCTTATGATGTAATTTACACCAAGCTTCTGGCACAGCTTTATTGTAAGTCCCGAGTATGTGCAGACTTCAACATTTTTCAGATGTTTTGTTGCATCCTCTATAATTTTTACCCTTACAGAGGGGTCGAAATATCCGCTTCCCTTTTTTGTGGCATTATATCCTACTGCAACAATAACCTTGTCGAACAATTTAAGTGCCTGTTCCAGAACATCATAATGGCCTACGGTAAAGGGATCAAAAGATCCGGGAAAGATAGCTGTTCTCATACTTCAGTAAATTTGATGTAAAGTTAGTATTTTCTTGCTGAAAGTATCATAACTTCTCTCTTTTCATCATCCATTAGTGTGAGAATGTTCTCTTTCAGAGTGTAGAATTTTACTTTTGGAAATAGCGAAACAAATTCGCCCTCTATCATCATATTCGGGCCTGCTTTTCTTGTTATTCCTTGTATTTCAAGTGATAAACTGTTGTTGTCGCCAATCCGGTATGTTCCAAAATAATAGTTGCAGCCGGCATAGCCATTGAGCTGCAGGGAGTCGGAAAAAATTATTGACATAGGATCCTCTCCAAGTTCCGGAGCAGGAGCCTGAACGCTTGTCTGATTGTCGGTTACAAATGAAACCAGATCCCATGTGCTTCCGGCAGGAATGGCTGCATTGTTGTTTCCAGAGCATTGTACCATAACAAAAAGTGAGATTGCAAGTGCTGTGAATTTTATAATGTTTTTCATGATTACATAGTGTGTTAATGTGTTGGGATTCTATTTGCTCCAGTCGATAGGGGTGAGCCCTCTTCCTATAAGGTAACTGTTGCATTGCGAAAAATGGCGGCAGCCGAAAAATGCGCCTCTGGCAAGTGGCGAAGGGTGTGCTGCCTCCAGTACCAGATGCTTGCTGCGGTCAATCAGATCGCGTTTGCTCTTGGCAAAATTACCCCATAGCATAAAGACCACTCCCTCTTTATTGTCGGAAATGCTTTTAATTACCTCATCAGTAAAAGTGTGCCATCCGATATTGCTGTGGGATGTTGGTTCTGAAGCTCTTACCGTAAGTACAGCATTGAGCATGAAGACACCCTGCTCAGCCCAAGCCTTCAGATTTCCATTTTTATTGAGCTTTATTCCCAAATCAGATTCAATCTCTTTGTATATGTTTTTGAGAGATGGGGGAGGCGTAATTCCGTCGGGAACAGAAAAAGAGAGGCCATGTGCCTGATTGGGGCCATGATATGGATCCTGACCGAGAATCACAACCTTTACTTTGCTCAGTGGAGTGAGTTCAAATGCATTGAATATCTGGGATCCGGGAGGGTATATTGTTTTTCCCTCCCTTTTCTCCTTATGCAGAAAATCCACTATGTTTTTAAAGTACTCTTTTTCGAACTCTCTTGCCAAAAGTGTTTTCCACTCCTGCTGAATCTTTACATCCATAGTCTATTTAGAATATGTAGGACAAAACATCTTTCATTGTTTTTACATACTTGAACTCCAGTCCTTTTATGTAAATCTCCTTGATGTCTTCAATATTTTTTCTATTCTCCTCCGACAGAATTATAGTATTGATTCCTGCTCTTTTTGCAGCGAGAATCTTCTCTTTTATTCCGCCAACAGGGAGCACCTTGCCTCTGAGTGTCATTTCTCCGGTCATGGCAATGGCGCTCTTTACCTTCTTGTTAAGGAAGGCCGATGCCATGGCGCTTACCATTGTGATACCGGCAGAAGGGCCATCTTTTGGAATTGCCCCTTCTGGAACATGAATATGCACATCTGTCTTCTGGAATCTCTCAGGGTCGATATCCAGAAGTGAGGCATTTGCTTTGAGGTACTGGTATGCAATCATGGCAGACTCCTTCATCACATCTCCGAGGTTTCCGGTGGTTGTAAGGAGACCTTTTCCCTCGCTCAGGCTACACTCTACAAAGAGTATTTCGCCGCCCATTTCTGTCCAGGCAAGGCCTGTAACAACTCCGGGAGCTTCATTTCCTTTCTGGATGTCATGCATATTTGTAGGGAGTCCGAGAATCGATTTGACCTCTTTAGTTGTGATTGTCTTTGGCAATTGCTCCTCCAATGCAATCTTTTTGGCCATATTTCGGGCAATCTTGGCAATCTGCTTGTCGAGATTCCTCACTCCCGATTCTCTTGTATACTCATCAATAATTGTGGCAATAGCACCCTTATTAAGTTTGAGTTGCGACGGCTTCAATCCATGCAGCTCAACCTGTTTTGGTACAAGGTAATCTTTGGCAATATGGTATTTCTCCTCTGCAAGATAGCCGTTTACAGGAATCATCTCCATTCTGTCTTTAAGGGCAGGATGGATTGTGCCAATGTTATTTGCAGTTGTAATGAAGAGCACCTTCGACAAATCATAGTCGATATCGAGATAATTGTCGTGGAAAGCTGTATTTTGCTCAGGGTCAAGCACCTCCAATAGTGCCGAAGCCGGATCGCCTTTATAGTCCGAACTAACTTTGTCTATTTCGTCCAATACAATTACCGGGTTTGAATATCCGCATTTCTTTATTGTGTCGATAATTCGTCCTGGCATTGCTCCAATATATGTCTTCCTGTGGCCTCTGATCTCCGATTCATCGTGCAGACCACCCAAAGAGATTCTGCCATAGCTTCTGCCCAGCGCTTTGGCTATAGATTTGCCCAGCGAAGTCTTGCCCACGCCCGGAGGGCCGTAAAGGCAGATGATAGGAGATTTCATATCGCCCCTCAATTTGAGTACTGCCAGATATTCGATGATCCTCTCTTTTACACTTTCGAGTCCAAAATGATCTTTGTCGAGAACATTACGGGCATTTTTGAGATCAAGATTATCCTCCGAAATGTTGTCCCATGGCAAATCAACCAGAAATTCGCAATAGTTGAGCTGTATGCCATATTCCGGCGAGTTCGGGTTGGTCTTTTCGAGCCGTTGTACCTCTTTTTCAAATGCTTTTGCGGCAAACTCAGGCCAAGCCTTGTTTGCAGCCTTCTGACGCAACTCCGCAGCATCTTCGCCATTGCCGCTCATACCGAGCTCTTCCTGAATGGTTTTCAACTGGTTGTTGAGATAGTACTCCCTTTGTTGCTGGTCTATTTCACTCTTTACCTTTTGCTGTATATCATCCTTGATTTTGAGGATTCCAATCTGTCGGTTCAAAATCTCCAGCAGCTTGTAGGCCCTCACTTTGAGGTCGCTTTCTGAAAGGAGTGCCATCTTGTCCTCAGGATTCTCGGGATCAAGCCCCGAAGCTATGAAGTTGATGAGAAAATCGCCCCCTTCAATATTTTTTATGGCAAAACCAGCCTCCTGAGGCATGTGTGGCGACAATTTGAGAATCGACAGGGCAGCATCCTTTATCGCATCAATGACTGCCTCCATGTCAGAATCACCCTTTGGTGCATGCTTCTCCTCAAGATACTCCACATTTCCAATCATGTAAGGCTCATAAGTGATGATAGTGTTGAGCTGGAACCTCTTGATACCCTGCAATATCACAGTAACGCCGCCATCCGGCATTTCGATGATTTTCAGGATTTTGGCAGATGTTCCGATATTGTACAGATCACTCTGTATGGGCTCTTCCACCTTCACATCCATCTGTGTTACGGTTCCTATGATCTTTGTAGATTTATATAGAGCCTTTATCAGTTTCAGGGATTTATCCCTGCTTACAGTTATAGGCAATATAGTACCGGGAAATATTACGGCATTTCTGAGTGCAAGTATCGGTAATGTCTGAGGCAGATCAATTTCTTCCAAATTTGAACTTCCTTCGATATTCATGACAGGTAAAATATTAACTTCCCCACCGCCTTCAATTTGATTAAAAATGATTTTTGGAATTTTCATGTCTCTTTATAATGTCATAATGTCAATTTGTCAGTATAATCTGCTTTACTTGTATAAAAAAGCAGGATTTCCTATAAGGTCAATCATTGTGCCAAAAGTGCCGGAACAGGCAGTGTCTTATAATATATAATAGGTATACATACTGAATGCGTTACAAGAATAAGCCCTCTTTTGTTCAAAAGGAAAAAAAATGAGTTTTTTTTTGATAATCATTATGATAATTAAGAAAAATGCCGTACTTTTGCTTCCCTTAAAAAATAACTAACCTTTTTTTAATATAAATATTATGACTAAAGCAGATATCGTTAATGAAGTTGCAAAAGCAACAGGTATGGAGAAGATTGCCGTACAGAATGTTGTTGAGTCTTTCATGGATAGTGTTAAAGATTCATTGGCAAAAAACAAGAATGTATATCTTCGTGGTTTCGGTAGCTTCGTAGTTAAAAAACGTGCTAAAAAAACTGCAAGAAATATATCAAAAAATACAACCTTGATTATCCCTGAACATAGCATTCCTTCTTTCAAGCCAGCTAAAGTTTTCATGAGCAAGGTTAAAAGCAGTGTTAAATAATTAAGCCTTTTCAAGTTAAATTAATTAAAATATTACAATTATGCCAAGCGGAAAGAAAAGAAAAAGACATAAAATGGCTACGCATAAACGTAAAAAACGTCTTCGTAAGAACAGACATAAAAAACGTAAGTAGTCTAATGTCTTAAGTGTCTAATCTAAAGCAGAGGTTTCTGCTTTAGATTATTTATTTTTTAATAGATGGAGAAAGATCTGGTCATTGATGTAAATTCAACGGAGATATCAATTGCTCTGTTGGAGAATCATAAGTTGGCTGAACTCAATAAAGAGCAGAATAATGGTTCATTTTCTGTCGGCGATGTGTATATAGGCAAGGTAAAAAAAGTGATGCCTGCACTAAATGCTGCATTTGTTGATATAGGAGATGATAAGGACGCATTTATACATTATCTCGATCTTGGATTGAATTTCAGGGCTTTTGATTACTTTGTTAAGCAGATAAATCCCAACCGGGATTTGAGGACTTTCTACTCCAATATTATGATCGGACCCATTCTTGAGAAAGAGGGTAAAATTGCAGACGTGCTTGAACCCGGTCAGCCAATTGTGGTGCAGATAGTAAAAGAGCCTATCTCAACCAAAGGGTCGCGTCTGACAGCAGAAATATCCATAGCCGGAAGAAATATTGTATTGCTTCCATTTGCGGAAAAGGTAAATGTTTCGCAAAAAATATCTTCTAAAGAGGAGAAAAGAAGACTTGAAAGATTGGTTTACAGTATCCTGCCAAAAAATTATGGTGTGATTATCAGAACAGCAGCTGAGGGAAAACGGGCTGCAGTATTGGATGCTGAACTCAAGATGCTCATTAAAAAATGGGAAGAGGGTTGTGCAAAGATACTCAACAGCAAACCTCCGCAACAGTTGTTTACAGAAAACAGCAGAACAACAACAATCCTCCGCGATTTGTTGAATGATTCATTCTCAAATATACATGTAAACGACGAAACTGTGTATCATGAGATTACAGATTATATTTCAACTATAGCACCTGAGCAGGAAAAAATTGTAAAGCTTTATAATGGAGAAGTTCCTATTTTCGACCACTTTGATGTAACCCGACAAATCAAAGGTTCATTCGGACGTGTAGTGCCTATCAAGCAGGGAGCCTACATAGTAATCGAGCACACAGAGGCCTTGCATGTTGTTGATGTCAATAGTGGAATCAGGGCCAAAAACGGCGTAGACCAGGAACAGAACTCATTTGAAGTGAATCTGCATGCTGCCGATGAAATAGCCAGACAGTTGCGTCTGAGAGATATGGGCGGAATTATTATCGTTGATTTCATTGATATGGAATCGAACGAAAACAAAGTGAAATTATACAAGCACATGCAGACACTTCTTGCAAACGACAGGGCAAAACACAATGTCCTTCCTCTTACAAGATTCGGACTTATGCAGATTACCAGACAAAGGGTAAGGCCGGCTACTGAGATAAAAGTAAATGAAAAGTGTCCAATGTGTCAGGGAACAGGAGAGATTTCATCGAGTATCCTTATTGATGAAACTTTGGAGAGACAATTGGCCTATTATGTGAAAGAGAAGAATATCAGTTCCTTCATACTCGAAGTGAATCCGATTCTCGACGGTTACCTTAACCGTGGCTTGTTTACAAGCGTAAGGCGCAAATGGTGCAAAAAATATGGTTGTAAGATAAAGACCAAAGTAAATACCGAATTTACATTATTGCAGGCACTGTGGCGCACGTCAAATGGAGATAGAATAGATGAGTAGAGAAACGGAGATGACTGAAAAATCATCTCCGTTTTTATTCAGATCTCCGTTTTTATTCAGAATTTGGCACGCTCCATTTTTTCGGCAATTTCTGAGTTGCACAAATTTCCGATGCTCCCTTTGTGGGTATGGTTCAATTTCTCAACAGTAGGGGCACCTCCGTCGAATCCCGAATAGTGGAATTTGCCCTCATTAGCCTCTATACCAACACTCTTGTATGCCTCTCTAAATGGCATTCCCTCTAAAACTCTCTTGTTTACCTCCTCTACAGTAAACATATATTCATATTTTTTGTCCTCCACAATGCCATCCTTCACAATAATGTTTTCGAGCATATATTTGGCCATGAACAGACAGCTGTGCATAATCTCGAGTCCAGGGAAGAGCACATCTTTCAACAGCTGGTAATCTCTGTGGTAGCCATGGGCCATATTTGTTGTCATCAGGCTTATCTCATTCTGCAGGCTCTGCACCCTGTTGCATTTGCCCCTCAGAATCTCCCATACATCAGGATTCTTTTTGTGAGGCATAATGCTTGAACCGGTTGTGAATTCATCCGGGAACGATATGAAACCAAAATTAGGACACATATACATGCAGCAGTCGGCAGCAAACTTGTTCAAAGTAAGGGCAACTTGTCCCAAAGCGGCAGCTACCGCCTTTTCGCTCTTTCCTCTGCTCAACTGGGCTGCAATTGAATTGTAGTTCATTGTTTCAAAGCCGAGCAGCTCTGTTGTCATATCCCTGTCTATCGGGAACGAGCTGCCATAACCGGCTGCCGAGCCTAAAGGATTCTGGTTTACCACATTATAGGCACCTCTTAGCATGTGCATATCATCAACCAGAGCCTCCGCATATGCTCCAAACCACATTCCAAAAGAGGATGGCATCGCAATTTGAGCATGAGTATATCCCGGGAGCATCACATTTTTGAATCTTTCACTCAGTTGTTGCAATATCTCAAACAGCTGCATGATTTCATCTCTGAAAATCTCCAGTTCTTCTTTGAAGAAAAGTTTGAGATCCACCAGCACCTGATCATTTCTCGATCTTCCCGAGTGTATCTTCTTTCCTATTTCGCCCAATCTCTCTGTAAGCAAAAACTCAACCTGGGAGTGAATATCTTCAACATTGTCATTCAGCTTGAATTTTCCCTCCAGAATCTCATTCAAAATCTCATCCAGCCCTTTCTGAAGAATCTCTTCCTCCTCTTTTTCCAAAAGCCCTATACTGCACAACATCTTTATATGTGCCTTTGAGCCTTTTACATCATGTTTTGCCAATCTCAAATCCAATACTCTGTCGTTGCTGACTGTGAATTGGTCTACGAGGTCGGTGGCTTGTATTCCTTTATTCCATAGTGTACTCATATCTTTCTAATTTTAGACTTCGCATTTCTGTGTTGCTACGTTGCATCTGCTCCTCACATACCAGAGTATGCTGCGTCGCATCTGCGCCTTGTGCCTTGAACTGCTCGTCTAAAATTAGAAAGCGGTTCAGGTGTGGACTTCGCATTTCTGTGTTACCGCGTCCCGTATGTGGGGATAGAACTGATCAGGTTTATATAGGTTTGTATTCCGGTTTCCAGTTCCTCAATTTTTATATATTCATCTGCTTTATGGCTGCGGGAAGAGTCTCCAGGGCCTATTTTTACAGCAGGAATCTCTTCTAAACGCATCCAGTCTGATGTAGTGGGGGAGACAAATTTTTCTATATCTGCCATATCCAAAGCCTTCATCAGTATGTGTCCCGACGGTGTTGCCGAGGATCTGTTCTTCAGATTTCTCGGTTGCAGGCTGCTTCCAACTTCCTTTTGCAGCATATCCAAGATCTCTGTATTGGTATATTGTTCGGTTGGCCTGATATCAACCACAAAGGTGCATCTGTCGGGAACAACATTATGAGCTGTGCCTGCATTTATCTGGGTTACTGAGAGTTTGACCTCGCCCATCAACTCCGACTTTTTGCAGAAATTGTAGTTGCGCAGCTTCTCTATATCTTCAAGAGCCTTGTAAATTGCATTGACTCCCTCATTTCTTGCAGCATGTCCGCTTACTCCATGAGCTGTGCCGTCGAGTACAAGCAAACCTCTCTCAGCAATGGCGGCCTTCATGCCGGTAGGCTCTCCAATTATTGCAAAATCAATATTGATTCCTTCTCCTTCAAGCTCTTTCAGAGCAAGCCGGATACCCTTCTCACCGGAACGCTCCTCTTCGGCGCTTATCAGCAGAACGATATTCAGATTATCATTGACTGAATCTGTCGGGTTACAAATAAAGTGAAGGAAAACTTGTGTCAGAGCAACAACACTTGCCCCGTCGTCATTACTGCCCAATCCGTATATGGTTCCATCCTTTTCAGTGGCTTCAAAGGGTGGGAGAGTGTAGCTCTCTGCAGGCGCCACTGTATCTGAATGTGCATTCAAGAGCAGGGTAGGCCTGTTGCTGTTATATGAGATAGGTACAGCTGCAATATTGTTGGCAATACGTTTCACAGAAAATGCGCCGTTGTTCTCTCTGCTTTTGTTGTTAAGATATTCATAAAGATATGCAGCCACATCATCTTCATGGAATGTAACAGAGGGAATCCCGACAAGTTTTTTGAGCATACTTGCCGCAGCATCGGTCATATATTTTATCTCAATAGGGCCGGCCATTCCAGGTAAATTATATTTTCAATAGAGTCTCCTTTGGCAGCAACAGATTGTCGGCATGCTTTATAATAACTTCACTAACTCCATTTTCCAAAGCAGCAAAGGCGTTGCCCAGTTTTGGAATCATGCCTCCAACAACTTTTTTCTCCTCCAGCAGTTGTTTGTAGCTGTTTTTTGTAATCAGTGGAATGACAGAGTCATTGTCATCCGGATCTGCCAATACCCCATCCTTTTCAAAGCAGTAGATAAGTTTTGTAGAGTACTCTTTTGAAAGGGCGATAGCAATGCTTGATGCCATTGTATCTGCATTTGTGTTGAGCAGCGAACCGTTGCTGTCGTGAGTTATGGCGCAGAACACCGGAGTGATGCCTCTGCCAAGCAGAGATGTGAGCAATGAAGTGTTTATGTTCAACGGATCAACATCTCCAACATAACCCCAGTCTATAGGGTTGGCCGGACGTTTTGTTGCAGGTACACAATCACCGTCGGCGCCGGAGAGCCCGAGAGCGTTGCATCCTATTTTCTGCAAAGAGGCAACAATCTGTTTGTTTATCAGACCTGCATAGACCATTGTAACGAGTTTCAGCGTTTCAAAGTCGGTAATCCGTCGGCCATTATGCATTTTAACCTCCAAACCCAGTTTCGACGAGAGTTGGGTGGCAATTGCACCGCCTCCATGAATCAGAACTTTCGGACCTTCAAATTTATTCAGATTGCTGAGAAAATATTGCAGCGCATCCGGCTTGTCTACAATATTGCCTCCGATTTTTATGATTGTAACTTTTTTCATATAACTCTTGTTCTTCCCTATTTTGTATGTTTTATTACAGGCCCAAAAGAATCTCTTTTATTACAGTCTGGGCCGATACAACTCTGTTTGCAGCCTCCGGTATCACAAGTGAATTGGCGCTCTCTATCACCTCATCTGTAACAATCATGTTTCTTCTCACAGGCAGACAGTGCATAAAATAACCATTATCTGTGAGTGCCATCTTTCTGGAGTCTACTGTCCAGTTACGGTCTGTTGAGAGAACCTTTCCATAATTGGGATCTGCAAAAGCACTCCAGTTCTTTGCGTATATGAAATGTGCCCCCTCAAATGCCTTTTCCTGGTTGTATTCTATTTTGCAGCCATTTGTAAATGAAGGGTCAAGCTCATAACCTTCCGGATGTGTGATCACAAAATCATAATCGGCAGCCTTCATCCATTCAACGAATGAATTTGGAACAGCCTGCGGAAGTGCTTTGGGATGCGGTGCCCAGGTAAGCACAACTTTAGGACGTTCCACCCTCTTGTACTCTTCTATAGTTATGAGATCTGCAAAACTCTGTAGCGGATGTCTTGTGGCAGCTTCCATGCTTATTACAGGTTTTCCGCTCAACTGGATAAACTGGTTGAGAATCTTTTCGGAATAATCATCCTCCTTGCTCTGGAACTGGGCAAAAGAGCGTACACCTATGATATCACAATATGATGCCATTACAGGAATAGCCTCCAGAATGTGCTCCGGTTTGTCGCTGTCCATAACAACACCTCTCTCTGTTTCAAGTTTCCATGCACCATGATTTACATCAAGCACAATTACATTCATGCCCAAATTCAGGGCAGCTTTCTGGGTACTCAAACGGGTGCGGAGGCTCGAGTTGAAGAATATAAGGAGCATTGTCTTGTTTTTTCCCAACTCACAATCTGCGTATGGATTCTCTTTAACATATTTGGCTTTCTGCAAGGCCTGCTGCAGATTTCCTATATCATTTACTGTAATAAAATGTCTCATAACTTTTAAATTGACAATATTCTCTTTATCTGTTGCTCAACTCGTTGAAGGCTTCCAAAAATTTGTCGGCAATCTCTCTGGTGATGCAGAGCGGTGGAAGAAGTCTTATGACATTTGCGCCGGCTCCTCCTGTGAATATATGTTTTTCAAAGAGCAGTTTGTTTCTCAAATCGGAGAAACCTTCGTTAAGTTCAATGCCTATCATCAGACCTTTTCCTCTCAACTCCTTTATGGCTCTGTTGCCTTTCAGATTGTCTATAAGATATTGGCCGATTTCTGCAGCATTGTCTATCATTTTCTCCTCTTTGAGTACATCCAGCACTGCAATGGCGGCTGTACATGCAAGATGATTTCCGCCAAATGTGGTTCCAAGCATTCCAAACACAGCCTTTATTTCAGGTGAAATGATTACGCCGCCCATTGGGAATCCGTTTCCGATACCCTTGGCAACTGTAATAATATCGGCCTTTATATCACTATGTTGGTGGGCAAAGAATTTGCCTGTACGGCCGTAACCCGATTGTATTTCGTCCAGAATGAGAATGGTTCCTGTTTTAGAGCAGGCGCTTCTCAAACCCTTCATATAATCGTTTTGAGGCACAAATATTCCTGCAACACCTTGGATACCCTCTATTACAAGGGCAGCATACACCTCTTTCTGCAACTCTTTTTCAGCTGCTTCAAGGTCATTGAGCGGAACAAATGTTACATTGTTGTTCTTGTTGAATTCTGCCTGTATTTTTGGATTGTCGGTAGCCTCCACAGCACCGGAAGTCCTTCCATGAAATGCTTTTCCTATAGCAAGAATCTTTTTTCTGCCGGTATGGAATGAGGCAAGTTTGAAGGCGTTTTCATTGGCCTCTGCTCCTGAATTGCAGAGAAACAGGTCGTAATCGGGATATCCGCAAAGTTCACCCATTTTTCTGGCAAGCTCCCTCTGCAGGCCGTTCTGTACGGCATTGGAGTAGAAACCGAGGTTGTCAATCTGCTCCTTGAGCATTTTTTTGTAAACCGGATGGCAGTGGCCTATGCTTATAACGGCATGACCTCCATACAAATCCAGATACTCTTTTCCCTCTTTATCCCAGATGTGGCACCCTTCACCTTTCACCGGCTCTATATTCCAAAGGGGGTATACATTAAATAGATTCATATCTTTTATTCTCCAATTTTACAATTTAGAAAGCACTTGGCTTGAGTTTCAGACCCATAGTCTGGTCGAGTCCAAAAATCAGGTTCATATTCTCAACTGCCTGTCCGCTGGCACCCTTTACAAGGTTGTCGATTACCGAAGAGATGTGTATATATCCCTGGTGCAGTTCTATGTGCAGCAAGATCTTGTTAGTATTTACAACCTCTTTAAGACTCACGCCTTTATCCGAAACAAATACAAAAGGCGACTCTTTGTAATACTCATTATAGAGTGCTACGGCATCTTCAAGGCTCTCTTTCAATTTGCCATCATTGCCTTTGTAACCATTCCATTTTGTGTAGACACTGGCAAAAATACCTCTGGTGAAATCGCCCCTCATTGGTACAAAATTTATCTGCGGAGCCTCTCTCTTCAACAATGTTTTCAATGTTCTCCTTATTTCACCCAAGTGCTGGTGTGTAAACAGTTTGTATATCGACAAATTGTTGTCTCTATAACTGAAATGGGTAGTTTCACCAGGTTTTTTTCCGGCGCCAGTTGAGCCTGTAAGGGCGGTTACATGAATCTCCGAGTCGAGTATTCCTGCTTTTGCAAGTGGTGTGAGAGCTGTTTGTATTGCTGTGGCAAAACATCCAGGATTTGCAATGTAGCTGCTCTTTATGATTTCATCCTTAAAGGTATCTGTCAGACCATAAATGAAAGTCTTGCCCTGAAAATCAGGATCCAATCTGAAATCATTGCCCAGATCCACAATTTTGCACTTTTCCGGTAATGGAGTGTTTTCCAGAAATTCTCTCGACAATCCGTGGCCAAGACACAGAAAAACTACATCGGGATCAACGGGTTTGTCGGTAAATTTCAAATCGGTCTCGCCAATCAGATCTCTGTGGATATCGCAAACGCTCTGACCCACGCTGGTTGTACTCAAAACAGATTCAATCTCCACTTGCGGATGGTTAAGCAATATTCTAATAAGTTCACCGGCTGTATATCCGGTAGCTCCTGCAATTGCAGCTTTTATCATAACTGTCGGGTTAAAATTAATATATGCAACCTCTATTTCTCCTTGCTCTCGTGCAATGAATAGTATATTTTCAATGGATTGGCCATTACTTTTGTAAAGCCTACAACATCCCTCCCTGTATATGATTTGTTGATTTCGCCATACTCTCCAAATTTTGAACTCATCATATCAAACTGGCTTGAGCAACCCAATACAAAGAAGCTGTATGGTCTCAACAATACTTCAACTGTACCACATACGCTCTCCTGAGTACTCTCCATGAATGCCTCCATATCTCTCATTACCGGCTCAAGATATTGTGCTTCGTGCATCAATTGTCCGTATGTATTGGCAATCATATCCTTCCAGTTGAGCTGATTCTTTGTGAGAACATGTTTCTCAAGCATGTGGTGCGCTTTAATGATAATAAGTGGAGCGGCAGCCTCAAAACCCACGCGGCCTTTAATACCAATAATAGTGTCGCCAATATGCATGTCTCTACCAACGCCATATTTGTTTGCAATCTCAGCAAGTTTGTTGATAAGGGCAACAGGCTGCATCTTTTGACCATTGAGGGCAACCGGCTCTCCTTTGCAGAACTCAATTGAAACTTTCTCTTCTCCCTGTTTCTCTACATGATGAATATAAGCCTCTTCCGGCAGATATCCGTTGGAAGATAGGGTCTCAACACCTCCGATGCTTGTTCCCCAGATACCCTGATTGATAGAGTATTTGGATTTTTCCCAACTGAAGTTGAAACCATGTTTTACAAGGTAGTCAATCTCCTCTTTACGGCTCATTGCCAATTCGCGGATAGGAGCAAGTATCTCCACTTCCGGTGCAAGAACTTCAAAAACAAGATCGAACCTCACCTGGTCGTTGCCTGCTCCGGTACTTCCATGTGCAACATAATCAGCACCAAGCTGTTTTACAAGTTTGAGTACTTCCAAAGCCTGGAAAACTCTTTCTGAACTTACAGAGAGCGGATATGTGTTATTTTTGAGGATATTTCCAAAGATAAGGTATTTGATACCCTTCTGGTAATATGTTTCAACTGCATCAATGGTTGTATGGGATGCTGCGCCAAGCTCCAATGCACGCTCCTCTATTCTCTTTGCCTCTTCTGCTGTAAAGCCGCCTGTATTTACCATTACTGTGTGAACTTCCAGCCCTTTTTCATTTTTCAAATAAGGAACACAAAACGAGGTATCCAAACCTCCACTGAATGCAAGAACTACTTTTTTCATATTATCTGTTTTTAATATTTATATTTTTCTTGTTATTTCGACGATACTTTGCTGCCCAAATAGTGCAGTGTTTTATTGATTGTTTTGAATGGATATGCAACACCTTTTCCTACCATTGAAAGAAATGGTGAAATATGGCCTTTGCTTTTTCCTTTCTCTTTTTCCTTCTCTTTCTCTTTTGCCGGATCGTAAAGAAGAGCTGTACACAAGCACATCTTGTAGTTGTTTCTCTGCAGGATGTCAAAATTTCTGCAGCCTTCACAACCTTGCCAGAACTCAGCATCGCTGGTTAGCTCCGAGAATGGTACCGGTCTGTATCCCAGGTCTGAATTTATCTTCATAACGGCAAGACCTGTGGTGATGCTGAATATCTTTGCGTATGGATACATCTCTCTTGAAAGTTCAAAAATTCTCTTTTTGATACTTCTTGCCAGACCGGTTTTTCTGAACTGATGGGCGACAATGAGTCCGGAGTTGGCTACAAATTTTGTATGACTCCATGTCTCGATATATGCATAACCGGCAAGAGTGCCGTCGTCTGTAAGTGCAATAACGGCTTTTCCGTCTCTCATCTTCTCTTTAACATATTCGGGACTTCTCTTTGCTATGCCTGTACCCCTCTCTTGTGCGGAAATATATACCAATTCACAAATCTGTTCTGCATATTTCACATGCGACTCATCGGCCACATAAATATTTATTTTCATTGTATAGACTATATGTTAAAAAATAAAACAAGGCATCAAGTACCTTCAATTGCTTAAATGAATATTTTGATTTGTTCGATATCCTCTTTTTTGAGGATTGCGGTCTGTAAGAAAGACCATAAAAGAAGATTCTGTCCTTATCGTCGGACAAAAATAGAAACCACAGACGCACAGCGTCGGACACGCCTGCGCAAAGTGCTGATATCAAATATATGCTCTGCGTTTTTCATGATTGGGTGCAAATATAATGATTTTTGGGCAAAGAGCAAAAAATATCTCAAAAGTACCTGAAATTCAGCAATGAAATAGGTTATAAATTGTTATTTTCCCACTCTTCGGGCAAATTCGATCAATACTATATATGTCAAACTATTCTCCAGGTTGGAATGGTTTGGGTAATATTACTGAAGTATCTGTTGAGGAGTTTAAAAAGTGGGTAAAAGATGGCAAGAAAAAGACACAACCATTTCGAGCAGATGAGCGAAATGGATCCAATATACCACAGGCTGATGAAGTAGATGAATACGGAAATCACTTTGTATTGGCATCTGATGGTTCATCTGATTTTGGTATAATAGAAGCTGAGAGTGGATTGAAACAGGCTCCAATCAAACTAAGTATGGGTGATAATACCATTGATGAGAAGGGAAACAATCATGGATATGGTCTACTACACATAGAGGCTGAGCGAGGCGAGGCAATTAGGAACGCTGGTTACTCTTCCGTTCAAGATTTCGTTGAAAGTGTTGCTAAAAATTATACAGACATCAGAGAAGGTGGAATCATAGCCATCAAACCTATCTTCTTGAGCTTATTGATGAACATAATAACACCCTATTTATCCAACTTTCCAAGAATGGTGAGTATTGGACAATAAATAGCGCGGGTATCTTCCGAAAAAAATACTCGCGCAATAAGCGGAAAGTCTATAACCGACCCGCATTAGGTTCTGATACTAACACCGATATCAGGGAAGTTGATAGTGGCCAATCAAATGGTGTAACCACGCCAGCGGGAAATTCTCCTAAGACTTCTGAGAACAAAGGTAAACAATCCTCTCCACAAATGCAAACATCTATATCAGAGGAAAGTTCAACAAAGAAGCCGGAACCTAAGCCTAAAGTCCTTGTTTCAGACGAGAGAATGGAAGAACTGCGCAAGAGATTTAAAGAAAAGACGTCGCAGGTGGCTGTAGGTGTAGATCCTGAAATGCTTGCTATAGGTATTGAAATGGCGGTTTACCATATTGAGAGAGGCGCATACAAGTTTGCAGACTATACCAAACGCATGGTTGCAGATCTTGGCGATGTAATACGTCCTTACCTGAAAGCTTTCTATAATGGTGCCAGAGATCTTCCAGAAATGGAACAAAATGCCCAGCAAATGGACAGCTATGCCGATGTATCTGCTATAGATGTGAACTTTATTACCATAGAGGAGTCTGTTGAGGTTTCCCTGGAACTCAAACGCGAAAGCAGATACAATGAAAAAATAAAGGGCGTACAGGTTTCTGTCCACAGAGACATGAAATACAGTATTCCTGATTTGAATCTTACAGATGTACCTGTTTCCGGAGCGTATATTAAAGGAGCTGTGGATGATATTCTGGAGAATGTTGTAACCGGCAAGGATATGCAAGAACGATTGCAATCCATTGAAAGAGGTACAAAGCGACTCCAAACTGAAAATGAACTTCTGACCACAAGAGAGGGTAAGGCTTTTGAGTTCACTTCGGAACTGGAGAATGCACGCAAAAAGGTGGAAGAATATACCGAGTTGATGAAAAAAGAACTCGCAGAAAAAGAAGCCAAGTATGCAGATATGGGTACCGGAGCTCTCTTACAGTGAACAAATTGCATATGATGCAGTGCGAGAAGCCTTGTATAATGCCAATATTCCGGTAGTGATGGCTACCGATGAAATGGTGGAAAAAGCATATCCGTCAATCAGTAACAATGAAAGACAATCTATTGAAAACATAGGTACTTTCTCAACCGAGAGTAATGATATCCGCTTCAGCATTGATTCTGACGATATCGGAGTTTCTGATGAAACCATACAACAATATCAGAAAGAATTATCAAAAATTGACGAGTTTATCTATAAGTGGAAAACTCAGGGCAAATCCATTCCGGATGCTTTTTGGCAAGAACGCGGTAAAGTTATAAAACAGTTCTTGGATGAAATTGGAACTGTACCTGCAGTTATGGTTACAGGAACTACATTTGAGGATATCATGTCCGAAAATGGTGTTAAGACTGAATATATCACGGATATTAAGGCCACATTGACTCAAGAACAAATACCTGGAATATATCTTAACGAAAAAATATATGTATTCTCAGATGCTATCATAGATATATCTGATGCTCATAAAGTCTATATTCATGAGAGACAACATCTGATTACTCATCAAAACTTCAGGGAAAATGTAAACGAGATATTGTCAAGAGTTGAATCAGAACAAGAGCTTGAAGACATTGTTGTAACACTTGCAGAAAATGACAATTATAGAGGAGAGCATCGAGCGACCCTTGCGGATGAATTTATTTCATTTGCTATGGCATTGTCATATACAAATGCTAACTTTGCTGATGAACTCCGCAAAGCAGGAGTTAATGAACAACTATTAGAGTATATCGATGAATATAGTAGATCGCAGTGGAACCAGGCAGGTTGGGCTAACTCAAGAAAGAAACGGTCAGAGACTACATATGATGGCCAGAGTAAAAGTGGAAGTACTGGAGAAAATGGCAGAAATTCGCGCACAGGATCCCAACAAATGGGGCAACAGGGATTGCGAACTATGTCAGGAGGCCCACAACCAACTGGAGAAAGAAAACTCTTCAAGTCAAGAATAGGCACCGTAAGAGGTTGGACCAAGGAAGGTGTTATATACCTTACCAAGGACGGACTGAATCCGGAGACTCCTATCCATGAGTATACCCATATCTGGGCCGATGCTGTGCAGAAATTCAACCCTGCACTATGGAATAATGTAAAATCACTTATGAAACGTCTGCCCCAATGGCAGCAGGTTTTGAACGATCCTAACTATCAGGATATTGCAGGAAATGAAGATTCCGTTGCAAGTGAGGTTCTTGCACGATATAGTGGTAAAAGATGTGCATGAGGACAGTATAAGGGTATAGGCTGTATAAAACGGATTTTGCATACTTTATATGTATACATCTGTGATATTTTGGGCCTTTTCCCGACAGCTTCAATTTTTTGCAGTATGTATTTCCGGCAAATTTTGGTTATGCCTGCAAATGGTTAAAAATTGTAACATTTTTCATTTTGCTGTAATTGTGTGATTGGCAATGTTTTGAAGTTTTAGGGGTAAAAATTTTTGCAAAAAAAAGTGTCAAAAAAAGGTAAAAAAAATTTGGAGGTAAGGGAAAAATGTCTACCTTTGCGCTCCCGTTCGGTTAGGACG
>JAZNEW010000005.1:0-13110 GCA_045588775.1 Candidatus Egerieisoma sp. | reverse complement strand
TGTTAAAGTTTTAACAATCTTCCCCACTATCCTCGGAGCCGGATTTTTCTATCACCTGCCCCGCGGGGAGGCGGAATTGTGAAGATTCTGTGAAGTTGTGTGAAGTTTGCTTCATAAATAGCAGAATGAGCCTGATCTTCTGATATAATGAAAACAAAAACAGCTCAAACATTGTGAAGAAATTAACAGGGAGGATAGACAATGTACAAAGCAATAATCTGTGAGAGAGAATTCGATAACCATTTTGGGGAACATCTGGCAAGTATTGAATGTGAAAGCTTTAAGCAGATTTTCAATATGGCTAAATGCTTCATGATGAGCGAGCCGGAAACCAGCTGCCTGGCAAAGTTCTATAAGGATGGACAGCAGCTCAATTATATCATGGGATCTCGGAGCATCCATGACAAGGCTCTGGAAGGTGTCTATCTGTATACCAATGTTAATGAGGTTGTGTGGGATAACTGCCTGCTTAAGAACAGGCTCTATCATGATAAGGATGATAAGGCTCACAAGGCCTATATCAGATATCTTATAGCCAAAAGAGAATGGGAGGCATACAATGATGAAGCAAACGAGTAAGAACGGGATGCTGTACAGAGGCCGGTATATCCGGCGCTGTACAAACTCCTGCTGGGCAGCTGAATGCTATATAATAGGCTGGCCCGGAGGAGGATCCGAGCGGGAGATGTGGTATGGCAGCCTTAAGGCTCTCATGAAGCACCTGGATGAAACTGTGAGATTTTTCGGAAAGTGGGACAGACTGTTATGAAGTGGAATAGAAGAGGACAGATAAAGCGCGCTCTATATGTATCTTGCCTGCATGGCTGGATAACTAAAAGCGCCTTTAATGAGATGCTTGAGGATCTTAATACTGTCGAGCCGATAAAGCCCGGAAGGTGGATAAAAGCGGGCAGGAATTTGTGGGACTGTTCGGAATGTGGGCAGAGAATATTTTCAATGTCAAAACAAGATCGAGAGGAGTTTCACAAGTGGTGCGGTCGGTGCGGAGCAAAGATGGAGGTGAAATGATGGAAAAGTATGAGATCATTACACGGTGCCGGGATTGTAAATATCGTTCTGGTGATTACTGTCACAATCGAGAAGGCTTCGCTCATGTAGGCAACTTCTTCTTTGTAAGACAGGATGATTTCTGTTCACGAGGTGAGAAGATGGACGAGGTGGAAGAATGAAATCGACAAACGTTAAATCGGCAAATGACAGGCAAATAACAGTTTTCATTGAAAACTCAAGGGTTTGTTTTAACTGCGTCAACACGCCGACTTGCATTGCGGCAAATGAACTCCGCACATTTTGTGAGTATCATATCCCTGCCGTAAGAAGGGTGGACGAGGTGAAAAAATGAGATTGATAAACGCTGACGCAATTAAACTTCCAAAAGGGTTTTTTCGAAAAAGTAGACAACGTGCCAAAGTTCTATGAATGGCTGAACACACTACCGACCATCGAAGCCGGGCCGATAAAGCACGGAAAGTGGATAAAGGACGAATACGACTTTCTGATATGCTCTGAATGCGGAAATACAGCGGAATACTTATCAATTTTAGGGCAAATAGAAACACCATATTGCAATGAATGCGGAGCGAAGATGTTTGATGAGGGGGAAGAATGACAATAATATTATCAATAGCCTTCTGGGCTTGCGTATGGAGCGGCCTGATCTATGCTATCAGACATGAAAAGATGTGGGAGGAGGAAGAATGACTTATCCGGAGCTTAAAGAAAAGTATGGGGAGAAACTTATATCCCTGGTAACAACTGAGGCCGTATTAGCAGGCCTGCGAAACCTTAAGGGAGCCTACTCCGAAAAGGATCCCTTCGAGAGCAGATGCAGAGCCGCTTTGGCAGATATAAATTCCGGATCCTGGGATGAGATCCGGAGCACATTCAAAAGAAGCCTGTAACAAGTAGAAAGGAAAACAAAATGGCTGCTAAGAAAAACAATGAAGAAAAAACCTATTTCAACCTGGGAGAAGATTGGGAAGTTGAGAATGTAAGACAGCTCGACTTCGGAACCTTCTTCACTCTGAAGCTTCCCGGAGCTTACCTTTACAATATCAGAGTAGTGCCTGCGGGGAAAAACTATGATGCTTTCCTCTCCATGCCGGAGGACAAGGGCAAGGATGGCAACTGGTATAAGAGATTCACTCTTTATCTTTCAGATGATGATACAGCTGCCATCATCGAGGCCGTAGATCAGGCTCTCGAAGAAGCCAGGGAAGAAAAGCCCAGGAAGAAGAGAAAATAACTATTCCCCTTAATGACCGGAGCGCAGGCCGGAATTCCTGCGCAATTTTATTAGGAGGTACAATATGGCAAGTATAACTAAACAGCAGATCCAGACTATCAGATCCGCAACCAGAGCCGCAAACAGGAGGATAGAAAGAGCCTCCGGAGGCCAGAGATCCTATCTGGAGTATTATGTAACGAAGCTCACCGGAGCTCCGAAATTTTCCGCAGCTACTAAAGGCCTCACATTTGAGCAGGCCGCAAAGAAGATCGAGCTACTCAATAAATTCTTCGCTTCGGAAACCACTACTATTACAGGATGGAGGAAGCTTAAGAGAGAGAATGTAGAGAAGGCAAATGATACTCTTGAGGAGCAGGGGTATGATCTTACAGATGATGAGCTGGCGGAGATCTTAGAGCAGTTGGATGATGCCAATACTCAGGAATTCTATCGAGCTGTAAATCTGGTGCAGGCCGCAAAGATGGATGAAAATTGGAAAGGAACTAAGGAAGATATCACAGCTGCTATAGCTCAGAAATTTACAGCTCAGGAAGCTCTCAGAATGGCTTTAGAAGCGAGAGAATTAAGAAAATGAAGGAATATACCTGGCAAGGTGAAAAACTCGTTATAAACGAATATGAGGATGCGGAGAGCCTTATTATGAGGCTCTCCAATGAGTATGCCGGAGATCTTACTCTTGTAGCTTCCGGAGGAAGAGGCCGGAATAAATGTGAGTACTACAATTATCCTTGCAGCTTCGATATCGAAACAACTTCGATAAAGCCCGGAGAGCTCGATTATTCCGGAGATAAGAACGATCCTCCGATAGCTTTTCCTTATCTCTTCCAGTGGAATATATATGGCAGTATTATCATGTGCCGGACTTACAGCCAGGCAAAGGATATCTTCTCCTGGATCTCGGAATACTTCCGGCTTGGCAATAACCGGAGGATGATAATCTTCGATCATAATCTCTCCTATGAATATGGCTTCTTCATGAATATCTGGAAGGTACAGCCGGAAAGATGCTTCGCTCTGGATGAGCATCATCCGGTATCCATATATACTGAGGATGGCTTCTTCTTTAGGGATAGCTACAAAATGACCAATCAGAGCCTGGAAGTACTCTCAAAGGATTGGAGCGCAAAATGGATAAAGGCTAAGGAGATTATGGATTACAGCCAGCTCAGAACTCCATACAGCGAGCTTGATGAGAATACATATATTTACTCAGCTCTTGATGTTTTGTCGCTCTCAGATGCTATTAAGGGCTTTCTGGATGGAAGAAAAGAGCCTATCTGGACAAAGTGCCCTACATCAACCTCTTTCGTCCGAAAAGAGCTTAAGCATAGGATAGGAGTAGGAGTAAAGTTGAGATCTGAGGAGCAAAGAAAATATTACAGATGGCTCGATAGGCAGAAGGTAACAGCTGAGCAGTTTAAATTTCTGCAGAGAGCTGCCAGAGGCGGAAATACTCATGCAAACAGAAAGTATACAGGCCAGCTGCTTTCGGATCTTGTGCATTATGATATTACATCCAGCTATCCGGCTCAGATGGTATGCTATCCGGAATATCCTGTATCATCGTGGCAGCCTATGGATCCGGGAAGCTCTGTGGAAGATGTGGAGCTGTTTGAGCGGAATGGATATTGCTGTATGTTTGATGTGGCTCTTAAGGATCCTCAGCTTAAGTCCGGAATAACTGTTCCGTATATCTCCATCTCAAAGATGATCATCCTGGAAGGCTCCGGCATGAGCTACACTGATAATGGCAGATACATGGATGGCCTTAAATGGATCCAGCTCTCCATCTTTGGAATTGAATGGGATATCATCAGGAGGCAGTATGATTTTTCGGATGCTGTTATTATCCGGGGATGGTTCTGCAGGAAGGGATTTTTGCCGGATATAGTTAGGAAGTATGTGCTGGAGCTTTATGCCAGGAAAACGGAGCTCAAAAATGTTCCTGGGAAGGCTGTGGAATATGCTCTATATAAGATAGATTGCAATTCGGTTTATGGAATGAGCTTCACTTCTCCGATAAGGCCTTCCTATGAAGTCACTCCGGAAGGGATCCTGATAAAGCCTCCGGAAGATCTTTCTGAGATGCTGGAGGATTATCAGAAGAGCGTGAGCTACTTCTTTCCGTATGTTGTAGGATGCCTTGTGGCAACTTTAGGCCGTTGCTACTTACAAAGATTAATTGATGCCTGCGGAGATGCTTTTGTGTACTGCGATACCGATTCGGTTTTTGCTCTGAAAAAGGATGGAATAGAGGAAAAGATGAAAGCTCTGGAGGAGGAGATCACATCATACCAGAGGCTCTGCGGCCTGCAGCTTGCATATAAGGATATCAAAGGGCGGGAGCATGAGCTCGGAGGCCTTTCCAGAGAGCCGGATTGCGAATACTTTAAAACCTTCGGTGCCAAGAAATATATTACTGTAGTAGATGGGGAGCTGGAGTGTACTATTGCCGGAGTGCCTAAAAAGGCAGGAAGCAGGCTTATAGGATCTCCGGAGAATTTTCAGCTGGGCTTTAATTTTAAAGGTAAGGATACCGGGAAGAACTGCCTTTGGTATAATCCGGATCCCGGCTTCATTCTGCACGATCAGGAAGGCAGGCCTATAGAGATCCATTCCAATATAGCTATGCTGCCTGTAGATTATCTATTATCTATATCCAGGGATTACTCGGAGTGTTTATCTATTGAAGGAAACTTTCATTGGAATTTTAAGGAGGCTGATAAAAATGTTATCAATGAGGAAGATCTATAGAAGCAATCGCCGGAGCCAGTATTCCCCGTGTTATAAATGCCCGGAGAGGATTCCCGGATGCCATGGGAAATGCGAAAAATATATGGAATGGAAAGATTGTAATTATGAGATAAGTAAAAAGGAATATGATGGGAGGCGGAGGCAGAATAATTTAAGGGAAGTTGAAGTAAAAAGAACTCTTGCGAAAAAGAAGAAAACGGAGGGAAAATCATGAGTGATCTTTATCTTCCGGAAGGCTGGCTGAATTTTGAGTATATAGATAAGCAGCCTGCCTGGCTTATAGTTATCCTGGGAAAGAGGCAGGTAGGAAAAACCTATGGAGCTCTTCAAACAATGCTCAGGAAAGGATATTATCATATGCTCCTGCGGAGGACTACTGCTGAGCTTGATACTATCTCCGCTTCTCCGGATCTTAATCCATATAAGGTTTATGAGCCTGAGTATCATGTATGTTTATTCAAACAGGCTAAGAAGCTCTGCCGAATCTGCGATTATATCCTGGATGAAGAAGGTAAAGCAGTGCCTCAAGATCAGAGAGGCCTTGCCACATCTCTGGCGGAGATAGCTCATATAAGAGGCTTCAACGGCTCCGCCTTTACAGATCTTATCTTTGACGAATTTATCCCGGAGAAGGGAGTTATCATCCGCAGATCCGAAGGAGATTCCTTCCTAAATGCTTATACTACCATCAACGGAAACAGGGAGCTTTCCGGCAAGCCTCCTCTAAGAGCCTGGCTGCTTGCCAATACGAACAGGATAGATTCTCCGATCCTGGAAGCTCTCAATCTTACAGATGATATCTTAAAGATGCGCAGGAAGGGAAAAGAGGAGCTGCTTACATCTACGGGAGTTTATATCCTGCAGCCGGATTCTGTGAGGATCTCGGAGCTTCGTTCCGATACTGCTCTTATAAAACAGATATCAAAGAAATCTGAATTCTATGGTATGGCTCAGGAGAACCAATTTTCCTATGATGATTCTCCATATATAAGGAGCCTTCCATTAAAAGGTATGCAGCCTCTTTGGGGATTGGAGGACAGGATATATTGCTGGAACAGAGGAGATCAGATGTATATCTGCAAAGCTTCTTTTAAGAAGAGTGCTGCTCCTGTATATGAGGACAGCAGGCTCGGAGCTGAGCAGCTGCGGATGGAACATTTATACATGAAGCCCTACTATTATGCCGGAATGATATGCTTCTCGGATCTTTCTGTATTAGCCAGGTTTAAAAACATTTTCGGTATTACTTGACAATTTTTTGTCAATGTGCTAATTTATAGGTGGAGCAAGGGCAGCGCAGCCCACGAAGGAAGCCCGGAAGGCTTGGGATTCGGCAGCAACGGCCTACTGCGCTGCTTTTACTTATGAGGAGTAAATTATGGATACCAATGCGATAACTCAAATAATAAGCACTGTAGGCTTTCCGATAGCCGCCTTCTGCTGGAGTGCATATATGATAAAGAAGGAACGGGAGGACAGCCGCAAAGAAATGGAGCAGATGCGATCAGAGCACCGAACTGAGATCCTGGAGCTTACTAAGGTTCTCAATGATAATACAACTGTCTTGCAGGCTCTTAAGCAGCTGCTGGAGGATGAATTCAAAAAATGATAAATCAGAAATCTCCATTCTACATTACTAAAAAATACGGAGGCCTCAATCCCTGCATCCAGGGAAACAACAAATATAAGCTCAGGCCGTTTGAAGGCTCTGTCCTTCCCAACTGCGAGGGCTTCACTGTAGGATACTTTAATGAGGAGTATAACTCCGGATCCGGATCCTGCAAATATCTCGGCAATTATAAATACATAGAAGATTTTATAAACGCTGCCAAGAAACAAGGCCTTAAGACAGGATCCGCTCCGAAGGCCGGAGCTGTGATCTGCTGGGGAGAAGGCAGCAAGCTTCATGTAGCTAATGTTAAGGAAGTCAGAAGCTCCTCTTCTATCGTTACTATCGAGAGCAGTTGGAACTATACAAAGGCTCCGATCGTCCGCCTGGTAGAGCGGAAGAAGGGCTCCGGCAACTGGGGGCACAATAAAAAATTCAGATGTTTTATATATCCTCCGGAGCCGGAATATGAAGAATATAAAGTAAAGGCCGGAGATAATCTTACCAAAATAGCCAAGAAGTTTGGCACCACGATATCCCAGATAATGGCGGATAATCCGATCATTAAAGATAAAAATCTGATAAAAGTAGGATGGATCCTGAAGATCCGGAAAGGGAATGTATGACGATCAAAGAAATCATCGAATTGGGGAAACTCGGCTACAGCAAGGAAGAAGTAAAAGAATTTCTCTCCATGCAGGAAGCTCAGGAAGCTCCTGCAGCAGCTCCGGCTCCTGCTGAAGCTCCGGAATGGACGGCACAATTTAACACTGAGCTTAATAATACCTTAAATGGTTTTATTAAAAATCTGCAGGCCGTAAACATCATGAACAGCGGCGGAGATGCTCCAACGGCAAGGCAGAGCAGTACTGAGATTTTAGGCAGTTTAATTGGAGGTAAAAAATAATGTCAGTAAATCTTATGAATGTGGAGCAGGCTTATCAGCATATAGCAGATCTGCACGAACAGGCAACAGGCCAGGCTGTACTTGCTCCGGTTGACGAGCAGGGCTTTATCAGTGTGGCACAGGCCACTCTCAGGGCAGGATATGATGTAGTGCTCGGAACTTTGAGCCAGATGTGCGCAGAAACGCTGGTAAGCGTCAGGCCGTACAATGCCAAGTTTGATGGGCTCTTTATCGATAGGGCTCGCTGGGGAGCTATCACCAGGAAGATCAATTTTGTAGAAACCGAGCCGGAAGAAGCTAAAGCTTACAGCCTTGTAGACGGACAGAGCATAGATCAGTTTATAGTTAAGAAAACTCCGCTCTTTGAAACTCACTACTACGGCAGAGAAGTATATGCAGATACATATACCATATTCGAGAATCAGCTTGAGATAGCTTTCTCCAGCTCCCAGAGCTACAGTGAATTCATCTCCGGCCTTATGACTCATCTCTCTAACATGAGAGAGCAGTGGATGGAGAACCTTAAGAGATCCATCGTTGCCAATGTGGCCGGAGCCTGCAATGCTATAGGCGGAGATAAAGTTATCCATGCTCTTTCCGAGTACAATACAGCAACCGGGCAGAGCCTTACAGATGTCACTGTAATGCAGCCTGCAAATTATCCCAGCTTTATCCGCTGGCTCTATGCTCGCTGCAATACTGTAGCAAGGCTTATGAGCGAGAGATCCGAGAAATTCCAACAGAGGATCACAGGAAAGCCTATCATGAGGCATACTCCCCCGGAATTCCTCAATGCTTATATCCTGGCAGAATATAAAGATCAGATGGATGCTATGGCTCTGTCTGTAACCTTCAATGATGATTATCTTAAACTGGTTCCGGCTGAGGCTGTAAGCTTCTGGCAGGCTATAGATTCCGCAGATGAGATCCAGGTAATTCCTGCATATGTAGATGCAAACGGAGATCAGGCAACTGCGACAGAGCAGGATCTTGAAAAGGTTATCGCAGTATTTATGGATAGAGATGCAGCTGGATTTACTATCTATAAGGATACTATCGATGCCTCTCCATACAATGCTAAGGGAAGATACTGGAATTTCCATCCTTATGTAGAGTGCCGTTCCGAGTTTGATGCTACTGAGAAATCCGTAGTTATCCTGCTCGATTAATCGTCACACTTTCCCCTGTGCGGCCTCCGGATCTCTCCGGAGGCTTGCATTAAAAGGAGCCTAATATGATAAAGATAAATCTATACAAATTCACAAAGAAGGGAAGGGAGAGCACCAAGCAGCCTACCGGAACCGGAACAGAGCTGGAAGGGCAGATAAAAGAGCCTTCCAGTGTGATGAGGCCTACCATCATATTCAGCTCCGGGATCTTCTCAGATCCTACAGCTTATAATTACGCTTATATTCCGGTATTCAAAAGATACTATTTCATCAATGACATTACATGGATCTCCGGCCGCTGGGAGGTATCGATGGAATGTGATGTGATGGCTACCTACAAGTCAGCTATAGGCGGAACTTCGATGTTTATGCTCAGAGCTGCAGCTGCAGGAAACGGCTATATTCCGGATGCACTTTCGCCAATTACTGAGGAAGTAGTGAAATATTATCAGGTGCCTGCTTCTGAAAGTTTGGTAAATTTTAACCAGGGAACCTATGTAGTACAGATTGCAGGAAAGACAACAGGGAGCAGCACTCTTTATTCATTTTCCCCCACGCAGTTTAATACTTTCCTCAATAGCCTTTACGGCCTGTATGATACTTTTACTTGGACAGGTGTTGAGGAAGCTATAAAAAATAGTATGTTTAGGCCGGAGGATTATATCTATTCCGCAAGATGGTATCCGGGAGATCTTTTTTCCGGAAGTGCTGTAAGCCCTGTATATGTAGGTTATTGGGATTCCCAGGCCTCAGGAAAGCAGCTCAGTGATGCCTTTGCAGTATGGAAAACATTTACTCTATCTCTGAACGATCATCCGCAGGCAGCCTCCAGAGGCAAATATCTTAACGGAAAACCTTTCAGAACTATGGAACTTTTCCTTCCGCCTTTTGGTATTATTCCCATAGATACGGATAAGCTTGTAGATAGTACTTCCCTGTATGTAGCTGTATATGTGGATGCTCTTACAGGAGCCGGATCCGCTTATGGCAGAGATGAAAACGGACAGAAAATATTCTATGTATGCGGAAAGATAGGAGTAGATCTTCCTATTACTTCAGGAGGCACTGAAGCCGGAAATGCTATATCCGGCCTCATGTCACTGGCAGGCGGAGCAGCTGCATCCATGCTTACCGGAGGAGCTTCTATAGCCGGAGAAGTAATAGCCGGAATAGGTAAAGTAGGAACTATGCTCGATTCTTCCCCTTCAACCGTAGGCAGCCAGGGAAGTATCCTGGCTTATAGAGATTATGCCAGCCTTGCTACTTACTGCAGGAAAGTATCCGGAGCGGATTGGAGTGATTGCGGAAGGCCTTACTGCGTAGATACCACTCCATCAAGCCTGGGAGGCTATATGCTTCCAAAAGAGGCTCATGTAGCGATCTCCGGAACAGCAGAAGAGCAGGCCTTGATAACAAGAATATGCGAAGGAGGATTTATATATGAATAATCCTAAATTCTTCAGCTATGATTTTATAAACAGATACAATGCCAGTTTTAGGCCTTCAACTGTGCACTGCCGTAATACCGGGCTGGTAAGCTTCTTCCAGAGAAGGCTCATCCAGAAGATCATAGCTACATTCCCAATAGAAGGGATCCCGGAAAGCTGGGCAAAGAACTATCTCCAGTATGTTCTTTTCTGCTTCGGTAAAGTATGTATTTTTGAAACTCCGAAATTCGGAGTGATTCCCCAGGAGTGCAGCCTGTCCGGATATAATGTATTCTACCAGCCGGACAGAGCCATTGTAGCTAATCCCAGGCTTCAGAAAACTTATGATCTGCTTATTGGAAGAGATTGCGCTATCGTCAAGATGCAGCCGGATTACGGAGGAGCTATCGATATCGTAAACACCTATGCGGATATGCTTGGCCTGTGCCTTGAGAGCGCCGGAGTCAATTTTGTAAATTCTAAGCTTGCTTACATCTTTGCGGCAAAGAATAAAACCTTTGCAGAGAGCTTTAAAAAGATGTTTGACAGAGTGAGCTCCGGAGAGCCTGCCGCTTTCGTAGACGAGAAAATGTTCAATGCGGACGGATCTCCTAAATGGATGACATTTACTCAGAACCTTAAGCAGAACTATATCGCAACAGATATACTCAATGATCTGGAAACTATTGAGGATCAATTCAATACTATAATAGGGATCCCCAATGCCAATACCCAGAAGAGAGAAAGGCTCATAGTTGATGAAGTAAACGCTAACAATGACGAAACAGGAGCTTCCGCCATCCTCTGGACGGAAACAATGCAGGAAGGCTTTGATAAGGCTAATGAAATGTTCGGCCTGGATCTTAGAGTAAGATACAGATATGAACAGGACAGAAGGGAGGCGGCTGAAGATGTGGCTCTCAGTGCTGGGGATATATAAATCTCATCCGGATCTGTGGGATAATCTTAAGCTTCCCACGCAGCTGAACACTGCTGCGATGAAGGAAGCTCTCATTGATGATATCATGCTCGAAACCTGCGAACTCGAAACTATCTATCCGGATTATGAGATCCTTAAGTATGCTATAGGAACCTGGAGCACTCTGAGGCTCCATACCTGGCAGAAGATAGCAGATGCTCTCTATCATCAGTATGATCCCTTCATCAATTTTACAAGAGATGAAAACAGGACAGTAACCGAAACAAGGAACCTTGCCGGAACTGAAGATATCTCTAATCATGCTGAGGAAAAGTATGATAATATTAAAGATGTTCTTCAGAAAGATCATACCGAAACCAGGAACCTGGGATCCAGCGTAACTACTTCCGCAACAGCTTTCGACAGTAATACGCTTGCAGTAACCGGAAAGCAGGACGGATCCGACACAGGAACCGACAGGAACGCAGGAACAGACACAAATACAAAAACAGGATCCAAATTCAATTCCAATATCTTAGACAGAGATACATCCGATACCGGAACTATCACAACAGAGGATTATTTCCACAGCCAGGGAGATTCGGCTATGTATATTCCAACAGATATCGCCGGAAAAGAGATGGATATGCGGATAGCTCATGATATCATTGAGCTTATCAAGATGGAATTCAAGACAAGGTTCTGTATTATGGTTTACTAAGGAGGTATAAAAATGAGCGAAAATAAAAGCAATTACAAAATAGGCGGATGGTTTGATCCGGGCAATATTCTGGAGGCCGGCTTCAACACTCCGGATGATCCGGAAAAGGGCGGGATCTGGGTATGCGATAAAGTGCGCGGTTACTGCATAGACGAAGAAAGCGCGGGCGGAGATTTCAGCGTGGCGAATGTGGAATATATTGCCGGGCCTGAGATTAAAATGCCTGCGATGATGGCCACACCTGCTGAAGTCTATCCGGCGGGCTCCATAGCAACCTCAGTTTACGGCGGCTTAGCGCCTGCTATACCTGTCATATTATATAAAGGTACTTGTGCAATAGACACTCCGTTTACTGTTCTTTCCGGTATAGTGCTCACCGGTGACGCAGAAGCTGTACTCAACGAGGACACCGGAGAATATATAATATTAGTACATGGTGACTGCACAATATCATATTATGAATAGTGAGGTGATAATATGTTAGGTGGACTTTTTCATCACCTTCCTTACTGCAACTTTCATGAACTTAATCTCGATTATCTTGAAAGCGAAGTAAAGGAAGCTAAGGATCTGGCAGAGAAGGCCAGCTCAGATGCTGCGGAAGCTCTGGATAAGGTTGAAACTGCACAGCAGGCAGCCTCCGATGCTAAGGATCAGGCGGATGCGGCTGCCGATAGCGCAGCTGCAGCAGAGGCTGCGGCTACGGCCTTCGAGGCGGCTCCGGTAGTGGATGAAACAATATTTACAGCTGTAAATCATGGTACTGTAGGAACTCAGCAGGGCATCCGCTGGGGCAAGATGGCCAATATTGAATTTAGCTGCGAATCAGATGGTATGGATGGTACCATCTTCCAGGCAACGCTTAAAGAAGAATATAAGCCGCCTGTAAATATCAGCTGGTTTGAATATTTCTACGATGCTCAAACAGATCAGACAGCTGTATGGGCATATACTGTCAATGCCAGCACCGGCAACCTCCGGATATTCTCAACGGATGCCGGAGCTACTGGCAACATCCAGATCCATATCAATAAAACTTATATCAAAGCATAATATACTATCTTCCCTCATAGCGGCCAGGCCGCAGGAGGCTCGAAAGAGCCTCTTTTTTAATGTTTTAAATGAAAGCTGAATGAATTATCAATATCGATGTTAAAGCTCTGTATGAGCCGATTTAAGGCCTTGTGAGAGCTGCCGATTTTTGCTGACACCTTCAGATAAGCAGTACCCCCGGGGCAGGTGATAGAAAAATCCGGCTCCGAGGATAGTGGGGAAGATTGTTAAAACTTTAACAAACCCGTAGGGATACCCAAGTCGGAGGCCAAGCGGTCTTAG
>JAZNEW010000004.1:0-22361 GCA_045588775.1 Candidatus Egerieisoma sp. | reverse complement strand
GGGTAACGAACTCCCTTACAGATGGCGTCCGTCATCAATTGAAATAGATGGCAAAAAGGCTCATAACGAGAGAGCCATTGCCACCCAACAGACCGGTTTCTGGTTTGTGGGACAATGCCGCGGATGGCTTCCAAACCATATTGGAGGGCTCTTCTGGTTTGCAGTTGATGATGCCGGAACTGCTCCCCTTTCGCCATTCTACACTTGCTCAAATGCAATTTCTGAGCACTACAAACTTGGCAACGGCAATATGCTGGAATACTCCCCTACGGCCATGTTCTGGCTCCAGAACCGCATTGCCCAATTTGCATATCTGCGCTACAACCACATTGGCAAAGAGGTTCGTGAAAATGTAGACAAACACGAGCTGGAGATGATAAAAGCCGTAGAAGAGGCCGATGCTGCCGCACTGCAACTCGGCAACAAGAAAAAAGCGGTAAAATACCTCACCAACTTCTCGGTAGAACAGGCAAATGCCCTATTCCAGAAATGGGACAAACTGGACAAATATCTTTTAGTAAAATATCTCGACGGCAATACCAAACACCAGAATCCCGACGGCACTTTCAAAAACAACGGAAACTGCACCACCATACCGCCGCAACCGATGTTCCCGGGTTACTCAGACACCTACAAGCGTGCCGTGGTGAATGAAAAGAGATAATAACAAATGGAAAGACAGCTACCTCTTGCAGAAACAGACTGCGCACCAGTTGTCTTTGCTTATTTGTGAAATGTATTCAAGTCCCTGCTTCTCGGCTTCAGCCCTGAGAAGTGGGACATCTTCTGTATAGAAACCGCTCAGAACCAGAAGGCCTCCGATTGCAGGATATGCGACTTGTTTCATAGCAGAATCTGAATTTGTTTCAGTTGCACAACCTCTTCCGGCCAACCCTTTGCGGAAGTTGATTTCAGCAGCGCATTTGAGCCCACGAGCATAAGTGCCCATATCTTCCAGCAGAATATTGCGGTTGATGTTTGCCAGAATCAGATCATATTTTGAGGCCTGAATCATTGCCGCATCGCCATACAGAATGGTAGTAGCACGGTGCATCCTGTTCTTCCAGGCATTCTCTTTTGCAGAATTCACGGCTGTGATATCCACATCAATAGCATGCACAGGCCTTGCAGCTCCAAGTTTTGCAGCCAGAAAGGCAAGAATTCCAGTACCGGTTCCCATATCCAGCACCTGCATTCCACGCAAATTGGGATGTTTGGCACCGGCAGCCGCTGCTTTGTCGCGGGCAATCTTGAGAATCCATTTCACCATAAGTTCTGTGGTCTGGTGATGCCCTGTACCAAATGCCATGCGCGGCACTATTGTGATATTATATTTTGTAAGGGGCAGGTCTTTATGAAAATCTGCCTTGATAGTACATTCATCTTCAATTACGATAGGTTCAAAATTCGACTCCCAAACCCGGTTCCAGTTCTCCTGTTTTACAAGAGCGGTATTCCATTCCAATTTAAAACTGTCGGAATCATCAAAAAAACTCAAAAGGCATTTGAGATTGGATGAAGAAAAACTCTCTTGCGGCACATATCCTTTCAGAAACGGCTCTTCAATTGTAAAGCTCTCAAAACCAAGTTCATCAATTGTTGCCATTACAATTTCGGCATTCTCCTCGGTAAACGGAGTAATCGCAATACTCACTTCTATATAATTCATAATCCAATCTTTTTATATTCTTTTACAAAGCTATAAAATCTATTTCAAAGTTTGTTTACAATCCTTCAACTCCACGAGTTTGTTTGCAATTGCATAAATGGTAAGGCCGGCCGCACTATGAATCTGCAATTTACGCGAAATGTTCTTTCTGTGTGTTATTACTGTGTGTACCGACAAAAACAATTTGTCTGCAATCTCTTTGTTTGTAAGACCCTTAACCACAAAAACAACAATCTCCCTCTCTCTCTGGCTCAACATATCAGGATACATCTCCCCACGCATCGGCTCAGCCGGCACTCCCTGTGTACCTGCTGCATACTTCCCAACTGAGGAAGCATCTGAATCATTGCCATTTTCGGAGAGATCCTCAAATATTTTTTCTATCGGGCCAAATGTTTCAAAAATGGAGAGTGTTGCATCATATCCTGCCAAGCTTCCATTATCCTCACCAGAAAATGCCAATGCCACATATTTTACAGTAGGATATGCCCTCTTCATCTGATCGAGTGAAAAACTCCCGCAAAACATAGGATTTACAACCAGGACATCGGGTGAATGGGCCTCCATGCACTCATACAGGGCTTCCATTGAGGAGACCTCAACAATATGCACCTTAACAGAGGTCAATTTCTCCAAAGTAGCACTTATTCCATTCCGTATTATTACAGAAGATTCTGCCACTGCGATATGTAGGATATCTTTACTTATGTGCATATTATCTCCGCTTTACAAGATTCCTTACAGCAGGAACAAAAAGATAATCCTCTATTTTACAATGTGATTTCAACTCTTTCTCACAAGAGAATATATCAAACAGCACAGCATTCAACAGATTGTTGCACCCCTTCGACGGATAATACTTTATGATTATATTCTTCAGCTCATTCAACTTCTCATCAACCGGACTGTGATGCTGCGAAAATGTGGAAAATTTTCCCTCATCCTCTCTTTTTTCCTCCACAAGATGCTCCACAAAGGGAAAAACCTCATGCTCCTCATACTCCATGTGCCTGCGCACCTCCGCCATATAATCATCAAAAAACCTCAATACAAGCTCCGACAATTCATTATTTTTACCGCTATTGCCATCTGACCCGCTCTCTGCGGCAATTGCATCGGAGAGTTTTTTTCTGATTCCGGGCAGTGCAAATTCGAGAAAGTATTTGTGCGACTGCCTCAGATAACCGAGCAGAGCCGTTACCGACAGCTCCGCATTCTCCTCAATATGTGCATATTTCTGTGATACAAAATTTATAACGGTAAGGAATGTCCTGTAATCTACACCCTGTCGGGTGCAAACCTGCAAAACATTATCATCACCAAAGCCCAACGACATTCCAAAACGTGTCATCACCTGAAGCAGAGATGAATCTTTGCAAATAATCTCCGCCATCTTGTCGGTCTCTTTATATTTCTTTTCCTGCGCTGTCATATATGCACCATTAACTTAAAAACTCTCCTGCAACTACAACATTTCAAAAGATTTTGTAGTCTTGTTAAAGGACATACGCTTGTCATCAAACAATCTGTCGAAGGCTCCGCAATCCATAAGCTTTTGGGGAGAATCATCATAAAATCTATCTCCTGCCATAAGCCAGATTTTGTCGCACATATCAATTGCAAGCTGCAGGTCATGGGTGGAGAAGATAACAAGTTTGCCCCATTGGCCGGCAATTTCCTGCAGAAGTTTTGTAATCAGAAAGCGGTTGGCTATATCGAGGAAAGCAGTTGGCTCATCCAATATTATTATTTGCGAATCCTGAACGATTGCAGCGGCGATTGTTGCCCTCTGGTACTCGCCATCACTCAAGTCAAAGCTGTTGCGCTCTTCAAATCCGGCAAGTCCAACCATCTCCAATGCTCTGGAAATCCGTTCGCTGTCGGTTTCTGTAATATTTCCCAACCAATTGGTTTTATAATAGCAGTTTATACTCAACATATCCCTCACCGACAGATGGTTTGTCCTCTCGGTACGGGAACTTACAAAGGCTATCATTTCTGAAAGCTCCTTGTTTGAAAAATTGCGGATCTCCTCCCCTTTGTAGAGAATAGTTCCATTTTTCTGCGGATCAAAGATCCTCTGAAGACCTACCAGCGTACGGAGCAGTGTACTCTTTCCCTTTCCATTAGGGCCAATAAGCGCTATAATCTCACCTGCATGGGCACCGGCATTGATATCTCGAAAAATAACCTTTTCACTCTTTCCGTTACGGAATCCCAATGCAAGATTCCTTATCTCCAGCAACTTTTCCATTACACTCTGTTTCTAAGTATTATAACCAATATCACCGGAATACCCAGCAATGCCGTTACAGTATTGATAGGTATCACATTTCCTGCTCCCGGAAGATTTGTGAGCATATCTGCAGCAAGCATCATACAACCGCCCACAAGCGCCGTTGCAGGCAACAATACCTTATGGTTGGCATCTCTGAAGATGAATCTTGTTATATGCGGAACTGCTATTCCTATAAATCCTATCGGGCCACAAAATGCTGTTACACTGCCTGCAAGCAATGTTGTGGCAACAAGAATCTTTATCTTTATCAATTTCACATTGAGTCCCAATGCCGAAGCATACTGTTCTCCAAGCAAAAGAGCATTCAGATCCTTTATATTGTAAACCGACAACAATACTCCAACAACAACCATAATTCCCAATATCCATAATTGCAGAGACGAGAGGCCTGCAAAACTTCCCATTGTCCAGATTACATACATTTTGAGAGAAGAGGCATTGGTAAAGTATTGCAACAGATTTATCACTGCACTCGCCACACTTCCTGCCATTACTCCAAATATAAGCAGCGAGAGATTGTTCTTCAATTTGCCCGACAATGATATAATGAGCACCATCAGTCCGAATGCGCCGGCCATCGCCGCACCTGCTATTCCAAAAATCTGGAAAAACGGATGGCTCATCTCTATACCCACAAGCGTTCCTCCCATTACAAAAATGGCCACACCCAATCCAGAAGCGGCACTGATTCCCAAAATATAGGGATCGGCCAACGGGTTTTTGAAGAGAGTCTGCATCTGCAGACCGCACAGAGAGAGACCAATGCCAGCCAAAAGAGCCGTTACAGCCTTTGGTATTCTGAAATCAAATATAATGTCGCGTATATAATCATACCCTGCAGCTGCCTCATTTCCAAGAGAAGAAGAGAAGAGCGCCTTTGTCATTTCCCCTATAGAAATATCCACCGAGCCAAATATGATATCTGCAAAAAGGCCCAGCAAAAGCAGCAATCCAAAGAGAATATAATATTTTACATATTTTTCCATTGCCACAAAGTTAAAAAAAATTAAATTTGCGCCCTGAATTTTATAAAGAATAAAGACTGAATATTATGAGAAAGAAAATTGTTGCAGGAAACTGGAAAATGAATACCACTGTACCAGAGGGTGTGGCATTGGCCAAAGAGGTGGTTGAAGCTGCCGCTTCATTGTCGTCGGATGTTAAACTTATTGTTGGCACACCATTTACCCATTTGTCATCCGTTGCTGCTGCATTGGAGGGTTCGAATGTTGAGTTGAGCGCACAAAACTGTGCCGATGAGGTTAAAGGCGCATATACAGGAGAGGTTTCTGCCAAAATGTTGGCATCTGTGCCTGTAAAATATGTAATTTTGGGTCACTCTGAGAGAAGAGAGTATTATGGCGAAACCAATGAAAAATTGGTTAAAAAGATAAATCTTGCATTGGCTGAAAATATCGCTCCAATATATTGTGTAGGCGAAAAACTTGAGGAGAGAGAGGCTGGAAAGCATTTTGAGGTTGTAGCATCTCAGATTAAAGAGGTTCTTTTTGGCCTTACAGAGGAGCAGATGAAAAATATCGTAATCGCTTATGAGCCTGTTTGGGCTATCGGTACAGGCAAAACTGCTACCAGCGAGCAGGCACAAGAGATTCATGCTTATATCAGAAGCGTACTCGCTGAGAAATTCGGCGCAACATCAGAAGAGATTTCAATCCTTTATGGTGGAAGCTGCAAACCATCTAACGCAAAAGAACTTTTTGCACAAAAAGATATCGACGGCGGTCTTATCGGCGGCGCATCTTTGGTTGCATCAGATTTCATTGCTATAGCAAAGAGCTTCTAAGAAGAGCCTGTTTATACAAGGAAGCTGACCTCTTTTGGGGTCAGCTTCGCTTATTTTATGGCCAATCTCTTTTGTACCTGACACAGGAGAGCCTACTTTCCTTTTGCAAAGAGTTCCCTTACAGCGGTTGCCAGACGCCTGATGCCCTCTTCTATACCGGCATCATCCATAAATGAGAAGTTTACACGAAGTGTATTCTTGCCTGTTCCGTCGCAGAAGAATGCCTCGCCAATTACAAAGGCCACATTCTGCTTGATTGCCATATCAAACAGCTCTTTTGAATCATAGCCCTCAGGCAAGGTAATGAAGAGGAACAATCCTCCGTCGGGTTTTGTCCATTTCACACCCTCAGGCATATATTTTTCCAGACTTGCGAGCATAACATCACGCTTGCCTCTGTACATCTGTATTGTCTTTTCGAGATTCTTCTCAAAATAACCCTTCTCCAGATATTTTGCAGCAACATACTGGTCAAATACCGGAGAACACAAATCGGCCGACTGTTTTGCAAGATTATATCTGTAAACGATCTCTTTTGGAGCAATCACCCAACCCAAACGGAATCCCGGAACAAATGTTTTTGAGAATGTTCCAAGAACAATTGTTCTCTCTGGAGCCATTGTTGCAATAAGCGGCTGGTGTTCGCCCTCAAATCTTATCTCCCTGTATGGGCTGTCCTCAACAATCAACAAATCATATTTGCGGGCAATCTTTACCATATACTGGCGCTGCTCTATTGTCATTGTAAGGCCCGACGGATTCTGGAAATCAGGAATTGCATAAATGAACTTAGGCTTCTTGCCGCTCATGCACATTGCCCTGACAACAGCCTCAAGCTCCTCATCCTTCTCTGCACCAACAATATTTGCCCTGTATGAACTGAATGCCTGCAATGCTCCAAGATACGACGGAAGGCCACATACCACAGTATCACCTGCATTTACAAAAACCCTTGCAGTAAGATCAATAGCCTGCTGCGATGCTGTAGTTATTATTATGTTGTCCTTATCGATATCAAGGCCCTGCCTGATGTATCTCTTTGCAATCTCTTCCCTCAATTTCACATTACCGTCGGTTCCACCATATTGCAGAGCTTTTACACCCTCCTCATCCAATACTTCATTCATTATCTGCTTGATCTCCTCAACAGGGAATGAAAGCGGATTGGGAAATCCACCTGCAAATGAGATGATACCCGGCTGGTTCACAACATTCAGAAGCGCTCTAATTGGAGAGGGCTTCATATTTTTGGCATTGTCCGACAAAAAATTGTTAATATCAATATTCATATCGTTTTATTTTAAATTTAATTCTTTAAACAAAGTGCCTACAAAAATAACAAATCAGCACATAATATCAAATATTAATTAATATTTTTACATAATTTTAATCTCTTTTTAATAAAATCGCAATCGACAACCCTTTACATAAGCACTTATATACTTTTTAAGATTTAATTGCTACCTTTGTTTGATTACAAGTTTTTCATTATGCCTACAATTCGTATTACAAAAGAGTTCAGATATGAAGGAGCGCATGCCCTGCCCAATTACAACGGAAAATGCCAACATATTCACGGTCATTCATATATCCTGTATGTAACGGTCAAAGGCTCGCCCATAAATGACCCCACACATTGCAAAAATGGTATGATCATTGATTTTGGAGAGCTGAAAAGTATTGTAAATGAAGCAATAATCGACAAATTCGACCATGCACTCGTTATGCGCAATGATGCAATACTTGCCACAGAATTAAGTTCAGGCTACAAAAATGTGATACTGGTGGATTTTCAGCCCACATGCGAGAACCTGATATCATATTTTGCATCGGCAATACAACAGAGACTTCCCGAAAATGTCTCTCTGCATAGTCTGAGGCTGCATGAAACAGCGGCTTCTTATGTTGAATGGTTTGCTTCCGATAACCTGTAATTCCCTACACCACAATTATGGAGAAGATTTTTTTGATAGATGGCCATGCGCAGATTTTCAGAATGTATTATGCGTTCATGAGAAGGCCGATGATAAATTCAAAAGGCACCGATACATCTATACTCTTTGGTTTTACAAAAATGCTTCTTGAACTTATTGCAAAGGAGCATCCTACACATATTGCAGTGGCATTTGACCCTCCTGCCAAAACATTCAGGCACGAGGCTTATCCCGAATATAAAGCCAACCGCACTGCCGCCCCCGAACTTGTAAAAGAGGCGCTTGTTCCTCTGCAGGAGATTCTGGCAGCATTTGATATACCTGTTGTAATGATTCCCGGTTATGAAGCCGATGATGCAATAGGCTCAATGGCCTCGCAGTGGAAGGGTGATGCAAAAGAGATATACATGGTTACTCCCGACAAGGATTACGGGCAGCTTATAGATAATAATGTTTTCCAATACAAACCGGCCAAGGGTGGAAACGATACTGAAATAATAGGCAAAGAGGAGATTTGCAACCACTATGGAATCTGCACTCCAGAGCAGGTTATCGATATACTTACAATTTGGGGCGACTCTTCCGACAATGTTCCGGGCGTAAGGGGAATTGGCGAGGTTGGTGCCAAAAAACTGATAGGAAAATATGGCAGCATAGAGCAGATTATCGCCCATTCAGACGAACTGCCCCCAAAACAGCGCGAAGCATTTTTACAATCGGCAGAGCAACTTGATATGAGCCGTTTTCTGATTACAATCAAGAGAGATATCAATTTGCCGCTGTCGTTGCAGGATGTGGAACTGAAACCCTTCAACTACAGCAAGATTCTGGAAATCTTCAACAAATATGAGTTCAACTCACTGATAAAACTGCTTCCTGCCTCTGCCGATGAATTGCAGAGAGCCGCTGCTGCAGGGAGTGCCGGGATTCTTGCCACTGATAAGGAGAGCTCCGGCAGATATACCTACAAAATCTCCGAATGCGCCTGTATTTCAGATTTTGAATCAAACTTTACATTAGGCAACAAAAAGCTGCTCGGCATCAAGGCAATTGATGGAGGAGGTCTGATATTGTCGGCATATCATTATAAAAATGAAAAATCGGCAACCGGAGGTGATGAGTTTGCCGTTATGGTTATAGAAGAGACATCCAAATTGGAGCGGCATGAGTGGGCTATTCTGAAGGATATACTGGAGAACAAGAGTATAACAAAGGTGGGCTATGTCCTGAAACAGCTTATAAAAGAGCTTTCACTAAAAGGAATTGATTTTAATGGCTTTACCGCCGCAGGCTATTTGCAAGGTGCAGGCGATATAGAGATAATGCACTATCTGATAAATTCTGAGAAGAGCCATAAAGAGGAAATGCTCATCAAATCATATCTTGGTGTGGATCTCTCAGAGCCTTTTGACGCTCAACAAGATGCAGACATACTGGCAGTAGAGGGCTTCGACCTCTTCTCCACACTGCAGACCGAAGAAAAAGCGGCAGTTTCCCAGACTCAAAAAAGAGCATGCGCCCTGATGCTGCCACTTTACGAAAAAATCATTGAGGAGTTGGAGAGTCTGGGACAAAGCGACCTTTACAACAACATAGAGATGCCACTCATTGGTGTTCTGGCAGATATGGAGTTGTGCGGAGTAAAGATTGATGTGGAGCATCTGAAGGAGTACAGCATTGAATTGACTGCCCAGATGGAGGCAATAGAGCAGCAGGTGCGCCACCTTGCAGGTGATGAACCGGTAAATCTCTCATCGCCAAAACAGGTTGGAGTATTGCTCTACGAAAAACTCAAACTGAACCCTAAGGTAAAAAAGAGTTCCAGAGGCAATTACCCTACAGACGAGGAGACCCTGATGGAGCTGTCGGGCTCCCACCCTATTATTTCCAAAATATTGGAATACAGAGCCTTAAAAAAACTATTATCTACATATATCGACAATCTTCCTGCCCTTATTTCAAAAACCACAGGAAGATTGCATACAACCTTCAACCAAGCAGTTACAGCAACCGGACGGCTGAGTTCCACAAATCCGAACCTGCAGAATATCCCTGTCCGCACAGAAAGGGGCAAGGAGATACGCAAAGCCTTCATTCCTTCACTGAAGGAGGGGTTCATTGTTTCGGCCGACTACTCCCAGATTGAGTTGAGGCTCATGGCCCACATGAGTGGCGACAAGGGGCTGATTGAGGCCTTCAATAATGGAAAGGATATTCACACAGCCACAGCGGCCAAGGTGTTCAATGTGCCGGAAAATGAGGTTTCCAAAGAGCAGCGCAGCCGCGCAAAAACTGCCAATTTTGGAATAATATACGGCATTTCGGCCTTTGGCTTATCGCAACGGCTCGGAATGGGCAGAAGCGAATCCAAACAGCTGATAGAGGAGTATTTCAAAAATTACCCCGATATCAAGGCCTACATGAACAATATGATTGAAAAGACCAGAAATCTGGGTTATGTGGAGACAATTTATGGCAGAAGGCGCTTTTTGCCCGATATAAACTCCCGCAATGCCGTTGTAAGGGGATTCAATGAGCGTAATGCCATTAATGCCCCACTGCAAGGAAGTGCCGCCGATATTATAAAAGTTGCGATGATAAATGTTTATAAACGTTTAAAAACGGATAATTTTGTAAGTAAAATGGTGCTTCAGGTTCATGATGAGCTTGTATTTGATGTTGTACCAGGCGAAGAAGAGAGCCTTAAAAAGATTGTTAAGGAGGAGATGGAGAGTGTAATCAAGCTCAAGATCCCTTTAACTGCAGATTGCAATGGGGGCAAAAACTGGCTGGAGGCCCATTAACAGGGAGCAGAAGAGAATCATCAACAAAAGAGTATGAACAAACTTACCGACAGAGAACTTGTAGCAATGGCCCAACAAGGCAAACAGCAGGCCTTCACCATACTATCAGAGAGGTATGGAAAAGGATTGCTGGCACATATTGCAGAACTGCTGTCGGGAAGCAACAACATGACCGAAATGGCCGAAGGGCCTGAGGATATTTGTCAGGAGGCTTTCCACAAGGCCTTTGCACATATACATGATTATAACCCTCAGTATGAATTTTCCACATGGCTCTACAATATCGGCAAAAATACAGCTATCGACTATTCGCGCAAGAGGAAAATTGCAATTGAAGCGGGACTCTCTACTGAAAAGGCTGTGGGGATAACAAATTATGGAAATTTAAAAAATTCGCCCGAAGACAAGATGATAAGCAGCCAGGAGTACTCGATACTTTTAAAATATATAGAGGAACTTGATGACAAATACCGCGAAATTGCAAAGATGCGCTTTATACACGAGTATGCCTATGAGGAGATTGCCCAAAAACTCGACATACCGCTGAATACAGTACGCACACGCCTGAAAAGGGCAAAAGAGATATTGGCTAAAAAACTGGATGAATAATATGGAAGAACTGATATACAAATATTTTCCCAACCTTACAGATTTGCAGAAAGAGAGAATCTGCAAACTTTACCCGCTTTACAAAGAGTGGAACGAGAAGATAAATGTGATAAGCCGGAAGGATATAGACAAACTCTATCTGCACCATGTGCTCCACTCCCTTGCAATTGCAAAATATATAAGTTTTGCTCCGGGAACAAAGATTACGGATGTAGGTACAGGTGGCGGATTTCCCGGAATTCCCCTTGCCATTCTGTTTGAAGAGTGCAGCTTTACACTTGTAGACTCAATAGGCAAAAAGACAAAAGTTGCCCAGGCTGTAGCCCAGGCACTTGGCCTTGAAAATGTTGAAGTGATAAATGCGCGCATGGAGGCTGTTGGACAGAAGGCCGATTTTATTGTATCCAGAGCCGTTACCGAACTGAAGAACTTCCTGCCATGGGTCAAAGGCAAATATACTCAAGGCATTTTGTATCTTAAAGGCGGTGATATAACTCCAAACAGCGTTTTTGAGAAAAAGGGAGCTCTCCTTCAGGAGATAGAACTTGCTGCAAAAAGCAACAAAATAGCCATGGATTGCATAGCCATAGCCGACATCAGCAACTATTTCGATGAGGATTTCTTTGATGAAAAGAGGATTATTCACATCATCAAGAACCCAAACATCAAATAGTTACAGTCAAAGTGGCTAAAAAAACAGATATTATTTGGTAGTTTCAAAGTAAAATATTACCTTTGCCGTCCCAAAAGAAATAGGAAAATAATAAAATTGTCATAATATGAAACGCACATTCCAACCATCACAACGTAAACGTCGCAACAAACACGGATTCCGTGAGCGCATGTCTACTCCTAACGGAAGAAGAGTACTTGCTGCACGTCGTAGAAGAGGTCGTAAAAAATTGACCGTATCTTCAGAGGATTTATATTAGAAATTAATTGAATAGATCTTATTTCTAAGACAATTAAAGACGTTCCGTATGGAGTGTCTTTTTTTGTTGTATATTTGTATCCGAATCAGATAAAAATATTCTATGGCAACACAATCCGGCATATTTGCAAAACTCAAAGGAAACATTCTGCTCAAACACCTTATCATTTCGGGATGTTCTGTGCTTGTCCTTTTGCTGGCACTCTTCTATCTTCTCAAATTCATAACACGACACAATCAGGAGTTTGAGGTTCCCTCTTTTATCAACATGACAGTGGAAGAGGCCGAAACCGTTGCCAGGGAAAACGAGTTGAGACTCGAGGTTACAGACTCTGTATACATACACAGAATGGCACCTGGGGCCATATTCCGCCAGAATCCCGAAGCCTCAAGCATGGTAAAGAAGAACCGCAGAATCTTGCTTACAATAAATGCCAAACAGCCAAAAATGGTAAAAATGCCTGAGTTGGTAGGATATTCATTGAGGCAGGCACAATCGGAACTTATATCAAACCAGCTCACTCTCGGCAAACTGATTTATGTAAAAGACATCGCTACAAACAATGTATTGGGACAATTATACAACGGCAGAAATATAAGGGCCGGTGAAAAAATTCCAAGCAACAGCACAATAGATTTGAGACTCGGATTGAATGAAGATGACAATATAACCTATATTCCGGAGGTAAGGGGAATACCGTTCCGTCTCGTACGCGAGACCCTTGCAGAGAGTTCATTGAATTTGGGAAGGGCTATTTTTGATGAATCGGTAGAAGATTATGCCGACTCCCTCAATGCTTTGGTTTACAAACAGATTCCGGAGCCTTCAGACTCTGCTACAGTTGTTATGGGAAGCGGTGTAACGGTTTATCTGAGCAAAGTGAAAGAGCCGGAAATATCCAAGAATAAAGAGAGTCAGACAGAATAGGTTGAAAAGAACTGCACAGATGAAAAGACACGATACCAACTGCGATCCTGTTGATATGGGATTTGACCAGGAGGAGCAACTGAGTGAAAACGATGATGTTCTTTTTGAGAATGAAGATTTTGAAAAAGAGTCTTCGGGGGGAATGTTTGAACACTACCGTTTTAATGTAGACAAGGGACAATCTCTGCTCAGAATAGACAAATATATTACCGAACACATGGAGAAGACCTCAAGGCACAGAATCCAGCTTGCCATTGAGGCCGGTTATGTGAGGGTAAACGACAAAGTTGTAAAGGCAAATTACAGAGTAAAACCATACGATATAATAACCATTGTGCTGCCATACCAGCGGAGAGGCATGGAGGTAATGCCTGAGGATATCCCTCTGGATGTTGTTTACGAGGATGATGATATGCTCATAATCAACAAGCCGGCAGGACTGGTAGTACATCCGGGGCACGGCCATTTCAGAGGAACTCTTGTAAATGCCCTTGCCCACTATCTTGGCCTTAGTCAGGGGCCGGATGCCCAAGATGAGAGAATGGGTATTCTTGTGCACAGAATCGACAAAAACACCTCCGGTCTGCTTGTCGTTGCAAAAAATGATGAGGCACAGCTCCACCTTGCCAAACAGTTTTTCTACCATACCATAGAGAGAAAATATGTGGCAATTGTTTGGGGAAATGTAAAGGATGATGAAGGTACAATAATCGGGAACATTGCACGCGACCCCAACGACAGGCTCCGCTTTAAAGTATTCCCGGAAGGGGATATCGGAAAGCATGCCGTTACCCACTACAAAGTGCTTGAAAGATTCGGCTATGTTACCCTTGTCGAGTGCAAACTCGAAACGGGCCGCACTCATCAGATCAGGGTACACATGAACCATATCGGCCATCCGCTCTTTAACGACGACCGCTATGGTGGCGACAAAATTTTAAAGGGCACGCTTTATGCAAAATACAAACAATTCATAGACAATTGTTTCAAATTATTACCCCGACAGGCTCTGCATGCCAAGACACTCGGTCTTGACCACCCTGTTACAGGAAAACATATTTTCTTTGAAACGCCGCTGCCCGACGACATGGTTGCTCTAATTGAAAAATGGCGCAAATATGCCAACAGCCAGGCTCTCGAAGAGGATGATGAATAGACAATATAAAAAACAGATATTAATTAATTAATTAATTACTTACCTTATTAAAGAAATTGAATATGGAAAAGAAACTTGTTAGAATTGCTGCCGAGAAGAAATTGGGCGGTGTATGTGCAGGCCTTGCACGCTATTTTGGAATTGATGTATCAATCCTCAGAATTGCTTATGTCATCCTTACAATCCTTACCGGATCACTGCTATTCTGGATCTACCTTGTTCTCTGGTTTGTATTGCCTCAAAAATAGCAGTTCCGGAGAGCTGTCCAATTAAAAATAATGAGGAGGCTGACCCGAAGGTCAGCTTCTTTGCATTTTATACAGACCCAACCTCATCTTTACATCCCTTAAATACCCTACATTCTCGGGCCAAAACCTCCTGGAGGAGGGCCCATAGGACCTCTTCCCATTCCTCCTCTTCCACCAGGGCCTCTCATCTTCTTCATATCGCCGAAGTTTCCGAATCTCCATGTGAATGTTACCATTACATATTGGCCCAATGTATTGTTGACAACATCCTGAATATAGTTCTCTGTAGTTGTACGGGTAAGGTTCTTGGCCTCTTTCAAGATGTCATATACCTTTACTTTAAGTGTTGCAGAGTTCTTGAACAATGTCTTTGACAATGAAGCATTCCACATTGTAGATGGTTGTCCGGCCTGATCATCATAACCGATATAGAAATTATGGTTTATATCAGATGTAAAATTTATACCTCCAGGTATGGTAAAATTCACTGAACCGGTTACAGCGTTGCTCCATGTTGCAACTTTATCCATAGTTTCAACGGTATACCAGGCATCCTGATAACTTACTCTGCCTCCAACAATAACCTCTGCCCAATCATTTCTGTAGGTAATTCTCAAATTCTCATTTACAGAGAGTGTTCTTGTAACATTCTCCACATATACCGGTTTTGACATTCCATTTGCAGAATTTCCATTGCCATCCTGCACATAGCTGATACCATTTCCATATCTGATATTTGAGAATGATGATATTGAGAAGTTCGACTGAGCAATTACACTGTTGAACATTATACGGCCGCTCAACGAGTAGACACCTTTGTTGGTGTTGTCGTAAGTTGAGATCTGTACACCCTCATCGGTATAGTATTTTTTAGAGACAATCTTGTCTGTTGTATAAGAGGCATCCAGACTTGTACTGAACCAGCTGAAATTGCTCCTGTTGTTGGTGCGGTATTCAACACCCAGATTATGTGAAAACTCAGGATTCAAATTCTCGTTACCCTCCACACGCTGCAGAGGATTTGTATTGTCTGAAATAGGCATCAACTGGTTTATGCTTGGCTGCGATGTTCTTCCACGATATCTCACTCTAAGGAATTTGTCGTCTGTAAATCGGTAGTCGAACCTTGCGGCCGGAGCAAAATTTATAATCGAGTAAGTTGTATCTCTGTCGGTTCCCTTGCTGGTTGTTGTGGATGGCTGCATGCTCATACCCAATGTAAGGTTATATCTGTCCTCCTGTTTCTTGAAATTCAACTCCGCCTGCTGGTTGATGAATATATTCTCATAATGGGTTGTATACTCCGCCACAGGATTGGCCTCGTCGTATATTGTCATATCACCATCTTTACCAATGGCATTGTAGGTATCTTTGTCGGAATTGGTCTTTTTATAGTTGTATCTGTAAGCCGCCTCAACAAAGAAATTCTTGCCCAAAGGCTCTGTATACGACAAACGGCCTCCTATTGAGTTGCTTTTCTCGTTCTGGATATATTTCTGATCTATTATACCCAAAGAATCTACCATATTATTCTGGAAATAGCGGGTTTCAGAGTAGTTGTAGCCCACAAGGTCATTGTTTGAATAATCATAATTGAGTCTGATGGATATTGTTCTTCCAGGTTTGCCCAATCTCTGACGCCACAACAATGTACCGCCAAACCGTTGCGAATCGTTATCACCATAGTTATTGCTGTGACCGCGGTTAGTGGAATCGGTGTCTGTAAGTGTGTAGTAATCGTTTTCAGATTTAAATGAGCCTCCACCTATATTTATATTCGGACGGAAGAGCAAAGAGGCACTCTCAGATATATCATACTCAATCTCACCGCCAAAACGGAATCCGTCGGTTGTAGTGAAATCAGTGCTTGTTTCGCCGGTATACATATTGCTTCCATTTGCAAGCATTGTGGTCTTGTTCTTCGTCTCCTTAACATCCTGCTCACTTCCGCTATACAAGGCATTTCCCGAGAGTTTCATCGCTCCATCAAGCACTTCTGTATTGGCATTCACACCACCCATCCATGAAGTTGTAATACCTTTGTTTCCACCCCAGAATCCGCGACCACCTCTCATGCCGCCCATCATGGAGCCTGCCATATCGGTAAATCCGCGGTTGTTGGTATTGTTACCGTTACCGATGATACTGATCTGGGTCTTGTCATTGAAGCGTCCAATCATTGCGCCTGCCTCAAAGCGGTTATCTGTACCATATCCGCCGGCCAGGTTACCGAACCATCCCCTCATCATGCCTGCTTTGATACCCAAATCGAGAACAGTCTCCTCCTCACCATCATCAATTCCGGTAAATCTTGCCTGATCTGATTTGCGCTCAACAATTCTCACCTTCTCAACTATTTTTGCAGGAAGATTCTTTGTTGCCAAAGTGGGGTCATCCAAAAAGAAGATTTTTCCGTCGATCATGACCTTATTGATTGTCTTGCCATTTGCGGTAATGGATCCGTCTGTGCCAATCTCTATGCCCGGCAGCTTCTTGATAAGCTCTTCAAGCATATCGGTCTCATTTATTTTGAATGATGAGGCATTATACTCAATTGTATCTCTTTTTATTACGATAGGATTTGCCACACCCGAAACAACCACTTCTCCCAATAGATTTATATCCTCCTGAAGCAAAACCTCACCTGCATCATTTGCACCCTTCTTTATATCAACAGTGAGATGTCTGGTCTTATAGCCCATATACTCAATTGTTACAGAGGCGCGTCCAACCTTCATTCCCTGTATGATTACAACTCCCTTCTCATCACTCAAAGCATATCTGCTGGCTGTTTTTTCTCCTATATATTTTGCCGACATTGTAGCAAACTCAATAGGTGTCCTGTTCAAGCTGTCCAACAATACCGCTTTCAGATAAGTACCCTTTGCTGTTGTTCCCACTTGGGGATCGGTTACATTGTCTGCCACTGCCGACAAATTGAAACATACAATATTTACAAAAATCAATAATACTACCGACAGATATCTTCTATACATATTTTATATTATATTTTTAAATTTTATACTTCGTATACACTTATTAAATAATCACGCTGCTTTGACTACGGTTTTTACAAAAAGTTAAACCTGAAAGTATTATTTTTTTACTTTTTCCGGGTTATTTTTAACAAAACTCTCCCATGATGTGCTTTTACTGGCAGAGCCTGTGAGTGAAGTACGCTCAAAGGCATGGCACAATGCTATCGCAAGGGCATCGGTGGCATCGGTATACTTCTGCGGAGAGTCTATGCCCAAGAGTTTCTGCACCATCACAGCAACCTGCTCTTTGGATGCGGCGCCCTTTCCTGTTACCGCCAATTTCACACTTCGGGGAGCATACTCAAAAATGGGTATCTCCCTCAACAATGCTGCAGCTATGGCAGCACCCTGGGCACGGCCCAGCTTTAACATAACTTGAGGATTTTTACCGTAGAACGGAGCCTCTATTGCAAGTTCATCCGGATTATACTTTTCAATGAGTTCAGCAACCTGCTCAGTGATACGTTTCAGGGTTACAAAATGGTCATCTACAGATCTGAGATCTACAACCCCCATCTGTTCATAGAGAATTTTACGTCCATGTATGCGAACAACCCCGAAACCCAAAATGCGGGTTCCGGGGTCAATTCCCAATATCACTTTATCGGTTTCCACCATAATTGCCACAGACTCTCTCCCTTTCAGATACAATTAGTCTATATACTCAAAACCTGTATATTTCTGGAGCGCTGCAGGAATTTTCACTCTGCCATCCGGGGTCTGATTATTCTCTATCAATGCCGCAAGAATACGTGGCAATGCAAGCGAACTTCCATTCAATGTGTGAGCAAGCTGTATTTTGCCCTCCTCATCGCGGTATCTGAGCTTCATTCTGTTGGCCTGGAATGACTCAAAGTTAGAAACCGAACTTACCTCCAGCCAGCGCTGCTGTGCAGCTGAATATACCTCAAAGTCATAGGTAAGTGCAGAGGTAAAGCTCATGTCGCCACCGCAAAGTCTCAATATTCTGTAAGGCAACTCCAATGCCTTTACAAGGCTCTCAACATGCTCAACCATTTTATCCAAAGCGGCATACGAATTCTCAGGCAATGAGAGCTGTACTATCTCCACTTTATCAAACTGATGCAGACGGTTCAAACCTCTCACATCCTTTCCATAAGAGCCGGCCTCACGTCTGAAGCACTGTGTATAGGCAGTCATCTTTACAGGGAAATCCTCTCTATTAAGAATGCAGTCTCTATAAATGTTTGTTACAGGCACCTCTGCTGTAGGGATAAGATAGAAATTGTCTAATCCAACATGATACATCTGCTCTCCTTTATCAGGCAACTGGCCTGTTGCGTATGCAGATGCCTCATTCACTACAAGTGGCGGCTGCACCTCCTGATAACCTGCAGCGGTATTGTGATCGAGGAAGAATGAGATAAGCGCCCTCTGTATTTTTGCACCTTTGCCCTTGTATACAGGGAATCCTGCTCCTGTTATCTTTACGCCCAAATCAAAATCAATGAAATCCAATGATTTTGCAAGTTCCCAGTGAGGCTTTGCATTCTCACCAAGCTGCGGTTTTTCGCCACCCTCCTTCACAACAAGATTATCCTCTGCTGTTTTTCCGGCAGGAACGATATCGGCAGGAATATTTGGCAAAAGCACAAGGTTATCCATCATCTCCTTGTTCTGCTCTTCCATGGCAACCTCAAGCTCCTTTGATTTCTCCTTCAATTGGGCTACAAGTTTCTTAACCTCTTCTGCCTCCTCTTTTTTTCCGGCTTTCATCAGAGCGCCAATCTCTTTGGCTTTCTGGTTCTGCTCTGCCAATACAGCATCTTTTTGGGTCTGACTTGCCCTGCGGAGCTCGTCGGCTTTCAATATCTTTGCAACTATCTCTTTTGCGTCAAAATTTTTCACAGCCAGTTTCTCGATTACGAAATCCGGTTGTTCTCTCAATAATTTAAGCGTAAGCATCTTTTATCTTGTATAAATAGGTTCTTTTAAAGAAAAAGGAGCACCCATAAGGATGCCCCTCTATTCAAATCGTCAAGCAATCCTCTTAGTTGTTAAAAGGCATTACCGACACATACGACTTGTCATTGGCTTTTTTGGTAAATTTAACCACACCGTCGATTAGTGCAAACAAAGTATGATCTTTACCCATTCCAACATTCAAACCTGCATTATGAACTGTACCTCTCTGGCGAACGATGATGTTACCAGCTTTGGCGTTTTGTCCACCGAACAATTTAACGCCTAATCTTTTGCTATGTGATTCACGGCCGTTCTTTGAACTACCTACACCTTTCTTGTGTGCCATAAACTAAATTTTTAATTAAGCGATTGATTCAATCTGAATTTGGGTTAAACATTGGCGATGGCCATTTTTCTTGTCGTAACCTTTGCGACGTTTTTTCTTGAAAACGATAACTTTGTTACCTTTCAAGTGCTCGATAACTGTTGCTTTAACAGAAGCACCGTCTACATAAGGGGTTCCAACTTTAACCGCGCCATCATTGTCGGTCAATAATACTTTGTCGAATGAAACCGATGCGCCCGGCTCATCTTTAAGACGGTTTACATAAATTTTTTTGCCCGCCTCAACTTTAAATTGTTGTCCTGCAATATCTACAATTGCGTACATAAATGTAATTTTTATGGTTATGATAGTAAGCGGTTAATCATAATTAACTCCTATCCAGCAGCTTAGCTATCTTTTATATAATTTTTGGACTACAAAAGTAGCATATTTTATTTATCCCACAAAAAATTATTATAAAACTTTATCAAAATCTTTATAACTTTTTTGTTACATTTTAAAGAATGTGATATATTTGTTACCAAATAAACCCACCCATACACATCCTTATACACTCTATGGATTCACCTTTTGAATATACCAACTATGTTACCGGCCCGGCTTTTATCGGCAGAGGCAAGGAGCTTGCATTTTTGTGCGACACCATTAAAAAGAGAGGCAACATACTCATTTACGGGCCTGCCAGAATTGGAAAACGCTCATTGATATACAACGGTATCAACAAACTCAGGCAGGAGAGCTACCAGCACACCCTGCTCGAGATGAACCTCTTTAATATCAGATGTATAGAGGCATTCATGCTAAAGTATACCAATATCATATTTTCAAAATTCGCCACCTCTCCAATGGACTGGAACAGTATGATGAAAAGGTATATTCCGTCGGCCCCATATATTTTTGATGAAGAGGACAAAGACTCTACAAAATTTGCCTATACAACAAAAGATCTCTTCACCGACGAACAGATTATGGAACTTCTGAACATGCCGGAGGAGATTGCAAAAGACACCGGAAAACATCTTGTCATATATATCGAGCAATTTCAGGATATCCTTCTGTTCGACGACCCGCACCGCATCTTCAAGATATTTGAAAAGATATGGCTCGGACACAAAAATGTGAGCTACATAATTACAGGTGAGCGCAAGAATGCAATGGACTATATATTTGAGCATCACAAATATTTCTACAGGCTGGCCGAAAAGATAGAACTGAATCCCATTGATGAGAAGATATTTGCAGATTATATTGTAAAGAGTTTCCTCAAGGGTGGCAAGGTGATAAAACATGAACAGGCTGCCCAGATATACAACACAGTGCAAGGAGATCCGTGGTATGCCCAGCATCTGGCCTCCATCTGTTATAAAATGACCCAGGGATATATGGGCGACAAAGTCTTGTCACAGGCACTCAAAGCCCTCATAAACCTTCATGATTTCATGTTCCACTCGGTTGCATACGGATTGAGCAAACATCAGTTGAGATTTCTCAAAGCAGTATTGGAGGGTGTTACCCATTTCAGTTCTGCAGATATTCTCGACAAATACAACCTCAACTCCTCTGCAAATGTGAACAGACTCAAGGAGGCCCTTACAAAGAAAGAGATCATAACCTTCAACGAATATAAAGAGGCTGTATTTATCGACCCTCTACTTAAATTGTGGTTTACAAACTACTTTTTTGTAAAATAAACGCGGTTGATAGAATCCGTGTGGATGCAAACCGCCACTATCAGGAGTTGATGCGTAGCGATGGTTATGTTACAGCCGCCAAACTCAAAGATGCCTATCTCGGTATCAGAGTAAAGCAAGAGACATTGGTTAAACTCTTTGAACAGCATAATGTCGAGTTTGCAAAGAAGGTAGGACACAGCAGGACCAAAGGTACATACTCCCGTTATCGTACCGTATGTAATCACATCAAGGAGTTTCTGCAACACACCTATCGTAGAACGGATATTCCGTTGAAGGAGTTGAATCTCACATTTATCAACGACTTCGAATATTTCCTCCGCACCGAGAAGAGTTGTCGCACCAATACAGTTTGGGGCTATTTACTTGGATAATAATATTAGAGAAGCCCAACCAAGACCGCATCGATAACGACCTAAAATATCGCTACATCAAGATGAAAGGCGATGCTTCGGCAGAGCAAATAGCCACATTGGAGGAGATCTTTGAACTCAACCGCAACACCGAGGCAATCGAGCAAATGCACAGATATTAAAGGATTTGTAGAGAGTGAGGATGTTTAGCAAAATTCAGTTTCTCCCTGTAAGAGAAACTTTTAGTTATTTATGATTTTTCAGGCTGCTATTTAGTTCTATTTGTTGATTTTTTGGTAATTTTGTACCGAAATGGAATGGTAATATTCAGATGGGATACGATGATTTTATATTGACCGTCAATTCGTCCAGCATCATCATATTATTAGGGATGGCCGCTGTACTACTTGCCGCTACCCGTTTTCGTGGAGAGAGCGGATATGCGGCTGCCATTATTGTGCTACCCAATGTCCCCGTCTATATATACAATATGAGCCGAATGTTGGGATGGCACAATCTGTCACTTTTTATGTTTCCCATCAGTTGCTCGGTCAATACGCTGCTGATGCCATTGCTGTGGCTCTTTGCCAAGAAGAATTTTGATCTGAACTTCCGCCTCAAACCT
>JAZNEW010000003.1:0-72221 GCA_045588775.1 Candidatus Egerieisoma sp. | reverse complement strand
TAGCAAATTTAGCTTTATTTTACAGAAAAAACAAAAATAGATATATTTGCAGGGTGATTCTTAAATAAACTTTTTGATAGTATGAAACATATACGCAATTTTTGCATTATAGCCCACATAGACCACGGAAAAAGTACTTTGGCCGACCGATTGCTGGAGGCAACCAATACACTTACTGCGCGTGAAATGGAAAATCAGGTGCTGGACTCCATGGATCTCGAAAAAGAGAAAGGCATTACTATCAAGAGTCATGCAATACAGATGGAGTATCTGCATAAAGGCGAGAAGTATGTCCTCAACCTGATTGATACTCCGGGCCATGTGGATTTCTCGTATGAGGTTTCCCGAGCAATTGCATCTTGTGAGGGAGCCCTGCTTGTTGTAGATGCAACACAAGGAATTCAGGCCCAGACAATTTCCAACTTGTACCTTGCACTCAACCACAATCTCGAAATTATACCGGTTCTGAATAAAATCGATATGGATGCTGCAATGGTTGAGGTTGTTAAAGACCAGGTTATAGATTTGTTGGGTTGTGAAGAGGAGGATATTCTGCTGGCCAGCGGAAAAACCGGTGAGGGTGTGCCTGAGATTCTGGAGGCAATTGTAAATAGGGTTCCTGCTCCGCAGGGTGATGCTGAGGCCCCTTTGCAGGCATTGATATTCGATTCTGTATTCAATTCATTCAGAGGTATCATTGCTTATTTCAAAGTGGAGAACGGCTCTATAAAGAAGGGCGACAAAGTAAAATTCTTCAATACAGGAAAAGAGTATGTTGCAGATGAGATTGGTGTGTTGAGGATGAAAATGTGCCCTAAGGATGAGATTAAAACGGGAGATGTAGGTTACATTATATCGGGTATCAAGAGTGCTGTGGAGGTAAAAGTTGGTGATACCATTACAAAATGCGATAATCCTTGCGATGAGGCAATCGCCGGTTTTGAGGAGGTGAAGCCTATGGTATTTGCCGGTGTATATCCTATTGAAACTGATGAATATGAGGATTTGCGTGCCTCTTTGGAGAAGTTGCAGCTGAACGATGCTTCGCTGGTCTTCGATCCTGAGTCATCACTGGCTTTGGGATTCGGTTTCCGTTGCGGTTTCCTTGGCCTTTTGCACCTCGAAATTGTGCAGGAGCGACTCTTCCGCGAGTTTGATATGGACTGCATCACAACCGTTCCAAACGTTTCGTATAAAGTTTACACAACTCAGGGAGAGGTGCTTGATGTGCATAATCCGAGCGGACTCCCTGCGCCAACCCTTATTGACAGAATTGAGGAGCCATATATCAGGGCACAGGTTATCTCAAAGAGCGAGTTCTTTGGCCCAATCATGAAATTGTGTCTCGACAAACGTGGCACTTTGGTAAGCCAGCACTTTTTGACCAGCGACAGAGTTGAACTCAATTTTGACATTCCGTTGGCCGAGATTGTGTTTGACTTCTACGACAAACTGAAATCAATCTCAAAAGGCTACGCTTCATTTGATTATCATATCACCGGTTACCGCGATTCGGATCTTGTGAAACTCGATATTCTTCTCAATGGTGAGCAGGTGGATGCCTTGAGCAGCCTTATCCATAGAGACCATGCCTATGATTTCGGCCGCAAGATGTGTGAAAAACTCAAAGAGCTTATCCCACGCCAGCAGTTCGATATTGCGATTCAGGCAGCTATCGGTGCAAAAATTATTGCCCGCGAAACAGTTAAGGCTGTAAGAAAAGATGTAACCGCAAAATGTTACGGTGGTGATATTTCGCGTAAAAGAAAACTTCTAGAGAAACAGAAGAAAGGAAAAAGAAGAATGCGCCAGGTAGGAAACGTTGAGGTTCCACAAAGCGCATTCATGGCGGTACTGAAACTGGATTAATGCTCCTAAAAAGGGCGCTGCAGTTCAGGATACTATTTAAGGGTGGCTGCAATCAGAACAGGATTACTCTCCTCAGTAAGGTTGGCAGCCACTTTTTTCATCTCTGCCGAGTTGCTCATTTCTGCTGCATCAATAAAATCAATGGCATTTACAATCTGATACAATTTCCCATTGCTGCAGGCTTCCGGAAGGAAAGGCATTCCGCCATCAAGATTGTTCTCCAATCCATATTTTCCGGTCTGCATCTGGAGGGGAATACCATAAACAGTGCCTTCATCTTTACTATAAACAAAAGGAGCCATATTGCTTTTTGCACCCTCTTTGAATTTGAACTGGTTTGCGTTGGTCATCAGATTGAAAAAGAGATATTTGTCGGTTTCAAAAATCTTCTTTGAATTAATATAAACACACTCGTCAAAATTGGATTCATTACGGTTGAGTTTGTATTTGCCGTACTCAACAACATAGCGTGGGTGTTTTGCGTATTCGGTGTTATATGCAAAAATTGTATCGGTATGCCTGTTTATAAAGTACAATTCTCTGTTGTAGCTGTAGCAGTCCGGGATATTTCTTTTGAGAGATTGGAGCCCGTTTATATCTGTGGCGATTTTTATACCGTCCAATTCATGTCTAAGAGAATCCACAGCAAGAACATTGCCTTTTTTATCAACTATCAGCGACATAGGGTTATTTGTAACTCTATGGGAACCACTTAAAATGACATTGTTGTTGAACAAATCTACCTGATATACCGATATATTGTAATGGCCGGCAACATTCATTGATTCAAAATTTTCCTTGAATTCTCCCTCTTTGGTGAATATTACCATTTTGGTCATGTCAAATATGCCAATCTCATTTGTAATGGGATCGCAAGAGATGTTCATTATTGAACGGTATTCTGTACCTGAGTTTCCCTGATTGCCTATTTTGCCAATAAATGAGCCGTTGTTGGTATCAAAGGCCAGGCAGCTCTTGTCATTGCAGGGCAATATCAAATCTCCACTGTTTATAAAATATTGCCAATACTTTCCTGTCAGGCTGTTTTCATCTGTCTGAAGGGGTATGTATTCAATATTTGAGCATATATCACCAAGACTGATACTCTTGTAATTTGTAACTCCCTGTTCGATGTCGATTACTGCAACACCATCAATTGTCTGGTTCTTGCTGGAGTTGCAAGAGGCAAATAATAAAGCTAAAAGCAGAGAAATGGCATATGCCATACTATTTCTCATAATTTTGATAGATTTGTTCATAATTTTGATAGATCTGCCTTACAAGCTTTTTGGCGGATACATTGCGTCCCACCAGGTTGGGTCATCCTGGAGCCATTTTGCGAACCATGCCCAGATGGTATTCTGCCACTGGATACGCTTGTTGTACTCTTTTATATGGTGATCCTGCTCTTTTACAAGTACCATTGCAGTCTCTTTTCCCAGCAGTTTGAGGGCGGTATACATCTGGATGCTCTCTCCAACAGGCACATTGGTGTCGGCATCACCATGGAGGAAGAGAATTGGGGTATTTATCTTCTCTGCATTGTAGAGAGGACTCTGATTTACATATAGTTCACGATGGCTCCAAGGGTAACTTCCTGCCATTGCAACCTCGCTGTATGAGTAGCCCCAGTAACCCTCTCCCCAATAGCTTGTGTGGTCGCTGATACCGGCGTGGGAGATTGCTGCTGCAAATATATCTGTCTGGGTCTGGAGATATTGGGTCATAAAGCCGCCGTATGATGCACCAATGCAGCCAATCTTCTCTGCATTTACAAAACTGTGCTCTTTGCAGAACTGTTTTACACCCTCAATAATATCCTCTGCAGGGCCCTTGCCGGCGCTATTTACATGACGGGCAGAGAACTCCTGTCCGAATCCTGTAGCTCCGCTCGGATTGATTACAAGCATAACATATCCGAGGGCCGCATAGGCGTGTTGTGGATAGCGGCTTTCAAAGGTACGGCTTGTTGGACTGCAACCGCCATAATAGTCCACAATCAGAGGGTATTTTTTGTTTGCATCAAAATGGGGCGGAAGATAATATCTGCCATTTATTATATCTCCCTTTGAATTTTTGAACTCCCAACCGATGCACTCGCCAAGTTCTATTCCCTCAAGGATCTTCTTGCTCAAGTCTTCAAACATTGTTGTCTTGTTCATTGTGCTCTCAGTCTTTGTATTCTTGCCCTTCCTCATATCAACAATGTAGCTTCTGTCTGAGTTTGAAGCACCTTGTCCGCAGTATGCCAGCACAGGCGCTCCCGATGCAATTGAAAAACCAGTTACAATATCCTCTTGTGTATCAATCTCTTCTATTTTATAACCCGACGGTGTCATTTTGTAGAGGCTTATCATATCTCTATTTTCGGCAGTAAAGTAGATATTGCCGTCGGCTCTGCTCCAGACAAACCTCTGGACACTTGGGTTGAACTCTTTGGTAACAGGAGTTATCTTTTTGCTTTGTATCTCCATAATGTAGAGCTGGAAGTCATACATGCTTGGTGTCTGTCCCTCTTTCACAGTCTTGCCTATGCCGCCCAGTGCTTCGGGAGAACCGCATACAAGCACCTTTTTACCGTCGGGAGAGAGGATGGCGCGGTTGAGGAAACCGTCGTTTTCAATCAGAGCTTCTGCCTCAAGTGTCTCTGTATTGAGCAGATACAGGGAGTAGAGAGTTGTAGGACGCTCTGTGAGGCGGCTTTTGGTGGTTATGATAAGAATATGTTTTCCGTCGGATGAGATATCTGCAACGGAGACATTGTTATATCCGAATGTGAGCTGTTGCATAACACCTGTCGCCAGGTCATATTTGGCAGGATAGCTCCTTGTGCGCCAACCCGGCTGACGGTCGTCGGGAGTTATTACCTGATAAATCTCCTTTTTCTCGGCAGGCCCCTCTTGTGAAAGTGTAAAGACAAGGTACTCCTCAGTTGGGGCAAATACAAATTGTCCGTCCGGGATATTTTTTGCCAGAATCTCTGTAGTCCCGGTTGCAGGCTCTACAGCAATCAGCGCTCTGCCTTGCGGAGTCTGTGATGTGTAATAGTATCTGTTTGAGACAGGCATCCAGGCAATGCTTTCTGTGGTTTGTGCAAGTGTATTGCCTGTGGCCAGATCTGTAACTTTGCTGTATGATTCTGTTTTTCCCTCAGGAAGGGTTGTGTTGTAGCGGGTAATCAGATATTTGCCGTCTGGCGAGATTGAAATATCCGAAAATCGTGTGCCATGCAGCACATCCTTGATGGTGTATGATCTTTTGTTGTCGGATCTTAATGACAATACTCCCTCTTTTTTTGTCTCTACGGCAATAGACAGAGCCTCTTTCCTGCTCTCTGACGGAAGAATATACTTTATATTTATTGTGTGGGTAGAGGGCTCCAGAACAAATTCATCTGTTCCAATTTTATTTCCGTCGAGAAATGCAATATAGTTTTGCACTCCACTTATTTTCAGACCGGCTGTGGTGTATCTCTCATTTTGCAGAGAAAAACTTATCAATCCCAAAATATATTGGCTGTTGTTGTCCGGCACTTCTGCCGCAATATCCTCTATATTCATATATGGCGCATCTGCCAGCACTTCAAAAGAGAGCGGGGCATCCAGCAGTGTCTGGATATCAAAACTTTTTGAATTGACATCGGTGTTTTCTACAATGAATGGTTTCAAAAGAGGAAAACCTGCATATTTCACACGGTTGATATTCATGGTTTCAGCTTTTAGAGTGATATTGGACATAAATAACATCAATAAAATGAGAACTTCTTTCATTTGTAATTTGTCTTGGTTTGTATCTTTCAAAGGTAATATTTTGATTGTGCAAAACAAAAATAAAAGCAGAGTACTTTTGAAACCATGTTTCTCAGTACTCTGCTTGTACTTTACCGCCAAAGCGGCCTTTTTTTATAATTTATCCGCCAATTAGTTGATTTTAGCGAACTCGATATCGTTCTCAGCGCGTTTCGCAAGTTTCTCGCATTTGCTTGCAGCCTCAAGCTCTTTCTTAGCGGTAGCAGCATCACCTTTGCGGGCAGCTACTATAGCGCGTTGGTAAGCAGCGCAAGGACATTGGCATTTCAGAACAGAAGCAGCTTTATCCTCTTGTTTGGTAAGGATGTATGCAAGACCCTCGTTGCAAGAGTTTGAACCTGCAAGAGCAGCAACAGCAGCATCGTAGTTACCGTTAAGGATATCCAAAACGGCATTGTTCAATTTAGCCTCTTTAAGATCTGATTTTGCAAAGTTCTCAGCAGCGGCAGCCCACTCTTTGTCCTGCATTGCTGCAACGCCCATGTTGTTGTAGTAGCTTGCAGTCTTCTCAGACATTTTGTTAAGAGCAGCTTTTGCATCAGCAGTTTTACCCTCCTGCAATTTGACAGCAGCGATGTTGTTGTAAGCGCGGTTGCTGTTGAATTTGCTTGCAGCTTTCTCATAAAGAGCAAGTTTTACGTTGTTCTCTTTAACCAAAGTTGCAGCGTAAAGCAATGCCTCTTCGTCAAGCTCGTCCATATCGTTGTTGATCAATTGGAGAAGCTCCTCGTCTGTCCAGTTCTGATACTCGATGTTTGCAATGAATCTTGCACGACGAAGTTCAGGAAGTACTTTGTCAGCCAAAGTAGTATAAACGCTGGACATATTTTTGATCTCTCTCTCGCGAACGTTAGGATCTGAGTACATAGAAAGAACGCGAAGGATCAACTCTTTATCCTCGATATTTGATTTTGAAACCAACTCCTGGAAACCTTCCCAGTCCTCAGCAACAGCTGTTACGTTAAGCGGAGCATCAACTTTAGCTTTTTTATTGATAGTTTTGTTGAATGCTTTCTCTGCTGATTTCTTTCTGTTCTCAGAAAGTTTGTCGTTCAAATCCTCTTTTCCGTCTGGAGAAGCGTAAGCGATAATGTCGTTTGATTTGAGAGTTCTTCTCTCATCAGACTGAACATCGATAAGGAATTGTTGGAAAGCCTTGATCTCGTCGGTTTTCAACTGGTTGTTTCTTACATCATATTTGTTGATAAGGTAGAGAACCTGAGCCTCTCTTGTTTCAGGGATGATTTTCTGATAGTCATCTGCCTCGAATGTAGGGATGCCTTTAGTATCAACCAACATGTAGGTAGTGTTTGTACCGTCTGCAATTTTGAAAGCTTCCGGATAAACGAATTTTTTGGTTCTTGCTTTGTTGTAAACAGTTGCTCTAAGCTCAAGAACAGCTTTCTCCATACCCTCAACATACTCGAAAGTAACAGGAGTGTTTACAGTACCGCCATTCTCATAAGAAACAACCTGATTGTTCTCAAGAATATCCTCACCTTGAAGAGTAAGAACAGGGCCGGCAACCTCTCCACCTGCATAAACCATAACAGGAGTAACCTCTAGGATTGCTTTTTTAGCAAAATATTTTGCAGGGAAAGTGATAGAGTAGGTAGCGTTGATTTTACCGGCAACGGCTTCCAGAATCTGAGGATTGCACTCAGTGGTAACCTCGCTTGCGAATTTTGCCATTTTTTTAGGGTTGGAACATGCTGCAACCAACAAACCTAAAAGAGCCAAGCTCAATAATTTTAATGAATTTCTTTTCATTTTGTTGTTATTTATAGTAAGTTAATTAATGAGTCAAGTCACTAAAACTGCGTATGGACACAGTTACGCATTGTTAATGCACAAAAATACACAAATAATCATTTCCCGCAAAACATTGAGTTGATAAAATTCAAATCTTCTGGAGTATCTACTGCGTATGTTTCGGAATCTGTCTCGGCAACTTTTATTTTCAAGCCGTTTTCGAGCCATCTGAGCTGCTCGAGTTTCTCATTTTTTTCGAGGAAACCTTGTGGCATCGCACATATTTTTTTCAGAGCCTCACTTCTATAGCCATATAGTCCGATATGCCTGTATAGCTTGGTTTGGGCCACAAATTCATCGGATACTTCAATATCTCTCGGGTATGGGATAGGGGCTCTGCTGAAGTAGAGGGCGTATGAGTTGTTGTCGATTACAACTTTTGGAGCATTGTGGTTGAGAAACTCCTCTTTATCCTTGACTCTTTTTACAAGTGTGGCAATTTCAACTGAAGGGTCATTAAAACACTCTTCGAGCAGTTTGAGCTGTTTGGGCTGGATATAGGGCTCGTCGCCCTGAACATTTATTACAATGTCAAAATCCATTCCACTCTCTTTTGAGAAGTTCTGGAGGGCTTCAAAGCATCTGTCGGTGCCGCTATTGTGTTTTTCTGAAGTCATTATGGCCTTGCCTCCAAAATTTTTTACGGCATCAAAAATTCTTGTATCATCTGTTGCAACACAAACATTGTCAAAGGCTTTGGAGGCTTGTTCATAGACTCTCTGTATCATTGGCTTGCCATTTACAAGGGCTAATGGCTTTCCCGGGAAACGCGAAGAGGCATATCTGGCCGGGATAATGGCTAATATTTTCATAAAATTGTTATTTAATGATATTCTTACGAACAAAAATAACTAAAAATGAGTTATGCGATAGAAATTTTTTAACTTTGCATCTTATGGAATTACAGAGCATAAAACAACGATTCGATATTATAGGCGATGACCCGGGCTTGAACAGGGCTTTGGATATCGCTACGCAGGTTGCCGGCACAGATCTTTCTGTATTGGTTACCGGCGAGAGCGGTGTTGGAAAAGAGGCCATTCCACAAATCATCCACCAGAACAGTCCGAGAAAACATGGCGTTTATATTGCGGTAAACTGTGGAGCAATACCTGAGGGCACAATTGATTCAGAACTCTTCGGACATGAAAAGGGTTCATTTACCGGTGCCAATGAGATGCGCAAAGGCTACTTTGAGGTGGCCAACGGTGGAACTATCTTTTTGGATGAGGTTGCAGAGTTGCCGCTCTCTACCCAGGTGCGTCTGTTGAGGATTCTTCAGACCGGTGAATTTTATAAAGTAGGTTCATCCAAGGTTCAGAAAACGGATGTGAGGGTTGTTGCGGCTACCAATGTGAATCTGATGCATGCAATTTCTACAGGAAAATTCAGGGAAGATCTCTACTACAGGCTCAATACGGTTCCAATCTCTATTCCTGCATTGAGGGAGAGGAAGGGTGATATCTATCTGCTCTTCAGAAAGTTTGCACTGGATTTTGCCGACAAGTACAAGATGCCGGTGGTAAAACTTACCCGGGATGCCCAGATAATGTTGCAGCAATACCGCTGGCCCGGCAATATCCGCCAGTTGAAGAATGTGGCAGAGCAGATGTCGGTGCTTGAGAGAGAGAGACTTATTGATGCAGATATTCTGCAGAAGTATCTGCCTGCAGACAATCCAGACAATCTTCCGGTTTTGAATCCCACTTCGGCCCAGAGTGATTTTATATCAGATAGGGATATACTCTACAAGATGATATTCCAGCTCAAACAGGAGGTGGCCCATCTGAAGAGTCAGCTCGAGCATATCGAATCCATGCAGATTACTCCTGCAATTGAGCATGAGGGGTCGCAGACATCATGCGGCTTGAGCATCTCAACTCCGTCGCAAGCGGTGTTGCCGCATGCCGGTATGGATGATAAATCGGAAGTGATACAGGATACAGTTTATACTGCTGTAGACAAGGATTTTGAAGAACTCTCCGAGATTAAGGTGGAGCAGCTTTCGATACCGTCGGTAAATGCAGACCTTATAAAAAAATGTCTCGAAAAGCATAATGGCCGAAGAAAGGAGGCGGCTGCGGAGCTGGGTATTTCTGAAAGGACATTGTATCGGAAAATTAAAGAACTGAACTTATGAAAACAAAATATTCGGGCAGATTGAAAAAGATGTTGCTGTTGCTGGTAGCCATACCGGTGGTGGCAGCATGTGGCATTTACTCTTTTACAGGAACATCAATAGCCCCTGATGTCAAATCGATCTCCATCTATCCTGTCGAGAACAGGGCAATGAAGGTGAATCCTACATTGAGCAATACAATAACCAATGCCTTGCAGGACAAGTTCAGACGCCTTACAAAGCTGGAGATGCTTTCCGAAGGCGGTGATCTGGAGATATCCGGAATGATTACAAATTACGATGTAACCCCAACGGCCATAACCTCCAATGAGGTAGCCTCGCAAAACAGGCTTACAATAACAGTAAAGATTACATTTACAAACAACAAGTATGAGGAGGAGAGCTTTAAGGACAAGTCTTTTGCGGCATTCCAGGATTATGATTCAAATCTCTCGCTTGATGCTGTAGAGGCATCTTTGTGTGATGATATTGTGGAGATACTTGTAGAGGATATATTTAATGCAACAGTAGCAAATTGGTAGAGTTGGATATGAATGCGGAGAGTACAATAAATATACAGGAGTTGCCAATTGCCGATCTTGAGAAACTTGTTACCGAGTATCCATGGTTTTCGTATGCAAGAAGAGCATTGTTGCTTAAAATGGCAGAGGGCGGAAGAGAGCATCTTGAGGTTTATCTGAAAAAATGCTCGGCATTTGTGGGTTTCCGCAGGGAAATTTATTACAAGGCCGCTGCATCAGCAAGGCAGGAGTCGTTCCCTGTGATTGATTTTGAGGAGATAAACAGAGATATAGATGATATAAGGGCAATTTCTGTTTCAGAGAAGAAAGTTGAGGCTGATACTCCAAAATATATAGTTTTGGGAGGAGATTATTTTACAAAAGAGGATTTTGCACAGCTTGATGATTCCTATACATTCAATGTGGGAAGGATAGGCTCTGTAGCGGAGTTTCAAAGTGTTGGAAGTGAGGGTGTTGTGATTGAAGAGCAGGAGCCGGATGCCGATATTTTCTATACCGAGACACTGGCTAAAATATATGCGGAACAGGGTTATTATGAGGAGGCTATGAAGGTTTATTCAAAACTAATTTTGTTATATCCGGAAAAAAGTGCTTACTTTGCAACCCTTGTAAATAAAGTAAAGTCAAAAAATAATTAAAAGATATGTATACAGCTATTGCTATCATTATTGTTATCGCAAGTATTCTACTTACTTTGGTAGTGCTTGTTCAAAATTCTAAAGGTGGTGGATTGGCAGCTAACTTTGCAGCCGGAAATCAGACATTTGGTGTAAGACAAACTGCAGACTTCCTTGAAAAGGCAACTTGGACTCTTGCTATTGTAATTATAGCGCTTTGTATTCTTGCTACTGCATTTGTTTCAACAAGAGTTTCAGAAGTCAATTCAGAGCTGATAGAGAAAATTGAGACTACAGCACCTGCAGCTCAGCCTCAGTTCCCTGTAGATCCTGTTGCTGCACCTGCTCAAGAGACTGCACCTGCTCAAGAGGCCGCTCCGGCTCAAGAGACAGCGCCACAGGGTAACTAATTGTGGCAAGTACAATAAAGGAAGATGGAAAAATCCATCTTTTTTTATAAAATTAGTACTATGTGATACAAGGTAGTGTATTTTTTATATATCTTTGTATTGTCGAAAACTATGTTGTATAAAGTAATTTGAACCTAAGAGTTCCAAAAGTGTTGAACTAATCGTATCATATATATAAGAGTAATTATGAAGCAGGTTATAAATGTAGGTATTGGTGGCAGAAGTTTCATTATGGATAATGATGCTTATCTGAAACTTGGAAAATATTTGGAGAGATTCAAGGCGCATATTGCTATGGGTGGAGAGCAGGAAAAGGATGTTATGGATGATCTGGAGGGAAGGATTGCGGAGCTTTTTGCAGAAAAGTTGGGAGGGTTCAGAGATGTGGTTGATATTCAGCTTGTAAATTCTGTAATAGCTCAGTTGGGAATGCCGGATGGAGAACCTTTTGTAGAAGAGGAGAGAGCCTGTGGCAGTGATAATGCAAATGATTTTGGAGAGAGTCTGCAGTGTGCCCGCAAATTTTATAGAGACCCCGACAATAAATCGATAGGTGGTGTATGCGGAGGATTGGCTCTCTATTTTGGTGTGGATGCATTGTTGTTGAGAGTAATTTTTGTAGTTTGCTGTTTAATGGGCCTGTTTGGTTTTTGGGTCTATATAATTTTCTGGGTAGTTGCGCCATTGGCTGTAACTCCGGTGCAGAAGTGTGAGATGCATGGGCTTCCGGTTACAGCAGAAAATTTGCGCAGGTTTTCAAATTGACAAGGAGGTGGATATGGATTCAAATGTAGACAATATAAAATCGCAGATGCGTAAAGGTGTGTTGGAGTATTGCATTTTAAGTCTTCTCAGGAGGAATGATGCATACGCCTCATCCCTTATTGCAGAGCTGAAAGAGGCAAAGATGATTGTGGTTGAGGGCACACTTTATCCATTATTGACCCGACAGAAAAATCAGGGGTTGCTCAATTACAGATGGGAAGAGAGCCCGCAAGGCCCTCCAAGAAAATACTACACGCTCACAGAAAAAGGAAAAGAGGCACTGGAGGAGATGGACCAGGCCTGGAAAGAGGTTGTGGAATCTGTGGAGTATATAAAAAACAAATAGTTGTTTTATTAATTGCAGAGATAATGGAGCAGGTAATAAAAGTGAGTATATCGGGAGTCTCTTTTACATTGGAAAAAGGGGCTTACACTCTGTTGGAGGAGTATTTGGCAGATCTGAAAGCAGCATACAGCAGTGAAGAGAATTATCAGGAGATAATAGATGATATAGAGGAGAGGATTGCGGAGCTGATATTGGAATGGGGTGTAAAGGAGAGGGTGGTTTCCTGTGCAGAAATCAGCAATATAATAGGAATACTTGGGCATCCGGGTGATATAAAGAGCGAAGATCCGGAGTCGTCAGCGCATAAAAACGGCAAAACTTCAGTGAAGAGAAAACTGTACAGAGATCTTTCCAACAAAGTACTTGGTGGTGTTTGTGGCGGACTTGGTGCATACTTTGGAGCAGACCCGGTTATAATCCGTATAGTTTTGGTGTTGCTTGCACTTTTGGCACTGAAAATGGGCCGTTTTGAGATAATGGTTTTTGTTTATCTGCTCTTTTGGCTGATTGTGCCGTCGGCAAAAACTGTAGGGCAGAAGTGCCAGATGTATGGGTGCAGCACAAAAATAGATGATATCCAGAAAAGAGTGAGGAGGAGTGGTGCGGCAAATATAAAAGACGATGGCGGAGTATCGTCACGGCTGCTGAGAAAAGGGTTTGGTATTGTTGGTCTCTGTTTGGGATGTATCATGCTCGTTGCAGGTCTGCTGGGATTGTTGGCAGGAATGTTCTTTGTATTTGGTTTTGAAATAATAGAGGGAATTTCTCCACTTTCAATCTTGGATTATATTAAGCTTGGTGTAGAGAATACTCTGCTTATCAAGGTCTTGGCTATACTTGTGTATACTGTTCCATTTTTGGGATTGCTCTATTTGGGGCTTCTTCTCTGCTTTAAATTCAAATCTCCTGCATGGCGTCCCGACCTGATTATGTTTATAATCTGGATAGCCTCTGCCTTTTCATTGGGAGCATTGGCTGTGAAGTCTGCAGCACCATATTGGGGTGATGAAATGTGGTCGGATGACAAACCGATACCTTCTGGCATCGATACTCTTTATGTAAACATAGAACCATTTGGAGGTATAGAAAAGGCTGCAAAGATCAATGGTCTTTACAATGATTGTTATGTGGTGAAAAAAGGCAAGGGTGATGTTGAAATTGTAGAGTACCCGGCTGTAAGTATTGTAAGGCATGCTCCTGAAGAAGATGGCCTCCCTTATAAAGGCTTTGTAGAGTGCAAATATAAAGTTCACAATAATTTGAGCCTCTATAAAACGAGCACTTTTTCGATTGACAGCATTTTGACCATGCAGGACTCGCTGGTAACGCTCTTCCCTAAAATTTATTCAAAACAGAACAAGTTTGATGGAGAATATTTTTCAATCTGTGTTCATGTGCCAAATACAATGGCTGTTATAAAGCGAGATGAACAAGGCAAAGTAACAACATACAACGAATAAAATTTTTAAAGATATATTAATCCTTTTCAATCATGGAAGTTTTACTTGAAATTATTGCAGTAATATTTGGCATTTTAGGACTCATAGGGTGTGTCTTGCCCGTTTTGCCAGGGCCTCCGTTGAGTTATGTAGGATTGGTTATAATGTATTTGTGGGCCAACAATGCCGGACTTGACGGCTCTGATGAGATTACAGGCCGTTTTATGCTGATATGGCTTGCTGTTACAATAGTTGTAACGGTTCTCGACTATATTGTGCCGGTCTACTTCACAAAAGTAACGGGAGGTTCGAGAGAGGCTGTAAGATGCAGTCTTTTGGGAACTGTGATAGGATTATTCTTCTTCCCACCATTCGGAATCATCATAGGTGCCTTCCTGGGAGCTCTGATAGGAGAGATTTTCCTCAATAACAAGCAGCTGAAAGAGTCATTGCTCTCGGCCTTCGGCTCTTTCTTGGGCTTTATTTTTGGCACAGGAATAAAGTTCGCAGCAAGCGGAATAATGTTCTATTATATTATAAAGTTCATATAAAAAAGAGGGGATGGCTCCGGCCGGGATTCACTGTTTGATGAAGGGCCTTGGAGTCATCCCCAACTATCTGGGTTATTGCTCTGCTTTGCGGGCAATTTATTTGATTACGCCAAGCTCTTTTCCGATTTTTGTAAATGCGGCAATTGCTTTGTCGAGATGTTCAACCTCGTGTCCGGCAGATATCTGAACGCGGATGCGGGCTTGTCCTTTAGGAACCACAGGATAGTAGAAACCAACTACATAAATACCCTCTTCCAATAATTTTTCTGCCATTTGCTGCGACAATTTTGCATCATACAGCATTACTGCACAGATTGCAGATTGGGTAGGTTTGATATCAAAACCTGCCTCTTTCATTTTGGCAACAAAGTAGTCTGTATTGCTGTGCAACTTGTCTTGCAGTTCATTTGTGCGGGCCATCATGTCAAACATTGCGATGCCGGCAGCCGCTACCATAGGAGGAATTGAGTTTGAGAAAAGGTATGGGCGTGAACGCTGGCGCAACATTGCAATAATCTCTTTTTTACCGGTGGTGAAGCCTCCGATTGCACCGCCGAATGCTTTGCCGAGAGTTCCTGTAAGGATTTCGATTTTGCCTCTGAGGTTGTATTGCTCAGTTGTTCCACGGCCTGTTTTGCCCACAACTCCGGCAGAGTGTGATTCATCAACCATTACCATTGCATCATACTTCTCAGCAAGTTCATAGATTTTGTCGAGAGGGGCAACATTTCCATCCATGGAGAAGACTCCGTCGGTTACAATAAGTCTGTGGCGTTGTGCCTGCGCAAGTTTGAGACAATTCTCAAGCTCTTCCATATTGGCATTGGCATATCTGTAGCGCTGGGCTTTGCACAACCTCACACCATCTATGATCGATGCATGGTTGAGGGCATCTGAAATGATGGCATCCTCTTCGCCAAGAAGCGGTTCAAAAACACCGCCGTTTGCATCAAAGCATGCTGCATAGAGGATAGTGTCTTCTGTTCCGAAGAATTCTGCAATCTTTTTCTCAAGTTCTTTATGCAAATCTTGTGTTCCGCAGATAAAGCGTACGCTCGACATACCAAATCCCCTTTCGTCCAACGCTTTTTTTGCAGCATTGATAAGCTCTTGATTATCTGATAATCCGAGGTAGTTATTGGCGCAGAAGTTCAATACATCTTTGCCGGTATTCACTTTAATCTCAGCTTTTTGGGGAGATACAATGATTCTCTCATTTTTGTATAGGCCGGCCTCTTCTATCGATTTGAGTTCGGCTTGTAGGTATTTTTGAAAACTGCTGTACATATTGTTTGTTATATTAATGAATTGGGGCCGTTAGTATTTAAATGTCTCTACAAATATAATTAATAAATCAAAAAAATAATGAATTTTGAAAAATAGGTATTAAATTAGCAACTCAAATATCAGTATTAATTTTTTAAATCTTATAGTTATGGCTTTAGAAGTAAATGATTCAAACTTTAAAGAAGTTGTTTTGAATAGTGATAAACCTGTTATGGTAGATTTTTGGGCAACATGGTGCGGCCCTTGCAAAGCATTGATTCCTGTAGTTGAGGAGGTTGCTGCTGAGTACGAAGGCAAAGCACTTGTTGTGAAATGCAATGTTGATGAGGCTGCCGATGCTCCTATGGAGTATGGTATCAGAAATATCCCTACTTTGCTTTTCTTCAAAAACGGTGAATTGAAAAACAAACTTGTTGGTTCTGTTTCAAAAGCAGCAATCACAGCTGAACTCGACAAATTGATGTAATTATGAAAAAGCTTGCACTCATATTATCTGTGTTTTTGCTGTCGGTCATCTCATTAAAGGCCCAGAGCGGATTCGGTATCAAAGCGGGCATGAACTTCAATTCCATGTCTGATTTGGAAGTTAATGACATCAAGACCTCAATTGACAGAAAAACCGGATTTCATGCAGGCGTTTTATATAAAATTAATTTGCCTGCAGGTTTTGCATTGCAGCCGGAGTTGCTGTATGTGCAAAAGGGCGGTTCTTTGAATGAGGAGCCGTATAGTACTGATTCCTCAACAAGTACCTTCAAGGGTGGTGATTTGAAGATGCACTACCTTCAGTTGCCTGTAAATGTGCAATGGGGTATAGACCTGGTGCTTTTCAGACCATTCATAATGGTATCTCCTTTCTTGAGCTATCAGATATCCAAAAGCAGCGACATTAAAGAGATCAAATGGAGTTCCAACGAACTGGGTTACGGTATAGGTCTTGGAGCAGGTTTGGATGTATGGAAATTTCAAGTGTCGGGCAAATATAATTGGGATTTAGGCAAAGCTTCTGAATTTGAATGGAATGGAGCAAAAACATTCAAAGGCGGAAAAAATCGTGGATTTGAATTGTCATTAGCATTTATATTCTGATGGATATAGAAGTTGTAAAGAGAGAACTTGACAAAGATTGGAGCGGATACCAAGAGGTTTTGGTATCCGCTTTAAGTAATGATAATGCGTTTGTCTCAAAGATTAACAAATATCTCATAGATAACGCCGGAAAACAGTTGAGACCTGTTTTGTCGTTATTGGCCGCAAGGGCGTGTGGAGAGATCAACAGCCTTAATTATTATTGTGCGGCGGTGGCTGAAATGATACACACTGCAACTCTGTTGCATGATGATGTGGCGGATAACGGTGATTTGCGCAGGGGTGTGCCAACTGTAAAGGCTGTATTTGGCCAGGCGGCATCGGTGCTTGCCGGAGATTATTGGCTGGCAAGGGCACTTGATATACTCACAGCGTGCAACAATCCGCAAATTCTGGGATGTTATACTACTGCTGTGCAGGAGCTGGCTGTTGGCGAACTCATTCAGATGGAAAAGGCAGAGCTGCTGGATACCACCGAAGAGGATTACTATAAGATCATATCAAGGAAAACCGCCAGTCTTTTTGTTGCAGCCACCAAAAGTGCCGTATTGGCAACAGGTGCTCCTGATGAGTATGCCGAGGCCATTGTAAATTATGCCCATGAGCTTGGCCTTGCTTTCCAGATAAGGGATGATATATTTGATTATGCTCCAAAGATGAATACCGGAAAGATGGCAGGGGCCGATATTAAAGAGAGAAAAATAACATTGCCGCTGTTGTGTGCAATGAAAAGGGCTTCAAAAGAGGAGTCTGATTATATAAGAAAAAGGGTATCTGCCATAGAGAATACACTCACCAAAGGAGAGGAGATAGGTGCGGAGGATATGGATGTCATCAATACTGTGAATGCCTTTGTGCAGCAGTACAACGGAATAGCTGATGCACAACATATTCTCGAAGAGCACAGCCGCAAGGCAATACAGAGTCTGTCCTGTATTCCGGATTCAAAAGCAAAAGAGAGACTTGTGCAGCTGGCGGAGTTTGTAGGCACAAGGAGCAAATAGCTGTATCGGAGAACTACCCCTTGTTTGCAGGGGTATTCTCTCTTCCTTTGGCCTCTTCCACTTCCCAATACTCTTCATCCCACTCCGGTTCAACCAATTCCCTGTTGTTGTTTGGCACAAAAGAGAGGTATGTTATCTCAAGGCCTCTTTTTATGTAGTGGGCCTCGTAGAATGTCTTGATCGAGAGAATTTCGTCAGCCCTTCCTGAACCGTAGATATCGTTGTTGGCCTCAAGTATAGTGAGATTGTTCTGTTGGGCGAGGGCCAATGTATAATTGTGGAGATATTTGCTGTCGGTTTTAAGATTTATTATACCATCGGTTTTAAGAAATTTTTTGTAACGTTCAAGGAACATTGTTCCGGTGAGGCGTTTGCGGGCCCTTTTCAATTGGGGATCGGGAAAGGTTATCCAAATTTGTGAAATCTCCCCTTCTGCAAAAAGGGATGTGATGAACTCAATTCTGGTTCTGATAAAGAGGACATTCTTCAGATTATTCTCCTGAGCATATTTTGCCCCTTTCCACAATCTTGCACCTTTGATATCTATTCCGATAAAGTTCTTGTCCGGAAATTTTTCTGAAAGGGCAATTGTATACTCACCTTTACCGCAACCCAGTTCAAGTACAATTGGGTTGTCATTTTTAAAAACCTCCTTACCCCATTTGCCTCTCAGCGGATATGGTGTATTTAAAACCTCTTCTGTTTTGGGTTGGTACAGACATGAAAAAGTCTCATTTTCTCTGAATTTTCTTAATTTGTCCTTAGAACTCATCTTGTTTCTCCTCTTTTTTGCAAACTATTCCTAATCCTGTAATCTTGCGGTAAAAGTCGCGGTACTCCCCATTATCAAGCGGAGCAATGGTAAATTCCCACTCTCCGGCCTCTTTGTTGAGAATATTTTTCCGATATATCCAATTCAATGTCATATACCCTTTTGCATCCAATGGAAGGGCTATTGTATCATTCCCTATAAGGCCCGACGGAGATTTTACTCTTATCAGCAGTGGAATTGTACTGTAGTCCCGGCCATATTCACATACCCTCATGCTCAAATCGAGCTGCTGCGGCTCCATAGTGGCATTTATATCCAGCACTAATGTTACTGCCGAATCAAGTCCGGCAGAGGGATCCAACTCTATCCAACAGAAGTTCCTCACCGGTTCCTGACACGAAAAGAGGGCCGGCAACACAAGCAGCGGGATAAGAAAACGGTATAGGTTCATCTATTTTTTACGGTTTTTTCCCTTGTGCCTGTTGTTTTTCTTGCGGGTATTTTTTGTTTCATCAAAGCGCGAAATGCTCTCTTCTCCTGCAGCACTGAAAAATTCAGGAGTCTTCTCCTTGTCATTATTGGCCAATAGAGATGGTGCCTTCTGTCCCTTCTTGTTCATCTCTATTATCTCCTTGACTCTGTTTGCCATCAAAGGAATCATGTTGGCCATGTTGTGGGCATCGTATGAGAACCACATCTCCCCTTTGAGAATATCTGTCTTGAGCAGGAATGCCTCTCCGTCCTCGAGCTGGAGCGGTTCTGTTACCTTTGGAATATGGCTCTGGGCATCGGTATATGCTGCAGCTTCATAATTTATGCAACATTTGAGTTTGCCACATTGTCCGGCGAGTTTCTGAGGATTCAAAGAGAGATCCTGACATCTTGCAGCCTGTGTTGTAATTGATTGGAAATCATTCATATATCTTGAGCAGCAAAGGGCTTGTCCACAAACTCCAAGACCTCCAATCAGGCCGGCCTCCTGCCTTGCGCCAATCTGTTTCATCTCAATTCTGATCCTGAACTCTTCTGCAAAGTTCTTGATGAGCTGTCTGAAATCAACCCTTTCGTCGGCGATGTAGTAGAAGATGGCCTTGCTGCCGTCGCCTTGGAATTCCACATCTCCAATCTTCATGTTCAGACCAAGATCTGCCGCCATCTGTCGTGAACGGATCATGGTCTTGTGCTCTCTCGAGATGGCCTCCTGCCATTTTTCAATGTCATTGGCCCTGGCTTTTCTGTAAATTTTGCGGAATTCGTATGTCTGGGGATTGATTCTGTCGCGTTTCAACTGGTTTGCCATAATTGGCCCCGACAGAGTTATGATTCCCACATCATAGCCGTTCTGTGCCTCAACAACAACAATATCTCCTATTTTAAGATTCTGTCCGGATTCATTCTTGAAAATAGTCTTTCTGGTATTTTTGAACCTGATCTCAAAAAGATGCTGCATATCAGCCTGTTCAATTCCATCCAGCCAGTTGAAAACACTCAATTTGCATGCTCTCCTGTTATATGTGCACAGATGCTCTCCCTTTTCATTTACAGAAACTTCGCACCCTCTCTGGCAATCGTAAAATTTATTCTTTTCCATAATTATGAGTTATAATAAATGCGATTGCATAAATCGCAAAAAATGAATTTTGGATTCACATTCCTCTCTATGCAATCAATGGCATTATTGAGAAAATGATATCCTTTTTCATAAAAATCAGGTTTCAGGGCTTTTGACAATCTTTTCAGATTCTCCTGCTCCTGTTTGCCGGCGTATGAAATCTCCTCCATGCCCAGACCTGACATATATATTTTCCTTAAAATCTCCAGACTTTCTATGCAGAAACTCTTTTGGGCCTCTTTGCCCCATCCTGAAATATTGTTCCAGATGTCAAACATCCCAACAAGATCCTTCCTGACTCCCAAATTGAGCAGTTCGATGAATGTAGAACTGTTCTCGCTGTTGCACTCCTGGTTGCTGATAAGCTCTGCAGCCTTTCCAAAACTTCCGCCTGAGCATCTGGCCCAAAAAGCGGCATCTTCATCTGTGAGTCCGAACTCCTTTTTGAGTGATTGGGCAAGAAGCGTGTCATTAACCGGCGGCAACTCAATGATTCTGCATCTGCTCAATATTGTGGCGATGATTTTTGTGGGATTGTGGGAGATCATGAAGTAGTAGGTATCACTCTGAGGCTCCTCTATTGATTTGAGCAATTTGTTGGCCGCTTCCTGATTCATCCTCTCCGGAAACATTACAAGCATAACCTTTATACCGCCTTCGTAAGAGCTCAAACTCAATTTGCGCATTATTCCGTTGGCCTCATTTACACTTATGTTTCCAAATTTGTTCTCAATTCCCAATGCCCTGTAGAGTTGCTGCTCACTGAACCACGGATTCTCTTTTACCAGATTTCTCCATGCCGGGTAAAATTCATCAATATCTGCTCTCTTCTCTTTTCCCACTAATGTTGATGTATTGATAGGGAATGTAAAGTGAAGATCGGGATGGACAAGTTTTCCTGTTTTGCTGCACTGGTTGCAACGGCCGCAGGAATCACCATCGGCATGCTCCTGACAGAACATATAGGATATTGTGGCCAGAGCAATGTGCAGAGCGCCATAGCCATGCTTTTCGGTAAAGAGCACAGCATGTGGCATACGGTTGTTGTCAACCATATTACGGATATTTCCGATAATTTCGCTATGTCCTAGAACATCCTTGAATTGCATGGTGTAAAATTACATCTTTTTATCCAATTATCAGCATCTGACAATTGGCACAATCAAAATTGAGTCTTAATCTGCTCTTGCCGTTAAGCAAAAACAGCGGCTCTTTTATTCTTATCTCTTTTAACCGGTTTTTGTATGCAGGGTCATTTTTGGCACTTTTTTCAAAGTTCGGACAGATTCCCAGTTCATACTTTATGCAATATTTTGTGCGCATAAGTTCTGCATCGGCAACCGGTTCCAATTCGTAAGCTGGCGCAATCTCTTCTGCACCACTATCTCTGTACAGCGCGTATGATATTTTGTTGGAACAGTTGGCAAGATAATTCAATTTTTTCCCCGACAGTTTGTTTGAGAGGCATGGCTGCAGCTTCACCCTCTTATTGCACCATGATTCCGATATGATTCTTTCGATCTGTTCGGCCATATTGCGGCGCAACCCATTGATTTGGGCTATCGGAAGGAAAGGAATCTCAACCCGGTCATCTATTTTCACAAGGTTGAATTTGAAGATACCGCTGGCTTTGCCCAGTTGCTTGAAGAGATTGGCTTTGGCCAGTTCGGGATTTGCAGCCCTCTCAAGCTCTTCCCCAAGAGGAATGGAGCAGCTGTATCTTTTCAACTCATTCTTACGGCACCACTCTGCCGTGAGCAGAGGATTTCCCAAAGGCGAATTGTGGATGGTGAGCTCGATTGGGATAATCCTGCGGGGCATATTCTTCTCCAGTTCCCTCTCAAATGCAATATTGAAATTGCGGTAAATTATACTCTTCTCGGGAATATTTATTTTTTCTGTGGTTGTTACCATATTGCCGTTGCAGCTGTTTGCACGGATGCCTGTAACCTCTCCTCTATCTGTTATGAAGCAGAGTCCGTCGCCATTGGCAATTGCGGATGAACCCTGATAAGTGAATCGGGTAAAGCCCTGCCTGTCTCTGCTGCATTTTGTTATTTTTCCGATAGGCTCTCCTATATATTTGGCAACCTCTCCGCTCTGCCATCTGCCCCGTTTGTTGTCGATAAAAAACTCGGTATATCCCCTGTTGAATGTGATGTTGGGATTTGGGGTAAAGCCTCCACAAACCTCTCCGGCAGATGCCCTTATGTAGTCATGATTCTCTGCGAGGAAGGCATCTATACGCTCCCGGTAGAGTTTTACAATGTTCTTGATGTACGACATATTTTTCAAGCGACCCTCTATCTTGAAAGATGTAACCCCTGCTTTCACGAGATCCGCTATGCGGTTGCTCAGGTTGAAATCTTTTAGCGACAGTATAGGATAATCCTTGAGCAATACTTTTCCTGTACTGTCTGTAAGGGTGTATAGCGAGCGGCAAGCCTGGGCACAAGCGCCCCTGTTTGCACTTCTTCCTGTAAGTTTCTGGCTGAGATAGCACTGCCCGCTGTAGCTTACGCACAATGCTCCATGAACAAATGTCTCAATATCGCAACCGACTGCCTGCTTGATTTCAGATATCTGGGCGAGGCTCAACTCTCTTGCAAGAATAAGCCTTTTGAAACCGAGACTCTCCAGAAAGAGAGCTTGCTGGGGAGTGCGGATATTGGTTTGTGTCGAGGCAAAAAGTTCAATAGGTGGAAGATCCATTTTGAGTACCGACAGATCCTGCACTATAATGGCATCGCAACCTATTTTATATGCCTGTCTGATGCTCTCTGCAGCCTCTTCCAGTTCATTGTCGTAGAGAATGGTATTGACCACCATATATACTTTTGCACCAAATTTGTGGGCATGACACACCAGTTCCGCTATATCGGAAATGGTATTGCCGGCACTTTCGCGTGCTCCAAATTTTGGCCCTGCAATATATACGGCATCGGCACCACAGTCTATTGCCGCAATGCCGATGTCTTTATTTTTAGCCGGAGCAAGAAGCTCAAGCTCTATTTGCATAGTGTAGCTACCTTAGCTTTGGCAAACTCTCCCAATTTGGCATCATTGGCAATAAGTTTGTAATATTCACACGCTTTTGCGCCATTGCCTTTTGCCTCATAAGATCTTGCAAGGTTGTAGTTTACAGTTGCACTTGCTTTAGCTTTTGAAAGAAGCTCGATAGCATCGTCCCATTTTTTCAAAGATACAGCAGCTGTACCACCGATTGTATAGGCATTAGGATTCTCTCCATACTCCAATGCTTTCTTTGCATTGTCAAGTGCGCCCTGACTGTTTTTAGCTCTCAAATCTGCATTGGCTTTCTTTACATAAACACTTATCAATTGTTTCTTTGCATTTGCCTCCTGACCCAAAGTCATAGCCTTCTCAAAAGCTGCAATAGCTGCATCTGCATCGCCCAACTGAGCTTTGCACATACCTACTCTCAAGAATGCCATTCCGTTGTCTGCATCCTCTGCAAGAGCTTTTTCATACTCAGCTATAGCCTCATTATATTTTTTCTCATTCAACAGACTGTTACCCTCTGTGATGAAGATAAGAACCAAAGTCTCTTTTGCCTCAGAAGCGCTCTCTGTATCGCCATATTCTGTAGCTTTTGCTATAGCATTTTTCAAGTTTGTTGCAGCACCGTCGAAATCTTTGGCAACAGCAGCCTCTTTACCCAATTTGATCATAATTTTAGGGATAATGCCTTTACAGTCAGATACAAGTTGCGCACCCTCTTCTCCTGCTGCCTCAGCCATTGCAAGAGCCTTCTGGAAACCGGCTAAAGCCTCTGCTGCTTTATCTTCGTTCAATGCAGTTGCTGCGTTGTTGTAAACTTCAGTTGCTTCACCCAAATCCTGTGCGAAAGCATTTGCAAAAACAAATAGGGAAGCAAATGCCATAATCAAAAATTTACTGAATCTTTTCATGGTTTTTCTTTTTTAAATTTTAGAGTATGTTAATTTATATTCAATAATCGTGCTAAAAATATTGCCGTGCAATATTGCAAATGAAGACAAAAATAAAAAAAAATAAGAATAGAGACAAAAAACCGCCTTAAATTTGTACTTTTGTATGCGATACTTCCAAAATTTATGATTGATATGAAACGTTTTATAGGCATATTTATACTCTTCTTTGTAGGATTGTGCAGTAATTTGTCGGCACAGGATGTAGAAAAATTGCCGGATGATCCTCGTGTAAAGACCGGAAAACTTGCAAATGGCTTGTCGTATATACTTGTAAAGAATAAGGATATAAAGGGGACAGCCCATTTTGGTATAGCACAAAGGGTGGGTACAACTTTGGAAGAGGAGAATCAGAAGGGTATGTTCAAAATGCTGGAGGCCCTTACTGTAAAGGGTACCAGAAATTTTACAGATTCCACAATTACCAGGTATCTGAAGTCGATAGGCCTTGCATCTGAGGATGTCATCTTTTCAACCAGGGAGGATGATGTTACCTATCTTATAAAGAATGTGCCTGTAAACAAGGGAAACAGTATCGATTCTTCGTTGCTTATCCTTTATAACTGGTTGGGAGCGATAAATATTGATGAAGAGGATATAAAGGAGGAGATACCATTTGTCAAAAACAGGCTGTTTTATGAGTGGGATGCCGACAAGAGATTGAACAACAGGTTATTGGATGAGTTATATCCGAATAGCGGATATGCCAATATGCAATATTCAGACATAGAGAATATCAGCAAATTCACTTCAAAGGATCTGAGAAATTTTTACTACAAGTGGTTTCGTCCGGAGTTCCAGTCGGTAATGGTGGTGGGAGATATAGACCTCAATCTGATGGAGACGAAAGTGAAGTCGATTTTTGCAACTATTCCCAAATCTCTCGATCCGCAAAAAAGGGTTTATTACAAGCCGGAGCCTTTTGAGGGTGTGAAGGTGAGCATTCTGAAAGATAAGGAGTACGACAAAACAAAGATATCCATAAACATACTCAAGGAGCCGCTTGTGGCAAAATATAAGCTGACATCCGTTCCATTCATTCAGGAGTATATGGATGATGCAATTACAAATCTTCTTATGGGGCGTTTGAGGGATGGTATCATAAACAAGAACCTGCCGATAACAAATCTTGCCATAGGAAAGGGACGGTTTATGAATGTCCACAATATGGATGCTTTTTCGGTTTCGTTTGAGACTTTGCCAGATATGATCTACTCGTCTATTGCGTTTGTGAATGCGGAGATTGGCAAGATGGCAAAATATGGTTTTAACGGGCAGGAGTTCAGCAAATCCAAGGATATCTACTTCAGGAATTTGGAAAATCTCTACGACAACCGTACCAAAGTTGGCAATGATGCCTATCTGGAGAGGGCTCTGAACCATTTTTATAATGGCTTCTCTTTGGCCAGCATAGAGCTCAAGTTTGAGATAATGAAGGAGATATTGTTCTCAATAAGTCTGAATCAGCTCAACAAATATGCCCAGGCGATGTTGGGACAGGAGTACAACATTGTGATTTCGTGCAAGATGCCGGAGTATGAGGGGATAGAGGAGATTACTTCGGAGAGGGTTCTGTCGGCATATAAAGATGCGTGGCTGAAGACTCCTTCCATTGAACTGGAGGCTCCTGTTGTTATCTGGCCCGAATTTGTGGGGCAGAACACAACTGCTGCAAGAATCACATCGGAGGTTTCGGATCCGGTTACCGGAGCAACTGTATTTATGCTCTCCAACGGAGCAACTGTTGTTTTTAAAGATACAGGAGTTGATACAGTCGCTTTCAGGGCTGTAAGCAAGGGCGGATTTTCATTGATGAAAAATGCCGATTTCGGTAATGCAAAATATATAAATGATATATTGAATCTGGGAGGATTGGCCAACTTCTCACAACCGAATGTAGAGAGGCTCTTCTCATACAACAATATAAATTTGAAGGCCGGAATAGAGCAGAACATTGAGTTCCTGGAGGGTTTCTCCGGCTTGTCCAATATCGAAAAACTGTTGCATGCAGTCTATTGGGGCTTTACAGGCAGGCGTGCAGACGAAGTTGCATTTGATGTATATAAAAAGGGAAAAGTTTTTGAGACTTCATACAGAAGCCTCTCTCCGCTGAACGCATTCCAGGATTCGATACTGCACTACAGCTACAGCAATAAAAATTATGTGGAGCGTGCAACTGATTCGGAGGTTGCCTCCCTGCAGTATTCAGATATATTGTATCAGACCCGCGAACGCTTTTCAAATGCAGCGGATTTTGTATTTGTATTTGCCGGAAAACTCAATAGGGAGGAGTTTAAAAATCTTATTGCAAAATATATAGGAAGCATTCCTGGAAATGTGTCGCAAAAGGAGGATTGGGTAGTGGTGCCAAATTATCTCACAAAGGGAGTTGTTGAGAAACGTTTCCTTTACCGCATGATAAATCCCCGCACATATTCCCATATAACCCGTTCTTTAGGGATGGAGTACAATCTTCAAAACTATGTATTGGGCAATTTGCTCGAGCTTTACCTTAAAGATGTTTTCGACGACAGAAATACAAAAAGGTATATAACACGCTCCAGACTCGAGGTTGAACTGAAGTATTATCCGGAGTCGATACTCGAAATAAACAGCGGTTTTGAAACCGACAGCCTTAATGCAGGCAAAGTGTGTGATATAATGGATAACTCTTTGAGTGCCATTGCAAACGGCATGTACGCCCAAGCCCAGTTCGACAAATTGAAAAAGACTCTTGCCGCCCAGTTTGAAAAGAAGAGTGTCTCAAATGAGTATTGGCTCGATGTTATGGACTGCCGTTATATGATAGGCAAAGATTTTCACAGCAACTACCTGAAAGTGCTGGATGGAATCACTGTCGGAGAATTTGCTGATTATGTCGGGGCAATACTTGAAGATGGAAATAAGGTTGCTGTAATAATGGATGGCACAACAAGGGATGTGAATACCCAGAACCTCTTTAAGGAGGATGAATTTATAAAGGACTTTTTTGATGTTTATTAGTGGAAGATTCTATGAGAGAGAGAATGTCATATATTGTTGAGATTGGAAACTGTCTGGTTTCATCGGAGATAATAACAGAGTATTTTGCATGTGATTATGAGGCCTGTAAAGGATGCTGTTGCATTATAGGCGACAGCGGCGCTCCAATGGAGGCCGGGGAGGAGGGCCTTTTTCAGCAGGAGTATGCTGCTTATGAGGATCTTCTTACGCCCGAAGGGAAAGAGGCTTTGGAAAAACAGGGCTTTGCCGTTACCGACAGGGATGGTGATCTGGTAACTCCGTTGGTAAATGATGAAGAGTGTGCATATACCTGTTTCGACAGCGATGGAAATTGTTTTTGTGCAGTGGAGAAGGCCTTCTATGCCGGAAAATCAAAATTCCAGAAACCTATCTCCTGCAGACTCTACCCAATAAGAGTCTCAACTCTTTCAAATGGAATGCTTGCTCTCAACCTGCACAGGTGGCAAATCTGCAGGGATGCTTTCAAAAAGGGTGAAAAAGAAAAGATTCCCGTATACAAATTTCTACGGGAACCTTTAATTCACAGATTTGGAGAGGAGTTCTACTCTTCGTTGGAAGAGGCTGCCAATAATCTTTTGGCCTCCAGATAATCCTCCTCATTCACAAAAAGTTCAACAGCGAGCAGATCGGTATTTGTGATATAGGGCATGTTCTCATTTGTAACCCATGCCTGAATACCGTTGTTTTCCAGCATTCCTTTGGCGATATTTGCGCTGAATGCATTAGTGTACTTGGCAACGCATGTTCTCATAAACAGATCTCCTTATATTTGATTAGTCGCGCTCTCTCATAAGATATTCGATAGATCGTGAGAAACGCAATGTGTCTTTTCTCAGACCCGAAATTGTTGCAGGCACATCGGAATAATCAATAACAACAGCATCTTCGTAAGTTCTAATAAAACGCAGGAACTTGTTTCTCAATCTGAATGTCATTGATGTTCCGGTATCACTCTCAAGAACAAAATTCGCATTTTCAAAAAGAGTTATGATCTCATTTTTCTTTGTTCTCAGGTTTTCTGCAGAGTAAATCGCTTTTTTCTGATATCCCACAAATGGATATACTGCTGCAAAAGCGATAAAGAAGAGCAGAATCTTCCACCATGCACCCTCTTTGAAAAGATCAAAGATGGTTGTTCCCTCAGGACGGGTGGATGTGTAGAACATTATTGTAACAAGAATGCAAAAAAAGATTGCAATAAAAAAGAAATACTTTACTGATCGGATTAGATGTTTTTTCATATACTTGTTTTTATTTTGTAATTCTGATTGTGAGCACGAATTTTGCATAAGCAATAGACATGCCTTAACGCTCACAAATTTAAGAAATTTTACTACTTTTGCAATTCAACGCAAGTGTTTATATAAAAATATAAGAGATATGGAGAAGAATTTTAAAGTTTTAATAGGTGCTCTGGCAGGAGTTGTTGTGCTTTTGGCAGGAATTTTAATTTATGTATGGGTAGACAGAAACAGCCTTATTAATGACTTGACAATTGATAAAGAGACTCTTACTGCAGAAATGGTACAATTGCAGGAGGATTATTCGGCTCTTTCTACAACTAACGACACATTGAACAACGAACTGATGCTGGAAAGAGAGAAGGTTGCCCAGCTTATTGAGAGAGTCAAACAGACTGAGGCAAAAAACAAGGCACAGTTGCGCAAATATGAAAAAGAGCTTGGTACATTGCGCTCTATAATGAGGGGGTATATCAAGCAGATAGACTCATTGAATACCCTTAATACAACATTGAGGAAAGAGGCTGCAGTAGCAAAGAAAGAGGCTCGTGAAAGCCGCAACAAATATGAAAACCTCAAATCGACAACAGAGGAGCTTGGCAAGCAGGTAGAGCTTGGTTCTATTGTAAAAGGTCGCGGACTCACTATGGTTGGTGTAACCGAGACCGGTAAGGAGACCGACAGAAGCAGCCGGACAGCCAAACTCAAAACATGTCTGAATCTTGTTGAGAATACTCTGGCAAAGAAGGGTCCGCGTACTGTTTATATCAGAGTAAAAGGTCCGGATGGAATCCTTATGACAAACGGCCAGCAACAGATATTCACAGTTGGCGGTGAGCAGATGATCTATTCTGCATCACGTCAGGTTGATTATCAGGGAAGCGAAGTTGAGGTGTGCATCTACTTCTCTGCCGACAGCAAATTCACAAAAGGAGTCTATACTGTGGATGCCTACACAACAGAGGGCAAACTTGCATCGGGTGATGCGTTGTTGAGATAATACTGCAAAATACCAACAGATTTCACTTGGCAGGCATATATATTCACATACCGTTCTGTTCACAATTCTGTACCTATTGCAATTTCTATTCGGTAAAGCAATTGGGTTTGAGGGAGAGTTTTGTGGAGGCGCTTGAATGTGAAATGGTGTTGAGGCGTGATTTCTTTGAAGATACAGGGAGTTCCATAGCCACATTGTATATTGGCGGTGGAACTCCCTCCGTTTTGTCGGCAGGACAACTGGAGCGGATTGTGCGCAGCGTTTCTGAAATTTTTGGACTCCCGCACCTAAACGGCAGAGAGAACAATGGCAGGGGGAATAACAGCAGGGAGAGGATGCCCGGGCTGGAGGAGTTTACGGTGGAGGTCAATCCAAATGACATTACTCCCGAATATGCTGCATTTCTTGTTACCATTGGCGTAAACAGGGTGAGTATGGGAATCCAGTCGTTTATTGATTCCCATTTAAGGTGGATGAACCGCAGGCATACATGTCAAGAGGGGATTCAAGCCTATAGAATTCTTCGTGAAGCTGGAATAGAGAATATAAGTCTTGATTTGATTTTTGGCTATTCATTATTGTCGGAAAGGGATTGGGAGTATAATATTGATAAGATTACAGAGCTTGCTCCTGAGCATATTTCGGCATATCAGATGAGTATAGAGCCGGGTAGCGTATTGGGCGCAATGTACCGCAAAGGCATTTATGAGCCGCTTTCGGATGAAGAGTGTCTGAAACAGTACCGGCTGTTGCAGAAGAGGCTTGCCGATGCCGGTTATCTGCAGTATGAAATTTCCAATTTTGCCCGACCGGGCTTCCATTCGAAACACAACAGCTCATATTGGAGTGGTGAGCCCTATATCGGATTCGGGCCGTCGGCCCATTCATATACCGGTATTTCAGGGGCAAGAAGATTGTGGAATACACCGTCGGTAAAAAAATATTGTGCCCATTACCTGAATGGCGCTTCCACAGATATTCTGGATTATGAAACTCTTACAGCTGAGAATATTTTTAACGAAACAATCATGCTCGGTCTTCGCAGGGTGTGCGGTTTTTCGTTAGATTCGTTGGCCGTTTCCAATGCTGAGTTTTTACACCGGATAACGCCGGATATAAACAGGCTGGTAAAGAGGGGGCTGCTTGTAAAGGAGGGTGGCAATATCCGTATTCCTGCCGAAAAACTGTTTATATCCGATGCAATAATCAGAGAGTTATTCCTGTAAATTGCAGTCTGGTTTGGGTCTTTGCGTTATAGAAGTGTTACTTTCACTAATACCGGATTGCTCTCCGCTGTGAGTTTGGCGGCAATCTCCTTCATTTTTGGGGAGTTGCTCAGATCTGCCATTTCTTTAAAATGGGATGCCTGCACTATCTGGTACATATTCTTGCCATCTGAGTAGGATGGGAGAAAAGGCGCGCCATCATCAATATCATTTTTGAATCCGTACATTAGTCTGTACTTTGGATCATGCAACAAGGCTGTTGCCGTTTTTTCTCTTTTGTCAAACAGAATTTGGGCTGAAGATGATTTTTCGGGAACAACTATATTTTTGAAATAGTTTGTAAACATCGGTGTAGGGAATGATACAGGAATCATAATAAACCTCTCTGTTTCAAATATGAAATTTCCATTGGGAGTATTTCCTTGCCAATTTTTATAGCATAAAGACAGCAAGGGCCTCTTTACCTTTTCTTCTACAATAAACAGAGTATCGGCGGTTGCATTTACAAGACGTAAGGAATCGCCAAATGAATACATAAAGTTTCTCTCTCTTGTTTGAATGTTTCTTCCGTCAATATCCGTAGATGTCATTAATGTATTGCCTGCATCTATTTTGTACAATTCGCCTCCCAAAGAGTCTGTTACTACAATTCTCTGCAAGATATCATTATTGTTTCCAATATGTCCCAAAAGAAAAGCATACTTGTTATCATTGAGACATTCAAGATCATCTATTCTTGATTCCAATAAAATTTCTCCTACAGCCCCTTTATCATCATATATAACTGTTTTATTATTACCTGCTACAAAAATTTTATTTCTATCTCCAACTCCATTTTTATCATAAGCAATGCCATAATGCTCCAGGTAAGTATACTCGCCAGGGCCCCTTCCTCTCTTGCCGATTCTTCCAAGATATTTTCCGTCGATACTGAATTTTGCCACATCGTTTGAGAAACCGATGGCCGACACATAGAAATTCAATCCATCTGATTTGACACTATTTGCCGTAATAACGGAGCTGTCATTGGTCTCCAACGGAATATACTCTATTGATGATGCATATTTGCTTAAGTTCACTGTAGTGCCTGTTTCAAGGGCCTTGTGAATAGAGATCGAAGGCAGTGTGCCACCATGGTCAGACTGCTCACTGCACGAGACGGATATGATTAAAACACAGATAAAATAAAACAATCTTTTCATATTACCAGATAAAATGCAGCCCATCGCATCTTGTACAAAGAGGCAATGGGCTACAATATTAGTTACTTCAATTTTGCTTACACTGTCATAATCTCTTTCTCTTTAGTAGCGATTGCCTCATCAACTTTTTTGTTGAAAGCATCGGTCTCTTTCTGGATAGTAGCCTCCGCATCTTTGCAAACATCTTCAGGAAGACCCTCTTTCTGATATTTTTTATGTGCATCAACTACATCTCTACGCGCGTTGCGGATACTTACTTTAGCATTCTCTCCTGCAGCTTTTGCCTGTTTTACAAGCTCTTTTCTGCGATCCTCTGTGAGGGCAGGAATGTTGATTCTTATCTGCTCGCCATTATTTTGAGGGGTAAAACCAAGATTTGCATCCATAATAGCTTTTTCAATAGCTGCAATAAGTTTCTTCTCCCATGGCTGGATAAGGATGGTTTTTGCATCAGGTGTTGTAATACTTGCCACCTGAGGAACAGGAGTAGGGCTGCCGTAATAATCAACAACAACCGAGTTGAATACTGCAGGATTTGCTTTACCTGCTCTGAAGTTTCTCAATTCATCTTCCAAGTGTGCAACAGCCTTTGACATTTTCTCTTTTGCCTGTGCAATACAATCTTTTGAAACACTGATATCCATAGTACTTAATATTTAATTTTATATCTCTTTTTTATTCTTATTTATTTTAACCCGACAGATTTTTCTGCCATCCGGTTCCTCTGCCATCAATTGTGTACAAGAGTACCTATCTGCTCACCGGCGATAAGTTTCTGCAAATTGCCTGGGGTATCCATATCAAATACCATAATCGGGCACTTGTTCTCTTTGCAAAGTGTAAATGCTGTGAGATCCATTATTTTAAGGCCACGTGAATAGACCTCATCAAATGTAATGGTATCAAATTTTACAGCAGTAGGGTCTTTTTCCGGGTCTGCAGTATAAACGCCATCTACGCGGGTTCCTTTAAGCAACGCATCCGCCTCTATTTCGCAAGCTCTCAATGCTGCTGCCGAATCTGTTGTAAAGTAGGGGTTTCCTGTACCTCCGGCAATGATGGCAACGCCACCCTTTTCCATCACTTCAACAGCCTTTTCTTTTGCATAGTAGCGGGCAACAGGCTCCATCTGAATTGAAGTGAACACCTCTGCCTCCACACCTTGCGATTTGATATGCATAGACAGGCCTATACTGTTTATAACTGTTGCGAGCATGCCCATCTGGTCTCCTTTTACACGGCTCACACCTTTGCCGACACCGCTCATTCCTCTAAAAATATTTCCGCCGCCAATTACTATTGCAATCTGCACGCCTTTGGCCGCCACAGCAGCAATCTCTTTTGCATATTGTTGCATCATCGCAGGATCCAATCCCACTCCAGACTCGCCGCCAAGACTCTCTCCGCTAAGTTTCAATAAAACTCTTTTGTATTCCATTTTACTCTACAGATAAGTTGAATTTATGATTTTTTTTGCTCCTAAAGCCAAACAAAAGTAGCCAAATATTATGATAATTGCAACTAAGAGTATATCTTTGCGTAGCAATTTGAATTTTTACACAAATTAACTACGATTTATAAATAACTTAAATAATCGATATGGCTAATATCTTTACATCTTCAATCGGAAAGAAACTTATAATGAGTATAAGTGGTCTGTTCCTAGTTCTGTTCTTGTTCATTCACGCATTTGTCAATGCATTGTCTCTAATCAGTAGTGAGGCTTTTGATGCAGGTTGTGAATTCATGGCTTTGCCAGTTGTAACTGTAATGGTTCCTGTGCTTGCTGCAGGTTTCATTATCCACATTGTTTATGCGTTCATCCTTAACGCAATGAACCTCAAGGCACGTGGTCCTCAAAGATATGAGGTTGCAAACAAGGCCAAAACAGATGATTGGGCTTCTAAAAACATGTTGGTACTTGGTATCATTGTTTTGGGTGCCTTGGCTTTCCACCTTACACATTTCTGGGCTAAAATGCAGTTGCCTGAGATTATTGGCGGACATCCTGAGCAGGGATCATTGCTTATGAGCGAGACTTTCAAACCTCTTTGGGTTGTTATCGTTTACATTATCTGGTTTGTTGCCCTATGGTTGCATATCAACCACGGTTTCTGGAGCGCATTGCACACTTTGGGTCTTAACAACAACATCTGGATGAAACGTTGGAAAGCTGTAAGCCTTGTAGTTTCAACTCTACTTGTTGTAGTGTTCATTGCAGTTGCTGTAAAAGCTCACATCGTTGCAAACTACTGCTGCGCTTGCTGCTAATTCTTAAAGCAACCGACTTACAGGAACTTTTGGTTAAACAATACTACGGAGGGTAATCCACGATTGGGTTGCCCTCTTTTATTTTGCTTTAAAAAAGGAATCCCTGCCGGAGTCTGTTCCAACAGGGATTCTTTGATTATAGATGGCTTTTGGTCAGCCTACCTTTTATTTCTAAATATCTGTTTTGTAAACAGTGACTGGAGGAGAGATTACTCTCTGATAGCTTTGATGCCAGGAAGTTCAATGCCCTCGAGGTACTCAAGCATTGCGCCGCCACCGGTTGAAACATAGCTTACTTTGTTTGCGTAACCCATTTGAGTTACAGCCGCTACTGAATCGCCACCGCCAACAAGGGTAAATGCGCCTTTCTCAGAAGTAACTTTGGCAAGAATCTCAGCAATATAGTTGGTTCCTTTTGCAAATGCAGGCATTTCAAATACACCTACAGGGCCATTCCAAAGGATTGTTTTAGAGTTCATAAGAACATCTTCCCACTCTTTGAGTGTAGATGGAGCTGCATCCATGCCCTCCCATCCGTCTGGAATTTCAAAGTTGCTTACTATCTGGGTGTTGGCATCATTAGAGAAGGCATCTGCAATAACAACCTCTTTAGAGAAGTAAAGTTTTACGCCTTTCTCCTCAGCTTTTTTCATGATGTTGATAGCAAGCTCCATCTGGTCATCCTCGCAAAGCGAGTTTCCTATTTTACCGCCTTGTGCTTTAACGAAGGTGTAAACCATACCACCGCCAATGATCATATTGTCCACAACATCAAAAAGATGCTCGATGATACCTATTTTTGATGAAACTTTTGCGCCGCCGATAATTGCAGTTACAGGATGCTCGCCATTATGAAGAACTTTGTCGATAGCTTTGATCTCGCCCTCCATGATGTAACCGAACATCTTGTCGTTAGGGAAATATTTTGCAATAAGTGCAGTAGATGCATGGGCACGGTGTGCAGTACCGAATGCGTCGTTGATATAGCAGTCTGCGTATGAAGCCAATTTTTTCACAAACTCTTTCTGGCTCTCTTTTACCTGAGCTTTGGCAGCCTTCTTCTCCTCATCTGTAGCATCCTCAGCAAGTCCGCGTGGTTTGCCCTCCTCTTCTGCATAGAAACGCAAGTTCTCAAGTAGAAGAACTTCGCCAGGTTGCAGAGCAGCCACCTCAGCATCTGCCTTCATGCAATCATCTGCAAATTTTACCTTAACTCCCAAAAGCTCCTCTATTCTGTATATGATGTGTTTGAGTGAGAATTTCTCAGTAACTCCTTTTGGTCGGCCAAGGTGAGACATAAGGATTAGTGAACCTCCTCCGGCCAATACTTTCTTTAATGTAGGGATTGCAGCTCTGATTCTTGTATCGTCTGTAATTTGGAACTGCTCGTTCAGCGGAACATTGAAATCTACGCGTACAATGGCTTTTTTGCCGCTGAAATTGTAAGTGTCAATACTTTGTTGCATAACCACAAAATTTTAAAAATCTAAATTCGGCGCAAAAATAATAAATTTTCACTACTTTTGAAGTTTCATAGCACCTTATACTTGTAAAAACAGAGGAGAGTACGATATGTTATTGGAAAGTCCGCAAAATTGGAAGGATTACGAACTGATAGATTCAGGAAATTTTGAAAAGCTGGAGCGTTTTGGCTCATATATTCTGGCCCGTCCTGAGCCTAAGGCATTATGGGATAAAACACTTGGGGCAGCAGAGTGGGACAAGCTTGCCCATACCCGTTTTGTAACCGGTGCAGGATTCGGACGTTCTGGCAAAGAGGATAGCGGAACTTGGAAAATGCTCAAGAAGATGCCGGAGCAATGGTATATAAGATATGGCTCGGCAGGCGGACCCGATTTCAAGCTTCGTCTTGGCCTCACCTCGTTCAAGCATGTTGGGGTCTTTCCGGAGCAGTCGCCCAACTGGAACTTCATATACAGCCAGAGCAAAAGACTGGTCAATAAATTCAAGGCCGAAGGGCGGCAGGAGCTTCCCAAAGTTCTCAATCTTTTTGCCTATACAGGTGCTGCATCATTGGCTGCCAGAGCCGCAGGTGCCGATACAACACATCTCGACTCTGTAAGGCAGGTGGTAACATGGGCAAAAGGCAATATGGAGAACAGTGGTATGGATAATATACGCTGGGTTGTAGAGGATGCACTCAAATTTGTAAAAAGAGAGGCAAAAAGGGGTAAACTCTACAACGGACTCATTCTCGATCCTCCTGCATACGGACATGGACCCGACGGAGAGAAGTGGAAACTGGATGAGCTCCTGTTTGAACTGTTGCAGAATTGTGCAAAAATAGTTGCGCCGCAAGACTCCTTTATGGTTCTGAACCTCTATTCGAACGGCTACTCAGCACTGTTGGCCGATACAGCTGTGAGAACTGCATTCAGATTAAAAAATGTTGAGCCAATGGATCTGCCGCTTGGTCCCGATGTTGTGGAGAAGGGGAAAACATATCTCGGTTTTGGAGAACTGGTTTTGAAAGACAAATTCGGCAAGGCAATTCCTTTGAGCGTATTCTCAAGATTGTGCCGTTAGTGCGGTTGCAAGTATGGAGCTTGCAAGTGGAGTGAAAGAGGTAAAGTGAATGGAAGTAAAAGTGGATTTGTAGGAATAAGAATAGAAAGAAATGAATCTTTTAAGTGTAGTGCCTTTGGCAATAAATTGGAATGTTAATCCCGAAATTTTCAGCATAGGGCCGGTTTCGGTGCGATATTACGGATTGCTCTTTATGAGCGGATTCGTATTGGGTTACTGGATGTTCATCAAGTTCTTCAAGAGGGAGGGGCTGCCTTTGACCCTGCTCGATACCCTTTTGTATCTGCTTCTCGGCTGTACTATTGTGGGGGCGAGGTTGGGACATGTGCTTTTTTATCAGCCCGAATACTATCTTGCCAATCCAATAGAGATATTCAAAGTCTGGGAAGGCGGACTTGCAAGCCATGGCGGAACAATTGCAATAATGATTGGAATGTGGTGGTTTGTAAAGAAATATGGCCGCAAATATAATTTTGACTATTTGTGGATTCTCGACAGACTCGCCATAGCTGTATGTTTTGCAGCCGCTTTCATCCGTTTGGGAAATCTCATGAACTCTGAAATTTATGGCAATCCCACTGATTTGCCTTGGGGATTTGTCTTCCAGCTCAGGGGCGAAACCCTTCCAAAACACCCTACTCAGCTCTACGAGGCTTTGTGCTATCTGGGAACAGGAATCGTGTTGAGCTCTCTTTACTGGTTCAGATTGAGTAAAATAAAGAGAGGTCTGCTTCTTGGAATATTCTTTATAGGCATATTTGGCTCACGCTTTCTGATTGAGTATGTAAAGGAGCCTCAAGTGGCCTTTGAAGAGGGTATGGCGCTCAATATGGGTCAGATTCTGAGCATTCCTTTTATTATAATGGGTATAACACTAATCGTAAGGAGTTTTATGATTAAGACTCCGGCTGCATTGGAAGTGCCATCACCGGCACCGGCATCAGCTTCGGCCCGCAAAGGGAGCAAGAGATAGGGGATGCGCTGCCGGAGATAGAGCGTTTATCGCAACCCCCTAAGCACGGTAATAGGCTCCACAAGCCACCTGGTGTGCTTAAAGGGTTGTGCTACCGCCAGATAAGAAGGAAGATTACTCTCCACTTACTTCTCAAAACCTTGGAGAACGCAAGCCTGCGTTATATGCGCTGTGGGGCACTTTCGTGTTCCCGAAGGTACAATTTTTAGCACCTTGGAGAACAATCCAGATTTTTAAAGTGCTTATTATCAAGGATATATAATTTTGAGGCGTGCTCGAAGGTTTTGCGTAAAGCAGATTCTATTGCCGCAAAAACCGAAGCAGAGCAGGATAAACCCCAGAAAAATCTGCAGGAATTAAACCGTTTTTACATCCTTTCGATGTAGCGTTTCATATCCTTCTCTTTGATGGATTCGCGCTTGTCGTACTCTTTTTTACCCTTTGCAAGGGCGATATTGAGTTTTGCATAACCGTTGTCGGCAATGAACATCTTGATTGCCACAATGGTCAGACCTTTCTCTTTAACTCCGCGTTGCAGTTTGCGTAGCTCCTTTTTGTTGAGAAGCAGTTTTCTGTCGCGGCGAGGATCGTGATTAAAGAGGTTGCCCCACCAGTATTCGGCAATATGCATGTTTTTGACATACAATTCGCCATTTGCAAAGTAGCAATAGCTATCTACGAGCGAGGCTTTGCCTGCCCTCACTGATTTGATTTCGGTACCTGTAAGCACAATTCCTGCAGTATACTTGTCGAGAAATTCATAATCAAACCCTGCTCTCTTGTTTTTTATCTCTACGTTGCTCTTTGCTTTTGGCATAATTTGTCATTTCCTTTAAAATGGACTGCAAAGGTAACGATTTTTACCCTATATTTGTTTGATATAAATAATAAAATGGCCCCGACAGATTACAACATACTTAAAAAGAATATAAGAGAGATTGCACATGAGCATGATGCAATCTGTATTCTCGGCCCTACAGCCAGTGGAAAAACACGTTTTGCAATAGATCTTGCAGTGGAATTGAGCAGGGTTGAAGATGGTCTGTTTATACCTGGGGCAGAGGTGATTTCTGCCGATTCGAGGCAGGTTTACCGCAGAATGGATATCGGAACGGGCAAGGATCTTGGCGAGTATGCGGTGAGGGTGATGCAATCCAAAGATGGCAGACTTGAGATGGTGCAAACCCTGGGAGATGGTGTTGTGGAGGGGAATATTCCATATCACCTGACCGATATAGTTGAGGCTGGCGAGAAGTACAATATTTTCCAGTATCAGCGCGATTTTTCCAGAGCATGGCAAACTGTAAGGCAGCAGGGGCATGTGCCTATAATTTGTGGAGGCTCAGGGTTGTATATCGAGGCAGCTACCCGCGGATATGCCTTGCAGGATGTACCCCAGAATGCACAGTTGAGGGCAGAACTCGAGGAGAAGAGTCTCGAAGAGTTGGCGCAGATGCTCACAGAACTCAAGAAACAGCGGGGGCAGGAACCTCATAACAATACCGATTTCGATACCAAAAAGAGAGCAATCAGGGCAATTGAAATAGAGAAATATGCCTTGGAAAACGGTGTGCCTGAGCAGGAGCTGCCGGTATTGCCGCAAAAGGTATATTATATAGGTATTGATATCGACAGAGATTTGAGAAACAGCAAGATAGATGCCCGTCTGAAAGCCCGTCTGGAGGAGGGAATGGTTGATGAGGTGAGAGCTTTGCTTGCAAGCGGCATATCTGCAGAAGATCTGATATATTATGGTCTGGAGTACAAATTCCTCACTCAGTATATAATTGGAGAACTCGGCTACGATGAGATGGTGGAGAGGCTTGTTATAGCAATTCATCAGTTTGCCAAAAGGCAGATGACATGGTTCAGGGGAATGGAGAGAAAGGGAGTGGAGATCAATTGGGTAAAGTATGGTTCAGCAGCTGTTTAGGATTATGGCAAGGCACAAGTGATTGTAAGCGCAGCTTAAAATATGGAAAAGGTATAAAATATAGAGGTATGAATACTAAAAGTTTGTTAAAAAAGGTTTTGTTGGCAGGATTGTTCCTTTGCTCTGCCATTGGTGTATGGGCACAAAAATCTTCAAAAAAGATAAAGATTCATGATACTGTTATCAATTCGGCTGTAGGTACATGGGCATTGAAATCGTCGCAGTTGAAATATTATGATCCGAGAGATTTGAATCTGCCGGTTATTGGACGCGGTTTTGCAGATTGTGTGAGACCGAATGATACAATAAGTGACGGTTATTATACCCGTCTGCCTGCCGATATGCAGAATGTAAGGGAGGCATTGTGGGATCTGGGCCAGAACTCTGCAGGTATTGCAATACGTTTCAGAACAAACTCAAGGGCTATTGGAGCGCAGTGGGAGCCGCTGAATAATTTTGCCATGTCACATATGACTCCAACAGGCATAAAAGGGTTGGATCTCTATACACTGGTTGATGGCCAGTGGCAGTTTGCAGGCATAGCACAACCCAATGGTAAAAAATCGCGCAACATGATTGTGAAGAAGATGGATGGTGCAATGCGTGAATATCTGCTCTATCTTCCGCTGTATGATGGAATTAAGAGCTTGAAGATTGGTGTCGACAGCTCTGCTGTGATTGAACTGCCACAGGTGGATGATCTGCTTCCGGTGGATGCTGCGGTTGCTGAAAAGAAGGATTTGCCTATAGTATTTTATGGCACAAGTATTACGCAGGGCGGTTGTGCGACACGTCCCGGAATGGCATTCCCTGCCATTATTGAGCGCAAATTGCATAAAGAGACAATCAATCTGGGCTTCAGCGGAAATGGACGTCTGGACAGAATTATGGCGGAGAAGATAGCAACCATTCCTGCCTCGGCCTATGTCATAGATTGTATAGCAAACTGCACTTATCAGATTATAAAGGATAGTACAGATTATTTTATCCGCACTATTGCAGATGCCAATCCCGACACTCCTATATATATGATTTCAAACTACTTTCTCCCTTCGATGTACCTCGACACACAATGGCGTGCGGATGCGATGAAGGAGAATGAATTGTGGAAAAGTTTGTGTGATAAGTTGAGGAAAGAGGGGTATAAGAATATAAAATACATTGATGTTTTTATTGAATGCAGTTCTAAAAAATCACCTATCGGGCCTGATTATGAAGCTGCAGTTGATGGAATACATTTTACCGATCTTGGCTTTTTGAGGTTTGCGGATTTTTTGATCAAATATTTAAAATAAGCGAAAACATAAGTAATGGATACAGAACAGAAAAATATGGAAATGGGACAATTGGAGCGCAGGCAGAAGGTATTGGATAGACTGGATGAGTGGGGAATACCATTCACAATGTATGAGCATCCGCCTTTGCCAACTATCGAGATTGCATTGGAGTATTGGAAGAATATCACTGCAACCCACTGCAAAAACCTCTTTTTTAGGAACCATAAGGGGAACAAGCACTATCTGGTTGTATTTGAGTGTCATCAGCAGATGGCAATACACGATATAGAGAAGATGCTGCATCAGGGAAAACTCAGCTTTGCCTCTGAGCAGCGTATGGACAAGTATCTTGGTTTGAAACCGGGGTCGGTCTCTCCGTTCGGATTGATAAATGATACAAACAAGGAGGTAAAACTCTTTTTGGACAAAAATCTGAAAGATGCTCCGCTGTTGAGCTTCCATCCTAACGACAATACCGCAAGTCTGGTTGTGAAGAACGAGGATTTTATGCGCTATCTTGAGTTGTGGGGCGGCGAATATGAGTTTTTGGAGTTGTATTGATTATTTATACGATTCTGTTTTTGGTAAATATACCTGATTTGTAAAAAAAAAGTCCTGCAGGTTCATTCCTACAGGACTTTTAAAATGCCTTTTATGAAATGCAGGCGCTCTGCCTCCTCAAATGTATCAGCATCTGTCGCCGCAAAGGGCTACAAGATTTCTGTCGCCATAACCGTTGTCTACACGGGCAACAGCAGGCCAGAACTTGTTTTCTCTGATCCACTCAAATGGATATGCAGCAACCTCTCTTGAGTATTTGTGGTTCCACTCGTCGGCACAGACCTCTTCTGCAGTATGAGGAGAATTTTTCACAGGATTATCCTCTGCATCATACTCTCCATTTTTGATCTTTTCGCACTCTGCCTTAATCTGTTTCATTGTATCAACAAATCTGTCGAGTTCTGCAAGAGGCTCACTCTCTGTAGGCTCAACCATAAGAGTTTCATGCACAGGGAATGAGAGTGTAGGAGCATGGAAACCATAATCCATAAGACGTTTTGCAAGGTCGGTTGCATCTACACCATACTCAGCTTTAAAGTGTTGGCAATCAACAATACACTCATGAGCTACGCGGCCTGTTGCACCGCAATAGAGAGTCTTGAACTCAGGAGCAAATTTTGTAGCCATATAATTGGCATTGAGAATAGCCACCTGTGATGATTTTTTAAGGCCTGCAGCGCCCAGCAATTTGATATATGCGTGGGTAATAGGCAATAGCAGTGGATTTCCGTAAGGTGCAGCAGAAACTGCCTCAACACCTTTGCCACCGCACTCCGCATCCTCAGGATGGCCTGGAAGGTATGGAGCAAGAGCCGCTGTACAGCAGATAGGGCCAACGCCAGGACCGCCACCGCCATGAGGCATTGCGAATGATTTGTGAAGGTTCAAGTGGCAGACATCGGCACCGATATGGCCCGGATTTGTAAGACCGACCTGTGCATTCATATTTGCACCATCCATGTAGACAAGACCGCCATTCTCGTGGATAATATCCATGATCTCTTTGATTTTAACCTCAAATACACCATGTGTAGACGGATAAGTGATCATCAGACCTGCCAAATTCTCTTTGTTGGCAACTGCTTTCTCACGCAACTGGTCAACATTGATATTACCGTTTTCGTCGCACCCAACAAGTACAATTGAGAAACCTGCCATAGCAGCACTTGCAGGGTTTGTTCCATGTGCAGAGGTAGGGATAATCATAATATTTCTCTCTGCACCGCCATTTGCATTATGGAAACCTTTGATTGTCATCAGACCGGCATACTCACCTGCTGCGCCTGAGTTAGGCTGCAAAGAGCATGCGTCGAAACCTGTAATTACAGCCAGATCATGCTCCAGCTCTTTAATCAGCTGCATATATCCCTGAACCTGGTCTTTTGGTGCAAACGGGTGCACATTGCCAAGCTCGCTCCAGCTTAGAGGAAGCATCTCAACTGCCGCATTCAGTTTCATTGTACAAGATCCCAGTGGAATCATCGAGTGTGCCAATGAAATATCTTTGCGCTCAAGTTTCTTGATGAAACGCATCATTTCTGTCTCTGAATGGTATGAATTGAATACCTTTTCTACAAGGATAGGGGTCTCTCTCTGCATGAAAGTATCTGCCTCTTTGTTGCATCCGCAACCATCAGGAGTTACACCAAAGATAGCAAGAACTGCCATTGCCTCTTTGCAGTTTGTAAGCTCATCAAAGCTTATTCTTATACTCTTTTCGCCATAGTGGAAGTTGTAACCTGCGGCCAAAGCCTTCTCTTTGATGCCTGCCATATCCAGTGCAGCACCGGATTTTCCAATAATCTCTATTGTATCAAAGAATTTGTCTGTAGCCAGCTCATAACCTGCACCCTTGAGGAACGAAGCTACAGCGTGTGCATATTTTGAAATTTTTGAAGCAATCTCCTTAACACCCTCAGAACCGTGATAAACTGCATACATTCCGCTCATTGTTGCCATAAGGGCTGTAGCGGTACATACGTTTGATGTAGCCTTTTCTCTCTTGATATGCTGCTCACGGGTTTGCAGAGCAAGGCGCAATGCCTGTTTGCCCAAACGGTCTACAGATACACCAATGATTCTGCCCGGAATTTGTCTCTTGTAGGTATCTTTTGTTGCCATAAAGCCGGCTACAGGGCCGCCAAAGCCCATAGGAAGACCAAATCTCTGCGCACCACCTACTGCAATATCTGCACCCCATGCCGCAGGCTCTTTCAATACTGCAAGGGCCATAAGGTCGCAATAAGCAGTAACAAGACCGCCATTTTCATGAACTTTTGCACAGAATTCAGCATAATCTCTAACCTCACCGTTGGCTGCAGGATATTGTACGATTGCTCCGTAACATTTAGGACCATATTCGTATGTGAGGTAGTTGCCGGTTTCAATCTCTATTCCAAGACCTTTGGATCTTGTTTTAAGTACCGACAAAACTTGAGGATAAATGTTCTCATCTACAAAAACCACATTCTTGCCGGCTTTTACAGCATCTCTGCTTCTGAGCTCAAACATCATTCTCATTGCCTCACCTGCAGCTTGTGCATCATCGAGCATACTGCAGTTTGAAAGAGGGAAGCCTGTAAGGCTGCTTATCATGGTCTGGAATATCAGCAGCGCTTCGAGACGGCCTTGTGAAATCTCAGCCTGATAAGGAGTGTATGAAGTATACCAGCATGGATTCTCAAAGATATTGCGGGTAATTACAGGAAGAACACCTGTGCCAAAATAACCGCCACCGATAAGAGAACGGAACGGTTTGTTTTTAGAGACCATCTGTTTAAGGTTTGCCAGATACTCATTTTCAGAAACGGCAGGTGTAAGATCCAATTCTTTATCCAATAAAATATCAGAAGGAACTACTTGCTTTGTAAGCTCATCTATTGATGAAACGTTCAAAGCATCCAACATTGTCCTGATGTCTTTTTCACGAGGTCCAATGTGTCTGTCGGTAAATGTAAATGCCATATTTGTGTATTTAAAGTGTAATTATTTTAAAAAGATAACTAACAAATATAGTTAAAATCTCCAAAAGTTTTGTAATTAAAAAAATATCTTATTTTTGCAGAAACAAAAACCTACAAATTATGAGCTTATTACGTAAGAAAATTATCGAGTTGCAGGAGAGGACGGCAAGGGCTGTCCAAGGAGGAGGCGATAAGGCTATAGCAAAGCAGATAGCAATGGGAAAACTGCCTGCAAGAGAGCGAATTAACAAATTGTTGGACCCTGGTTCATTTTATGAGTATGATTTGTTTATCGAACATGATGCCAGAGAGTTTGGCATGGAAAACAAGAGTCTGGCCGGCGATGGTGTAGTTATTGGAACAGGCACAATAAATGGGAAACCTGTAGCAATTTATGCCCAGGATTTTACTGTGGCAGGTGGTTCATTGGGCTCTATGCACGCAAGAAAGATTACCAAAATAATGGATTATTCACTCAGGATGCGTATTCCTCTGATTGGTATCAATGATTCGGGAGGAGCCCGTATTCAGGAGGGAGTGAACTCCCTTGCCGGTTATGGAGAGATTTTCTTCAGAAATACACTTGCAAGCGGTGTCATTCCGCAAATTTCAGTGATACTCGGCCCTTGTGCCGGCGGTGCAGTATACTCACCTGCCCTCACTGATTATGTTTTCGTGGTAGACAAAATATCAAAGATGTTTATCACCGGCCCCGAAGTGATCAAGTCGGTACTTGGAGAGGAGGTTGATATGGAATCCCTCGGTGGAGCCAGAGTGCATTGTGAAACAACAGGAAACGCCCACTTCTTTGCAGAGAGTGAAGAGGAGTGTTTCAGCCAGATTAAAGAGCTGCTCTCCTATATTCCGTCGCACAATCAGGAAAAACAGGCGCTGTTAAAGACAAAAGAGCCTCTAAAAAAATATAAAATCGACAAAATTGTACCTGTAGACCCTGCTGAACCATATGATGTGCGTAATGTAATCAAGGCACTCACCGACAATTCCGAGTTTATAGAGGTGCAACAGATGTGGGCGCAAAATATTGTTATAGGCTACGGAAGGGTTGGTGGCAGAACTGTAGGATTTGTAGCAAACCAGCCAATGGTGCTCGCCGGTGTCCTCGATTGTGATTCTTCAGACAAAGCAGCAAGGTTTATCCGCTATTGTGATGCCTTTGAGATACCTATTGTAACGCTCGAAGATATGCCGGGCTATTTGCCTGGAGTAGATCAGGAGCATGCAGGTGTTATCCGTCATGGAGCAAAACTGCTTTACGCATATTCAGAGGCGACAGTTCCAAAAGTTACCATCATTCTGCGCAAAGCATACGGCGGAGGATATATTGCAATGAACTCCCGCCATTTGCGTGCCGATTTTGTTTTTGCATGGCCTACAGCAGAGATTGCAGTTATGGGGCCTGAGGGAGCTGCCAATATCATTTTCCGTAAAGAGATAATGGAGGCCGAAAATCCTGCTGAAATGAGAAAACAGAAAGTTGCAGAATATAAAGACAAGTTTGCCAATCCGTATGTGGCTGCAGCAAAAGGTTATATCGATTCTGTCATACCGCCTGCCGATACCCGCAAATTCATTCTCCACGCATTGGATATTTCGGGCAATAAAATACTCAAACGTCCTGCCAAGAAACATGGCGTTCCACCATTCTAAAATTCAAAGATTATGTCAGATACAAATAAAGAGATAGCATCATTGCTTGAAGTTGGAGATGCAGTATTGATGTCGAATGATCCGAACTTTGATACAGGTATCTTGCAGGTAGTAACAGGAGGCCGGAGATATAAAACGACACTTACAAAAAAATTTATAAATCGTAAGAAGTGGGAGGCTCCGAATCCGAATGAGATAAAATCGCATATACCTGGTGAAGTCTCCCAATTGCTTGTAACAAAGGGGGATAAAGTAAAAAAGGGCGATAAGCTTATGATATACGAGGCAATGAAGATGAAAAATATTATAAGCACTCCTATAGATGCCTGCATCTGGGAGATACATGTGAAAGAGGGGGATAAACTCCCTAAAGGCTCTCTTCTTATTACACTTACGCCTTTAAATTAGGCAATATACTTATCTGTAAAAACCGCTTGCAAACCGTAAGCGGTTTTTTATTTGCCCTAAAATCCCCAGTTGAATGTTAAGCTTTTGTGAATAAACGCCCTTTTAATGGGCCTCTGTGAACAAATTACGCTGTTTGGTATTTTAAAATAAACTGCAAGCCGAGCGCAGAAGCCCAAACTTGTTTGGATTATGCCGAGGCGCCGCGTTTATAGTAAGCAGAGCTTAAAATAGTAAGATTTAAACGGTCGATATTCTCCGACGATAATCGCAAATATGATAAAAGTTTTTAATAAAACTGCAGTGGTTCAGTTTAAACGACCGTTTTTTTTTGACAACAATCTTAAAGGACCTATAGTAACTTAAATTATTAACTTAATTTTTAGCCGATGAAAAGTGTAAAACTATTAGTGGCGGTTTTACTTTTTGTTTTTAGTGCAACAGTTATGTTTGCACAAGACATAAAAGTATCGGGAACCGTAAAGGATGCGGCAACTGGCGAGGGTGTGCCTTTTGCTTTTGTCCAGATTAAAGGGACCCAGCAGGGAACCTCAACAGATGTTAACGGAGCATACACTTTATCAGCTCCAGGAGATGGAACTCTTGTTTTTACAGCGGTAGGTTATACAACACAAGAGATAGCTGTTAATAATAAGGGCCAAATTGATGTAGCTCTGCAGCAAGAGACTGTAGCTTTGGATGATGTTCTGGTTGTGGCTTATGGTACAGCCAAGAAAGAGTCTTTTACAGGTTCTGCAGAGGTTATCAAGTCTGAAAAACTCGAAAAAAGGACAGTTGCAAATGTTACCAAAGCTTTGGATGGTCTTACAACAGGTGTTATAACAAATTCAGGTTCAGGTCAGCCTGGTGCAGGAGCATCTGTTGTTATCAGAGGTTATGGTTCATTGAACGCAACAACTACTCCGCTGTATGTTGTAGATGGTATTCCTTATGATGGTAATATCAATGCCATTAATCCAAATGATATTGAATCCATGACCATTATCAAGGATGCTTCGGCCGGCGCATTGTATGGTGCGCGTGGCGCAAATGGTGTTGTTATGATTACAACCAAACGTGGAAAAGAGGGCGCTTTAAATGTTCAGTTCAAAGGGAATTGGAGCTTGGCATCCAGGGCAATCCAACGTTATGAGACAATGGATGCGTATGAGTGGACCGAAGATCTTTACTCGATGTTCTATATTGAGGGAAGAAACAAAGGCTACATTGGTTCTGATATTGCCGCATACGCTTCAGATCAATTGTTGAACAGTCCGGATGTGATCTTTGGCCCTGACCAGATGTATAATCCGTTTTCAAGGGATATTGCCGATCTGATAGATCCTGCCACAGGAAAGATTAAAGAGGGAACAACCCTCAAATGGGACGAGGACTGGCTTGATGAGGCTACTGCCAAAAATCCTTTGCGTCAGGAGTATGTATTGAGTGTCAATGGAGGTACTGCAAATACAAAATATATGTTCTCATTAGGATATCTGGATCAGGAGGGTCTTGTAAAGACTACCAATTTCAAGAGGTATTCGGCCAGAGCAAATGTCGATACACAGGTTAAAGAGTGGTTGAAGACAGGTTTAAATACAAACTTTGCAAGCAATAAGACCAATTCTACAACATTGGGTTCAAGTGCCACTTCAAACAGCAATTATTCAAATGTATTCTACTCTTGCGCCAACATGGCACCTGTATATCCGGTTTATGAGAAGGATGCCGAAGGCAAAACCATTTATGATGCAAATGGTCAGGCAGTATACGACTGGGGCCCTTATCGTCCTGCAGGAGCAAATGTGGGATGGAATCCTATTGCCAACCTTTATGCCGACAAATATCTGAGTCTTTCGGATAACCTGAGCGGCAGAACTTATATCGATCTGGGCGGCATGAAGAGTGGGGCCATTCAGGGACTGAAATTCAGTGTGAACTTTGGTTTCGATTACATAAATGCCAAATCTACAACATATTATAACCCTGATTTTGGCAATGCCACAACTATCAGAGGATATTTGTCACAAGCAACAGGACGTACATTCAGCTATACATTCAACCAGCTGCTCAATTATAACCGCACATTTGGCAAGCACAATATAGACTTTCTGGCAGGACATGAGTTTTATGATTACAATTACCAGTATCTTGGTGCAACCAAAACCGGTACAGCAGGTGATAACCTGTATGAACTCGACGGCTTTGTTACCAACGACGGAATCTCAGGATATTCAGAAGATTACAGTGTGGATTCGTGGCTGACACGTTTGAATTATGGTTATGATGACAAATATTACTTCTCTGCAAGCTTCCGTAGGGATGCCTCGTCGAGGTTCCATAAAGATAACCGTTGGGGTAATTTCTGGTCGGTTGGAGCAAGCTGGAGAATATCTCAGGAGAAGTTCATGCAAGATGTAGACTGGATTAACAACCTTACGTTAAAGGCCAGTTATGGTGTTCAGGGCAATGACTCTATCGGTTCACTATACGCATGGCAGCAGCTGTATGATTTGAGTTATCCTAATGGAGGTCTGGGAGGTGCAATAATCTCCAAATTGGAAACCAAAGATCTTCGGTGGGAGAAGAACGGCAATCTCAACATAGGTATTGAGGCGAGATTGTTCAACAGAATGTCGGCTACAATTGAGTGGTACAGCAGAAAAACCGAAGATATGCTTATGGATTATCCTATGGCGGTCTCTTTGGGCTTCTCAGGCTACAACAAAAATATTGGAAGTATGCTCAACAGAGGTTTTGAAATTGCGCTGTCGGGAGATATAATGAAGAGGGAGAATTTTAACTGGAATATGACTGTAATGGGTTCGACAGTTCATAATGAAGTGTTGAAACTCACTGAATCAGGCGCTCCAATTAAATCAGGCAACTATATTATCCAAGAGGGCGAGGCAATAAATTCATTCTACCTTGCAACTTCGGCCGGAGTAGATCCTGCCAATGGTGACAAACTTTACTGGGCCTGGAAAGAGAATGAGACGACAGGTGAACAAGAGGCTTACATAACCAATTCACCATCAATTGCTTCTGCAAACCGTCATGTATGTGGAAGCCGTATCCCTGATTTGTATGGTTCTATAAGCAATGATTTCAGAGTGGGTAATTTTGATATAACCTTGTTGTGTACCTACTCAATAGGCGGAAAGATACTGGATAATATGTATTACTCATACCTGTATAACCAGTATGCAGGAACGACAGGTCATGTAGACAGGAAAAAGGCATGGAAACAGCCTGGCGATGTTACATCAATTCCAAGAATTGATTTGGGTGGGCAGACCGATATGATCTACACAGAGGATAATCTTACAAATGCTTCATATTTTGCAATCAAGAGCTTTACATTGGGTTATACTCTCCCTGCAAAATGGACCAATGCAATCAATATGAAATCTATCAGATTCACCCTTTCGGGAGATAATTTGTATCTCTTCTCGGCAAGGAAAGGAATGGATCCCCAATACAACTTTTCCGGAAGTACAGGATATACCTATACTCCGGAGAGAACAGTTTCATTTGGTGTAGAAATTAACTTTTAACTAAATTATCAGGAAAATGAAAAAATTGATATATCTCTTTTTGTCGATAGCTGTTCTCTCTGTTGGAAACAGTTGTGAAGATCAGCTTAATACTGCTCCAACGGCATCGGTTGGCAGCGACCAGATATTCCAGTCGGCAGAGAGTGCCCTTACGGCAATTAATGGAATATACAGAGCAATGTATATTGCCGATTGGGGTTCTGCATGGGAGCATGAGAATGGTGGCATTATGGCCTATATCCTTGCAAGTGATCTGATGGGCGAAGACCATATCCAGAACAAGACAGGTTCCGGCTGGTTCTATTATGATTATTCTTATGGAATATCGTCTGATTACACATATTCATACGGAAGGCAAGGCCAGTGCTGGAACTTTTTCTATACATTGATTTCAAATGCAAACAACATTATTGCAAATGAAGAGAATATACAGGATGATCACGATAAGGCAAAATATGTTGTAGGTCAGGCATATGCAATGAGAGCCTATTGCTATATGTGGCTGGTTCAGAACTATCAGCAAAGCGATCCGTCTCTGCCGGGAGTTCCAATCTACACAGAGCCTACAACAATAGAGTCTGAGGGAAAAGGACGTGGAACGGTACAGGATGTATATGACAGGATTAATGAAGATCTGGCCTATGCAATTGAAAGACTCGGATCAACAACCATAGGACAGCAGCATCCTTCTCATGTGGATGTGTATGTGGCACAAGGCTTCAAAGCGCGTGCATGTATGATGCAGAAAGATTATGCAGGGGCACTCGTTGCAGCCAAAGCAGCTATGGAGAAGCCTGGAGCAGAGATTCTTCCATTTTCGGAGACAAATAAAATCAACGATGTGGCAAAGAAAAATGTAATGTGGGGACTTGCAATACAGAGCGACCAGTCACCCTCCAATGCAGGTGTTTATGCCCATATTGATGCCGATGGCGGTGGAACTTACTCAACAGGCGCACAATTCCTTATCTCTTCGTGGCTGTATGCCCAAATTCCTGATACCGATGCCCGAAAGGCTTGGTGGACAGCACCTATTCCGCAAGAAGAGTGGGTTAATGGAACCTCAAAGAAATCGTATGTGCAGGTTAAGATGGTGTATAAAGATGCCTCTTTGGGAACCGGCGACTATGTGCTTATGAGAGTTGAGGAGATGGCCCTTATTGCTGCAGAGGCTGCCTGTCATGAGAAAGATTATACAACTGCCAGAGAGTATGTTGCTATGGTAACATCACAGCGTGATACCGACTATGAGGCTAATCTTGCGGCAGTTCCGGATGGATTCGATTACAATACAAATACTTGTTCAACAATCAATAATCTGATCGATTATATATTGCTGCAGCGCAGAATTGAATTGTGGGGTGAAGTATCCAGAATACATGATCTCAAGAGATTGGGTCTTGGTGTAGACAGAACCTACACTTATCCCGAAAACAATCATGCTTCAAAAGTAAATTATGCTGCAGGGCACAAGAGATTGATTTATGCTATTCCATTGTTTGAGTTCGACGGAAATACAGCATTGGATCCAGTTGAAGACCAAAATCCACTTTAAAAAAGATCTGTTATGAGAAAATTATTAATATACAGCCTATTGGCATTGTTTGTATGCACGCTTGGCTCGTGCTCGAAAGACGAAGTTTTTTATGAGTTCGGTGAGGGCGAAATTGCAGCCACTTTCTCGTCGGGAACATTAAAGTTCAATAATATTACAGAGGCCGACAATGGTAAAATATCTGTACCGATGTATAGGGGAAATACAAAGGGAGCTGCAGTTGTAGCAGTGGCAATTACTGGTGGAGAGGGCGTTTTTACACCATCTTCGGCATCCTTCAATTTTGCAGATGGGGAGAATGTGGCTTATATCGATTTTACATTTGATTATGAGACTTTGAGTGCAAAGCCTGCCACAATTTCGATTGCGATAGAGGATGAAAAAGCATGTTCGGTAAATTCAATTTCTTCAACCAAATTCACTCTTTCCCGACAACTTACCTGGGAATTGGTGGGAGAAGGCATCTATTATTCTGATTTTTGGGAAGAAGAGTGGCCTCAGCCGATATATAAGGCGCAGGAGGGTGATTTTTACCTGTTGCCGGATTGTTGGGTTGGCGGAACAGATTTCTCATTCTTTTGCGATGGTACAACGGTTGATTGGTATACTGCCGGAAGCGGCTACAATTATGGCTCATACGGCCCTGTCGCCTTTGAAGTTATCCAGGCATCGGTTACGGATGTTGATGGAGATCTGGCCATTGTAATAGATTGCAACTATAGATTGCCTGATTATGGCAATTATAATTTGTACACCGGATATGAGATGATTCTGCTTCCGGATGGATTTGCATTCTAAAGAATATATTTTGCACAGGTTTGTAAAAGGGGGGCATGTCGGATATTGGCATGATCCCTTTTTTTGTCGGTTTTAAAACTATTTTTTGTTTGTGTAAAAAGAAGTTCCTAACTTAGAAGTAATTTTGACGGACAGACGGGAGGAGTGTTGTGGAAATGAAGATGGACGAGAGGGCAATAGTTGGCAGAAAGGGTGAGGATTTGGCTCTGGAATTCCTCAAAAAACGGAATATGAAGCTTGTGGCACGCAATTGGCGCTGCGGGCATAAAGAGCTGGATCTGGTGATGTATGATGGCATGTTTGTCAGGATTGTTGAGGTGAGGACACTCTGTTATCCCAATTTGTACAGGCCGGCAGAGAGTGTGGATTGGAGAAAAAGGGCAAAGGTGATTGGAGCTGCAAGATTATTTGCAAACCAGTACCAGATTTGCAACGAAATAGTGTTTGACATTGTTTCTGTTGTGCTGGATGGAGAATCTTGTTCGATTGAGTATATTGCAGAGGCATTTTCTCCACAATGGTAAAGTTGTAAAATTAACAGTAAAAATAAGGATATGGGTAGAGAGAATAATTATTGTATTATCATGGCCGGTGGTATTGGCAGCCGCTTTTGGCCAATAAGCAGAAATTCAAGACCAAAACAATTTCTGGATATTCTTGGAACAGGAAGCTCTTTTTTACAGGAGACATTCCGTAGGTTCCAGAGGATAATTCCTACGGATAATATCTTAATTGTAACATCGGAGCAGTATGGTGAGCTTGTGAAAGAGCAGTTGCCTCAAATGAAGGATGAGAATATTCTGCTTGAACCGCATAGAAGGAATACCGCTCCGTGTATTGCCTATGCCACATACAAATTGTTGAAGAAGAATCCTGATGCTACAGTTGTTGTGGCACCGTCGGATCATCTGATAATTAATGAGGAGGTTTTCCTCAAAACAATAGAGAGCGCTCTGGAGCATGCTGCAGTGCATGATGAGTTGTTTACATTGGGTATCAAGCCTACACGTCCCGAAACCGGATACGGATATATCCAGATAAACCGTAATGAACGGATGACGGTGAATGGGAATGAGGCGTATGGAGTGAAGACCTTTACCGAAAAACCAAATGCCGAGTTGGCAAAAGTGCTGGTTGAAAGCGGTGAGTTTCTCTGGAATTCCGGAATTTTTGTGTGGAATCTGAAGGCAATCAGCGGAGAACTTGAGAAGTATCTGCCTGAGATAGCCAACTCCTTTAAAGATGGTATGCCTTTCTACTATACAGAGAAAGAGCAGGATTACATAAAGGGAATCTATGAGGGGTGCAATGGAATTTCGATAGATTACGGTGTTATGGAGAAGACAGAAAAATCGTGGGTTTTTGAGGCTTCGTTCGGATGGAGTGATCTCGGCACATGGCATTCGCTATATTGCCAGAGCGATAAGGATGAGAACAACAATATGATAAAGGCAACAGCAACAATGTTGGATCGGGTGGATGACTCATTGATTGTTACCGAGAATAAAGAGAAGCTTATTGTTGTTAAGGGGCTCAGCAATTATATGGTAGTTGATACCGAAGATGTGCTGATGATTTGTCCGCGCAACGATGCTGATTTTAAAAATGTGATTACAGATCTGGCAGTTAATGAATTGAACAAGTACCAGTAGAAGGGCTGCCGTATTGTACTATTTAGTTTGATTGGAGATTTATGGGTGCTTTAAGTTTGAATGTAAGGAGTGAGATCGGCAGGCTGGAGGGTGTAATACTCCATTCGCCGGGAGCCGAAGTTGAAAATATGACTCCGGGAACTGCTCAGAGAGCATTGTATAGCGATATTCTGAATCTCTCCATTGCGCAAAAAGAGTATGCTCAGCTGAAGGGCGTTCTGGAGAAGTATACCAATGTGTATCAGGTAATGGATCTTCTTGCAGCCGTTCTGGAAGATTACAGGCATAGGGAATCGCTGATAGGAAAGATTTGCATAGAGGAGGGGGCTACCGATTATTTTGATGATCTGATGGCAATGCCTTCGGCAGAGTTGGCAAGATGTCTGATAGAGGGAGTACCGGCCAAGGTCAATTCGCTCACCTCATATCTCAAGGATGAATATTATGCACTCTATCCGCTGTATAACTTCTATTTTACAAGAGATGCTTCTGTAACAATTGGTAATAATGCTTTGATTTGCAGAATGGCCAACAAAGTGAGAATGAGGGAGTCTCTGATAATGGAAGCTATTTTTAAAGGGAGCGGCTCATTCAACTGCAATATTATCAATGCCCATGATTTCAATCCAGGCAATGCCGATATCTTTATGGAGGGCGGTGATATTCTCATTGCCCGTGATGATATATTGCTTATAGGAAACGGAACCCGCACAAGTACTCAGGGTATAGATATGCTTGTGTCGCGTTTGTGCAGGAACAAAAGTGACGAAAAGAAGCACGTGATAGTGCAGCAGCTGCCACATACTCCGGAGTCGTTCATCCATCTGGATATGGTATTCACTCTTTTGGACCGCGACAGATGTATGCTCTTTGAACCCCTCATTTTAAGGAATAACCAGTATCAGACGGTACATATGACAATAGAGGGAGGCAAGGTTACCAATATAAAGAGTGTTCCCGATCTCCTCTCGGAATTGCGCAAGCTTGGCATGGATCTGCAGCCGGTTGTTTGTGGCGGCTCTGCCGACGAGTGGAACCAGGAGAGGGAGCAGTGGCATAGTGGAGCCAATTTCTTTGCAATCGCTCCCGGAAAAGTTCTCTCGTATGCCCGTAATATCCATACTTTGGAGGAGTTGAACAAGAATGGTTTTGAAATTATTCCTGCGTGGGATGTGATAGAGGGCAAAAAGAGCATTGATGATTATGCCCGTTGTGTGGTTACAATAGAGGGAAGTGAACTTCCTCGAGGTGGCGGTGGAGCCCGTTGTATGACAATGCCGGTAAGCAGGTGTAATGTAGAGTGGTAAAAATTATATGTTTGATTCTCTATTGATAACGGATTTTGTTTAAATTTGCAGTTCTAAAAATCCGTCGGGATATAAATTAAAGAAAAGATATGAAAGAGCGTATAGAAGAACTATTGCATGAGATAGAGGAGCTTAAAGCCCAGAAGTTGCAGGATATAGAGGAGTATAGAATAAAATTGTTGGGTAAAAAGGGCTCTGTAACCAAATTGTTTGAGGATTTCAGAGAGATTTTGCCTGAGCAGAAAAGGGAATTTGGCCAGAAGTTGAATGCTTTGAAACAGGCTGCTGCTGCCAAGCTTGACGAACTCAGGGAGAGGCTTGAAGAGAATCCTGCTCAGGAACAGGCAAAGTTTGACTATACAAAACCCGGCGACAAATTTGATTTGGGAACACGTCATCCCATATCTGTTACCCGCGAAGAGATTATTTCAATCTTTTCGAAATTTGGATATGCTGTTGCCGAAGGCCCTGAGATTGAGGATGACTGGCATGTGTTTGGAGCATTGAATTTCCCTCCTGAGCATCCTGCAAGGGATATGCAGGATACCTTTTTTGTATCACAGGCAGCTGATGACAATCCTATTCTGTTGAGGACACATACAAGTTCGGTGCAGGTTAGGGCTATGGAGAAAATGCCGCTTCCTATAAGAATAATATGTCCCGGACGTGTATTCAGAAATGAGGCAATTTCGGCCCGTGCGCACTGTATCTTCCATCAGGTAGAGGGTCTGTATATCGACAAGGATGTCTCTTTTGCCGATCTTAAGCAGGCGATTCTTCTTTTTGCCAAAGAGATGTTTGGCGAGGATTCAAAAATACGTCTCAGACCATCGTACTTCCCATTTACAGAGCCAAGCGCGGAGGTGGATGTGAGCTGTAACATCTGTAAAGGTAAAGGATGTAATATATGTAAAGGTACCGGCTGGCTCGAAATCATGGGTTGCGGTATGGTAGATCCTAATGTTCTGGAGGCTTCTGGAATTGATCCTAAGGAGTATTCGGGATTTGCATTCGGAATGGGCGTTGAGCGTATTGCAATGCTCAAATGGCAAGTAAAGGATTTGCGCCACTATTTTGAAAACGATGTGAGATTCTTGAGAGAATTTGAAACAGTGGTGTAGTAGAGATGAGATTTAAGGACTCCATTTTGGGGTGAAAAGCAGTTTTTTTGATTTTTTGCAGATTTTTTGAAAAAAGTTGCATATTTTTTTGGAAATATAAAAAAAGTGCTTACCTTTGCAATCCCAAACGGGAACAAGAGTTCTTAAAATAATGCGGAAATAGCTCAGTTGGTAGAGCACAACCTTGCCAAGGTTGGGGTCGCGAGTTCGAGCCTCGTTTTCCGCTCCAAGAGTCAGCAGAAATGCTGACTCTTTTATTGAAAATTCATCCCTGACGAGGGTCAACATATATTGCGGTCGGTCACAGTTGTGGTCGGCTTTTTTGTTTTAAGGGGGGGCTCTCTTATTCAAGATCATCTTTTAAGAGATAGTTGGTACTTCGGCCACCCGCATCAGCAGCTATAAGCACTCCCTTTTCCACAAGATCCGATACATCACGCAATGCTGTTGCTTGTGAGGTCTTGGAAATCTTTGCCCATTTTGAAGTTGTTAGTTTGCCTTCAAAACCATCCCAAAGCATATTGACAATTTTTACCTGACGTTCATTCATCCTTACTTCCCTATGCTGCTGCCAAAACAATGACTTCCTGACTACTCGTTGAACCATCTTCTCGGACCGAAGTATTGCACTGCGAAGTGTCTGCAAGAACCAATCAAGCCAAGTGGTTATATCCGTTGTTCCCGTTGTAACCTTTTCAAGAGCTGCATAATAGCCCTTACGTTCACGCAATATCTCTGCTGACATACTGTAGAAGCGATGTGGCATACCGTCTGCCTTTGCTAGTAGCATGTCTGTAATAGTTCTTGTTATACGACCATTGCCATCATCAAATGGATGTATAGCTACAAACCAAAGATGGGCCACAGCTGCTTTCAATATAGGGTCTATACCTTGTTCTCCATTTATCCACCTCAAAAACTCATCCATCATTGCGGGTACAACCTCCGATGCTGGTGCCTCATAATGGACTTTTTCTCTTCCCATTGCACCAGAAACAACCTGCATGGGCTCTGGACCTGTGCGATAGGCCGCAACGGTAATCGGGTACATGCCACTACGACCTGTAGGGAATAGTGCGGCATGCCAATTGAATAATCTTTTATGGGTAAGAGGCTCATTACTGTTGCGTACTGCATCAAGCATAACCTGTACAACCCCTTCGGTATAATGGTCGGGTTCGGGTAGTCCTTCCGTTTCAATGCCAAGATGTCGGGCAATTGAGGAGCGCACTCTGTCTGCATTAAGCAACTCCCCTTCAATCTCAGATGAGCGCAACACATCCTCTACCATCACATCAAGTGAGGTGGCGTTCTGAATACCGAAGCCTAAACCATCCATCAGCCCAAGTATACGTCCTTCGTGGTTACGCACTTCTGACAGGAGCGTTATCAACTTATCATTATCCCACGTAAACTCAGCCCAAGTAGGCTGCTGCCATATATACAGAGGTCTCATAACTCTTTGATTTTGATGTAAAGATAATGCAATGATGTGAAAAAACAAATTATTCGCATCAACAAATGACGCGAATGGCTTATATAATCACTTCATATATTTGTTGAGGTGCCAAACTATTTTATCTCCAATGTTGCTAATTAAGAATATTTGACAGAAATTTGAAGTTCAATACCCAATAGATTGTAAAAAACAAACCCCGCAACTTTCCTTGAAAGCCACGGGGTTTGCCCGACTTAACCTAACTTAAAAAACTATTTCGTATAAATAACAATGTAGTTGTTGAAAAGTTTGGTGTTGTTCTACCTTTTTTATTTTATCCCATATTTTTTGAGGATTTTGAGCGGCGGTCTCCTGATTTGCTCTCTCAATCTCATCCGAGCTTTTATTGAAATTTCTTCTTTTCCGATAGATGGTCTGCTGGAAAATTATCGGAATATCCGGATGGGCATGGTGTTTTGTAAGTTAAACCATAGCGAAGTCAATGATTTTTCCCATTCAATTTAGAATATTTATCTTTGGTAAATAAAAATGAAATGATAGAAGAGTTGTTGCATCCATTGGTGTGTGGACGGTTTAAAACCGATCCGTATTATAGGGAGGGCCATTTAAGAATTATCAATGCCCTGCCCGGCAGACTCGTGCTTGGCCTGCATGCTCCTGAAATGAAGCAGATTGCAAAGCAAATTTCTAAGCATGGCTGCCAGGTGGCATTGCCCACGGGGGAATATAAAATATGTCAAGATGGCCGGCAGGTGATAAGTTGTTTTGAGACAGTGCCGGAAAAGAGTCTTTGCTATGAGGAGACCGTTATCTGGGGATTCCTGATCAATCTGCAGAAATCTCCGCTGGAGAGGAGCTTTGAGATGCTCTCCCACTATATTCCGGTGCTTGACAACTGGGCCGTATGCGACTCTTTTTGTGCTCATGCAAAGTGGATGAAGAGGGCCGACAAGGAGTTGTTGTGGAGTTTCCTGCAGCAGTGGTTCAATTCAGAGAATGAATTTGAGGTCCGTTTTGCTGTAGTAGCCTCTATGTGCTGCTTTTTGGAGGATGAGTGGCTCGACAGACTCTTTGAGATCATTGATAATCTGGATTTTGGAAAGATACGCTCCCGTTATATTACATGCAGCCGTAAACCTGAGCAACCTCAGCAGGGTACAGTGCAGGGGGTAGAACCATATTATGTGAGAATGGGAGTAGCATGGCTACTTGCAACCGCTTTGGCAAAATTTCCCGACCGCACATGCTCATTTGCATCCGCATCGAATCTGCCGGAAGATGTGCTGAGACTCTATGTCCGCAAGGCCCGGGAGTCGTTCAGGACACGGGAGATGAATCCGTTTGGCAAATATAAATAGTATGGGTTCAATTATTTGTGTATTTTTGTAGTGACAGTAGAGATGGGCAAGTAAAACAATATTTTGATTAGAATGGAAGAGTTGCAATTTTACGATAATTTTGAGAAGGCTTTGGAGCTGGATATGCTTAAAGTCTGCACATCGGCAGGGATGCTCGATGGTGTGATGCTGGCAAGCGATGATATTGACCAGAAGTGGAACGATTATGCAAACAGCTATATGGCCGACGCCATAGAGCAGATAAATGAGTATCCGGAGGTTGCCATTGCATGGTCGCTCTATATGGGAATGGCTGTTGCCCAGTGGTGGGATGTTGATTGGCTGCAAAATAAAGATAATGAGTATCTTAAGCTCTATGGGCCTCACGGTTTTGATGATATGGATGATTATATTGTCGAGCAGATTCTGGGTGAAAAACTTGGTACTGAGGCGGCCGACAAAATATCTTCAACTGCTTATTCGTGTGCCCAGAGGGCAATCTCGATGATCCGCAAGGAGAATATAGAGTTTGGCAGTGTAAAGGCCTTTTATGTACTTTCCCGCACTGTAAAGGTGATGTACAGGATAGGGGCAGCCCTGCAGCTTAAAAGGCTTGGATATAAATTTGAAAAAATGGGCAATTGAAATATATAATAAAAACACAAAAAATATGATTAAGAGAGGTTTCTTGACAATTTTATTGGCTGCTGCCTTTTTCTCTGCAGCATTGGCCCGGCAAAAGAGCGATTCACTCACTTTCGTAAATGCAGACTGGTCTGTAAAGGAGCTTGCCAAAGGAATAGTGCTCAAACAGTTCCACTTCACAGGTGATAACAAACTCTTTGATTCTCATCAATATATCTCCATTATTGAAATCGACGGCAAGAAGGCCAAAGGCCGTTTTACTTTTGCCGATGATCCTGGAAAGATTACCCCAACCAGCAAATTTGCAAAAGATAGCGGAGCCATTGTGGCCATGAACGGCACATTTTATAATATGAGGCCGCCATACAACTGTGTCTGCTATTTCAAGAAAAACGGTGTAGAGGCTTTTATAAATAATGAAGATATGGCCCAAAGGGATAACGGTGCTGTTGCAATCTCCAAAAAGGGAAGAATCAGTGTAGTGCCCGGTGATACCGAAAATCTTGGAAATATACCGGCGGAGCAGACCTGGGCAAGAGCCATTGATGCCCCTTCTGTGATGACCAGTGGCCCTATGCTTATGTTTGATGGCAAAGATGCCCGTTTGGATGAGAACTCTTTCAACAGAAACCGTCATCCGCGCAGCGCAGTGGCCACAAAGGGCAAAAAGGTCTACCTGATTACTGCAGATGGCCGTTCTGCTGAATATGCTCAGGGAGTAAGTCTTTGGGAGTTTACTGCAATAATGCACTATCTGGGAGTTGATAATGCAATAAATCTTGACGGAGGTGGCTCTACCACCCTATATGCCGAAGGCGAAGAGGGAAATGGTATAATCAACCATCCGTCGGACAATAAAAAATTTGACAAAGAGGGTGAGAGACACATTGTGAATGCAGTACTGTTCTTGAAAAAGTAATTCTGGATTTTAGGAAGTAGTTCTGGATTTAAAAAAAATTACTATTATGCAGATAGCACCATTCAAACTTGAACAATATTTTGCAAAACATGAGTTTACTGCAAAATATATGCTTTCATCTTCTGATTGCGACGGATTTCCTATGAAGTATATCCTTGAGCAGGCATCGGAAGAGGAGCTCAAATTGTGGGAGAACATTACATTGGGATATACCGAAGGCTTGGGAAGTCCCTTTTTGAGGGAGGCAATATGCAGGTTCTACGCCAAGGCAAAACCCGAAAATGTATTGGTTGCCTCGCCCGGCGAGTTGAGTTTTATACTCATGAATGTGCTTATGAGCAGAGAGGGATGTGGTCGGTTACTGGGTGATACACAATTGCAGGCGGATACGCGGGCAGCTGTTCAGGCATCGGAGGTTTCCCAGACAGTATCAAAGCCGCATGCTATTGTAATTTCTCCGGCATACCAATCTCTGTATGAAGTTCTGAAATCATTGGATTGCAACATTTCCTATTGGAAGCCCCAGCAGAATGGACTGTCTTGCACAAATGGATTCCCTGCAGAAAAGAGCATATCACCAGAAAACTGTGCGGGCTGGTACTATAATGTGGAAGAACTCAGAAGTCTGGTGTGCAAAGATACACGCCTGATTATAATCAATTTTCCGCATAATCCCACAGGTGCATACCTTACCCGCAAACAGCTGGAGGAGATTGTGGAGATTGCGCGCTCGTGTGGTGCATATCTCTATTCCGACGAAATGTACCGCGAACTTGTGGTTGATGATAGATACGAGGCTTTGCCTCCGGTAAGCGACTTATACGAAAAGGGTATAAGTCTCTGGGGTACAGCCAAATCTTTTGGAATGGCAGGGCTTCGTACAGGATGGTTCGTCTCTCAGGACCGCGAGCTTTTGAAAAAGATCCATTCATTTAAAGATTATCTTTCAATTTGCAGCAGCGCACCTTCAGAAGTGCTTACCACAATAGCGCTTAACCATTCTGAGAAATTTATCGGGCCAAATATTGAGAAGATAAAGGAAAATGCAGACTATTTTAAAAAGGCTGTTGAGGCAGGCAGACTCCCTTTTGTAACCGAATTCATTGCTCCTGTGGCGGGCAGTGTGGCTTTTGTAAAAATCGATCCCAAGAAGGCTGCCTACCTGCTCGACTTTGAGCCGCAAACCGCTTTGGAATTCAGCGATGCCATTGTTGAAAAATATGGAATAATGACAATTCCTGCATCTATGTTTGAATCCGACGGAGAATATTTGCGTATAGGTTTCGGCCGTGAAAACTTTAAAGAGGTACTCGGAAAACTTTTCAGAAAATAATCAGATTGCATTACATAAAACAGCCCCATCTTTTTATGATGAGGCTGTATTTTTATTAAAATATGTAAGCTCGGGAGTATTATTCAAATACCACCTTGCGTGGAGCCATTTTAGTAACTTGGTTTCTTGTATTTGAAATTTTGTTTGAAGTAGAAAGGGTTGCTGTTTTGCCATCGGTGCTTTCAATGGTAACATCAATGCCATTATTTAAACTTGCAGTTGGGTCGGGCAAGAGAACGAACCAGAATTCTACAGCAGAATCTTCTGTTTCACCCAATTTTACGCCATCGCCGCAATCCAATGTAATCTCCGGTGATTGTGTGCCGGTAGAAGCCTCTTTAAAATTAATACTTCCGTCTAAAATATTAAGTTTAACTACCATTTTACCTGAGATTTCGTTAAGTCCCTCAGTGCTATTATTTTTAAGTGTTATCTTTTTTATTGTGGCATCATTACCGTAAAGGCTTAAAACCAGATAGCTGCAAATATTTTTGAAGTTCAAATTGAAATCATCAACACCTGTTGTAACAGCGGCCATTACATTAGACTCTTTATGGAAGCTGTTCTCTGCATATTTTTGGACAGTAGGAATAACTGCATAGAAACCAATATCACCTCTACCTCCTCCTGCATTACCAAAATGCTCGACATCGGCATTATATGGATAAAAAGCAAAATTTCTTACAAGCGTTGTTGTCTCGGTCTCGGTTTCGGTATCTTTCACATACTCAAAATCACCGATTTTTGCACCTTGTGCGCCTGTAAATACATATTGTTTGTTAACTGAAGAGCCGTTGAATACTGATATCTCATCGTTTGCATCCCAATGCAGTTCGAGGTTCTTGTCGGCATAAACTTTTGTATCGGTACTGTTGTTCTCATCTGCAAAAACTGCAGTAAAGACAGGAGAATTCCCTTTTTGGATCAAACCTTTGTCATCTTTGCTGCAACCTGCAACAAGAAGGGCAGCCACTGCTGCAAATAACATTCTTTTCATAATCCTCATTTTTCTAAATTGTACATTAAACATCTGTTTTACCATTCTTGATAATCACCGCTGAAAAGAGGATTTTCTAAAGATGTGGGAGATGCGGCAAAGCCCTGCTCAACCTCTACATTTACAACTTCCATTAGAGGCGACTCGTAGTTTTTAACAGTTTTCATAAATAAAATAAGCGATTATATCTCCTATAACCGCATTTAGTGATGCAAATGGAAGCGGGAGATACAAAAGAGCACTTCCAGAAAATATATCTATATGATTAAGAGCGGCAAAGGTATGTATTTTGCCTATAAAAAACAAGAGACCAGATCAAATACCGGTCTCTTTATGTTTTGCTCCAATTGTGCTCGGGACGCTGATGAAGTAAAGAAGCTTTTTGGAGTGCGAACAGATTGTTATTTATAAAGAAATAAAATCATAGTTTGTATTGAAAAAAAGATTCTCACTTCCATTCAGTTTTTCTTGAGTTATTCTTATTGCCAATTGAGATTTATCAATGCCAATCCATTTCCTCCCAAGATCGGAAGCGCTTTTTAATGTTGTACCACTGCCACAAAAACAGTCTAACACGATACTATCGGGATTAGAAGATGTCATTATAATTAAATCAATAATTTCTTGGTTCTTTTCTGTTGGATATACAGGATATTGTGGATCTTTGTAGAGTGTCCAAATATCTTGTATCCTTTTTCCTTGCTTTTCATCGGCATAGATGATTTTTCGTGGATTACCATTTGCTGACCATTCAATCAACCCATCTCTATCCCATTGCTCTAGGATGCTTACATCGGTTCTCCAATGTCGTCCTTTAGGGGGCATAATTCCTTTGAATGGTTTGGAGTTCTGTGTCTCTCCAGGAGCATGGATAGGTACGGTAGTATATCTCCTGCCGTCAGCGGAAATTTTAGGATATAGTTTGGTTATATCCTCATCTGAATATATTTCTGTGGGTTCGTGCCAGATGGGGCTATTGGTTTTTGTGTAAAAAAGAATCATATCCTTGATATTACCGTAACCAATCCGCTTGAAGTTTTTTGGATTACATTTAATCCTTGTAATATCATTCCTGAAATTATCAATTCCAAATACCTCATCCATCATTACTTTCAAATAGTGCCCTATTTTGTAATCGGTATGTAAGTAAATAGAACCTTGATCAGATAACAATTCTCTTATAAGCAATAATCTCTCTCTAATATATTCTATAAATTCAACTCTTTGTAATTTATCTTCGTATGCTGTTTCTCCTTTTGTTGAATTGCTGATTGTTGAAGCCCTTCCATCTGTAATTGTAAATATATTATTGGTTGCGAAAGGTGGATCTATGTATACCAAATCAATTTTTCCTTTCAAATGTTTGTCATTTAAAAGGTAGTTCAGGCCATTGATGTTATCACCTTCAATTAAAAGATTGTTGATCATAAGCTATATAAGAATTCTCTAAGAACTAAAGCGCTCATTATGTTAAGATTCTTGTAATCCTCTGTAATGGCTTTATACATTTTATTTCCTGATGGAATATATAGCACACCATCTAAAACTGCAATTTTGATAGCATCGACACCTGTGGATGTAAGCAGCGTAATTGCATCATTAAATTGTGCATTCTGATGTCCGCCCGTATCTGTTAGAAATTTTGCTTCACCAATAACATATTTGCCATTAAATTTTGCTAAAAAGTCTAGTCCTTTTTTATTGTTATAGCCCAATTTTTCTTTAGCAAATAGCTTCATTGTTTTATCAGAAGCGTCTAGAATGGCATCTTTGTCAGTGGTTATAAATTCATTGATATTTTTAGTTGGAACAATGCCCAAAGCGCCTGAATTGACCCAAGATTTGAACATAGGTCCTATTTGTCTGTTTGTCTCTTTAGGTAATGTACAGTTCTGATATATCTTATTTAGTCCCATTTCATATAGGCGTCCCGCCAATCTTTGTACTGTCCTAGGATTTCTGTCTAATGCTGATTTATCCCGTTTCAAATATGCAACATAACTATCTTTAATGGGAAACAAATCCATCTTTAATAGGTTTTCTACAAGTTGTTTGCTGTCTTTGTTATGAAATGAGGTTTCCACTTTTTTCCAAAGGTGATTGTTAATACTTCTAATACCTTCAGGAATCGTTGGATATACTCTGAATAAATCATCTAAATAAGATCTTTGATTTGCATATTCAATGCTCTGACTAAGGCTTCTGTGCATATTACTTCCCTCATATTTGCAACAAATATAGGAATATGTTTTGTATAAAAAAAGGAGGGAGACCGGGTCAAAAGAAATTTTAAATCGGTCTCACCCATTTTTACAATTCTCAACATTACACACCCCACCGTACTGCAACAGTAATGGAGTACAAAATTTATAAGATGGCGTAGGTAATCATTGCAGATCGAATAGATTGCCAGCCAAACCGAAGGCCATTTGAGGCCCCTTGGTGTGTAAGAGTGTAGGATAAAAGGGTAAATATAAAAAAAGCTGACCATGGGTCAGCCTATTTATATTTTGTTCCAATTGTGCTCGGAACGGGAATCGAACCCGTACGGGCATTTCTGCCCACAGGATTTTAAGTCCTGCGTGTCTACCTATTCCACCATCCGAGCAGAACGGAACATAAAATTCAAGAACTTATAAAGCGTCTGGGCGCTTATGTTTGAGTGTGCAAAGATAATGAATGATTGCAAACTCCCAAAATTTTTTGCCGCGAGGCTATTTGCGTCTGATCTTGTATCCGTAGTATGCAAAATACATAATTATTGCAAAACATGGTATGCAGATACCGTATGCGTACTGCTTTCCTATAACATCCGACAAAAATCCGAAAACAAGCGGAACTACTGCACCACCGGCAATTGATGATACGAGGAATGCCGCACCTGTTTTTGTGAATTTGCCCAGATCAACAATCGAAAGCGGCCAGATGGCAGGCCATATAAGTGAGCAGGCAAATGCAATCAGCACCACACACCAGATAGAGAGGGCCGGTGGAGTAACCACTATAAGAATGGAAGTGATCAGACCAATCCATGAACACATTCTCAAAGCACCCTCTTGAGTGAGATATTTTGGCATAAGCAATATTCCGAGAATATATCCCACAACCATGCCGATGCTCGGAAGGGCTGAGTACATTTCAGGATTTGCAAGTCCAAGACTGATTGCGTAATCAGGTGCAGTTGCAAGTCCAAGAGTCTCTACACCAACATACAAAAAGAGTGAAAGTGAACCCCAAAGCAGGTGAGGGAATTGCCATATCGATGTTTTTCCATTTGCATAACTGCTGTTTCCTTCGGCAACATCGGTGTCGCTTTCACCTTCGGCCTCAATCTCTTCGAGTGGTACAAACAATACAAGTATGCCCAGAACAAAGAATATTCCGGTTATGATATAGAATGGGGTAATAACATCGGCAAGAGTGGCATCTTTGGCACTTTTTCCAATTACCCAGGCAAGGAACATTGTTGCAGCGGGCCATGCAAGTTTATTGCAGATGCCCATTATGCTTATTCTTTTGGCAGCGCTCTCTATCGGGCCAAGAATGGTGATATAAGGGTTGATTGCCGCCTGCAGAACAGCATTACCTGTACCGCACAAGAAAGAGGCAATAAGGAAGAGTGCAAGATTCATATTTTTTGCAGATGGCACAAACAGGATGAAGCCTATCGCAAAAATGAAGAAAGAGATTGACATTGTCTTTTTGTAGCCTATTTTCTGGATAAGCATCTCTGCAGGGTAGCTGAAAAATATAAATGCAGAGAAGGTACATGCTATAAGAAGGTATGAAACTCCAGAGGTGATGTTAAGCGAACCTTTAAGAAGTGGAACAAGGTATTCGTTGAGTCCCAATGCAAATCCTACTGTAAAGAAGAGGAACCCTATTATAGCCAGCGGAACAAGATAATTTTTGGTTTTTGTCATGGTTAAGCGTTTTAGATATTTTTAAACGATTATAATTGTTTTCAAACGGTTATGAAAAGTTAGCGGTTGTTGCAGTGGAACTCTTTCAGCCCCTCCATAGGGAATGGAATGATTTTTCCGCACTCCATGCCAAATTCTGCTGCAATATTTTTAAGTATATCCCGATAGGCATATCCTACAGAGCCCACACAATTGAACTTGTATTTCCGGTAATCGGGATAGTGGGTTATAATATTTTCAAACAACTTGCGCATTGAGTCTGTAACAAGGTTGTAAAAATACCCGTCATTGTTGATATTTTCTCCAATAAGCCTGCTGTATTGGGCGCAGAAGCGGTTTGGAAAGGGTTTGGTGTAGATAATATCAATAAGCTCATCACCCGAGTATTTTATATGCTGCGCAACAATCTCGCGGGCCCGCTCAGGCATCTGTCCCCTTATAAAATCACAGATGAGCCGTTTGCCCATATATGCTCCGCTTCCCTCATCGCCAAGGATAAAGCCGAGAGAATCGATATTCAGAGTAATCTCCTTGCCATCGTAGGTGCAGCTGTTTGTGCCTGTTCCGAGAATTGCGGCAAATCCCGGTTCATTGCCGAGCAATGCACGGGCAGAAGCCAGCAGATCCATTGCCACAAAAACATCGGCATTCTTGAAGATGGTATTTACCGCTTCCCTTACAAATCCATACTGCAATTCAGTTACGCCTGAACCGTAAAAATAGACATTGGAAACATCATCCACAGGAAAATTGCATGGCAAAGATTTGCGCATATCGTCAATCATGTACTCCAATGTTATGTAATTGGGATTGTAACCTTCGCTTTTGAACGAAATGGAATCACCGTTTTCCGCTATGCCGCACCAATCGGTTTTGGTTGCACCACTATCTGCTATCAGAATCATTATGGTAATTTTTTAAAGCTGTTTTAATTTTAGTCCGATAAAATTTGAGAGTAATTTTGAGAAGATTTTATTGAGCCTTTAAAGCAATCCCTGAGCCTTCAGAGCCTCTTCTGCCTTCTTCACATTGCCATTCTCAATAATGACCTTCTTTACAAATTCATAATCGGTCATTTGAGGATTGCGGTCCATAAGCATTCTCACAGAGCGGTCTACAACTTTATCATTGATGAGTCTTACATTCACCATCCGGTTGCCCTCAACTCTTCCCAAGCGGATAAGAACAGTTGTGCTGATCATATCGCAAATCATCTTTTGCGAAGTTCCGCTCTTCATTCTGGTGCTTCCTGTAACAAATTCAGGCCCTGTGATAACCTCAACAGGATAATCCGAATATTGCGAAATAGGGGAGTTCTCATTGTTTACAAAAGAGCCGCAAGGAATACCGTTCTCTTTACACTTTTTCATAACTTCAAGCACAAAAGGAGTTGTACCGCTGGCAGAAATTCCAACAATAATATCTTTAGGGGATACATTGTAAGATTGCAGAGTTCTCCATCCCTCTTCAATGTCATCCTCTTTCTCCTCTAATGCAAGGACAAGATTTTCAACACCTCCTGCAAGTATGCAGATGATTTTGTCGGGTTCAATACCATAGGTATTTGGCAATTCAATTGCATCAAGAACCGACAGGCGGCCACCTGTGCCACATCCCACATAAAACATTCTTCCGCCATTTCTGAGCTGATGCTCAACAGCTGAGATAAGTTTCTCAAGATCTGGCAGCACCTTCTCAATGGCAAGTGCAACCAGTTTGTCTTCGTTATTGATATTTGTAATAAGCTCCTTTACCGACATTTTTTCAAGATTGTCGTATTTCGAAGGCTGTTCTGTCAATCTCATGATAAAAATATTTAGATGTCAAATGAATATTGTAAATTAATAGTAAAATCAATTCCAGCCCTTTGCTGCAGTTATACCAATAGGTTTGCCGTTTCTGAAGGCCCTTGCCTTGATAAATTCCGATTTGTTTATCACAAATGGTTTGGTATACAGGGTAGAGGCCGCTGTAGGCTCACTGCCGTCGAGGGTATATCGGATATCAACTCCTGGCATATCGGTGCGGATAGTTGCCACTTTGGAGTAGATGTCATCTTTTGTAATATCAATAAATACATTGTAAAGGTTGGTTGAGTAGTTTACCCCTCTTGTATCCAATCTTCCAAAATGGTTCTCCAGTCTCTCAACAAAGCTCTCCCAATTTTTGTCCGAAGCAGCACTCCAGCCGCTCTCAGCAATGGCAAGTGCCCGAGGATATGCCATATATTCAACCCTTTGCGGATTCTCCATATACTCAGTCCAGACACAAGCCTCAACGCCCATAATATATTTGCGTTCCTCCGGTTTCAGCACATCTGGAACAGGGTTGTAGTCATAAACCTCTTTGATTGGAACAAAATGACCCATGCAGAGTTTCTCAGTATCGGGATCACCTTGGTAATAATCCATATAATATTTGTAGTGTGGAGACATAACGGCATAATGGCCCTGTTGCGCCGCTTTGATGCCGCCCTCTTCTCCCAACCACGACATCACAGCTGCATTAGGGGCAAGACCTCCCTGGAGAATCTCATCCCAGCCAATTATTGAGCGGCCTTTGCTGTTTATGAACTTCTCCATTCTCTGGATGAAATAGCTTTGCAGTTCAAATTCATCTTTCAAACCATGTTTGCGGATCATCATCTGGCAATGAGGACACTTTTTCCAACTCGCTTTAGGACACTCATCTCCACCAATATGGATAAGTTTCGACGGAAAGAGATCCATTACCTCAACCAGTACATCCTCCAGGAATGCGAATGTCTCATCTTTAGGGCAATAAACCTCTTTGAAAACGCCCCATTTAGTTGCAAGCTCATACTTCTCCTCAAGACCGCAAGAGAGGTGTGGGAAGCAGGCAATAGCAGCTCTGGCGTGGCCAGGCATCTCAATTTCGGGCAGTACTGTTATATATCTTTTTGCAGCATATTCAACAATCTCCCTGATCTCTTGCTGGGTATAGAATCCTCCATACGGAGTGCCATCGTAAATGCCTGAATAGAGAGTTCCTATAACTGTCTCTTTCCTTACAGAACCCTTTTCTGTGAGTTCGGGATATTTGTTGATCTCAATTCGCCATCCCTGATCCTCTGTCAAATGCCAGTGGAATGTGTTGAACTTGTGCATCGCCATAAGATCGATATACCTCTTGATAAAGGTTGTATCAAAGAAATGGCTGCAGACATCAAGGTGCATTCCTCTGTAGGAGAATCTCGGAGCATCCTCTATAACCGCGCACTGGAGATTCCAATTGCAATTTTGTTTAGTATCAGAATAAATGCCGTCAGGAAGCATCTGAAAGAGGGTCTGCATTGCATAGAATGCCCCATTTCCGGCAGATGCCTCAATTGTTATTTTGTCGGGTTTTACACTAAGAATATATCCCTCTGCAGGCAGAGAATCATTTTTGCAGAAAACAATTGCATTATTTTTGGCCCCGACAGATTCCTCTCCATAATATTGCTGCAGTTCATATCCGGCAGCTTTGCTGAATCTCTCTTTGAGAAGGCCCATTACATTTGCAAAAGTTGAATCGTTGCTGTTGTCTGCCAAAACTGTTTTTGCTCCGATGGTAAATGTTCCTTCACCCTTTTCAATTTTATTGGGTTGTGGAATAACAGATATTTCTCTTGCCTTATCGTTGGTGCAGCCAATAGCAAACATAATTGCCATTGCACCCAGGATGAACCTCTTTATCATATTGTATTTGTTTGTATTATTTAGTTCAACGTCCTCTCCTCAAAGCGTTTGGTAACAAGTTTGCCCACTTTTTTGCCTGTCTTTTTGCAGTAACCCTGGGCTGTTATGACATCACCCGGTTTCACATTCTTGAAAGGCTCTGTGTATAGTGCAGATTTTCGGGTTGGAGTAGTGCCGTCGGTTGTATATCTTATTTCGGTATCGGGACAATTGAGCTCAAGTTCCACATCTTGCGGGAACGGCTCTTTGTGGTCGAACTTAAAGATGACTGTATAGAATGCTTTGCTGTAATTCATCTCTTTAAGTTCAAGTCTTTTGAACCCTTTTGTGTGCATTCTGTAGCAGAAATCGTCAAAATCTTTGGAGTATTTTTCGGTCCAGCCATTTTCTGCAAGGGCGATAGCTCTCGGATATGCACGGAACTCCATAATCTCCGGTGTAGGATTGAATTCGCTCCACACACAAGCCTGTGTTCCGAGAATCAGATTTCTCATTCCGGTGGTAACGGTATCGCTTATTGCGTTGTATTTGTATATTTTGGATAGAGGGAGGAACATCTCCTGAGTATGCTCCTCAGTTGTCATATTCTCCTGATAATAATCGAGATAGCACCATCTGTTCGGGGTAAAGATGGTTCTCATTCCGTTGTCTATTGCTTTTTTGCCGGGTGCATGGCCCCTGTAAGAGAGGCAGATGGTAGATTTTACAGCACCGCCGTTGAGGATCTCATCCCAGCCAATAACCTGTTTGCCTCCTTTCTCCCTTAAAAATTTGTCGATTCTCTGAACAAAGAAAATCTGGATCTGGTCATAATTGTCAAAACCCATGACCTTCATGAAATCGTTGCAGTACTTGCTCTCTTTCCACGCATCGCGAGGGCACTCATCACCACCGATATGGTAGTAAGGGCCTGGGAAAAGCTCAAAGAGTTCTGTAAATACATCTTCAAAGAACTGGAAAGTTGCGGCATTCGGGCAGAAGACATCTTTTTTAACGCCCCATGTAGTTGCAACTTCATATTTCTTGTCGGGGTTGCATGATAGTTCGGGATATGCAGCCAATGCTGCAGTGGCGTGTCCGGGAAGTTCTATTTCTGGGATTACGGTTATATATCTTCTACGGGCATATTCAACAATCTCTTTAACATCTTCTTGGGTGTAATAACCTCCGTGAGGTGTTCCATCTCCGTTATTGTCATAGCCGGCGGTCTCTTTTCTGAAAGCGCCGACCTCTGTGAGTTTAGGGTACTTTTTAATCTCGATTCTCCAGCCCTGATCGTCGGTAAGATGCCAATGTAGGCGGTTTACCTTATGCGCAGCAAGAATATCGACATAACGCTTGACATCCTCAGCCGAGAAGAAGTGACGCGCCACATCGAGGTGAACACCACGATACGACAGCGTAGGCTCATCGGCGATAAAGCCATAGGGGACACGCCCCTCATTCGTAAGGATTATCTGGCGCAGCGTCTGCAAGCCGTAGAAGATGCCCGCCTCCGAGCCACCAATGATAAGCACGCCCTCCTCCGAGACGGTCATCTCGTAACCCTCGGGGTGTATGCAGCTGTCGGTACGCACCTTGATGCCTTTGCCATGCCTACCAATCTTCATGG
>JAZNEW010000002.1:0-3277 GCA_045588775.1 Candidatus Egerieisoma sp. | reverse complement strand
CAATTCTTATGACAGCCCTGACATCAGCACTCGGACTGCTTCCATTAGCACTTGGAGGCGAACTACCCGGCAATGAGATTCAAAGTCCAATGGCAAAAGTTCTGCTTGGCGGTCTGCTAAGTTCAACACTTCTAAACGGATTTGTTGTACCAATAAGCTATATATTTGTTTCAAAAAGAGGTAGAAAGGAGGATAAAGATGAGATTTCTGAATAAAATAGTAACAACAGCTTTACTTTGCCTTGCTCTGTTTGGTACAGAGGGTATCTATGCTCAGGATAGTGACGCTATACTTAAAAGCATCGAACAGAATAATCTGCTACTGCAGGCCTACAGAGCAGAGACCGATGCTGAGATGCTGGAGAACCGTACCGGTATTACCCTATCAAACCCAGAGGTCGGATTTAACTACTTATGGCTTCCCCCTGCTGAGGGCAATACCCGGCAGGACATAAACGTTAGTCAGGCATTTGATATTGCAACAATATCGGGTATACGTAAAAAACTGGCAGGCAAAAGCAATGAGATTCTTGAAGAGGAGTATCGCGAAGAGAGAATTGCAACACTACTCTCTGCTAAAATAACTCTGATAAATCTGACAAGAGTGAATGCGCTCATCAATATTATGGAGCGCAGAGAGGCAGAGGCCAAACAACTTTCAGAGATGTATCAAACCGGAATTGAAGAGGGGCACTATACCATTATTGAACACAACAAAGCCCTGATTAATGCAATAAACATCAATACAGAGTTGCAAAGTCTGAATATGGAACGACAACAACTGCTTACACAATTGCAATTTATGAATGGAGGTATTGCCGTACAATATAACGACACTACATTTGAGAATCTGCTACCTCCAACCAATTTTGATGAGTGGTATAACCAAATAGTGGAGCGCCTTCCACTATATGCGGCAGCACGAAAAGCTACGGAGTTGAGTAGCAAGAGTGTCACATTAAGCAAAATGGAGGGTTTACCGGAAATATCTGCCGGCTATATGAGTGAGGGGCTAAAAAAGGGAGAGAAGGCACATGGTATCACTCTGGGCATATCTATCCCGTTATGGGCTAACAAGAACAATATCAAACAGGCCAAAGCTGCAGAGAGGGCAAGTCGTCTTCATGAACAGAGTGTTGAACAACAGCTATATTACACACTCTACTCACAATATGAAAAGTGCAAAACTTTAAACAGGAATGTAGTACAACTTCGAGAAGGGGTCAATAGTGCCAACCACACATCCAAACTGCACAAAGCATTGATTGTGGGCCAGATATCTCTAACTGACTACATTGTTGAGATGGAGATGATTTACGATATGTTCACTCAACTATTCACCCTTGAGAGTGAATACCAGACGGCTCTTGCAGAACTACGGGCGGTAGAGCTGTAAAACCTGAATTATTTAGAATCTGTTTAAAATTTAAACAGATTCTTACAAAAAAAGAGACTGTCAACTGATTTGTTTGACAGTCTCTTTTATAAACATTGTATAACAACTACTATATTCTGGTCTGTGCTGCCCGAAAGAAGAGAATTTATTTATCCTCTTTGCTCTCTTCAAGTTTTAGCTTATTAACATCCATATCACTCTCATACTCCATAATCTCCCATAGAGGCTCAGTCTTGAATATCTTACGGGCAACACTCTTCTGCATTGTTAAAAGTAGAGCCGGCAACAGAATCAGATTCGACACCATTGCTGCAAAGAGAGCTGAACAGGTCAATACACCCAAAGCCAAAGTTCCTCCAAAATCAGAGAGGCAGAAAATTCCAAAACCGCACAAAAGTATAATGGAGTTGTAAATCACACTCTGACCGGTTTCACGCAGAGATCTTATCACCGATGTTGACATATTCCATCCATAACTCTGCAACTCCTGTCTATACTTGGCCAGGAAGTGTATTGTTGAGTCTACGGTAATTCCAAAAACAACACTGAACACCAACACCGTTGATGCCTTGATTGGCACGCCGAAGAATCCCATAATTGCAGCAATAACAATCAGTGGTATCATATTTGGAATCAGGGCTATGAATACCATCCTCTTACTTCTGAACATCAGCGCAATAAAACCTGAGATAAGCACGATTGCCAACAATACCGAACTGAACAGGTTATTTATCAGATACTCATTTCCACGGAAATGTATGATACTTGAACCGGTAACCTTGACATCATACTTCTCTGGCGGGAATATCTCTGCCGCCGTAGCATAGACAAATGCCTCCTTTTCTGCCATTCGTTTGGTTCCAATATCCTTAACTCTGAAACTCAAACGGGCAGTCTGCTGGGTGCTGTCAATAAATGATTGAGCATACGAATTAAAACCTCCGCCCTCGCCTACACTATTACCCATATATCTCATGATAAAATTCTTGGTGGTATTTGTAGGCAATTTGTAATATGAACTCTTTCCATTGTAAAAGGCCTGGTTAGCAAACTTTGCAGCAGCAACCAACGAAATTGGTTTGGAAATATCCTCATCTGCAGTCAACCGCTCGGAGAGAGTATCCAGCTTTCGCAAATTTAAGACACTCAACACCTGTCTTGGTCTTTTTGTATCCACAGTAACCTCAAGTGGCATCAATCCGTCAAAATTCTCCTCAAAAAATGCCAGATCCTGTTTGATAGGATCGTCATCCTGAAGGTCATCAACCATATATCCTGTAGTCTTCATTAGACTAACTCCTATTCCGCACAGAAAAACCAAAAGTATTGTTGACAGGTACACCACATGTCTGTGACGTAATATTGCTCCGGTTAGTCGTTTCAAACTCTTGGAAACAATAGGATTATCAAGATGCTTGATATGCTTTGTGTCGGGAGCAGGGAGATAACTGAAGATTGTCGGTATCAGGATTATTGAAACTACAAAAATCATAATTATACTCAACAGAGCAACCTCGCCAAACTCAACCAAAACCCTGCTGGAGGTAATCATAAAGGTTGCAAAACCTGCAGCTGTAGTAAGATTTGAAAATAATGTAGCAGTACCAACCTTGCTGACAATAGCCTTCAAAGCATGTATCTTATCACCCTTCTTCATGTAATCGGCATGGTACTTATTGATCATATATACGCAGTTCGGGATACTTATGACTATAATCAATGGCGGCAGCATTGCTGTCAACAGGGTAATCTTAACTCCCAGTATTCCCATAAAACTAAGTGTCCACAATACACTTATCATTACAATACATGAACAGAAAAATACCACTCTGTATGACTTGAAGAACAGGTACAAAACAATATTAGTAATAAGCAGAGATAG
>JAZNEW010000001.1:0-6659 GCA_045588775.1 Candidatus Egerieisoma sp. | reverse complement strand
GCCTGGACAGTCAACGTGAGCATAGTGACGGTTAGCAGTCTGATACTCTACGTGTGCAGTGTTGATAGTGATACCGCGCTCTTTCTCCTCTGGAGCGTTGTCAATTGAGTCAAATGAACGAAGCTCTGAAAGACCTGCTTTAGCCAATACAGTTGTAATAGCTGCAGTTAGGGTAGTTTTACCGTGGTCAACGTGGCCAATAGTACCAATGTTAACGTGAGGTTTTTCCCTCTTAAAAGTTTCTTTTGCCATAATAATAAATTTTTATAATTGAATATTTTACACACTTATAGAGCCGGTGACGAGATTTGAACTCGTGACCTCTTCCTTACCAAGGAAGCGCTCTACCCCTGAGCTACACTGGCTTTTAACTGGAGCGGAAGACGAGGTTCGAACCCGCGACCCTCAGCTTGGAAGGCTGATGCTCTACCGACTGAGCTACTTCCGCAACGTATAGATACAAAAATAGTGGGGAGAGCAGGATTCGAACCTACGAAGGCGTGCGCCAGCAGATTTACAGTCTGCCCCAGTTGGCCACTTTGGTATCTCCCCATTTTCTTAATACGTTCAAAAAACTTATATGTTAAAAGAGCCGATGGAGGGATTCGAACCCCCGACCAGCTGATTACAAATCAGCTGCTCTGGCCAACTGAGCTACATCGGCATTATTTCAAAGAATCCCGTTGAGAAGTGTTTCTTTCCGTTTGGGATTGCAAAGATATATGTTTTGTTTTTATCCACCAAATATTTTTGAAAAAAAATTACAAACTTTTTTTACAACTTTATAAATATCCTCCGTATTATATTGACACTCCGACATTAACTCATTTATACTGCCCTGCTCTACAAACCTGTCGGGAATACCTAATTTTAAAACTTTGCAATTAAAACCACACTCCGCCACATATTCAGACACCGCACTATGCAATCCTCCAACAACAGTTCCATCCTCTACAGTTATTATTGTATCACATAAAGAGCAGGCCCTTTCTACGGCATCTGTATCGAGAGGCTTCAAAAAACGCATATTATAATGTATAGGAGAAAAGCCTGTCTCCGCCACAATCCTCTCCAGAGCACTCTTCACCCTATTGCCGATTGTTCCCAAAGATAATACGGCAACCTTTGAACCATCCCTCAACAATTCGGCCTTGCCAGGTGCAACCGGAACAAACTCCTTTTTCCAATCCAGCCCCTCACACTCTCCTCTGGGATATCTGATTACTGTAATTCCATATTCTGGCAGCGTTGCCGAATACATCAGATTTCTCAACTCAATCTCATTCATAGGAGCCGACACTGTTATATTAGGTATAGATCTGAAGTATGCCAGATCAAATGCTCCATGATGAGTTGCACCATCTTCACCAACAAGTCCACCCCTGTCTATACAGAATACCACTTTCAAATTCTGCAAAGCCACATCATGTATAATACTGTCGTATGCCCTCTGCATAAAAGTTGAATAGACATTACAGAAAGGAAGAAGTCCCCCTGCAGCCAATCCTGCAGCAAAAGTTACAGCATGTTGCTCCGCAATACCCACATCAAAGGTACGCTCAGGATATTTCTTCATCATTATATTGAGCGAACAGCCCGACGCCATTGCCGGAGTTATTCCCACAATCTTGTCGTTCATCCCGGCCAATTCTGTAACAGTCTCGCCAAAAATCTCCTGATATTTATATTTTTTTGCACCTCTATTCACAATGCGCTCACCCGTAGCCACATTAAATTTACCCGGAGCATGCCAGAGGCTCTGGTTCTCTTCGGCAGGCTTGTAGCCTTTACCCTTTACAGTATGTATGTGCAAAAGTTTGGGGCCTTTTATATCCTTTATATTTTCAAGTGTGGTAACAAGTTCGTCTATATCATTGCCGTCGATAATGCCAAAATAGCGGAAGCCCAACCCTTCAAATACAGAACCGCTTCTGAAAAATGCCAGTTTTGTGCTCAACCTCACCTTTTGCATAAACTTACGGATACTTCTGTTGGTAAGCTTGTTCCATACTCTGTTCTTCAAACGGTTATATGCAGGGGAGGTTGATATTTTCATCAGATAGTTGTGCAGAGCTCCCACATTATTGTCGATCGAAATCTGATTGTCGTTCAGAATGACAAGAATGTCAGACTTCATAGCACCGGCATTGTTCAACCCCTCAAATGCGAGTCCTCCGGTCATTGCGCCATCACCTATCACCGCAACAACCCTCCGGTTTTGCCCCTCCATTGCCGCTGCGGTAGCTATACCGAGCGCTGCAGAAATTGAAGTGGAAGTATGTCCTGCGCCAAATGAATCATATTCACTTTCAGACATTTTTGGAAATCCGCTCAGCCCCTTGTATTTTCTGTTGTTTACAAAGGCCTCCCTGCGACCTGTTATTATTTTATGGGCATACGCCTGATGACCCACATCCCACACGATTTTGTCGTGAGGAGTATCAAGAACATAATGCAAGGCAACAGAGAGTTCAACAGCACCCAAACTTGAGCCCAAATGGCCGGGGTTTGTCGAACAGCACTCTATCATATAATCACGGACCTCTTTGCAAAGGTCGTGCAGCTGCTGATGAGTCAGTTTCTTTATATCTGAAGGACTATTTATACTCTCTAACATTTCCACAAATAAAAACTTTGCAAGTTACAATTATTTTGCCACACAGAAAAATTTTTAAAATAGATTTTATCCTTTGGAATTATTTGCCTAAATTGCCCGATTATTACACATATATTATATATACGCAAATCTAAAACTATTAAAATAATGACTACTACTAAAAAATTCTTGAATGACAACTTTGCAGTCAGATGGACCGCTTTGGTTCTAATTGCGCTGATGATGTTCTTTGCTTACATGTTTGTGGATGTATTGTCGCCGCTTTCAACTCTACTTGAAACCAGCAAAGGTTGGTCTGCCGAGACATACGGAACATTCTGCAGCTCGGAGTATTTCTTGAATGTATTTGCATTCTTCCTGATTTTTGCAGGAATTATTCTCGACAAAATGGGCATCCGCTTTACCGGAATCCTGTCGGGTTCGGTAATGGTAATAGGTGCTGCAATAAAATTATATGCAATAAGCAACTTATTCACCCCTGACTGCGGCCTTTACAGATTCCTCGACTCTTTCTGGACCAGCTTCCCTGCTACAGCCAAACTGGCCTCTATAGGCTTCATGATTTTTGGATGCGGCGTTGAAATGGCAGGCGTAACAGTTTCAAAAGCAATAGCAAAATGGTTCAAAGGCAAAGAGATGGCATTGGCAATGGGCCTTGAGATGGCAATTGCCCGCCTGGGAGTTTTTGCAGTATTCCGCATCTCTCCTGCCCTCTCCACTTGGGCTAACGAGGCTATGCCTACCGTTGTAACTCCGGTTTTGTTCTGCACAATACTCCTTATTATAGGTCTGATCACCTATACAATATTCACATTCATGGACAAGAAACTCGACCGACAGTTGGGCGAAAGTGCCACTGACCAGGCCGAAGAGCAATTTAAAGTGAGCGATATAGGCAAACTCTTCACCAGCAAAACATTCCTTATTGTTGCAGGTTTGTGCGTCCTATACTACTCTGCAATATTCCCATTCCAGAAATTTGCTACCGGAATGCTTGAGACCAACCTGAATATGACAACAGCACAGGCATCGGGACTCTTCTCATGGTTCCCTATCGGAGCAATGGTCCTCACTCCTTTCCTTGGCGCATTCCTCGACAAAAAGGGTAAAGGTGCATCAATGCTGATTCTTGGAGCAATCCTCATGATCGCGTGCCACCTTACATTTGCACTTGTTCCTCTCACAAAACCTATCGCATATAGCGCAATCATATTGTTGGGCATCTCATTCTCATTGGTTCCTGCTGCATTGTGGCCGTCGGTTCCAAAACTGGTAGAAGAGAGATACCTTGGCTCTGCCTACTCGGTAATTTTCTGGATTCAGAATATCGGTCTCATGGCATTCCCTATCATCATTGGCTGGAGTCTCGACAAAACAGGAGGTTACACCGTCCCTATGCTCATCTTCTCATCACTCGGAGCACTTGCACTTGTTCTCGGTTTGTGGTTGAAAGTTGAAGACAAGAGAAAAGGTTATGGCCTTGAATTGCCTAATATCAAATAATTATAACCCGACAAATAATCAAATAATCAAATAATCTAAATAACAAAACACTTAAAACTTATGAATAAAGTAGTAAAGACTTTAAAAGAGAGCAAGAGTGCATGTTGGCTGGCATGGGCATGCCTTGTAGTGCCAATGTTCGCTTCGTACTTCTTCGACGACATGTTCTCTACAATTTCTCACATTTTCAAAAACCCTGAAATGCTTGAACTCGGATGGGACTCGCTCGATTATGGTTTCTATGCCGGAGGATACTCATTCCTTTGCGTATGGGGCGGTCTGATTGTTTGCGGTATGCTTCTCGACAAATGGGGAGTACGCATAACAGGTTCCATCTTTGTGGGTCTTATGGCTACCGGTGCAGCACTTGTATATGTAACAATCTCTTCCAAATCAATTGTTGAGTCGGGCCATTCACTCACCATTGCCTATGTGGGATGTATGCTCTTCGGACTTGGAAGCGAAATTGCCGGCGTTGCTGTAACACGCTCTATTGCAAAATGGTTCAAAGGCAAATCAATGGCCCTTGCTATGGGTCTTCAGCTTGCTATTGCCCGTTTGGGTACAGCAGCTGCGTTGCTTCTTTCACCTGTATTGGTTCAGGAGTCGGCAAACGGTTATTCTCTTGATGTAACCAGCAGACCTGCATTCTTTGGGCTCATGCTGCTTTTGATTGGTGCAATTGTTTGGGCAATCTTTGTTGCAATGGATGCAAAATTCGACAGACAAGAGGGTACTTCTGATAAAGTTGAAACTGCAGAAGAGGACAAATTCAAATTCTCAGATATCTTCAAGATTTTGGGTAACAAACATTACCTTCTAATCTCTCTACTTTGTGTATTCTTCTACTGCTGCATCATTTCTTTCAAGAAATTTGCAACCGCAATCCTTATCCCAAGATTTGGTGCAGAGAATGCTGCCAACTTTGAGCAGACTGCTTCATGGATGGTTTCGATGATTCCATTCTTTACAGTAGTCTTCACCCCATTGTTCGGTATCCTTGTAGACAAAATAGGTAAAGCTACAACATGGATGATTACAGGTTCTGTAATGGTATTCGTTGCTCACATCATTATCGCATTCGCTCCAGGACAAGCTATTTACGGCTATCTTGGCATTGCAATCCTTGGTATAGGTTACTCACTTGTTCCTGCTGCAATGTGGCCGTCGGTTCCTAAAATTGTTCCTGAAAAGAACTTGGGTACTGCATACTCCCTGATCTATTGGATTCAGAATATGGGTATGATGCTTGTTCCTATCATTGTAGGAAGCATCCTTAACAAATTCTCAGGCGTAGAGGCTGCCGTTAATGCAGAGTATGTATTCATCATTTTGGGTATAGTTGCAATATCAGTTTCATTGTTGCTGTTCTTCTCATCAAAGAAGAATCCTCAGTTGAATCTCGATGTTCCTAACCAGCAGAAATAATTGTCTTTAACACAATAAAACGACAGGAGGCTGACCATCATCATCATGGTCAGCTTCTTTTGTATGTACCATTTTCTATTCCGCCTGCCTTCCACTTCAAAGTTCTGCAAAATGCCTTCGGTGAAAAGCGTTTTAGCATTATTCTTTTGCTTTGAAAGTTTGGCGACTATAAAAAGACAAAAAGGAATAATAGTTAGAATGCTCGTGCCGTTGGCGCGGGCTTTTTAGTTATTCTTTTGTCGAGGTTACGCCAAACACCCCAAAGCGAGAATACTAAACAAGTACCGCGCTTTTTTTGTGCGTATTTCAGATATTCAAGGTACTGCGGAGTAATCGAAAAGCCGATAAGTGAGTAGAAACAATATCTAAATAAAATATCATGAAGAAAATTTTCATTACACTTTTTTATCTTTTCATAGCAGTTATAGCTTATTCACAAGTAAAACCTAATTTTGGAAATGGAGTTACTTTCCAAAATAGCAGTGAAACACTTGATTTTTATGCAAATGGTACAGTCGTGTATAAATCTGGAAATGCTCCATCGCGCCGTGGAGATTGGACTGTTGATTTACGCGGACAGCGCAAACAAATAGGTAATGTTACAAAAGATGTACCTATCACTGTTTCTATATATATATCCGATAGAACTATTACATTAAAGGGATATATTAATTATCATGTAGGATGGGGTAATAATATTAAGAGTCTAAAACTAAATGGAAAAAATTGGGAAAAATGGTAGTAGTGAATATAAGCAACAATATTGGCACTTTTACGTAAGAGCAATAAGTTTACAACACTTATTTCATCATTTTACCACATGATAAATTGACTTTCCCCAAAACTGTACATGTTTATTTGAGCTGCGTATTATATGAAGATGAAGCAATGGCGAGAATCACATGTATGGGTTTGGGGAAAGTCTTAAGCAATCTGAGTATCAAACCAACAAAAAAAGACCAACCCCCCATTGATGTGACCCCCAAAAGTTGGACGGTTTAACATTATCAAGAGGCGCTTTTAGATTGGAATAAAGCTCGGTATTGCACCGGGCTTTTTCCATTTAGCCTCAATTTGATTCTATCATTATTGTAGTAGCATATATACTTAA